>CAWBKI010000016.1:0-1036956 GCA_963789315.1 uncultured Gemmatimonadaceae bacterium | reverse complement strand
CCTCGCGCTGGCTCATGAAAGCGGAAGCGGCATCCACCACGTCACGTCCGAGCGTCCGCGCCATTGGCGGGAATGCGTGCTCTGGATGCGGCTCCGTGGATACGACGTCGAGTTGCTGCCGTATGCCGAGTGGGCCGAGATACTTCGCGGGACCGCGGACGCGAGCCACCCGCTGTACGCGTTGCGATCGTTCTTCGTGCGTCGTGTGTCGGCCGAAGACGGACCGACTCTTCCCGAGTTATTGGAAGAGTCGCGGCGCTCTCAGGTCGAGAGCGCGAATTCCAGGCGCTCGCTGGACGCCCTCGGCGTAGCGATTCGCGACGTGGACTCGCGGCTGCTCTCGCGTTACTTCGATGATTTCGTTTGCCGAGGCGTCGTGCCGGACGTCGGCGTTTCCGGAGGCGCCAGCCAGCCGCCGGCCGGTGCGCGGGCGGTCATCGAGCCGAGCGAGGCGCTGCGGAACGGTCTGGGCGAATTGCTCGGCGAGCGGGTGAGCGTGGGGCGGATCTCGCTTTCACCCTTGGCGAGCGAGGAGAGCATCGTCGCCGAGCTGACGGCGTGGCGTTCCGGGGCACAGAGCGGGTTGTTTCATGCGAGCGTCGAGGCGGTCGGCGACGACGGCTCGTCGCGCGACGTGCGGCTCTTCGTCAAGGCAAAGTCACCGGACGCTCAGTCGATCGACGTCGCCGTCGCGCTGGCCGGCTTGGCGTCGCCGACGCTTCGCGACGAAGTCCGCCGGTTTCGCGACGACCTTGGACTCACGCGGTCGCACCTGCGCGAGCTCGCCATCTATCAGCTCGATGACGCCGGGATTCGGGAGCACAGGCCGCGGCCCGTGCTCATCGAGCGCGACGATTCACGGCGGCGATGGGTCGTCGTGCTCGAATCGATAGCCGACGCGGCGCTCATCAACGCGAACGATCCTTCACGCTGGGACGACGAGTCGATCGATGCCGCGCTCGCCGGCCTGGCGAGCATTCACTCAGCGCGCCTTGGCCGAACGGCGGCACTGGGGCGCGAGCCCTGGATTGCGCAGCGCGACGAGAGCAAATGGATCGAGATGGCGCCGCTGTGGCGCGAATTGGCTCGGCACGCGCACACGCGGTCGGCGGGATTTGCGGCGCCGGGGTTGCGTCGAATACACGACGAGCTCGTCGAGGACGTCGCGTCGTGGGCCGGCGTGCTCGCATCGTTGCCGCAAACGCTCATCCACAACGACTTCAATCCGCGCAACATCGCGCTTCGCCGCGATTCGGGCGGGCTGCGTCTGTGCGCGTTCGACTGGGAGCTTGGCGACCATCGGCGCGCCGCAGCGCGACCTCGCCGAGTTTCTGTCGTTCGTCCTGCCGCCCGATGCGGCGCCGCGGACGATCGCGCGGTGGGTCGAGCGATACCGCGCGCTTCTGGTCGCGGAGTCGAGCGTCTCGTTGCCGCCGATGGAATGGGAGACTGGATTCCGCGCGGCGCTCTGCGAGCTGCTGGTGGACCGACTTGCCTTCTACGCGATGATCGATCGCGTGCGGCCGCAGCGGTTTCTCCGTCGAGTCGTTCGAGTTGGCTGAACATGTTTGGCTGGACGGCTGGACGGCTAGACGGCTCGACAGCTAGACGGCTCACAGCAGAGCTGGTTCGTCTACAAAAGAAATCGGACGTCTGATGTCAGAATTCAGACGTCCGATTTCTCGATTAATCTCCACGCCTAGATGACGCCCAGCCATTTGGTCTGATCCCCGTGGAAGCCGGGGAATACCGCGTCCATCTTCGCCGCGCCGAGGTGCTTGAACGCGACCTCCGAGAAGACCGACCGGAAGTCCGTCGTGAGCGCGAGGTCGCGGCCCTCGTTCAACTGCTCGGGCTCGAGCCCCGGCCACTTGCCGTGGACCTTCTTTCCCTTCACGTCGCCGCCGATGACGAACATCGACGTCGCGTGGCCGTGGTCCGTGCCCGCGTTGCCGTTCTGGCGCGCCGTGCGGCCGAACTCGGACATCGTGAGAATCGTGACGTCGGCCATGCGGTTGCCGAGGTCCTGCACCATCGCCGCGATCGACTTGGAGAAGTCGTCGAGCCGTTGCGCGAGCTGGCCGGTGGCGCCGCCCTGATTCACGTGCGTGTCCCAGCCGCCCACGTCGGCGAAGGCGATCTCGAGGCCGACGTCGGATTTGATGAGCTGCGCGATCTGCTTCAGGTGCTGGCCGAACGGCGAGCGCGGATAGTCCGCCGAATTCTCGGGGATGTACTGCTGCGGGTTCGCGTTCTTGAGGATCTTCATCGCCTCGAACATCTCGCCGCCCGCCGCGTGCACGACGTCGGCGGTGCCGGTGCGATAGAGCGCTTCGATGCGTTCGGCCTGCGTGCCGTTCGTTCGAATGGTGAACTCGTCGATGCTGTTCATCGCGACGGTCGGCGAGTCGCCCTCGAGGATGCGCGGCGTCTGCGGCGTCATCGCGACAGCCTGGAACGGCGACGCCTTCGCGGTACCGGCGGCGTCGTGAAGCTTGCACTCGTCGCACGTGCCTTTGACGGCGAGGTACCGGTTGAGCCATCCGTCGCGCGTGCCCTTGTTGTCGGGCGTGCCGCTTTCCATATAGTCCTGCGCGTCGAAGTGCGACCGCGAGTTGCTCGGCGAGCCGACCGCGTGCACCGGCGCGAGAATGCCGTCGTCCCACAGCCGCTTGAACGGCGACAGCGACGGGTGCAGACCGAAGAATCCGTCGAGGTCGATCGCCGTGTTCGCCGCGCCGGAGACGGGACGGGGAATCGCGATCGTCGGCCGCATCGCGTAGTAGGCGCGCTCGCCGTGTGGCACGACGACGTTCAACGCGTCGGCCGCGCCGCGCTGGAACAGAACCACCAGCACCTTGCCGCGCCCGTTTCCTCGCAGAGCGGCGCCCTTGAGCAGATCCTGCGCGAACACCGTGCGTCGCAGGAAGCTGGGATTCAGTCCCATCGTGGCGAGCGCCATCGCGCCCGACTTCATGAAAACTCGACGATTCATATCGCTATCCTCTATATGCTACCGGGCTTGCCTCAAACTGCTGACTATCGCCGTTGGAATTCGGGAGCACCGAGCGCGAGACCCACGACCTGCGGAAGTCCCTGCAAGTTCACCGGCCGGCCGAAGCCCGGGATCTGCGCCCCCGGACCGCGTGGGAATCCCTTGCCGTCGGGCTTCGCCTGTTGCTGAGCTCCGCGACCACCGCCCCGTCCGCCGCGGCCAAAGCCCATCGTCGAGCTATCCGCCATTCCGTTCGCGTCGGTGGCGGCCAGCATCGGGTTCTCGCCGCTCATGAGCACCTGCCGCGTCTCCGGAGACACCTGCCCGCCGAGCATCGACTTCACGACCGCGTCCACCTGTTGCGTGCGAGGCTGCGTGCGCAGCGCCGCGAAGTCGCTCCAGTTGGTGAGCTGCGCGCCGGGGATCTGACCGGCCGCTAGGCTGAGACCGAAGTTGATTCGGTTCAGGATCGCGCCAGTGTTCATCCACGCGTCGCCGCGATCCGGCCATCCATCGGGCGTCTGCCGGCCGAAGATCGGCTGGCCGAGTTTCGCCACTAGTTGCGCGGTGCGCGGGGTCGGATCCGGGGCCGCATTCACGGCGCGCAGTGCGCTGGCCACGACCTCGAACGGCGTTTTCACCTTGGAACGGTACGCGGCTCGGCTGAAGAACTCGGGGCTCGTGACGACGCAACGCAGCGTCTCGCGGATGTCGCCTTGCGTCTTGCTGAACGTGGTCGCGCAACGATCGACGAGCGCCTTCGGCGGATCGTCGCTCACGAAATGGCGCGCCAGCTTTGTGACGATGAAGTGAGCCGTCGACGGATTGCTCGCGACGAGGTCGAGCACACGGTCGCCTTCGTCCTCGCCGCGTCCTGCGGGGAACTTCTGGCCGAGTATCGTCTTCTCGCCGGCGTCGTGGATGATCGGGTTGAACTGGAACTCACCCGACTGTCGGTTGAACGTCCAGCCGGTGAGCGCGCGCGCGACTTCCTGCACGTCCTTCTGTGTGTAGCCGCCGTCGACGCCGAGCGTGTGGAGCTCCATCAGCTCGCGCGCGTAGTTCTCGTTCAACCCTCGCTTCGCGCGCTGCTGCTGCTGGGGCAGGGGCGGGCGAGCCGGGGCGAGAATCCTGAAGCCTGGACGCCGCATCGCCATCGGTCGACGCGCCTGCGCCAGCGTGGGATGCGTGCTGTCCGCGGCGCTCTGCCAGTTGTCCAGGAAGAAGAGCATCGCCGGACTGTGCGCCACCGCGCCAAGCAGATCCCGGAACTTCCCGAGCGCGTGCGGACGAATGACGTCGCGATCGTACTGGGCGATATACAAGCGCGTCTGCCCTTTGCCGGCGAACACGCTGAAGTGATTCTCCCAAAAGTCGACCATGACCTCGTCGAGCTGGCGTTCGCTCGATACGGCGCGGGCGAGCTGCGCGGACTGGATCTGGCCGACCATCTGCTGATTGCGCTGCGCGGCCTGCGCGAGCTGCGGGTTCTGTGCGAGCACTTCCTGCCGCGCCTCGGGTTTCGTCATCATCGAGTCGTTCGCGCCCGCGGCCTTGGCCTGGCGCTGCAATCGCTGCAGCTCCTCGAACTGCCGCACGATGTCGCCGGTCGGCGTCGAGAAGACGGAGTAGTTCCTTATGACGTCGTCGCCGGCGGGATCGGGGATGCGCTCCGGACTGAGCTGCAGGTCGATCCACTTATCGATGCCCATGGCGCGCACCTTCTCGGCGTCGCCGGGCCGCGGGCCAAAGGTCAGTCGGTTGAGGACCTGCTGGACCTGCTCATCGGGGAGCAACTCGCCCTGCATCGCGACCGCGGATGAACGGGTCGCTGCCCCGCTGCCGACGGTGGGGCCGCGGCGGGGGTAGCCGGCGTCTGACTGCGCGACGCCTGGGCGCTGCACGCCGAGACGATCAGGGCGAACGAGAAAACGACAAGGTGGCGCATGGGTGATCCCGGACCAGGGTAGCCGCTAGGTAGACGGCCGCCGACCCGCCTCGTTAACCATACCCGCCGGCCCCGTCGGGAGGGCCAACTTCCGGTGCAAAAAGATCTTGCGGGGTTCGCTCCCCGTTCCTACGGTTGTGAACCCCCATCGCGCCCAATTCGCCCCTAGGAACAGAATGTCGCACCTGTACCTGGACGCCAACGAGCTCGACGCCGCCGCCCGAAGGGTCGTGGCCGAGGCCGGACGCCGCATCGGCGGGGCAGGGCCAGGTCCGGTCGCTGTCCTGGTGGCGGAGGTCGACCGAGACGCCGGCAACTCCGGGTCTGTCGCCGAGGGCTGGTCGTCCGATCACGTCGATGCGGTGAACAAAGAGCTGGTCGAGATGATCGGCGCGTCGATCCGCGGCGACGATCTGATCGGCCAAGTCGGCGGCCGGGTCGTGATGGTCCTGACCGACGCGAGCGCCGACGATGGACGCGCCGTCGGAGACCGCATCTGCGCGGCGGTCCGGAACCACCGCTTCGGCGGCGGATTCGGGGGAGCCGCGAGAACCCTGTCGATCGGCGCGGCGGCGGCGCCGGATCACGGGCAATCGTACGAGGACGTGCTCGAGGCGGCGGTCGCCGCGCTCACCAGAATTCAGTCGCAAGGGCGCGACGGTGCGGCGGCGATGCCGCCGCAGCATCACGACGCACTGAGGCGTCCGCTCTCCATCGATCGATTCGCCGGGCGTACCCAGGAGCTCGCGTCGCTCACGCAATGGCTGGACGAGGCGAGCGCGGGACAGCCGCGCGTCGTGAGCGTTGCCGGCGCCGCCGGAACGGGTACGGCGACGCTGCTCAGGCAGCTCGAGTCCGAGGTGCGGCTGCGCGGCGGATTGTTCGCGTCGGTCGCGTCGCCCAAGCGCTCGTTGCCAAAAGCGTACGGCGCGTGGCGCGCGCTGCTCCGCGCGACGCACGTCTTTCAGCCGGCACCCGAACGGGAATGGGCCGAGCTGCAACACCTGGAGCCGGCGCTCGGGGAGGTGCCGGCCGTTGCGCGTCCGGGAAGCCAGTTCCGCCTGCTCGGCGAGCTCGCCGAGTACGTGCGTCTGCTCGCGTCGAACGGACCGCTCGTGCTCGTGCTCGAGGAGATGCAGTGGGCCGACTCGTGGTCGTGGGACGCGCTCGAGCATCTGATCCGACAGCTCGACGGCGACCGGATCATGATCTGCATGACCTTCCGCACCGAGACGAGCGGGTTCGGGAGCGGTCCACACGACAGTACGTGGATGCGCCGCGCCAGTTTGCGCCCGGAGCTCGCCCGAGAGATCACCGTCGCGAATCTCACGCGCGACGAAGTGAAGCAGTGGCTCGACGCCGCGTTTCACCGGCAAGTCGTTGGTCGCGACTTGCTCGCGTTCATCTACCGGCACACCGAAGGCAATCCGCTCTTCATCGCGCATCTGCTGCGGTCGCTTGTCGAGGACGGATATGTCTGGCACAACGGGATGCGCTGGGAGTGGACTCCGGTGTCGGAGCTCCGCGTCCTCGCCGGCAGATCCGCGCTGATCGCGCACCGGCTGGAGCGATTCTCGGCGAGTACATATGGAGTGCTCTGGACGGCGGCGATCGCCGGCCGTGAGTTCGACATTCGCCTGCTCGTGGCCGCGGGCGCGGGGAGCGAACCGGCGGTCCGCCTCGCGCTCTCGGAGGCTCTCAGCGCGGGGCTCTTGCATTCGACTCGCAAACGCAAGCGCGGAAGCTTCGCGTTCACGCACGACGACGTCGCCGAAGTCTTGATCGACGGTCTCCCGGCGCAGCAACGCAAGCAGCTGCATCTGCGAGTGGCGCAGGCGCTGGAGAAGTTGCGGCCGGATTCGGCGGACGACATCGCGCTGCACTATGACGCCGCCGGTGAACAGGCGGACGCGTACTGCTGGGGCCAGTTCGCGGCGAAAGCGGCCGAGCGCGTCTACGCGTTCGGCGCGGCGAGCTCGTATCTCCAGCTCGCGGCGCGGAACGCGACGAGTCCCGGCGAGCTCGCCGAGATTCGCGTGGCTCTCGCGCACCTGTCCGAGACGGGCGGCCGCTTCGACGAGGTCGAGGAGCTCTGCGACCTCGCCATCGAATGGTTCGACGGCCAGGGTGACGAGCGCCGGTCGCTCACTCTGCGGCGGCTTCGCGAGCGCGCGCGCATGGAGCTCGGCCAGCCGGCGCTCGTCACGCTCGAGGCGCTCAAGGTGCTCGAGGCCGAAGGGAAGCGGCTCGGCTTCGACCACGAAAACGTCGCCGTGCTGCTCATGATGTCGCAGACGTACGGTCGGCTCGGCGACCGGCGCACGTCCGAGCGTTTTGCCGCCGAGGGCGTAGCGATGGCGGAGCAGGTCGGCGACACGCTGCTGCTCGCCGACGCGGTCACGCGTCTTGGCGGCGCAATGTTCAGCGAGTCGCCGAATCGCGCGTACACGATTCTCGAGCGCGCGCTGGCGCTGTACGAGAGTGCGGGCGATGCGCGCGGACAGGCGAGGACGTACGGGAACATGGGCGTCGTCGCGCAATTCGAGTCGCGGCTCGACGTCGCGTTCGAAGCGTACTCGAAGGCGATCACGGTGGGTCGCGCCGGCGGAATTCCCGACATGTGGGGCGTGGGCGCGATGAACCTCGGCGTGTTGCACCAGCGCTGCGGCGAATACGACAAGGCCCGCGATCTGTTCAGCGAAGCGCTCGGGCTTTTCGTGGCGGTGAAACACAGCGAGTATCAGCTCGCCGCGCTGTTCAACCTGGCGCACGCCGAGCGCGAAGTCGGACGATGGGAATCGGCGACGCAGCTCTACGAGACGACGGTCTCGCTCGCGCAGCGAATCGGACAGGCCGACATCGAGGCGGGCGCGACGGCAGGGGCCGGCCTTTGCGCTCTCGAGCTCGGGAACGAAGACGCGGCGCGCTCGGCGATTCGCGCGCTCCGGAGCCGCAGCAAAGATCGAAGCGACTGGTTCGTGGGCCGCGAGGTCGTGGAAGCGCTCCAAATTCGAACCGATATCGGTGATGCCGAACGGCGCCAACACGTGGTTGAACGGTTAGTCCGCTCGGTTGAGCTGGCCGAATCCACGGACATGTATTGCGCCGCGTGGCTCATCTCCTCGTGCGCTGAGACCGTCAGCCGAATCGACCGAACTCGTGTTGGGGAACTGCTGCGCGCGTACGCGGATCGAGTCAAAAAGCTCGGATACCCGGAGATGACGAGACGATTTGACGCATTGGAAGCCAGTCTAGAGCGACCACAGCCGTAGAGTTGACGCTAGCACATCCGTAGGACCGAGCTTAGCTTCGACTGACGCTCCGACGACGGACGTGTTTGCTGGTTGCTCCAAAGAGGTGGCTGGTGACTATGCGTAGCTACTCGAAGGCGCTCCCGGTTATTGGAGCAGCAGTGCTCGCGGTCCTGTCGATGAGTTGTGATCAGTCGGCGACTGCTCCGAGCGCATCGCGGCCAAGAACGATCTCGGCCGAAAAACCATCGCTCGATTTCAACTCTGGTGCGTCCTTCGGCGGCCTTCGCTCCACGTCGTTCAACGTGACGTCGGCGGGCGGAACGTTTCAGGTTGGCGGGCTGTACGCTCTCGTCTTCCCCGCGAATTCGATCTGCGATCCGGCGACGAGCACGTACGGCCCCGGAACGTGGAACGATCCGTGTTCGACGCTGGCCGACGGGCAGTCCGTCACGATCACGGCAACCTATGGATTCACGGCCTCCGGATTCACGATCGATTTCTCGCCGGCGCTGCGATTCAATCCCAATACGAAAGTTCTCATCGCGACGAGCGTCTACGCGAACGCGATCACGTCGCACGCGGACTATTTCGCGGCGAACCCGTCCGCGCTGCACTATCTCGGCATCTACTACCGCCCGCGTCTCGACGCGAGCGCGCAGACGGATGCCGGTTCCGATGCCAGCCTGGTCACTCACGTGAACCTGAACACCGGCATCGTGTGGCGGCGCATCAAGCACTTCAGCGGCTACAACGTGTACACCGGCCTTCCCTGCGATCCGTCGCCTGACGATCCGGACTGTGTCGACGACGGCGGCCCCAATATCGATGGTGGCGGCGGCGGTCACTAGACGAGCGACCAACGCGCGACGGCCCCGGCTCGAAACGCCGGGGCCGTCTCGTTTCCGGCAGCGTCAGTGGTGGCTCTCCGGGGCGCGGAGCATGTAGCCGACCCCGCGCAGCGTGTGAAGCATCGGTTCCTCGCCTTCGGCGTCGAGCTTCTTGCGGAGATAGGCGACGTAGACGTCGACGATGTTGCTGTCGCCGCCCTCGACGGTTTCGTGCCACACGTATCGCGCGATCGCGTTGCGCCCGAGCGGCTGATTGGGGTGCCGCATGAAGCACTCGAGCAGCTCGAACTCTCGCTGCGTGAGGGCGAGCGGCCGCGCGCCGCGTTCGGCCGTGCGCGTGACCGGGTCGAGCATGACGTCGCCGACGCGCAGGCGTGGGAGCGCGTTCCGGCGCCGCGGCGCGGCGGAGGAGCGCGCGCACGCGGGCGATCAGCTCGTCCACGTCGAACGGTTTGACGAGGTAGTCGTCGGCGCCCGCCTCGAGGCCCGTCACGCGATCGGCGACCTCGCGCCTGGCGGTGAGCATGAGCATCGGCGTCCGAATGCCGTTGCGGCGCAACTCCTTCACGACGTCGAAGCCGTTCCGCCGCGGCAGGCCGACGTCGAGGATGATCAGATCGGCCGCGTTCTCGAGCGCGCTGACCAGACCCGCGTCCCCGTCGCGCGCCGAGCGGACGAGGTACCCCTGCTCGCGAAGGGCGCGGTCGAGCATGGCGACCAGCCGCGAGTTGTCCTCGATGATGAGAATCGATTGGTGCTGAGCCGAGTCCGGCATCGTGGACTCAAGATCCGCGTCCGAGCGGAGGCGAGCAAGCGCTGCCGCGCGGCACTTGAGTCGATGAGGGGGGCCCGCTTGCTTTGGGTGCGTGACCGCGCCTCTGACGATGCGAGCCCCAGCATCCCGCCGTGTCGTTGCACCGACGATCGTGGCGGGCGGTCTCGCCGCCTCGGCGTCTACCGGCGCCCTCATCGCCATGGGGCGGCGGCTTGGAAGCGTTCGACTTCCGTTCGCCGCAATCGGCGCGACGCTTGCTCATACGACTATTTCGAGTGGGACGACGTCGCTCGTCGTAGTCGGTTTCGTGACCCATGTCGTGCTGAGCTTCGTGTGGGCGATCGCGTTTGTGGCCCTGGTCACACGAGGTTGGCGCCTGGCGACCGCCGGCATCGCGATAGGCTGTCTCCAGTTCGCATTGTCGTGGATCACCGCCCGCGTGACGGGAAGTGGTCTCGCGTCGGTTGTGCCGCTGGGCGATCGGATGGTGCTGGCTGTCGTGATCGCGGTGTCGTTGGTCGTTGGAATTCGAGTTGCCGTCGCGCAAAACGCGGTGGATTCGCGCGCAATGCACGATTCGTCGCAGGGCGAAACGCGAATGTGACCGGGCGTGGTACGCGACAGTTGTAGAAGGAACATCAGATCGTGAATCGGGTTCGATTTCATTGAACGGCCCGATCGACTCGTTTGAAACACATCGGCACGTCGAGGCGTCGGGAAGGTGGGAGCAGTCGAAGCGGAGGAGAGCGGGGCAGACCCGCAGCATCCGAAGTACCAATACCAGGAGGGGGAAATGGACATCCTCGTAATGCTCGAGGAGAACCCCGATCACTCGCCGGTATTGGCGCACGTGAACTCCGTTCCGTCGCCGTTGCATTCGTCAGAGCGGCCGTCGCGGGACATCGTGACGCTGTACGGAGAACCAAGCCCGGAGTCGCTTGCGCTGGCTCTAGCGGCAGCAGTCGAGTCGCACCGAACGAGCGATGGACAGGCCGACGCAGTCCGCCATCTCGGCGTGTGGCCTGAGCGGGGAGCAGTGGGAGATGCGGCATGGAGGGACCCTTCGGGGAGACTCGTGACGAGCGATCTCGAGATTCCATTGGAGACGCTCCACTCGACAGCAAGGCAGTTGTTGGCTGAGTGCGGTCAGTTGATCCGGCGGTTGGTGGCGGGGTTGTCGATGCCGGATTGGCCGGAAGGAGCCCGACGGGCGATCAGTATTTCGATCGGACCGATCGTCGGAATCACAGGACCGGTGTTCACCCCGCTCGAGTCGATGGTCGAGCGACTCAGATTGGCAGACGCACTGGCGTTCGACACCGAAGGAGACTGAGACAAGAACCCTACCTTGTCAGAATGAAGCGGGGGCGGCCCAACCGGGCCGCCCCCGTTTCGCGTTCAGGGGGAACGCCGAACCGCGGCGGAGAAATCTGATGTCCGACGTCCGACATCAGACGTCCGATTTCTCCACCGCTTTCATCTGAACCAAGTCCCACAAGTTGCCGTATAGATCCCGGAAAACGGCCACCGTTCCGTATGGCTCTTCCTTCGGCGCTCTCACGAACACGACGCCCTTGGCGACGTACGCGTTGTAGTCGCGCCAGAAATCGTCAGTCCGCAGGAACAGGAAAACCCGCCCTCCCGTCTGGTTGCCGATTCGCGACGATTGCTCCGGGCCGACCGCACGCGCCAACAAGAGCTGCGACTCGGCCGCCCCGCGGGGCGCTACGACGACCCAGCGCTTCTTCTGCTCGGGCACCGGCCGATCCTCGACAACGGAAAAGCCGAGCACTCCTACATAGAAGGCGAGCGCGTCGTCGTAGTCCCTGACCACGAGGGCCACGAGGCCGATCGATTGCCGCATTTCGGGGTATCCGGATGAAGGGGCGTGTCCGCTCAATTTCGGCGGCTCCTGCCCACCTCGGCAGGTCAAAAATTGACAGTTGAGAGCGCCGCAGCGGACAGCCCCTTGACGCGCCCGGTCTCCCGGAAGCAGTCTCCCGGAAACAGGTCCGTCACGCAATGACCAAGCTGTCCGCCAAGAGCACCGCCCCCGCCCAGCGCCAGAGCACCACCGTCCGCGTGTTCGCCGACGCGGTTGGAAGACTATGGAGCGCTGCCGCGAGCGGCGACGTCCTCGTCTTCAACTGCGCCACCGAAACGCGACGGGCAGCCCGGGCAATCGTGGTGGAGCTCCCGACGCTCGACGACTCGGTCAGCGACGACGCCCTGCGAGCGTGGCTCGAGCAGGCCCCGCGCATCGGAACATTGTTGTAGCCCACCGCACGGCGGTGGGCGGGAGACTCGACGCGTATGAGGGAATACAAAGGGTCGGAGATCCGCAACATCGCGGTGGTGGGACACGGGGCGAGCGGCAAGACCAGTCTGGTCGATGCGCTCGCCTTCGTGTCAGGCAGCTCGAAACGGCACGGATCGGTGAAGGACGGCACCGCCCTCACCGATCACGCCGCGGAAGAGATCGAGCGTGGCTACTCGATCAACCTGGGTCCGGCGTTCGCCGAGTGGCAGGACAACAAGATCAACCTGATCGACACGCCAGGATATCTCGACTTCCAGGGCGATGCGATCGCCGGCCTCGCCGCCGCGGACGGCGCCCTCGTCGTGGTCTCGGCGACGTCCGGCGTCGAAGTCGGTACCGAAAAGATGTTTCGGGAAGCGGTAGCACGTCGCGATCCGGTGCTTTTCGTTGTGTCCATGATGGACAAGGAGCACGCGGACTTCGACCGCATCTATCAGCAGATCAAGACGCGCCTCTCGAACAAGGTCATTCCCGTCGAGGTGCCCGTCGGCCAGGCGCACAGCTTCCACGGCGTCGTGAACCTCTTCACCAAGAAAGCGCACCAGTACAAGAAGGGCGTCAAGAGCGGCGAGTACGAAGAGACCGAGATCCCCGAGGAATCCAAGGAGCTCTTCGATCGCTACTACGCCGAGCTGATCGAATCGATCTCCGCCACCGACGACACGCTGCTCGAGCACTACCTCGAGGGCGCCGAGATCTCGCGCGACGAAGCGATCGCCGCGATGAAGGAAGCGATGAAGCGGATGGAGCTCTTCCCGCTCTTCGTCGTCTCCAACGAATTGAACTACGGAATGCAGGCGATCCTCTCGACGATCGTCGAGCTGATGCCCAACGCGTTCGAGATGGAAGAGCTGCACGCGTTCAAGGGGGCCGAGGGCGACGCGACGGTCGAGATCCACGCGACCGACACTCTGACGCCCGTCGCGCACGTGTTCAAGACGATGTCCGAGCCGCACGTCGGCGACGTGACGTTCTTCCGTCTCTTCTCCGGCGTGATAAACAACGGCGACGAGCTGTACAACGCGACAAGAAGCGGCAGCGAGAAGCTGAACCACTTGTCGGTCGCGCAGGGAAAGGATCGTATCGAGATCCAGGCGCTCCACGCCGGCGACATCGGCTGCGTCGCCAAGCTGCGGAACACGCACACAAACGACACGCTGTCGACGCGGCAGCATCCGGTGCGGCTGCCGCTCATCGCGTTCCCAGACGGCGCCATTCAGATGGCCGTGCACGCGGCGAATCGTGCCGACGAAGAAAAGCTCCAAGCCGGCGTGCATCGGCTGCACGACGAAGACCCGACGTTCGAGGTGCACTACAACGCCGAGACGCACGAGACGATCGTGTCGGGACTCGGCGAGCGGCATCTCGAGGTCGGGATGTCGAAGCTCAAGCGAAAATTCGGCGTGACGGCCGAGCTGTCGAAGCCGCGCATCGCGTATCGCGAGACGATCAAGGCTAAGGCCGAGGGACAGGGCCGGCACAAGAAGCAGTCCGGCGGTCGCGGTCAGTTCGGCGACTGCTGGGTGAGATTCGCGCCGCTCCCGCGCGGCAGCGGGTATCAGTTCGTCGACGAGATCGTCGGCGGCTCGATTCCGCGGCAGTATATCCCGGCCGTGGACCGGGGAATTCAGGAAGCGGCCGTGCGCGGCATCCTCGCCGGATACCCGCTGGTCGACTTCCAGGTCGAGGTGTTCGACGGCTCGTACCACACCGTGGACTCGAACGAAATGTCGTTCAAGATGGCGGGCATCCAGGCGTTCAAGTCCGTGGCGGTGAAGTGCAAGCCGACGCTGCTCGAGCCGCTCGACGAGTTGGAGATCGAGACGCCCGACGACTACATGGGCGACGTGCTCGGCGACTTGTCGTCGCGGCGCGGGCACATTCTCGGTACGGAGCCAGGGGACGCCGGCACGAGGATTCGCGCCGTCCTGCCGCAAGCGGAGCTACACGGGTACTCGAGTGCGTTGTCGTCGATGACGCAGGGTCGCGCGTCGTTCAAGCGGCGGTTCAAGGGCTACGAGGAAGCGCCGCACGAGACGCAGCAGAAGATCATCGAGGAGTCGGCGAAGGAGAAAGACGAGGAGTTGGCGACAGCGCATTGACCGGTGGACCGGTGGACCGATGACGGCGAAGCGAACGGGGCGGCCTCAGTGGCGCCCCGTTCGCGTTCGCAGAAAAACGGCGAATAGGGCGCGATTCTGATGGTACGTTCTCGTTCAGAGGGAGGTATCGTGAGCGCGGAAATGGGGACCTTCCGAGTATCCATCGAGGTGGAGAGCGCGACGGAGCCAGGTCGCCGCGTTTCGCTGAGTGATGTCCTCGTCGACACCGGCGCCGAGCTCTCGTGGATACCCGGCGCGGTTCTCGACAGCCTTGGAGTCGAGCGGAAGAAGGTCTGGCGGTTTCGCCAGGCCGACGGCACGGTGCTCGAGCGGTCGACTGGGTATGTGATCGTGCACGCGTCGGGAACCGAGACGGCTGATGAGGTGGTCTTCGGCGAGTCGCGAGATCTGATTCTGCTTGGCGCGCGAACACTCGAAGGACTGAACCTGCGGGTCGAGCCCGCGACGAAGCGACTCGTGGATGCCGGGACCGGCGCCCGCGGCGGTCGCGGCGTAGGCGCGATCGTCGTCCCGTCACGCCCACGTCACGCGCTGCGGCCGAAGCCAAGACGGGCCGGCGATCGCCGGCCCGTTTCCTTTCGCTCGGTCGCGTCGCTGCCCGAACTCCGCGGCAGCGTCCGTACTCGACATCGAGCGGCCGATCGGTTTCTCCGCAACGACCACGGCCGACCACCCGACTCAGCTCGCGCTGGTCGGCCGGAGGCGAATCTCACGTCGCCGCAGTCAGTCGACCGGCTCGGCTGTCCGCCGGCTCGCGCAGGGTCACCGATAGCTATGGGAACGCCGCGCCGAGAGTCGACGATCGAACAGACATCGCCAATGGCGCCGGAGCGCTTTCGGCGAGCAACAGCATCCCGGCGTCCGACGGCGACCGCGACGACACATTCGACGCTCTGGGCCCGCTCCCGAGCGACAAACGGCTGTCGCCGCCGTGACGCGCGACGCGCGTGCCACGCGTCAACTCTCGGCGACCGGCGTCGCATCTCCGCCACGCGGATCACCGCCGCCGCCGTACCACCACCTCGTCCTCGTGCCGTAGCTGGTCTGGGCAGGCCTCTCGTGCCGGCGCGGTCGAGGGTGTTATCGTGCAATCCGCGTTCGCGGTGCGGAGATCTGCGTTCGGAGTTCGGTGACAAGCGAGGCGATTTCGTCATTGGTCGAGTCGGGTCACGCGTCCGTCGTTCGGACCGGGATGGTACTGCCGGAAAACGAATCGTCCGGCGTTCGGAGTCGAATGGCCCGCGAGAACGGTGGCTCGTCCGACGTTCGGAGTGGCCATGCAGCTCGGGCTGGTCACCCATCTCCGGTTCGGAATCGCCAGGTGAGCGGCGCTCGACGCACAAATCGGCGTTCGGGGTCATCACGTCCCGTCGGCCGATGCCCGGCCGAGGGTTCGGAGTCACTCGGTCGCCGGGGACGATTCCCCATCCGCTGTTCGGGATCGACGAAACGGCTACACGGTCAACTCGGCGGTTGTTCGCGCTCAGGGGGACCCGTCTTCCCGTTCGGCAACCGTTGTTCGGGGTCGTCGCGTCTGTCCGTCACGGTCGAGTGGCCGGCGTTCGGGGTGCGGTGACACGCGAGTCCGATCGCCTCGCCGGCATTCGGACTCAGGTGAACGCGTCGACCGATCCGCCGACCGGTGTTAAGAGCGCGCGGGCGACAAACGAAAATCGGGCCGGCGATCGCCGGCCCGATTTGTCACTCTCACATGCTCAGGTTCCTGTCTTCCGCTTTCTCGCGATCTTGCCGACCCGTTTGACCGCGTGCTTCCGCTTCTTCGTTCCGGCCGCGATCGAGACGATGTCCGACTGCGCCGCCGCCGCGTCGCCGCAGGCCGAGGCCGCGATCGCCGGCTGGCGCGGCTGCTTGTAGACGTACCGCTCGCCGGCATAGTTCCGGAAAATGACTTCGTCGTCGTTGATCTCTTCGACGTACTCCGGCAGGAGCGGCACCTTGCCGCCGCCGCCCGGCGCGTCGATCACGAAGTGCGGCACGGCGAGCCCCGACGTCCATCCGCGCAGCGCCTTCACGATCTCGAGACCCTTCTCGACGGTCGTGCGGAAGTGCTCGCCGCCCGCCACCTGGTCGGCCATATAGATGTAGTAGGGCCGGACCCGCGCCTTGAGCAGCTTCTGCATCAGCTCCTTCATGATCTCCGGGTCGTCGTTCACGCCGCGGAGCAGCACGGTCTGACAGCCGAGCGGGACGCCGGCGTCGGCCAACCGGGCGAGCGCAGCGATCGTCTCGGGCGTCAGCTCGGCCGGATGGTTGAAGTGCGTGTTCATGTACACGGGATGGTACTTCTTGACCATCTCGCAGAACTCGGGCGTGATGCGCTGCGGCAGGTGCGACGTGATCCGGCTGCCGATGCGGATGATCTCGACGTGCGGGATCTCGCGCAGCTTCTGGAACAGGTATTCGAGCCGCCGATCGGACAACATCATCGGGTCGCCGCCCGACATGATCACGTCGCGGATCTCGGGGTGTTGGCGGATGTACTCGAAGGCCGACTCGTACTGGTTGAGCGGGATCTTCTCCGGATCGCCGACCTTGCGCCGCCGCGTGCAGAACCGGCAGTACGATCGCGCAGACCGGGCTCACCAGGAACAACACGCGGTCCGGATATCGGTGCGTGATGTTCGGGACCGGCGAGTCGCCGTCTTCATCCAGCGAGTCGATCACGCCGTCCACGACGTCGAGCTCCTGGACCGTGGGCACGTACTGCTGCCACATCGCGTCGCCGACTTCCTGGATCGACGCCAGCGAGTTCGGCGTGATCCGCATCTGGAAGTTGTCGAAGGCGGGCTTGAGGGCGTCGACGTCGATGACGTCGGTGCCGAATCGCTCGGCGAGTGCGTCGAGCGAATCCACGCCTGCGTGAAGAACTTTTTGCCAGTCACTCATTGCGGGACGACTCCAAGGCTCGGTCGTGAAAGTGCACTGCCCCTTCGTGGTGCGGCCGGGTGAGACGCTTCGTGTAGATCACGCGAGAATCGCCGGGTGCGTAGTAGTCGGCGATTTCCGCCGCGGCAGCATAACCGCGCGCCTCGTAAAAACGGCGGGTGGGCGCGTAGTCGTCACGCGACGACGTCTCGACGACCAGCAACCGCGCTTCCCGTTGACGTAGACGGCGTTCCACTTCATCAAGTAACTGAGATCCGCCGCCGCTTCCCTGAAAATCAGGGTGCATCGCGATCCAATAGAGGTCGTACGTGCGATCAGTTCCCGGCGTCGATCCATAGCACACGTATCCGACGAGGTCTCCGTCCGTCGCGAACGAGCCGACGAATTCATAATCGGCGACGCCGTCGCCCGGATCGTACGGCGCGCGCGCCGGACCGACGGCGAACGTTTCGTCGAACAACTCGAGTGCCACCGCGACCTCTTCTTCTCGAAAAACCGTCGTCGCGTCGAGAATCTCACGAATACGATTGCGATGCCCGCGTTGAAGGGCGCCGAGTCTCACGGGCATCTTCAAGTAGGCTCGGTCGCCGGAGTAGCCGAAAAAGCGGAGCCGACGTCGCCGAACAGATCGAGCTCGCTCGGTTCCGGCTCGAGGCCCGACAACTGGTTGACCAGCGCCCAATTCTCCTGCGGGATCTTTGCGCGCGCGCGGTCCAGCCCCAGCTCGCAGATGCTGCGAATGAGCGCCGGATATTCCACGCCGGCGACCTGCGCCATCGTCGCGAACCCGGCGTTGTGCATGATGTCGGGGTTCGCGTTCACCTCGAGGATCCACGGCCGGCCGTCCTGGTCGATGCGCATGTCGACGCGGCCGTAGCCGAACCCGCCCACGATCTTCCAGGCCGCGCCGGCCACGCGACGAATCTCGTTCGCCACCTTCGCCGGCAGCTTCGCGGGGCAGCGGGGGATCGCCGCCAGATCGTCCTCGCTGCCCGTGACCCACTTCGATTTGTACGTGACGATGCGCCAGCGGCCCGCCGGCGTTTTCCGGAAGTCGATCTCGGAGATCGGGAGCACCGTGTCGCCGAGGATGCCGACGTTCACTTCGCGGCCGTCGACGTAGCGCTGGACGATCACTTCGCTCCACAGCTCGAGCATCGCTTCGACGCGTTCGGCGAGCTGCCGGGTGTTGCGCACCACCGACCGCTGCTCGACGCCGAGCGACGCGTCTTCCGCCGCCGGCTTCACGATGGCCGGGAACCCCACGCTCACGAGGGGATCGCCGCGCTGGATCGTCGCGAATCTGGGGATCGGCAGCCCGGCCTTCTCCAGAATCGCGTTGATGACCGGCTTCCGGAGACAGATCGCGGTCGTGTAGCTCGAGGCTCCGGTGAACGGGACCTTGAACAATTCGAGCACCGAGATGACGGACGACTCCAGCGTCGCGATCCCGTCGATGCCCTCGCACATATTGAAGGCGAGGTCGAACTTGCCGCGGCGCACCTTGTCGATCCACTTGCCGTCCTGGTAGACGGGGATCCAGGTGACGGTATTTCCCTCGGCGAGGAGCGATCGCTCGATGTCCTCAGCGGTGCCGATGATAAGACGGTCGGGGTTGGCCGCATACGCCGACGCACCATCGAGGAGGAGGGCGACTTTCATGCGACCATGGTTGCGGTCCGCGCCGGCGTCCGGACGGGCGCCGGCGCGTCGAGGTGGACGCCAGTCCGGCCCGCCGCGGCGACGAGCGCGCTCTGAATGAGCGCGTCGTAGCTCAACCCCGCCGCGCGCGCCGCCTTGGGCAGGCACGAGTTGTCGGCGGGGTTGGGGAGGATGCCGGGGAGCGGATTCACCTCGACGATGTTCGGGATTCCGTGTTCGTCGAGCCGCACGTCGATGCGCGACCAGTCGCGGCAGCCGAGAAGACGGTACGCGCGCAGCACGACGTCTTCGATGGCGCGCTGAACGGCCCGATCGACGCGGGCCGGACACTCGAACATGTCGAGCGGGCGGTCCGGGCGATCCCACACCCACTTGGCTTCGTATCCATAGATAGGAAGCGCCCCCTCAGGGAGAGACGCGAAGTTCATCCCGACAAGCGGCAGCACGCGCGCCGACCGGCCGTTGCCGAGGACGCCGCACGTGAACTCGGCGCCGGGAAGGAAGGACTCGGCGATGACCGGTTGGTCGTAGGTGGCGAGGAGGAAGCGCGCCGTCGCTTCGAGCTCGGCGCGCGACCGGACCAGATTCCGCTCGGTGATTCCCTTGGACGATCCCTCTTGCACCGGCTTGAGGAAGAGCGGCGCCTCGGTGGTCGGGCGGGGGGCCAGAGGCGAATCATTCGCCAGCAGCGACACGAGGTCGGTCTCGGACTCGATGAGCGCGAACGCCGCGGTCGGGACGCCGTGCGCGCGGAGGACGTCCTTGGTCCGCGCCTTGTGCAAACAGAGCGAAAGCGTGAACGGATCGCTGCCGGAGTAGGGGATGCCGTAGAACTCGCAGATCGCCGGGACGTGCGCTTCGCGGTTGGGACCGTAGAGTCCCTCGGCGATGTTGAAGACGATGTCCGGGCGTTCGGTGCGGAGGCGGATAGGAAGGTCTTCGTTCGCCTCGATGCGGATCACGTCGCCGAATGGCGAGAGTGCGGTGGCGACGGCGTCGATGGTCTCTGCGGAGTCCCATTCCGCATAGACGTCATCGTGCGCCGAAATGGGACTGGGAGGGTCGTCGCCCGAACGCGACTCGTGGCGAGCCGCGCCGGCGATCCTTCCTCCTACGATTGACTGCTCAGGTTTTTGGTTGTACGCGAACCCGATGCGCGTCATCCCGTCCCTGGTTGTCGTCCTCTGGCGTCCCGCTACCAGACTCTCGACCGGCGAGAAGTGCGTCGTGTGATCAGTTCATTCACCGACGCGAGGGCGCAAAACGAATGCCGACAATTCCTCGTCAGTGAAAATACGAACACATTTTTTTTCGCGCAATGTTTTTCTTTCGAGATCAGACCTTGTGATACCCGATGCGCGCCGCCTCTCGTCGATCGTCGGCGACGTAGATCTCGAAATCGGAGAAGAATCCCGGCGCTTCCGTGCGCAGCAATCGCAGTAGCATGACCGCGCACCGACGGATCTCCAGCTCGGCGCCTTCGCTCGACCGTAGCTCGAGCATCGTCCGCCACGCGCGCGCGTTTCCCGTGACGACGATCTTGGTCTCCGTCGCGTTGGGCAGAACGGACCGCGCCGCTTCCCGCGCCATCTTGCGGCGATGCACCTTGTCGGCGACCCATCCGTACCGCTCCATCAGCTGCGCGACGAGCTCCACATAGCGCTTTTGCGCCGTTTCCATCTGCTCGCGCCACGTCGTCTCGAGCGCCGGATCGCCGATGATCGCCGGCGGAACGACGAAATTCGCCTCCGACTCGTCCACGTAGCGCTGCGAGAGCTGCGAGTAGGCGAATCCGGCCCGATGACGCACCAACTCGTGGGTCAGCGAACGGCTCACGCCCTCGAGAAGGATCGAGTAGTTGGCGTGCTCCAGTACGCTCCCGTGCCCCTGCTTCTTGATGTTCTCGAGGTACTCGCGCGTCTCTCGCTTGGCCGGGTTGTGCTGGCTCATGTAACAGAGACGGCCGGCGAACTCGGCGAGTTGCTCGCCGTCGGTGCTCTCGCCGATCCAATTGACCGGCAGGTGATCCGGCGTCGTGAACGCCGGACGGGCGAGAATGGTGACGACGGGTTCGGCGTAGTAACGGGTCGGCATGATGAGCGCGAAATCAACGGGATCGCGCCGCTCGAAACAAGCCGGATGCGCCGACGCGCTACGCGTCGTCCAGAAGTTCGAGGCGCGATCGCGCGTAGCCGCGACGCGCCTCGACCGTCTCGAGCGCCGCTCTCGCTCGCGTCGTCAGCGGCGCGAGAGTCGGATCGTACTTCACGTCGCCGAGCGGCGATTCTCCGGCGAGCGGCACCTTCACACCGGGATTCAGGATGCCGGCCGGATCGAACGCGCGCTTCACCTCGCCGAAGCGCCGAAGCGCGTCCGCGCTCCACACCCGCGGCAGCAACGGCGTGCGCAGCCGGCCGTCGCCGTGCTCACCGGTCAGCGTTCCGCCGAGTGAAGCCACCAGGTCGGTCACCGCGTCGAGAATTCGCGAGACTCGCTCACGCCAGTCCGGTCGGCGCACGTCGACGAGCGGATTCACGTGGACGTGCGCGTCGCCTGCGTGACCGAAGATGACCCCGCGCGTGTCGTTGTCCGCCAGAATTCGCCGAACGCCTCGCACGTACGCGGGCAGAGCGCTCGCCGGGACGGCGCAGTCTTCGATGAACTGCATCGACTTCAGGTTCGGGTCGAGGCGCGACAGAATCGGACTCGCGGCGTGGCGCAACTCCCACAGCTCGGTCTCGGTCGGCTGATCGAGCGCGACGCGAACGACGGTCGCGTGCGATTCGCGAAACAGTTGCTCGACTTGCCGCGCCGCCCGACCCGCCGTTTCGGCATTCGTTCCTTCGACTTCCGCCAAGAGGGCGGCTTCGGCGCCGGACGGAACACCGTTCGAACCGATTCCGCCTCCCGTCGCCACCACTTCGAGGAATGTCCGGTCGAGCAACTCGCACGCGACGGCGCCCGCGTCGCGCGCGCGCACGGCGGCCGCCACCGCGTCGTCGAGCGTCGAGAACGCGCCGAACACGCTGCTCGTCGCGCCGGCCACCGGCGTGAGCGACAGCTCGATGCGCGCGAAGAAGGCGAGCGTCCCTTCGCTGCCGACGAGCAGATCCACCAGATCTCCGCTTTGCGCGAATTTCGCGATGCCGTATCCCGACGAGTCCTTCGAGACGCCGGCGTGAATCGACGGCGCGGCTCGTTCGGCGGCGGTGAGATCTCCGGCAATCAATGCGAAACGCTCGATCGCCGGAACACCGCGCGGCCATGGCGCACCACGCCGGACCTCGGCACGCGAACCGTCGTCGAACACGCAGTCGACCGCGCGCACCCACGCCCGCATCGATCCGAAGTGCATCGAATGCGGCCCGGCCGCGTTCGTCGCCGTCATGCCGCCGATCGTGCAGAACGCTCCACTCGATGGATCGACCGGAAAGCGAAGGCCATGTCTTCGCGCGGCCGCATCTACCTCGGCGCGCAAGACACCCGGTTCGACGCTCACGGTTTGCGATCCGACGTCGATCTCCGACACCTCGCGCCAATCGCGCCATCGGCTGAGATCCACGATGATCCCCTCACCGATCGCGCCGCCCGGCATGCTGCTGCCCGAACCTCGCGCGATCAACGGCAGCGCGCGCGCTCGAGCCCACTTCACGAGGAGTGAGAGGTCGTCGACATCCCGCGGAACCGCGACGGCCGTCGGAACGCTGCGGGCGATGCCGGCCGCCTCGGCGTAGACGCCACGCGCGTCGTCGTCGCTTCGGAAGACGCCGCGAAAACCTTCCGGCGTGGACGTCAGAACCTTCGCGTCGGAATCCCGCTCGCCGCCGCGACGATCGCACCCAAGAGGGCGTCCGCGCCGCCGCGCCGAGAAACGTCCCCGCGCTCGAGTCGATCGAGAAGCTGCTCGAGCGCGAGCTGCGCTCGGGGCAGGATCCTGTTGTGCGCGGCGCGCGCACTGGCCACGCCGACGATCGGCAGCGCCACAATGGGCACGAGCGCGATCGGCGGAAAGACGTGCATCGCGAGGAGCGACACCGTCGTTGCCGCGCCGAAGAATGAGCTCGCGCCGATCTGCCCCGCCGCCAGCGAACGATGCGAGCGAAAGTCCGCGTCCAGCGCGACGTGCGTCCTCGTGTCGTCGACAGGAATCGCCGTGGCCGCGACCTCGAACGCGCGAGACAACGCGTAGTCGCGGCCGCCGGCCTTGAGCGCGCGCTTCAACCCGACGAAGAAGTCGCGGCGCGGCTCCCAGACGATTCGGTCGCCGTGATTCCGCTTGACGATGAGCAGCTCCTGCCGCTGCATCCAGGCGTCGATCGCGCTAAGCACGTCGTCCGGCTTGCCGTCGACAGTGCGGCCCGCCGCGACCCGCGTCGAGCCGATGAGTCGCGCGAAGACGCCGTTCTCGTCTTCGGGAAGCACCGACCGCGTCCGTTCCTCGGCGAGCGCTTGTCGGAGGTTCTGCGCCGAGAGGCCCACTTCCTTTCCGAGATCGATCAGCTGCTCCTCCGAGAACTCTTCGCTCGGATCGGCGTCAGCCGATTTCCCTTGAAGCTCGGCGGCGCGCGCCAGCACGCGCTCGAGCGCGCCGCGGTCGATGCGGGGAGAAGGTCGGGGTGCCGGTACGTCGGCCATACCGAAAGTTACCGTCCGGTCTGAGCGATGAAATACCTCTACCGCCCGCCGCGCCCGCCAGTTTCAGCGGGCGGACCGTCGCTCAGATGCCGCCGAGGACGACGTCGATCTGGCGGCCGATCGCGTCGAGGATCGCCTGTGGGAGCGGGAAGGTGTTCGCGAACGTCGTCGCCGGGTCGCCGGCGATGCCCGCCAGACCCGCGGTGCCCAGATAGTAGCGCATGTACGCCGGGACCAGCTCGGGAGCGACGCGCTGCAGCAGGAGGGCACCGCCGCGTACGGCACCGTTGCCGACGTAGCCGGACGTGGCGCCCGAGCGCTGCTCGGCGGGAGTCGTGTTGTCGCGAATCACGCCGTCCACGACGTTGGCCACCGCTTCGTGCGCGAAGGCGAATAGGACGTCCGGCGCCGCGTCCACAGTCTTCGGAAATTCGACGGCGACGATGTTCGACTGCTTCCCGTTGTTGACCGTGCGCCCCTCACCGCCGAGCGGGAGCGACAGGAACACTTCGCCCGACGCCTGCTGCGTGTTGTTCAGAAAGCGCGACAGTTTCGGGTACCAGGTGTTGTTCCACTGTTGCACGGCCTGCGCGAACGCGGCGCCTCTCGTCTGCTGCTCGCTCGTCCAGTAGTCGTGGTAGAACTTCTTGTCCTCGTCATCCAGGCTCTGCACGAAGAGGCGGAGCCACTTGCGATCGGGCTCCGTGCGAAAGTTCGCCGCCAACAGAGCGATCTGCTGCTGAATGTTGGGATCAGCGGCCGCGCGCGGATTGCCGCCCGATCGAATGAAATAGTCCGTCGCGCTCACGATCTCGGGGAACGACGTGAAGTACATCGCCAGGAACTGCGCGTTGGCGAGCGCGGGATTCGTCGCGAATCGCGCCGAGAGCTCCTGTCGGTTCGCGTCGAGCAGCGAGTACACGTTGCGCTGTTGCTTGAGCGCGGAAACCTGCTGCTTGTAGCCGCGCGCGAAGAAGGGCACGCGCCCCGTGTCGCTGGTGAGCATCGCGAAGCCGTGCAACCACAGGTCGACCTGCTCGGCCGTTGTCACGCGCCATCCGTGCTGCTGCGCGGTTTGCTGTTGTCGGGATGCCGGGCGATTCCTCGCTCCCGGCGCGACACGACGCGCACCCTCCGATCGCCCGGCGGGCGTCATGCAGGCCGTGGCGACGAGCAGCAACGCGATACGCCGAGCGGCCCGCACGCGCGCGAGGCGCGGGGTCGGCGGCGATCCTACTTCGCCGCGGCGGGTCGCCCGCATGAAGGACAGAACTTCCATCCCAACTCCAGCTCCGAGCCGCATGCCGGACAGTTCAGGGTCGTGACGTTCTGACCGCAGTGTGGACAGAACGTAATCGGACGACCGGTGGGAAGCGGTTCACTGCACGAACGACACCGATCGCCTGCCTGGGGAACTACGACTCGTACACCGCCGCTCGTTTTTGTTGTCGTCGTCGGGGTGGGCATCGCCGCCGGAGTCAGTCTCGGCGTTGCGGAGGCCGCCGCGGCCGACGCCCGAGGCGGCAGTGACGGTGGGGGCGGAGGCGGCGGGGCCGCCGGCGGAGCAGCCGGTCGTTGTCTCGGGCGCTCCGTTGACGCCGCCGCACGCGGCGCGGCCGGGGGATGAGGAGCCGGGGGGGCCGACACCGTGCGCGGTTCGGCCGGCGGCGTGGAACGCGCCGGGTTCGCGCTTTCATCCAGTCCGATGTCCAGACTCCGCAGCGCGCTCGGGGAAAGCGCGACCATCGACTGCGCGAACTGCTTGAACGCCGACGGATCCGGATTCACCTCCGCCAGCGCCGCTCCAAGCGTATCTCGCAGCTTGTCGTCGACGATCAGATAGTCGCGCGAACCGGAGACGAGCTCGGTAAGCGTGATCTCATAGTCGTCGTTCGTGTCGAGGCCGAGCTCGCGCCGGTGCAGACGATACGGAAGGAGCGTCTGGTTGAGATCGGCGACGGAGAACGGCTGGGCGAGATGTTGTGGGAACCGCGAGCGTATGACCCTCACCAGATGACGGTACATCCGATCGAGGTTGTCCATACAAGGGTGCGGGGTGCGGGGGGCGGGGGGCGAGAACAGCTATGGCTTGCTGGCTTCTTCGACGCGCTTGTCCTGGGCGGCTTGCGCGTTCTTCAGCTTTGTCGCGCCGAATTTATCGAGTACCCGAAGGGCGATCGACGGCTTGCCGTCGGTCCCCTCGCCGTACCCCCAGGAATACCCCATTGCCAGCCCGACGATCAACGCCACAAGTGCCTTTTTCATTTGACTCGTCCTTTTTCTCGTTCCGTCGCCAGCCATTCGTCGAAATGCGAGGCGACGATTCCCTCCGACGACGACTGCTCCTTCGCGGCGCGCACGGCGAGGTCGTTCGCGTACTCGTTCTGCGGATGTCCGACGTGGCCGCGCACCCAAT
Organism: uncultured Gemmatimonadaceae bacterium; assembly: GCA_963789315.1. Lineage (GTDB taxonomy): Bacteria > Gemmatimonadota > Gemmatimonadetes > Gemmatimonadales > Gemmatimonadaceae > JAQBQB01. The sequence continues at coordinate 1,011,073 of CAWBKI010000016.1, read as the reverse complement.
GCCACGACACTTTGTGCCGACGCGCCTCCTCGACCAGCTCCTGCCACAGCTCGAGGTTGAGTATCGGCCCGTCCTTCTTGCGCCAGCCGCGCGCCTCCCAGCCCTCCACCCACTCGCTCATCCCTTTCACCAGATACTGCGAGTCGCTCGTGAACGAGACGCGGAACCGCGCGCCTTTCCGTGAGATCCCGCGCAACGCCTCGATCGCGCTGCGCAGCGCCATCCGGTTGTTCGTCGTAGCCGGCTCCGACACCCAGTAGTCGTGGCGCGAGAGCCGCCCCGAAGGGCTCACATACTCGATGACGCCCGCCGCCCCGCCCGGGTTACTCCCCTCTCGCCCGTTCCCCAGGCACGACTCGTCGGCGAAGATCGCGATCGGTCGCGGAGCGGGGTCCCCGGCTCCCGACCTATCGTTGGTCCCCGCGCTACGCCCCCGCACCCGTCCCTCCTCGCCGCTCACGTCACGGCCTCGATTCCTTCCACCTCGTCGAGGTAGATGGTCAACTCGTGGCCGGTCGTGGGATTGCGCGCCTTGATCATCTCGCGCCCGTCGTCCAACGAGAGCGACAGGGGGATGAGCACCAGTTCTCGCCGTCCCGGACGCGTGATGGCGACGCGCGATCCGCGCGACACCGCGCGCTCGAGCACGTCGTACTCCCGGTGGCTCAGCTGGCTCACGTGATGCGCGCCGAACACCAGCGCTTGGCCAGCGACGCGAGAATCGTCGTGGCGCGCTCGATCTCGAACACCGGAACGTATTCCTCCGCCGAGTGGGCGAGCGCGATGTCGCCCGGGCCGAAGCAGATCGCTGGAATGCCCGCCGCGTTGAGGATCGCCGCGTCGGTCCACGCCGACATTCCGGCGATGCGCGGCTCGTCGTCGTCGTCGCAGATGGCTTGCGAGAGCGCCCGCACGATCGGAGCCTCCACCGCGACGTCAGACGGCTCCTGCGAGAAAGTGACGCGCACTCCCGCCTGGAAACCGGGGCGGTATTCCACGACGCGAGCGCACGCTTCGCGCAGCTCGCGTTCGACGTCGGCGGGCTTCTCGCCGGGGATCGTGCGGCGTTCGATGCGGATGGTGCATCGATCCGGGTACGTCGACATGCCCGTTCCGCCTTCGATAAGCGACGCGTGAACCGACGGCCGCCCCAAGAGCGGATGCGACTTCTGCGGCAGATCCTCGGCGTCGATGCGATCGAGCTCGGTGAGGAAATACCCGGCGTGACGGATGGCGTCGACGCCGAGCTCCCAGCGGCTGCCGTGCGCCGCGCGGCCGAACGTCGTGACGTCGGCCCAGACGAATCCGAGATGCGCGGGCATGATGGCGAGGCCCGTCGGCTCGGTGACGATCGCCGCGTCGGCGCGCACGCCCGCCGCGACGAGCGCGCGCGTGCCGATGCTCTCGAACTCCTCGTCCACGACGGCAGTGATCACGACCTGTCCTTGGAGCTCGTCGGCCGCGCGCACCGCGGCGGCGCACATCGCGGCAACGCCCGCCTTCATGTCCGCCGATCCGCGTCCATAGATGCGCCCCTCGCGCTGAAACGCGTCCCACGGCGCGTGCGACATGCCATCTACGCCGACGACGTCGAGGTGTCCGTTGAACATCAGCGTCCGTCCGCCGGCGCGTCCGGCGCGCGCGATGACGTTCGGACGCTGCGGGGCGGCGTGCTGAAGATCGACGCGCAGTCCCCAATCCTCGAGCACGGCGGCCAGCGTTTTCGCCACGGCGTGCTCGCCGGGACCGCCGGCGACGAGCGACGGATTCCGCGAGTCGACGCGCACGAGCTCGCGCGTCAGCGCGGCCGCGTCGCCGCGTGCTATCGACAACGCTGGACTCCTTCCTCGTCCAACGCGAAAGACAGCAGTTCGCCGAGCGGCGCGATGGCGCTCCGCACTTCGTCGCTCCGCCCGTCGTGCGCGATGAGCAGCACGCAACCTCCGCCCGACGCGCCGAGCGCCTTCGCGCCCGCGGCGCCGGCGTTCGTGCCGCGCGCGATTATCTCATCGATCAGCGGCGTCGGGATCGCGGGATGAAGCGAACGCTGGTGCATCCACTGCTCGGCGACCAGCGCCGCGAGCGCGTCGATGTCGCCCGATCCCAGCGACTCGGCCATTCGCTCGGCGATCTCACGCATTTCCGCGAGTGCGGTCATGACGCGCGGCTCGCGGCGAGCGTACGCGCCGAGCACGGCGTCGATCGTTTCGCCGGAGATCCGGCTCTGACCGGTGTAGATCACGATGCAGCGTCGCTCCAGTTCGGCGCGGGTCTCTGCGCCGAGCGGAATGTCGCGCACATCGACGCGATCGCGCGAAAAGCGCAACCCGAGCGCGCCGCCGTACGCGGCCGCGTAATGATCCTGCCGCCCACCCGGAACGCCGAGGTCACCGATCTCGATCGATCGGCTGAGTTCGGCGAGCGCGTTGCGCTCCATCGACTCGCCTGTTGCCGCCGCGAGTGCGGCAACGATCGCGACGCCCACGGCCGATGAGCCGCCCAACCCCGCGCCCGCGGGAAAATCGCTCTCCACGTCGATGTGCGCGTTCGACAATCGGAAGCGTCGCGCCGCTGCGAGGGCGATCGACTGATCCCCGGCCGATGTCGACGCACTTGCCGGCTCGCCGTCCGAGGCACTCGTTCGCGTGACCGTCGCCGTGGCGTAGCGGGTGATGGCGACGTTGCACACGAAGCCCCCGACTTCGTCCGAGTACGGGGGACGTCGGTCCAGCCGCCGCCGAAGTCGATGCGCGTTGGCGCACGCGTGATGATCGTTTCGCTCACCGGGCACAAATGATCGTTCGGCTCGCCGCCGCGCGCCAGTTCCGTGACCTGCGACACCAGAGGGGCCGGTTCGCCGAGGTCGGCAACGGGCATGCGTGTTGCAACCGTTTCGCCTCTAATGCTCGATTTCACGAACTATCTCGGCGACTGCAAGTTCATTCTCGTTTCGAACCGTGAGCCGTACGAGCACGTCGAGGGCGTCGATGGCACGCCTGAAGTAAAACAGCCTGCCGGCGGTTTGGTCAGCGCGCTCGATCCAACGATGCGCCGGACGCACGGCACCTGGGTCGCCTGGGGATCCGGATCGGCCGACAGGGAAGTTGCCGACGAGATGGGGCGGCTCGCCGTTCCGCCCGGCGAGGAGTCGTACACGCTGCGGCGCGTGTGGCTCGACGAGGCCGACGTTGACGGGTACTACTACGGCTTCGCGAACCGCGCGCTCTGGCCTCTGTGCCACATGCTCATCCAGCACTTCGAGTACCGCGCGGAGTACTGGAACCGATACCGCGACGTCAATCTCCGGTTCGCGCACGCCGTCGCCGACGAGGCCGAGCGGTCTCCGGGCAAAGTCGTCGTCTGGATTCAGGACTACCATTTCTCGCTCGTGCCGGCGCTGCTGCGGGCGATGCGGCCGCAGTTGTTCATCCACCAGTTCTGGCACATCCCGTTTCCGCCGCCTGACATCCTCCAACTCTTGCCGTCGCGGACGAACGAGGCGGTGCTGCGCGGAATGCTCGGCAACGACCTGATCGAGTTCCAGATTGAGCGCTACGCCGCGAACTTCTTCGAAAGCGTTGCCCGCTTCGTGCCCGAGGCGCGGCTCGACCGCGCGAACCAGGTCGTGCATTTTCGCGACCGCGCCGTGCACGTGGGAGCGTTTCCGATCAGCATCGACGTCGCGCGTTTCGAGAAGATGGCGGCGTCGCCCTCGAGCCGCACGCTCGCCAAGACGCTGCGTACGCGACACGCCCCGACGCGCCAGTTGGGAGTGTGCGTCGACCGCATCGACTACACGAAGGGGATTCTCGAGCGGCTCCGCGCGCTCGACACGCTGTGGACCGAGTCGAGCGAGCTGCGCGAGCAGTTCACGTTCATCTTCGTCTGCACGCCCTCGCGCAGCGAGGTGCCGGCGTACACCACGCTGGAGCGCGACGTCGTCGACGCCGTGACGTCCATCAACGCGCGATTCGGCAACCCGCACTGGACGCCGATCGTGCTGATCAGCGAGAACGTGGATTCCGATCTTCTCGCCGCGGTGTATCGCGCCGGCGACATGTGCATCGTCTCCTCGCTTCAGGACGGCATGAACCTCGTCGCCAAGGAGTTCGTCGCTTGCCAACTCGACGAGCGCGGCGTGCTGCTGCTGAGCCGTTTCACCGGCTCGGCTGAAGAGATCGACGGCGCCGTTCTGATCAATCCGTTCAACATCGATGGCTTTGTCGCGGCCATCCGCGCGGCGCTCTCCATGTCCCCCGAGGAGCGGCGGCGCCGTATGCACCGCATGCGACGCCAGCTTCACAACTCGACCATCTTTGATTGGCTCGAGTCGATCCTCGAGCGTTCAGCCCAAATCATGGGACTCTGGCCGCAGCCCGAACCTGCCTAGACGATGACCATCCCCGCGCTGCCCGTTCCAACGGACCTCGCGGCGCGCCTCATTGGAACTCCGTTCTTGCTGTTGCTCGACGTCGACGGCACCATCACGCCGATCGCGGCGACGCCGGCGGCGGCCGTCGTCTCCGAGGAGGCGCGGCGGGCGATCGAGGATCTGACGCGCGCGAGCGGCGTTCACGTCGCCATCGTCACCGGCCGCTCGGTCGAAGACGCGCGTCGGCTCGTCGGCGTGGACAGCGCGTGGTACGTCGGCAACCACGGCCTCGAGTTGGCCGCGCCCGGCCAAGACCCGGCCGTTCCGGAGAGCGTGGCGCAATTCGCCCATCCGGTGCAGGCCGCGGCGGCGCGGCTCGCTCAACTTGTTCGCGGCGTCCCGGGAGCGATCCTCGAGAACAAACGATGGACGCTCAGCGTGCACTATCGACTCGCCGATCACGAGGCGCTTCCCGAGCTCGGCCTTCGTGTCCGGAAAATCGCTCGCGAGCTCGAGCTGGACGTCACCGGCGGCAAGGAAGTGCTCGAGCTGCGTCCCCCGGTTCGCATCAACAAGGGCACCGCCGCGATGGACCTCGCCGCGCGTCTTGGCGCGCTGAATCACGGCGCGTCGATCCTCTGCGCCGGCGATGACGAGACCGATGAAGACATGCTGCGCGCGGTGCGCGAACGCGCTCGCTCGTCCGTGACCGTCGCCGTCGAGCCGGTGCTCCACGCGCGGCCGACGTCCGCAGAGTTTTTCGTCGGGTCGCCGAAAGAGATGTTGGAGTTGCTGGGCGCGGTGCTTCTGCTTCGGACCGGCCTCGCGCTCCTCGGCTGACTACTACTTTCGCTTCTTCGCGGGCTTGGTCGCCTTGGCGGGTTTGGCGGCCTTTGCCGGTTTTGCGGTCTTGGCCTTCACCGCCGGCGCAGGTTTCGGCGCCGCACTCTTGGCCGGTGGACTGACGGGGGAGAGCGTCGTCGTTTTGTGCGCTACGCTCGATCCGGCGGACGATTTCGGGATGCTCGTCTGCGCGGCGACGGGCGGGCGGCGTCTTGGAGACCGGCCTCGCGTACGGCGCCGCGTGAGCAGCGGCTGAGCGCGCGGCCGCTTCGGCTTTTGCCGCCGCCGCCAGCTTGCTCGCCGTCGCCTTTGCTTTTTCACCCGGCGACCGCTTTTCGTGCGCTGCCTCGGCTTCGCGGATCAGGCGTTCGCCTTCCTCGGGAGTCATCTGTCCGCGGCGTACCATGTATTGAACGAGATCGCGAGCGCTCTCGATGGCAAACCCGGCGATCCCGGCGGCCGCGCCGATCACGTCTTTCATGGCGGCGGAAACCTTGGTCCCGGCTTCCTGACTGATCGCCTGCGCTCGTTCTGCCAGCTCCGCCACTACGTCGCGAACGTCCACCCGATGTCCGGGCGCACGACGCGGCGTCGCCGGATCAGCAGACTCGCTCGGTTGTGATGCGTGGGAGGGAAGATGCTGTTTTTCCGCCATTGGCTAGTGACTTGTCGCGTCGGAGGAGCGAGCGGGCTGGTCAGGGCTACTCGTTGTCGCGCGCCGTCGGGCACGCTAAGTTCGGCAGCCAGGGCGTAGAACGGCGGAAGTATATGATTTTGCGTTAGCTACGCAAGACAGGTTCGACCGTACTGAGAGCTCGATCCTTCCTGGAGCGCTTTGCCGATGCAATTCGCGCATCTTGTTGCTAGTAACAAGACACTCAAGCGACAGTAATGCTCTCCGGAGTCAAAGTTCTGGACCTGACGCGAGTCCTCGCCGGACCACTCTGCACCATGCTCCTCGGCGACCTCGGGGCGGACGTCATCAAGGTCGAGAGACCGGGCACCGGGGACGAGTCGCGGACCTGGGGACCTCCATTCGACGGTGAAGGCCGCAGCGCCTACTACCTCAGTATCAATAGAAACAAGCTCGGTCTGGCCGCCGACCTGAGCCAGGAGACCGGTCGTCGGGACGTTGAGCGCCTGCTCGCGGATGCCGACGTCGTGGTCGACAACTTCCTGCCCGGCGTCCTCGATCGGCATGGTCTCGGGCCCGCCGACTGGTGCGCGCGAAGGCCGGACCTCGTCTGGTGCACCGTGACCGGGTTCGGCCCGGACAGCGATCGTCCGGGCTACGACTTCGTCGCGCAGGCCGAGGGCGGGTGGATGGCGATCACCGGCGATCCGGACGGCGACCCGATGAAGGTTGGCGTGGCGCTCGCCGACGTCCTGGCGGGAAAGGACGCGGCGATCGCGATTCTGGCCGCGCTCGTGCGCCGGTCGCGAACGGGGCAGGGCGCGCGCCTGACGATCTCTCTCATCGACTCGGCGCGGGCCGCCCTCGTGAACGTCGCCCAGAACTCGCTCGTTACGGGTCGAGACGCTCGACGATGGGGGAACGCGCACGCGAATCTGGTTCCCTACCAGATGTTTCGCGCGGCGGACCGGCACATCGTTGTCGCCGTGGGGAGCGACGCGCAGTGGGTCGCGTGCGCTCGCGCGCTCGGCCTCGATCGATTCGCCGACGATCCCGCACTTTCGACCAACGCGGGGCGCCTTCGGCAGCGCGAGCGCATCGTGGCAGCCTTCGCCGAGCAACTCGCGACGCAACCGGCGGCGCACTGGGGGGGCCGCCTGCGCCGCGCGGGCGTGCCGAGCGGCGTGGTTCGGACGGTTCTCGAGACGTTGCGGGAGACAAGCGCCTCCGCGTTGACCGGCGTTCCGCCAAGTATTCCCGGTCGCGTGAGATTCGCACCTCCCGCTCTTGGTGAACACTCCGATATACTTCGCCGCTTCGGCTGGGATGTGTTCAAAAACGTTACAGCCTCACCCACCGACGGCGCATCGTCGTGAGACAGCCGAAGCTTTATTACATAGCCTCGCGACTTTACCCGCGAGATTCTGTTGCAACCGTTCGTTACCCTTGCCGAGGTGCCTCGTCTTGACTACGTGGCGACCCTTCTGGAACAGCGAAGCGGAGCTCGCGCACTGTCCGAAGCGCGGCAACCGAATTACTCTGTTGTCGTGAAGACGACGGAGGCAGTTCTGCGGGCTGATCAAACCGTCGTTGATCAGGAAAACACTGATCAACTCGTGATCCAGCGTGTTCTGGGAGGCAACCGGGACGCGTTCAAGATCCTGATCACGCGATACAGCGATCCGCTGTATCGACATGCGCTTTGCATGACGGGAAGCCCCGACGTTGCCGAAGACATCCTGCAGCTCAGCTTCATCAAAGCGTACCAACACCTCGCGGAAGTCCGCGGACGCTTCGATGCTTGGGTATTCAGGATAGTTGCGAATGGTTGTAAGGATTGGCTCAAGAACATTCGTCGGTCTCACCTGAGCTACGACGAAGACGACCAGCCTTCCGCCTACGCGACGCCCGACGAGGAGCTCGATCGGACGGAGTTGCGCAGTGATCTGGACCGAGCGTTGTCGACGCTACCCGCGTCGCTTCGCGAGGCATTCGTGATGAAACATGTCGAAGGCCGCTCCTACGAGGAGATGGCCGACCTACTCGGTACCACAGTTGGGGCGCTTAAGATGCGCGTTCATCGTGCGCGCGAAGCGCTCCAGGCACTCTTAGAGGAGAAGTACGCTTAATGATTGACGATCTCCGCTCCGACGACGGCCTCAGCGGGTTCGACGGACACTTTCACGATCGCGCGCGGCGACGCCCCGAAGAGGAGCGTCCGCTCGCCGATAGAGAGGTGCCGCTGGGTCACCAGGAACAGGATGCTCGTGTGCTCGCTCCGGCCGTGCACGCGTGGCTAGATGGGGAACTTCCGGAAGCAAGCGTGAGGAAGGGCGAAACCGGTCGCGACGTCGAGTTCTGGAAGCAGATCAACGTCGAGGTCGAACGCCGCCGCCGCATGCACACTCCGGCGTACGTTGAAGCCCGCATCATGGATGCGCTGCCGCAAACGGCTCCAGTGCTGATCACGCCCTGGTTCCGGCGCGAGTTCGTCGTGACGCCGAAGTTCGCGCTCACGACAGCGGCCGCCATCGTCGTGCTTGCCGCGGCCGTGACGATTACCGTGATGGTGATCGCGCGCTGACGGGTTCGTAGCCATTGGAAACGAAAGGCCGGCCCCTCGGGGCCGGCCTTTCGTTTTCGTAATACACCAGTCCGGACTTCCCAACTCGCGCCGGGGTATGCAGTTTGCTCGGCGGACTCATCGTAGCCACGCACGCCCGAATGCCGCTTTTTCGTCCGCGGTTCAGCGAGGCGGAAATGTCCCAGGGAGAGCGATTCGAGCAGTTGCTTCGCGAATTCGAGCGCGTCGGTGTCGATCCGAACGCGCTCAGCGCCGGGCTCGCCGTGAGCGAGGACGACGTGCGACAGGTGCTCGCGGCACTGCCGGACGGTGCTGGTCCGGCCGCGTTCCTCCATCGCCTTCGCGTCGTCATGACTCAACCGAACAAGCAATAGATTCTCCGATGTGAGGTCGATCAATCGTCGAGCCGCGACGCGCGCGTGGCTGGTTGCGAGCGTGCTGGCTCAGACGCTCGCGCTGGCGCCGCCCGCCGTCGCCACCGCCCGCGCACAGCGCGCGCCCGACTCCGCCTTCGCCGCGCTCGTCTCGCGGCTTTCGGAGAACGCCGGATACTTCGATTCCGACAACATCATCTCGAACGAAGAGTCGTATCTCCAGATCTCGACCCAGCTCGCGAAGGTCGGGACGCATGGAGGCGTCTACGTCGGCGTCGGACCGGATCAGAACTTCTCCTATATCGCGCTGATCCGCCCGTCGATCGCGTTCATGCTCGACATCAGGCGCGACAACCTGCTCGAACATCTGCTCTTCAAGTCGTTGTTCGCTCTGTCGCGAAACCGGACCGAATTCCTCTGCCGCCTCTTCGGAAAGCCGATTCCGCCCGACATCGACAAGTGGACCGGCCGCCAAATCGGTCTCGTGCTGCTCTACCTCGAGCGCGCGCCGACCGACTCGGCGGCCGTCGCCGAGACGCGGCGATCGAGCAACGAGCGAATCGCGACGTTCGGCGTGCCGCTCGACTCGCATGACCGCGCGATGATCGACCGGTATCGCAGCGAGTTCATCGTCGACGGCCTGGACACGCGCTACTCGAGCATCGGCCGCAACAACCGCATGGACTATCCGACCTTCCGCCAGCTCATGCTCGCCGGCGATCGCAACGGGCGCTCGGTGAGCTACCTGGCCGAAGAGGAACCGTTCCAGTTCGTGCGATCGATGGAAGCGCGCGACCTGATCGTGCCGGTCGTCGGCAACGTCGCCGGCGAAAAGGCGGTCAAAGCCATCGGCCAGTACGCGACAGACCGCCATCTCACCATCTCGGCGTTCTATCTCTCGAACGTCGAACAGTATCTGCTCGGCCGAGACGGCGGCTTCGACGAATTCGCGCGGAACGTCGTCGCTCTGCCGCGCGACAGCTCGAGCGTGATCATTCGCAGCTACTTCGGCCGCCTCGGCATGGTGCATCCGCTGTACGTCCCCGGGCCGGGGAACATCAGCACGTCGATGATCGAGACGATCGATTCGTTCGCCAAGCGCTACGCGGGCGGCGAACTGCGCGGTTACGCCGACCTCGTGTTTGGCGGCTACGTGAAGCCATGACCCACCCGACTCCAGCCGGTGGCGGGACCCGGGCGAGGATCCTGTCGCTCGGCGACTCGTATACCATCGGGGAGTCGGTCTCGTCGGACGATCGCTGGCCGGTGCAACTCGCGTCGCTGTTGCGGGCGCGAGGCCTCGACGTCGCCGATCCGCAGATCATCGCGCGCACCGGATGGACGACGCGCGACCTCAGCGCTGCCATCGACGACGAACGCCCCCGCGGGCCGTTCGACATGGTCACGCTGCTCATCGGCGTGAACGACCAGTACCGCGGACGGTCGGCCGAAGAATATCGGCCGCAGTTTCGTCTCGCGCTGAGCCGGGCGATGACGCAGGCCGGCAGGCGCCCTGAATCCGTGATCGTCATCTCGATCCCCGACTGGGGCGTGACGCCGCATGCGCAGGGGCGTGACCGGCGCAGGGTCGCGGCCGACATCGACGCCTTCAACGCCGTCAACCGCGACGAGGCATCCGCGGCAGGAACGCACTACGCCGACATCACGGGCCTTTCCCGTCTCGCGGCCAACAACCGCAACCTCGTCGCCGCGGACGGCCTCCACCCGTCGGCCGCCATGTACGTCGAGTGGGCCCACGCCATTCTGCCGCTGGCCCTGGACGTTCTAGCCCCCCCTCGCCGCCGCTGAGCCTTTTCAGACCACGCGCCTCGAGCGCATGTTGTACACAACTCAGAATTGGCGGAAATCATGCGCCGCGTTGCGCTGTTGATCCTCATTGGCGGGTGCGCGAGCTCGGGCAACTCCGGCGAGGGGTACAGGCCGAAACCGCCCGTGATCTACGGCGGCGACCAATCCGCCCAGCGGTTGGAGGCCGACAAACCCCGCCCATCGTCGGTGTCGATCGCCGCTCCGACGGCCACCGTCTGGACGGCCGTCAAGCAGGCCTACACGTCGCTCGAGATTCCCATCGGAATCGACAATCCGGCGGCGCACACGCTCGGCAATCAGAATTTCTATAAATCGCGAACGTTGGCCGGCGAGTCGATGACCGCGTTCGTCGACTGCGGGCAGGGCATGACCGGCGCCAAGGCGGCGAGCTACCGCATCTACATGTCGCTCATCACGAACGTCTCCGGCGACGCCAAGGGCGGCACGCTCGTCGAGGTGACCTTCTCGGCGCTCGGTCAGGACGTGACGGAAGGGAGCACCGACCGCATCCCCTGCGGCTCGACCGGCCGTCTCGAGCAGCTTGTGCTCGACCGAACCAAGGCGGCGATCGCGCTCCGCTAGCGCGTGAGGCGGTAGCCCGGTCCGCGCAGCGCGCGGCCGGGCGTCGCGCCGGTGTGCTTGCCGTCGCGCAGCACCTGCACGCCGTTGACCCAAGACGTCGCGCACGCCGACCGACAGCTGCTTCGGCTGCTCGTACGTCGCGCGATCGGCGATCGTCGCGGGATCGAACACGACGACGTCGGCGTACATGCCCGGCTCGAGCGAACCCGCGGTCGTGAATCGACAGACGCGTCGCGACGGCGGACGTCATCTTGCGGATCGCGTCCTCGAGCGGAATGACGTGCTCGTCGCGCACGTACTTGCCGAGGATGCGCGGGTAGTTGCCGAACGTGCGCGGGTGGACGAGCGCGCGCACGCTGTCGGGATCGGGCCCGCCGGCGTCGGTGCCGAATCTTCATCCACGGCTGCTCGCAGCTGGAGCTTGACGTTGTCCTCGCTCATGAGGAAGTAGGTCGTCTCGACGCGACTGTGCTCGCTGAGAATGAGATCCATCGCGGCGTCGAGATAGTCCGCGTTCTTCATCTGCGCGATCTCGGCGAGCCGCTTGCCGATGTACTGCTGGTTCTCCGGCTTCGCGCAGGTTCGTGATCAGCACGCCCTCGGGCGTCGCGAGCTCGCACAGGTTCTCCCACTCGCTCGTCGGATGCGCGACTTCCTCGTGGATCTTGCGCGCGAATGTCCGCGCTCGCGAGGTTGTCGAACAGCTTGCCTTCGGCGGAGATACGACGGCGGCAGGCACGACGTGAGACCCGTCGCGCCGGCCGTGTACGGGTACATGTTCGCCTGCACGTCGATCCCCGCGGCCCGCGCCGAGTCGATCTTCGCGATCATCGCGCGCTTCCTTGCCCAGTTGCGCGTGCCGGCCGCCTTGAGATGATAGATCTCGCCGGGCACGCCGCCCTCGCGCGCCGATGCGAATCACCTCGTCGATCGCCTCGAGCAGATGATCGGCCTCGGACCGCATGTGGGTGATGTAGACGCCGCCGTACGGCGCCATCGCCTTCGACTCTTCGATCAGCTCTTCCGTCGTCGCGAACGTGTTCGGCGGATAGATCAGCGCGCTCGCCATGCCGAACGCGCCGTCCTCCATCGCGCGCCGCACGGCGGCGCGCATCGAGTCGAGCGGCGCGCCGCTCGCGGCGCCCATGCGCTCGGCCATGCCGTACTGGCGAATCGTGCCCGCGCCGACGAACGACCCGACGTTCTGCGAGATGTCGTGCGCCTCCATCGCGCTCAGCCACGCGTCGAACCCGTGCGGTTGCGAGAGACGGCGCTGCAACTCGCTCGCGTCGGGCGGCAGGTTCGCCGGGTTGAGCGGCGCCGGCGTCGAGCCTTCGCCGAGGATTCCCGTCGTGACGCCCTGCGTGATCTTGCCGAGCTGGCGACCGTCGCCGAGCAGCAGTTGTCCGCCGGATTGGTCCTGGATGTCGATGAACCCGGGCGCCACGACCATGTTGCGCGCGTCGACGCGCGTCGTGGCCGCGGCGTTGCGCAGCAGACCGCGCGGAGTCACGGCGGCGATTCGGTCGCCGCGGATGCCGACGTCGCCGTAGAACCACGCGGCGCCCGTTCCATCGACGACGCGTCCGTTCTCGATGATGACGTCGAAACGCTCGCCGGAGGCGGGCGTTGGACCGGTGGTCGGATGCGTGCACGCCGACAGTGCCAGCGCCACGGCGGCGGAGAGTGCGATCGAGCTCGTTTTCATCGGGAGTCGTCAGAGCGGCAGGCGAGAAAGCGTGAGCGCGACGCCGTCGCGGTAGAAATCGGGGATGCGTGCTTCCTGCTTGAAGCCGTGATGCCTCAACAGCGACACGACGGTGCCGAGCGCGGGATCGTCGGGGAGCTCGGCGAGGAGATACGTCGCGCCGTCGGCGCGCGCGGCGTTGGCGACGGCGGTCAACAGGCGGTCGCCGACATCCTCGGCGTCGACGCCGGGCGCCAGCACGGCGACGTGCAGCCGCATGCCGTGCGCCGTCCCGGCGATCGGACCGAAGAGCGCGAGTCCGGCGACCGTCCCGTCGCGTGCGATGACGAGCGCCTTGTGCTCCGGGTCGTGCCCGCGTTCCGCGAGCGCGAGGACCTCGATGGCCCGGTCGATGTACGGCGTGACGCCGAGCGCCCCCATGAGCAGGTTGCGGGTGCCCTGCGAGTCCTCGGGTTGCAGCGGGCGCGGAGCGAGCGCGAAGTAGCCGGTCACAGCCTCAGATCTGCAACGCGCGACCGAGCGTCGCAAGCGCCGCTTCCTTCGTCACCTCGGAAAGGGTGGGGTGCGCGTGGATCGTGACGCCGATGTCCTCCGACGAGGCACGGTACTCGAACCCGAGCACCACCTCGGCGATGAGCTCCGAGGCATTTGGCCCCACCATGTGGGCCCCGAGCAGCTCGTCCGTCTTGGCGTCGGCGACGAATTTCACGAAACCGGCCGTCTCGCCCATCGAGCGCGCGCGCCCGTTGGCCGAAAAGGGGAATTTGCCCGTCCGGTACTCGCGGCCGCTCTCCTTGACCTGTCGCTCGGTGAGGCCGACGGCGGCGATCTCCGGCCAGGTGTAGACGACGTTCGGAATCGCCTTGTAGTGCATGTGAGACGCCTGTCCCGCGATGACCTCCGCCGCGACAACTCCCTCGTGCTCGGCCTTGTGAGCGAGCATGAGGCCCGGCACGCAGTCGCCGATCGCGTACACGTTCGGGAGGTTCGTGCGCATCTGGTCGTCGACGAGGATCTCGCCGCGCTTTCCCAGGTCGAGTCCGAGCGCCTTGGCGTCGATCCCGTTCGTGGACGGCCTCCGGCCGACCGAAACGAGGACGTGATCGCCTTCGATTCGCTCCCGCTTTCCGTCGCGCTCGACCTCGATGAAGGCGCCGCGTTCGGTGGTGCCGCCGTTCACGACTTTCGTGTTGGTCCGAATGTCGAGACCCTGCTTCCGGAGGACGCGGTCGACTTCCTTGATGACGTCGTCGTCCATGCCGGGGAGGATCGTCGGCATGAGCTCGACGATGGTCACCTTGGCGCCGAGGCGGTTCCAGACGGAGCCCAGCTCGAGGCCGATGACGCCGCCGCCGACTACGATGAGGTGGTCGGGGACTTTCGGGATCGTGAGGGCGCCGACGTTCGAGAGGATCCGTGTCTCGTCGAATTTCAGGAACGGGAGCTCGATTGCTACGGAGCCGGTGGCAATGATGACGCTCTTTGCCTGATAAGTCGCGATTTTTTCAGCGGGGGGGCCCCCCGCGCCTCCGGCCGCCTCCAACTCGACGACGTTCCCCGCCCGCAGCACGCCGCGGCCCTTCGCCCACGTGATCTTGTTCTTCTTGAACAAGTACTCCACGCCTCGCGTGTTCTGCCGCACCACCTCGTCCTTCCTGCTCAGCATCGTGGCGAGATCGAGCGTGAGCTCGCCGATTCCGATCCCGTGCATGGCCGCCGCGTGCTTCATGAAATCGTAGTGTTCCGTCGACGTCAGCAGCGCCTTCGACGGAATGCACCCCACGTTCACGCACGTTCCGCCGAGCGTCTTGTCCAGCTCGACGCACACGGTGGAGAGGCCGAGTTGGGCGGCGCGAATCGCGGCGGTGTATCCGCCGGGGCCACCACCGATGATGACGACGTCCGCGGGCGTCGGGCCGGCCGCGGACGCAGTGGACGACGTTCCCATGTCGATCAGTTCACGAGCATCGAGGCCGGGTCTTCCATCAGCTCTTTCACGCGAACGAGGAACTGCACCGCGTGCTGCCCCTCGATGATCCGGTGGTCGTACGAGAGCGCGACGTACATCATCGGGCGGATCTCGACCTTCCCGCTGATTGCGACGGGGCGGTCCTGCGTCTTGTGGAGACCGAGGATCGCCGACTGCGGGTAGTTGATGATCGGAGTCGAAATGAGCGAGCCGAACACGCCACCGTTGGTGATCGTGAACGTGCCGCCCGTGAGATCTTCCATCGTGAGTTTCGTGTCGCGCGCGCGCTTCGCCAGCTCGGAGATCGTGCGCGCAACGTCGAGCATGCTCTTCCGGTCGGCGTCCTTGATGTTCGGCACCACGAGGCCCGCGTCGACCGCGACCGCGATTCCCATGTTGACGTAGTGGCGGTAGACGACCGTGTCGCCGTCCACCAGGGCGTTCACCGTCGGGAACTGCTCGAGCGCGATGCACGCCGCCTTCACGAAGAACGGCATGAACGAGAGTTTGACGCCGTGCTCCTTCTCGACCCGCTCCTTGAGCCGCTCGCGGAGCGCGACGACGGCCGACATGTCGATCTCGTTGAACGTCGTCAGGTGCGCCGTGGCCTGCTGCGACTGGAGAAGATTCTCGGCGATGCGCTTGCGGCGCGTCGACATCTTCTCGCGCGTCTCGCGCTCGGCGGTCGCTCGGCCATCGCCCGGCGACACCGCGCTCGGGGCGCTCGGTCGAACGACGTCGACCCGCGGCTGCTGCGTTGGTTGTGGCCGCGGTGTTTGCGGTGGCGGTTGCTCGGCCCGTTCGATCACGTCCGGCTTGCTGACGACTCCGCCACGGCCCGTGCCCTGAACCGTCGACACGTCGATGCCTCGCTCGGCCGCCACGCGCTGGGCGGCCGGCGATACGCGGACGTCCTCCGCTCGCGGCGGCGGGGCGGCCGGCGCAGGCGCGGCCGGAGCTGGCTTCGGCGGGCTCGCCGGAGCTGCGGCTTGTGGCGCAGCCGCCTTTTGCTGAGGAGCCGGCGGCGCCGATCCCGCCGCGGGAGCGGCGCTCTCGTCGATCTCGGCGAGGAAGTCGTCCACCTTGACCACGTCGCCTTCCGCGTGCGCGCGCTTCGTGAGCACGCCGGCCATCATCGCGGGGACTTCGACAGTGATCTTGTCCGTGTCGAGCTCGACCAGCGTCTCGCCGACCGCGACCGGATCGCCTTCGTTCTTCAACCAGCGCGATACCGTCGCTTCGGTGATCGATTCACCCAGCGGAGGGACTTTGATGGCGGTCATGCGGTGGACACGGGACGGTGGAACTAACTTGACGGACGGCTTCAATATAACGCCGCCCTCCCAGCGACCCATGCGCGCACTGACGATCTCGGCACACGGTGGACTCGATCGGATCGAGCTGCGGGATGATCTGCCGTCGCCGGAGATTCGAAGGGCGCACGACGTGCGGATTCGCGTGCGCGCGGCCGCCCTCAACCACCTCGATCTCTTCGTCGTCGAGGGCTTGCCCGGCGTCACGATCACGCCGCCGTGGATTCTCGGCGGCGACGCCTACGGTGTCGTCGAGTCGGTCGGTGAAACGGTCAAGACTGTCGTCCCCGGCGACCACGTCGTGGTGAACGGCGGCTTGAGCGATCGCACATGCGAGTATTGTCGCGCCGGCGAGCAGCCTCTGTGTCCGCGCTTCGGCCTGCTCGGCGAGCACCTCCCTGGCACGCTCGCCGAGTTGTTGGTCGTGCCCGAAACGAACGTCAGGGCGATTCCTCCGACGATCGCGCCGGCGCAGGCGGCGGCGTTCACGTTGGCGGCGCTCACGGCGTGGCGAATGGTCGTGAGCCGCGCCAAGGTGCAGCGCGGCGAGCAGGTGTTGATCTGGGGCATCGGCGGCGGAGTCGCGCTCGCGGCCCTGCAGGTTTGCAAGCAAATCGGCGCGCACGTGTGGGCCGTTTCCTCGAGCGACGAAAAGCTCGAGCGCTCGGCGAAGCTCGGGGCGGACGAGCTGCTCAACCGCGAGCGCGTCGAGGTGGGGCGCATCGTGCGGGATCGAACGGGCAAGCGGGGCGTCGACGTGGTGATCGACAACGTCGGCCAGGCCACGTGGACGCAGTCGCTGCTCGCGCTCGGCCGGCGCGGCCGGCTCGTCACCTGCGGCGCCACGTCCGGCCCGATCGTCGAGACCGACGTGCGGCGGCTCTTCTGGAATCAGTGGTCGATCCTCGGATCGACGATGGGGAACGACGCCGAGTTCGACGCCGTCGTCGGTGAGCTGCGTGCGGGACGCTTGCTGCCGATCGTCGACAGCGAATTCTCGCTCGACCAGGGCCGCGCGGCGTTCGAGCGTCTGGCCGATCCGGCGCGCTTCGGAAAGGTCGTGGTGCACGTGTCGTGACCGATGCCTCCGCGCGCTACGATCCGGAGGAGGAACGGGCGATCCGCGCGCGCTTTGCGGCCGGCGAGCCCCTCGTCTGCCCGCGCGATGGCGCCACGATGACGACGCGCCAGATCGGCGGCGGGTCGTTCGGCCTGGGCTACGCCCGAAGCCGTGAGTGGCTGATCTGCCCGGAGTGCCGTCGCAGCGTGTTGTTCGACGTGAAGCGCGGCACCCGCAACTGAGCGTCGCGACGCCGGCCGAGCGCCTTGCGTGACGGCCGAGTCGGGTTCCGGTAGATTGGAGGCGGCCAATGCAACAACCGGACACGTCGAACCTCTCCGAGCGTCTTCACGGCGCCGTGACGGACCTTCTCGGCCGCACCGTGCCCGCGATGTTCGGCGCGCTGGTGATCCTCTTCGCCGGGTACCTGCTGGCGAAGCTGTTGGAAAAGGCGGTCGAGAAAGGGCTGCGCAAGATTCGCCTGAACCAGCTGCTCGTGCGCGGCGGCGTGATTCAAGCCGTGGAGCGCTCGGGCACGCACGTGAATCCGGTGCGCGTGCTGGCGAATCTCGTGTTCTGGCTCGTGATGTTCACGGTGATCCTGCTCGCCGCGAACGCGCTGGGGCTCGATTCGCTGGCCAACGTCGTATCGACGCTCGTGAGCTACATCCCGAGCGTCATCGCGGCGATCGTGATCATTCTCGTCGGGATCGTGCTCGGCGGCTTCGTCGGCGGGTTGATCGCGGCGTCGGCCGGGGCGGTCCACGGTGGGCGCGCGCTCGCGCGCTTGGGACGCGGCGGCGTGATCGTCCTCGCGATTTTCATGGCGCTGCAGCAACTCGGCATCGCGACCGACATCGTGACGACGGCGTTCGCGATTCTATTCGGAGCCATCGCCTTCGCTCTTGCTCTTGCGTTCGGCCTCGGCAATCGCGATCTCGCGGCCGAGATCACGCGCGAGTGGTACGACCGCTATCGCCGCGAGCGCGCCGAAGCCGTCGCGCGCGAGCGGGAGGAGAACGCCGAAGGCGA
Organism: uncultured Gemmatimonadaceae bacterium; assembly: GCA_963789315.1. Taxonomy (GTDB): domain Bacteria; phylum Gemmatimonadota; class Gemmatimonadetes; order Gemmatimonadales; family Gemmatimonadaceae; genus JAQBQB01. The sequence continues at coordinate 992,772 of CAWBKI010000016.1, read as the reverse complement.
AGCCGAAATTCGCGCCGAAGAGGCCGCCGAGCGCGCGCGCAAGACGCCGCAGGTCAACCAAGCGGTTCCGCCGAGCGACCCGAAAGGCTGACGCGACCGTCGCCGGGTCTCGTGGCGCTCGGGGGTAGGACGGTCCCTCCGCGGGGCTCGGCGTGGGACCGTCCGCAGCGCGGCTCGGGATGGGACTGTCCTCCGCGGACCAGTGCACTATTGCCGACACTGCCCGGCAATAGTGCCTCGGCTCCGCTCCGGACAATCCCACCCGCTCGCCACGCCCGTGCGCGCGATTGACGCGACTGCGAACGCGACTCGATCTCCCGCGCCTCGCCGTCGCGCGGAAGACCTCGGGCGGCTCGGCGCGTGAACGCCCGCGCGGGCAAGACGCGGCTCGGCGCGTGAACGCCCGCGCGCGCAAGATGCGGCTCGGCGTGTTCGACTGTAAACCATTGTGAATAAACGCTTTAGCGGACAGTCCGTGCGTTGATTTTCGCAGGGTGTTCGGGTACCTTTCAGGGTCTCCTAGAACGCCCCTGAAATCGACGCCGTCGCTGTTCGTTCGACGGTGCGAACCCGCCTATCGGCCTCCCGGTTTTCCATGACCGCTCCGAACAATCGCGAACGCATTCTTCCGCGCCTGATCGACGACGAGATCAAAGAGTCGTTCATCAATTACTCGATGAGCGTCATCGTATCGCGCGCGCTTCCCGACGTGCGCGATGGCCTCAAGCCAGTGCACCGGCGCGTGCTGTACTCGATGTTCGACACGGGGCTCGTGCCGGGACGTCCGTACAAGAAATCCGCAACGGTCGTCGGCGACGTGCTCGGCAAGTACCACCCGCACGGCGATAGCTCGGTGTACGACGCGCTCGTGCGCATGGTGCAGGATTTCTCGCTGCGCTATCCGCTCATCGATGGCCAGGGGAATTTCGGATCGGTCGACGGCGACCCGCCGGCGGCGTACCGGTACACCGAAGCGCGGCTCATGCCGATCGCGCTCGAGATGGTCGCCGACATCGACAAGGCGACGGTCAACTTCACGCCGAACTTCGACGACCACGACGAAGAGCCGACGGTTCTCCCCGCGGGCGTGCCGAACCTCATCGTCAACGGATCGTCGGGCATCGCCGTCGGCATGGCGACGAACATTCCTCCGCACAACCTGCGCGAGGTGATCAACGCGATCACGGTGCTCATCGACAACCCCGACGCGTCGTTCGCCGACCTCAGAAAGCACATCAAAGGGCCCGACTTCCCGACCGGCGCGTACATCTACGGCCGCGCGGGGATCAAGGATTATCAGGAGACGGGACGCGGGCGCATCGTGATGCGCGCGCGCGCGGTGATCGAAGAGAAGGAATCGTCGAACAAGGCGCAGATCGTCATCACCGAAGTGCCGTATCAGGTCAACCCGGACCGGCTGGTCATCAGCATCGCCGACCTGGTCCGCGACAAGAAGCTGGAGGGCATCAGCGATCTGAGAAACGAATCGGATCGCGACGGTGTGCGGTTGGTGATCGAGCTCAAGCGCGACGCCATCCCGCGCGTCGTCCTCAATCAGCTCTACAAGCACACCGCGATGCAGGCGACGTTCGGCGTGATCATGCTCGCGCTGGTGCCCGACGCCGCGACGGGCAGCCTCGTGCCGAAGGTGATGTCGCTCAAAGAGTGCCTCGAGCACTACATCGCACATCGGCACACCGTCATCGTTCGGCGCACCCAGTTCGACCTCGACAAGGCGCTCGAGCGCGAGCACATCCTCGACGGTCTCAAGATCGCGGTCGACAGCATCGACGCGGTCATCAAGGTGATTCGCGCCGCGGAGGATACGCCGACCGCCAGCTCGCAACTCCAGAAGCGGTTCAAGCTCTCCGAGCGCCAGGCCGAGGCGATCCTCAACATGCGCCTCGCCAAGCTCACCGGCCTCGAGATCGAGAAGCTCGAGGAGGAGCTGAAGGAAGTCCGCGCGCTCATCAAGGATCTGCGTGCGCTGCTCGAGTCGAAGGAAAGGCGGATGAAGGTGCTCAAGGACGAGCTCACCGAGATCGCCAAGAAGTTCGGCGACGAGCGTCGCACGGAAATAACGAGCGACGAGGGCGAGTTCACGATCGAGGATCTGATCGCCGAAGAAGAGATGGTCGTCACCATCTCTCACTCGGGCTACATCAAGCGCACGTCGGCGTCGACCTACAAGCGGCAACGGCGCGGCGGGCGCGGAAACAACGGCGCGACGCTCAAGGACGAGGATTTCATCGAGCACTTGTTCATCGCGTCGACGCACGACTACGTGCTGATCTTCACCGACGACGGGCGCTGCTTCTGGCTCAAGGTCCACGAGATCCCGCAGGCGGGGCGCGCGGCCAAGGGCAAGCCGATCGTCAACATGATCAACGTGTCCCCCGACACGAAGGTCTCGTCGTTCGTGACCACCCGCGATTTCCCCGAGGATCAGTTCCTGCTCTTCGCCACCAAGCTCGGGACGGTGAAGAAGACGTCGCTCTCGCAGTACTCGAACCCGCGCACCGTGGGCATCAAGGCGATAAAGATCGAGGCCGGGGACGAGCTGATCGACGTTCAGGTGACCAGCGGGACGAGTGACATCGTCCTCGCCACGCAGCACGGCCTGTCGATCCGGTTCCACGAGCAGGACGTCCGCGAGATGGGTCGCGACACGACCGGCGTGAAGGGGATCGAGTTGAGCAAGGACGACCGCCTGATCGGCATGGTCGTGATCAAGCGCGAGGCGAACCTCCTCGTCGTGACCGAGAAGGGAATGGGCAAATGTTCGCCCATCGATGAGTACAGGGTCCAGCGCCGGGGTGGAAAAGGAATTATCACCGTCCACCGCACCGACAAGACCGGCGACGCCGTTTCCATCAAAGAAGTTTTGCCGGACGACGAATTGATGCTCATCACCAAGCAGGGCATCGCCATCCGCATGCCGGTCAAGGGCATCCGGATCGCGGGACGCAACACCCAGGGCGTCCGCCTGGTCAATCTGGAGGACCACGACCTGGTCATGGACGTGGCCCGCGTCGTCCCCGACGACGACGAGGAACCCGGCGAGGACGTCGAACTGCCCGCGGTCGTCGGCGACTCGGACGCCGAGTAAGGCCCCCCGCGGGACCCTGCCGCGACGAAGCGCGAAGAGTGCGTGGAACGACTTGTTCCACGCACTTTAGCTTTCCGGGATAGAACGTCATCCGTAGCTTACACGACCCGGCGGAAACCCCGTGATCACAACGCAGTTGGTCGGTCTCGAAGAGATCCAGGACGCCGCGCGAGTCCTCGCGCCGGCGATCGTCCGCACGCCGCTCCTTCGCGCCGACGCCATCGCCGAAAAAATCGGCGCGCCGGTCTGGGTCAAACCCGAAGTCCTCCAGCGCGGCGGCGCCTTCAAGTTCCGCGGCGCGTTCAACTTCCTGTCGCAGTTGAATCCCGAGGCGCGTGAGCGCGGCGTCGTCGCGCCGTCGTCCGGCAATCACGCGCAGGCCGTCGCGCTCGCCGCGAAGATCTACGGAGTTCCTGCGACCGTCGTCATGCCGACCACCGTCACACCGGCGAAGCGCTCCGGCGCCGAACGGCTCGGTGCTCGCATCGTGCTGGCCGGAACGACGACGCACCGATCGTCTCGAACGCGCGCAGGAGCTGGTCGCGGAAGAAGGGCTCACGCTCGTGCCGCCCTACGACCATCCGTGGATCATCGCCGGGCAGGGCACCGTCGGACTCGAGATCGCCGACGATCTGCGCGACGTGGACACGGTGCTCGTTCCGGTCGGCGGCGGCGGGTTCAGCGCCGGCGTCAGCGCCGCGATCAAGCTCACGCTGCCGAACGCGCGCGTCATCGGGGTGGAGCCCACGAGCGCGCCCAAGCTCACGCGCGCCCGCGAAGCCGGTCGTCCCGTGCGACTCGAACACACCGGCGGCCTCGCCGACGGCCTGATGTCGATCCAGATCGGCACGCTGACGTTCGCGCACCACGAGCGGTTCCTCGACGACGTCGTCACGGTCGACGACTCGGCGCTGCGCGGCGCGATGCGGCTGCTGCTCGACCGCCTCAAGTTGGTCGTCGAGCCGAGCGGCGCGATCACCGTGGCCGCGCTGCTCGAGGGGAAGGTCGCAGCCGCGCGGAAGCGGCGCGACGGTCGCCGTCCTGAGTGGCGGCAACATCGAGTGGGAAGGATTGCGTGAGCTCCTCGGGTGACGCGTCCCGCAACGGTTCCGCCACGCCGAAAGGCTCGCGAGTCGTCGTCGCCGAGCGCGATCCCATCGTTGCCGGCACGATCTCGTGGCTGCTGCGCGAGCACGGGTTCTCCGTCTCGACGGCCACCGACCGCGCCGAACTGTTCAAGCTGATCGAGGACGACGCACCGGATCTCATCGTTCTCGACGGCAGCGTCGCGCAGCGCGACGACGCCGTGCTGTCCGACCTCCGCGCCGACGACCGATGCCACGACGTGCGCGTCGTCGTCACCACGCCTTGGCCCGCCGGCAACGCCGACGAAGGGCTCCCGCTCGGCGCCGACGACTGGGTGAGCAAGCCGCTGCGCGTCGCCGAGCTGCTCAGGCCGCGTTCGGACGCAGCTCAGGGCCAGCGACCAGCTCCGCGCGGCTCGATCGGCGCTTCACGACACGACCGTCGAGCTGGAGCGCGTGCGCGAGGACGCGGCCAACAATCGGCGTCTCGTCGAGATCCTTCACGAGATCACCGGCGAGCTCGCGGCGTCGGAGATCTATCGCGTGCTCGCGCGCCGGATCGCGCGCTCCCTCGGCGTGCCTCGCTGCGTCGTGCTCCTCGCACGACCGGGCGAGTCGACGGGCATGCTCGCCGCGGCGCAGGGAGAAACGGTCCACGGTCCCGAAGTTCGCCTCGAGGGCTACCCGGAGGTCGTCACCGCGATCTCCTCGGGACGGTCGCTGCTGATCGAGGACGGGCGCGGACACCCGCTCTTCGCGAAGCTCGCCAGTATTCCCGGCGCCGGACGCGAAGGCACCCGCGCCGAGATCCGCTCCTCGGCCGCCATTCCGTTCGCGATCGACCGCTGGCGCTCCGGCGCGCTGCTCCTGCGCACGCTTCGCGAAGAGCGCTCGCTCACCGCCGAGGACGTGTCGTTCGTCGACGCGGTGCTGCGCGCGGCGGTGGCGGTGATTCGGCGCGCGCAGGCGCTGGAGACGACCCGCGCCGAAAATCGCCGGCTCGAGGCACTTGCCACGACGGATCCGTTGACGCGCATGCTCAACCGCCGCGCGCTGCTCGACAGGCTCACGGCCGAATGCGACCGCGCCCGCCGCTACGATTCGTCGCTCGCGCTTTTGTTGGTCGACATCGACCACTTCAAGGAAATCAACGACACGGCGGGCCACCTCGCCGGTGATAGCGTGCTCCGCCAACTCGGCGCGCTGCTCGCCGACGCGATGCGCAAGGTCGACGTCCTCGCGCGCTACGGCGGCGAAGAGTTCGTGGCGATGCTTCCCGAGACGTCGATGGAGGGCGCGGCCGTGATCGCCGAGCGTCTGCGCGAGCGGATTGCGGCGCAGGTCTATGACATCGGCGGCCAGCGGTCGGTCCGGCTCACGGTCAGCATCGGTCTGGCTACGTTTCCTTCGTCCGGCGTGGCGTCGACCGACGACCTGTTCGCGCGGGCGGACGAAGCGCTCTATCGCGCGAAATCAGGCGGGAGAAACCAAGTCAGAACGTGAAGAAGCGTTGTCCGAACTGCGGCCGCGAATACGGCGACGAGGCAAACTTCTGCACGCGCGATGGGACGCGGCTCGTCGTGCCGACTCCGGCGACCGCCGATCTCGTCGGCCTCGTGCTCGACGACCGGTACGAGATCCAGCGCAAGCTCGGCGAAGGCGGGATGGGGCTCGTCTACCTCGCGACCGACAAGACGACCGAGGAAATCGTGGCGATCAAGCTGCTGACGCGCGGATTGGGCCGCGACCCGAAGGCGCTTGGTGCGGCTGCGGCGCGAGGCGGCCTCGGCATGCGCCTCGCGCATCCGAACGTCTGCCACATCATCCGCATGGGCGAGACGGAGGACGGCCTCGTGTACGTCGTGATGCCGTTCGTCGAAGGCGAGATCCTCGTCCGACCGCAACAACCGGCTGGGGCAACTGCCCGCTTGACGAAGTGGCGCAGTTCGTCTCCGACATGGCGGCGGGACTCCACGTGGCGCACGAGCTCAAGATCGTGCATCGCGATCTCAAGCCCGAGAACATCATGATCTGCCGGAAGACGACGGCAGCGAGCACGCCGTCGTGATGGACTTCGGCCTCGCGAAGGAGCGGCGCGCCGGACGCGGAGCTGCAGAAGCTCACGGCCACCGGGATCATCCTCGGCACGCCGGAGTTCATGAGCCCGGAGCAGCTGCGCGGCAAGCCGCTCGACCCGCGCACCGACGTGTACTCGCTCGGCGCTCATGACGTACGAGATGCTCACCGGGAAGCTGCCGTTCGAGGGGCGCACGCAGCAGGAGATGATGATCGCGCGGCTGCAGGAGGATCCGATTCCGCTGCGCAGGCGCGCCCCGAGCTGGACTTTCCCGGCAGGTGGAGCGGTGCTCGACAAGGCGATGCGCGCGAACCCGAGCGACCGCTATCAGACGGCGCCGGAGTTCGCCGAGGCGTTCACCGCGGCGGCGCGCGACGGCGAGGGTTCGCTGAGAACCGTTGGCGTAGGCGGCGAACGACGATGCGCGCGCAGCCTCGCGGCTGCTATCGATCGTTCGCCATCTGGCCGGCGTGATGTCGCGCGACCGTCGCCGCGCAGACGGCAGCCGCGTATCGGCCGGCTTTCACGTTCAGAACTACGACATCGCGATCGACGTTCCCGACACGGGCGCGAACGATCCACGCCATCGCGACGCTGACCGTCGAGCGCACCGGTCCGCGCGACACGCTCGCGCTCGACCTGCTCGATCTCGCGGTCGCGCGCGTCGCGGTGAACGGCCGCGGCCGCGACGTTCCGGCAGACGCCGGAGTCCGTCATCGTCGATTCTGCCGGCGCGCGAGTGTCGGCGACGTCGACGATGGTCGAAGTCGACTACGGCGGGCGGTCAAGGACGGCCTGATCGTGCGGCGCGACAGCGCGGGCCGCTGGACGTACTTCGGCGACAACTGGCCGAATCGCGCGCGGCACTGGATTCCGAGCATCGATCACCCGAGCGACAAGGCGACGGTGACGTGGCGCGTGCGTGCGCCGCCTCGCCAGAGCGTCGTCGCGAACGGTGCGCTCGTCTCGACGCGGCCGCTGCCGGATGCCGGGCGGGCGGCGCGCGTCGAGTCGGTGTGGCGCGAGTCGCACCCGATTCCCGTCGTACCTGATGGTGATCGCCGCCGCGCCGCTCGACGCGCTACGACCTCGGCGACACGGCGTGCGGCCTTGGCTTCGAGCCGGCAGATGCGTGCCGCAGTACGTGTATACGGCGCCCGAGCAGGCGAAGACGATGCCCGGCCGTTCGCTCGCGCGGGCGACATCGTCGCCCTCTTCTCGCGACTCGTCGGGCCGTTTCCCGTACGAGAAGCTCGCGCACCTGCAGTCGTCGACGCGCTTCGGCGGCATGGAGAACGCGAGCGAGATCTTCTACGCCGACGGCGCGTTTCCGGCGCGGTACGATGAACGACGGGCTCATCGCGCACGAGACCGCGCACCAATGGTTCGGCGACGCCGTCACCGAGCGCGAGTGGCCGCACGTCTGGCTCTCCGAAGGGTTCGCGACCTACTTCGCGGCCCTCTGGGTGCGCGAGGCGCGCGGCGACTGCGCGTTCCGCGCGCGAATGAGCGCGATTCGCGTCGACCGTGCTGCGCGACTCGGCGTCGCGTCACGCGACGCCCGGTCATCGACACGATCGAAACGACCTCATGCAGTTGCTGAACCGCAACAGCTACGAGAAGGGCGGATTCGTGCTGCACATGCTCCGCGCAGCAGGTCGGCGACTCGGCGTTCTTCCGCGCGCTGCGCGCGTACTACGCCGAGCATCGCAACTCGACCGCGCTCACCGACGACTTGCAGGCCGCGATGGAGAAGACATCGGGGCAGAAGCTCGACTGGTTCTTCGACCAGTGGCTCCGTCGTCCGGGCTACCCGGAGATCGACGCGCGGTGGCGCTACGATCGCCAGACGCACGAAGCGGTCATCGACGTGCGGCAGACGGCGCGCTTCGGCACGTTTCGCGTTGCGCTCCTGATCGGCGTCGTCGACTCGCTCGGCGGCGAGCATCGAGCGATGCTCTCGCTGCCGTCGGACACGAACGTACATTCGATTCGCATCGGGTCGCCGACCATTCCGTCTGCCGTGCTGCTCGACCCGAACGTCGACACTCCTCGCCGCCATGCGGGTCGCCCCGTCCTCGCCACAGTGATGCGCGCCGCGCGAGCGGCCGGCGCGTTCGTGTCGCTCGGCGCGTCGCTTATCGCGGCGCTTATCGCGGCGCCGTCGCTTGACGCTCAGGTTCTTCGGCACGCGGACTCGCTCCTCGCCGCGGGCGATTTGGCCCGCGCCGAGTCGGCGTACTACGCCGCGGCGCGGACGCGCCCGCGCGATCCGGTCGCCCGCTTCGCGCTCGGCCATTTTCTCGTCGAGCGCGGCGCGACGAGGGTCGGCGCCACGCTGCTCGAGGAGTCGCTGCAGTTCGGCGGCGACCCCGTCTTGGTCGGCCGCGAGCTCGCGCGGGCGTACCTCGCGTCGGGCGAGTTCGCACCGCTCTCCACGCTCCCGGCGGCGTCGCCCGCCCAGCGCGATCGCGCGAAGTGGCTGACCACGCACGAGCCGCGAGTCATCGCGCCGGACTCTTTGATCAGCGTGAAGCTCGCCGCAAGCGAGGACTCGACGTCGCTGGGCCTCGTTGCGGCGCGCGTGAATGGCGTCGCGATCGCGCTGTCGCTGAGCGCGCAGGTTCAGGGGATCGTCGTCTCCCGCGCGGCGGTGAGTGGCCGCCGCCCCCGAATCTTCGCTGCCGGCGTCGACTCTACGGGCGACGCCGATCTGCTCGCCGTTGCGGACAGCCTGAGCATCGGCGGAGGGCGTCTCACGATGCTCAACCAGCCGGTGACGGTGGCGACTCTGCCAGCCGGAACGCAGGGACTGATCGGCCTGGCCGCGCTCGGCCGATTCGCGCCGGCGGCGGATTCCAAAGCAGGGCGTCTCACGCTTCGAGCCGACGGTTCTGTTCGAGACGACGTTCCGGGTGACCGCCTGCCGACGCTCGATCAGGCGACGGGACTGTCCGTGCTGCGCTCGCGCGTCTGGATCGCGTCTCCCGCGGAGGTGGCGCGGCTGCTGCGAAATCGGGGTTGGACCTTCGACGCCAAGCGGGGAACGCTGATCGTCGAGCGGTAGGGTCGCGTTAGGTTTCTGTCCCGACCATCCCCGAGTCAAACGGAGCCTCCCTCGAAGATGCGAATGCTCGTGCTGGGCGCCGGCCTGCAAGGTTCGGCCTGCGCGTACGATCTGCTTCAGGACCGCGACGTCAAAGAGGTCCGGCTGGCCGACGTGCACGTCGGTCACCTGCCGGAGTTTCTCGCCCCGTTCTCGGGTCCGCGGCTCCTGCCGACCGCGCTCGACGTGCGCGACCATGCCGCCGTCCTCGGCGCGATGCGTCGAGTGCGACGCGGTGATGAGCGCGATTCCGTACTACTTCAACTCGAGATGGCGCGCCTCGCGGTCGAAGCCGGGGTCCACTTCTGCGACCTGGGCGGCAACACCGAGATCGTGTTCAAGCAGAAGGAGCTCGACGCCGACGCCAGCGAGAAGCGGGTCACCGTCGTTCCCGACTGCGGCCTCGCGCCGGGCATGGTGAACATCCTCGCGCAGCACGGCATCGAGCAGTTCGATCGCGTGGACTCGGTGAAGATCTTCGTCGGCGGGCTGCCGCAGCAGCCGGAGCCGCCGCTCAACTACATGATCGTCTACTCGCTCGAGGGCGTGCTCGACTACTACACGACGCTCTCGTGGGTGCTGCGCGACGGCAAGCGCACGCAGGTGAAGGCGCTGTCCGAGCGTGAGCCGGTGAAGTTCGAGCAGCTTGGCGAGCTCGAAGCGTTCCACACGGCCGGCGGCCTGTCGACGATGGCGTTCCGGTACGAGGGGAAGATCCCGACGATGGAGTACAAGACGCTGCGCTACCCCGGGCACGCGCAGATCATGGAAGCCATCCGCGAGCTCGGATTGCTCGACACCCAGCCGGTCGACGTGAAGGGCGTCAAGGTCGTGCCGCGCGATGCGTTCATCGCCGTCGGTCCAGCCGAAGCTGACAAAGCCGAAGGGCCGCGATCTCGTCGCGCTGCGCGTCGTCGTGGCCGGCTCGAACAACGGCCGAAGGCCGACCAAGTCGTTCGAGCTCGTCGACCGCTACGACGAAGAGCACGGCGTGAGCGCGATGATGCGCACGACCGGCTACTCGCTGTCGATCACCGGGCTGATGCAGGTCCGCGGGCAGATCACGCCGCCGGGCGTGTGCACGCCCGACGAATGCGTGCCGGCGGAGATCTACATCGGCGAGTTGCGGAAGCGCGGAGTCGACATCAAGGAATCCTGATTCCGCGCTGGCCGCCCGGTTACGCGCCGGGCGGTGCTACTTGCGGATGAACTCCGCCATCGTCGCGCCGATCTGGTCCATCGCCGTCTTGGCGTTCCAGCGGTCGGCGCCGTTGTAGAGCAGCGAGAACGCCAGCACCTCGCCGTTCTTTGCCGTCACGAAACCGCCCAGCGCGGCGACGGTGTTCGTCGTGCCGGTCTTGGCGTGGAGGTTTCCGCGCGCCGGCGTGCCGCGCGCGCGCCGCTTGAGCGTGCCCGACTCGCCCTCGACCGGAAGCGCCGCGTGGAACACCGGCCCCCAGTCCGCGCGATGCGCGTACGACAACAGCTCGACCATCGACCGCGGCGTCACGCGATCGAGGAGCGACAGCCCGCTGCCGTCGGAGACCTCGACGACCGAGCCCGTGATGCCGACCTTCTTCGTCATGAAGTCGCGCAGGTTCGTGAGGCCGGTCTCGGCGGATCCGGGCTGGTTCGTCGCCGCGTGCGCCGCGGCGCGGAACAGCAGCTCGGCGACCACGTTGATGCTTTCGCGGTCCATCTCGCCGATGATCTGACCGAGCGGCGGCGACGCGATCGCCGCGACCTCGACGGCGCCGTCGGGCACGGCGCCGAGACGCGTCTGGCCATCGACCGTGATGCCCTGCTTCCGCAGCGATGCACGGAGCGCCCCGATGACGAACAGCGGCGGGTTGTCGACGACCAGCGAGTACTTGAGCGGACCCGAGCGCGAGCCGATGGTGCCGCGAACGCTGATCGATCCGTCGTTCTGTCGCACGGCGCTGATCCGTCCGCCGCCCCCGCTCGTCACGCGAACGTTGTTCTCGACCGGGATCGTCGTCGTCGCCGGCTCGAGCGTCACGACCGCCTTGGTGCCGCTCGGCTCCACCGCGACCCACACGAGATTCTCGTTGAGCGAAAGCGCCGACACGCGCGCTGCGTACGACGCGCCGAGGTAGCTCGTCTTCCAACCTTCGGGGACCAGCTTGTCGTCGAACGCTGTCGCGTCGCCGACGAGATCGCCCCGAACGTGCTTGATGCCCGCGGCCGCGATCTCGGCGGCGAGCGCGTCCATCGGATTCTGGTCGTGCCAGAAGCGCGTGCTGAGCGACGGATCGCCCATGCCGCGCAGGTACAGGTTGCCGCCCACCGAGCCGTCCGATTCGACCGGCGCGTCGCGAAGGACAGGCGTCTTGAAACGGAAGTCGGGTCCGAATCGGTCGAGCGCGACGGCCGACGTGTACATCTTGAGCGTCGACGCCGGCTGCAGCATCGCGTCGGCGTTCTGCGAGAAGAGCGTGTCGCCTTTGGTGAGCGAGACGATGATCGCGCCCCACGTGCCGCCTCGCGTGTGGCTGCCCAACGCGCTGGCGACCGCCGAGGCGAGCGCGTCGCTGCCGACCGTGGCCGTCCAGGCCGGCTTGGACGATTTCTTCGTTGTCGGCTTCGGCGTTCGCTTGGGCTTCGCCGGTGCGGTCGTCACGGCCGCGAATGACGACGGCGACGCCGATCCGGGCTGCGCTCCGAGCACGGGCGACAAGCCCGCGGCGAGCACGGCCGCCGCGAGCACCATTCGCTTCACCAAATTCATCGACACGCCCGCGGAGTTCGAGATTCGGACATCAGACCTTGAAGAAAATCTGCTTGCGATAGAGCACGTACAGGATTCCGTAGAACATCAACACGAACGCGACGGCGAACGCCAGGGACGCATTGATCGGCGACAGCCAGGACGCGAACCCGACCTGGTACATCGCCGACTCGAGCGGAACCGATTTCCCCTGGTACGTCACGTAGATGACCGAGTAGATGAGCCGCTCTATCACGGCCGACCCGACGAATGCCACCATCGGATTCATGCCGTATATGACGAACGGCTTCGTCCATCGCTTCAGGCCATTCACGTCGACGATCCACATGATCGTCGCGAGCGAAACGCAGGCCATACCGGCGGTGAACACGACGTAGGAGCTGGTCCAGATGCTCTTGTTGATCGGAAAGACCCAGTTCCAGACGAGCCCAACCATCATTCCCAGCGCGCCGGCGCCGAAGAGTCCGTTGAGCCGATCGACGAGGGACCGCTTCGTGGCGATCCACTGCCCGGCCAGGTTGCCCAGCACTGCGGTGGCGATGGCGGGGACGGTCGACAGGATGCCCTCGGGGTCCCAGGTCAGGCTGTTCACCCACGTGTGGTTGCCGAGCCCGAATCGCGACCAGTCGAGGAGGAAGCGATCCCACCAGGCGGCCATCGTGCGCGGCGCGTCGTTGAGCGTGAGGTAGCCCATCACGCCGCTGTCGGGCACCGGAATCACGGTCATCACGGCCCAGTAGCCGACCAGGAGCGCGGCGACGGTGCCGATCTGGCGCTTAACGGTGCGATTCTGCGTCGAGGAGCGCGGCCACGATGTAAGCGAGGCCGATGCGCTGCAGCACGCCCATGATCCGCCAATGGTACAGGCGGTCAACGACGCGCTGCACGAAGGTCGGGTCGGCGATGCCGTCGACCTGCCCCCAGGTGAAGAAGGGGAATCCGTTGATCAGGAAGCCGAACAGGAAGATGAGCAGCCCGCGCCGGATGATCTGGCGCCGGATTGCCGCCTCATCGTCGCCGCGTGCTCGGCGCGAGGTGAGCGAGAGGTGCGTCGTGACGCCGACGATGAACAGGAAGAAGGGGAAGACGAGGTCGGTCGGCGTCCAGCCGTTCCATGCCGCGTGCTCGAGCGGCGGATAGATCGCGCTCCACGTGCCGGGGTCGTTCACGAGGAGCATCCCGGCGATGGTGAGACCGCGGAATACGTCCAGCGACAACAGCCGTTCGCGCGGCGCCTTCGCCGTCTGCGCCTTTTCGGGAGCGCGCGCGCTCTGTCCGCCGGGCGGCTCTTGCGAGGCCGGGCGTGAGCCGCGTTCGGTGGAGGGTGGTTGAACGGTCGTGGCCACGTTCACCGGTCCTGTTGGGGAAATACGAGGCGAGCCGCGGGGCGCGGCAGCGCGCCGAGGCCCATTACTCGAAGACTAGTATCCTACCACCGAGGTATCGGGAAAGAGCCCTTCTGGCGGGCTCGATTTTCACCCAGTCACGCCGTGTGCCAGTCGACCTGCGCTCCCGCCCGACTCTCCACGCCGTCGCGCTGCTGCCATCGGAAAAAGACCACCGAGATGACGGAGTAGAAGAAGAGGCCCCCGGGAATCCACATGATGAGGCCGCCGATCATCTGATCGTTCATCGGCGTGATGCCCCAGATCCGCGGCGCCGACGCGTAGAGCGGATAGAGCACCGAGTCGGCGTAGGCGATGTACACCGAGACGATCGCCATCGGGATGCTCATGAGGAACAGGTAGAGCATCTGTCCCGGGAAGCTGAGCCGCGGCAGCTCCGGCAGCGGGCTGAGGACCGGCCACCACATGATGACCGACGCCACCAGGAACATCAGGTGCTGGACGATGTGCACCGGGTGATGCGACAGCGCGTAGTTGTAGAGCGGCGGCAGGTGCCACGCGGCGAGCACGACGTTGAAGATCGCGAAGCAGTGGGTGGGCTTGGTGAGCCAACGCGCGACGGCCCCGACGCCGGGGACGCGAAAGCGCCGGGCGAAGCATCTCGCCGGTCACGCCCATGAGCAGGAGCGGCGCGACGACGAGCGCGAGCACGAGGTGCTGCACCATGTGCGCGCTGAAGAGGTAGGCGTCGCTCAGGTCGTGCAGCCACCCGTTGAGCGCGAAGAACATGATGACGAGCGCGCCGTGGAACGGGAATCGGCGGGGCTGCTGCGGCGAGTCGGGCGACACGAAGCGGCGCGCGGCCCACTCGTAGAGGATCGCCAGCGCGGCGATCCCGATGACGGTGCTCGGATGCACCGAGAAGCTGGTGAGGGAGAGCCGCGCCCCGGTGTGCAGCAGCGCGACCATCGGGAGCATCGTCATCGGACCGTCATGCCGCCTCGGCTCTACTTTCCGCGAACTTCCCGAACAGGAACAGCAGCGCGATGAGCGTCGCATGGCGATCGTCAGCGGGCCGGTGAACAGCGCCCGGAACAGCTTGTGGTCGTACTTGAGGTGCATGTAGAACATCACGACGATCGCGAACTTCGGCGCCGACATGATGAGCAGCGTCGGGACGAAGAGCGGCGTCTTCGAGAACGGCGTGTAGTAGATCCACACCTCGACGACCGTGATGAGCGTCAGGATGAGCGCCACCCACTTGTACTTCGTCCACGTCGGGTGCTCGTGCACCTCACCCATCGCGTGGACGTCGACGTCAGGGTTGGTGTGTCGAAAAATGTCGTCGTTGGCCATTGGGATCTTGCTCCGGCGCGCTCTACTTGATGAGGTAGACGAGCGTGAAGATCGCGATCCAGACCACGTCGACGAAGTGCCAGTACAACGCCGAGATGTCGACGATCAGCGCGTCCTTCGGTCCAAGCCCGCGCTTGAAGTCGATCGCGAGCAGCGTCAGCAGCCAGAGCACGCCGGCCGTCACGTGCGCGCCGTGGAAGCCGGTGAGCGTGAAGAACGACGAGCCGAACAGATTGCGTGCGGATCGTCAGCCCTTCGTGCACGAACGACGTGAACTCGTACGCCTGGTAGCCGAGGAACGTGGCCCGGCGATCGCCGTGGCCATGAGCCAGAACTTGGACGAGCCGCGGATCGCCGGCAGTAGCCCGGCTTGTCCTTGTTCTCGACCGCGCCCGAGCGCGAGCACCATGCCAGCGACGACATCAGCAGCACGAACGTCGACTGCGACGTGACCGGGATGTTGAGGATCGCGTTCAAGTGTGTCGCGCACCGCGGCGGGTCGCACGCCTCGTGCGGGAACGGCCCGACGATACTGCGTCCCTTGTAGATCAGGTAGGTCGAGATCAGCGACGCGAAGAGCATGCACTCGGAGCCGATGAACGCCCAGATCGCGATCTTGCGGTGATCGAGCCCGGTGCTGTGTCGGCGGATGCGCGTGAGGTGCGACGGCGGTGGCCATGTGTGAGGTCAGTTCGAATCGGCGGCGCGGGAGCGTCGTCACGCGTGATGGGGTTCGAGCGGAGAGGTCAGCCACGCGTACAGCGAACGCCGTCATCGTGGCGGCGCAGAGGATCACGCCCGTGATCGCTGTCCAGTCAGCATGTCCTCGTGGATCAGCAAGAGGCCGCCGAACATCAGCGTCATGAACAGCGCGACGAACAGCGGCTTGATCGTCGGGTACGGAATCGGAATCCCCAGCTCCTCGGCCGTCTTGAGCGAGACCTTGGACGACGCCTGCTTGGCGTGCGGATTCACCCCGCCCTCGGGCGTCCCCGCGCTCATGTGGTCGTGCATCGACCCCACGTGCCTGCCGCCGACGGCGATGTCGCTGCGTTCGTCGCCGTGCCGGCTGTGCGGAACGTCGGCGACGAGTCCCGGTGTCTTGACGTCCCACAGCGGGTAGCGCGACGTCACGTGCGGGATCGTGGCGAAGTTGTAGTCCGGCGGCGGCGACGGAATCGACCACTCGAGCGTGCCGCCGCCCCACGGATCGTTGCCGGCCACTTCGCCGCTCTTGCGGCTCTTGAGAATGTTGTACACGACGATGAGCGCCGCGACGAGCTGAATGCCCGCGCCGATCGTGCTCAACAGGTTGAAGATGTCCCAGCCCTGGCCCGCGTCGTAGCGTGTAGATGCGGCGCGGCATGCCGTAGCAGCCCGAGAAGTGCATCGGGAAGAACGTCAGGTTGACGCCGATGAAGGTGAGCCAGAAGTGCCACTTGCCGAGCTTCTCGCTCAGCATGCGGCCGGTGATCTTCGGGAAGTAGTAGTAGATGCCGCCCGACAAGCCCATCATCGAGCCGCCGAAGAGCACGTAGTGGAAGTGCGCGACGATGAAGTAGGTGTCGGTCTGCTGCAGGTCGGCCGGCGGCGAGGCGTGCATGACGCCCGAGATGCCGCCGATCGTGAACAGCCCGACGAGCGCGATCGCGAACTTCATCGCCGCCGTGAAGCGCAGGTTGCCGCCCCACATCGTGAAGATCCAGTTGAAGATCTTCACGCCGGTCGGGATGGCGATGAGCATCGTCGTCACGGCGAACACCGAGTCGGCGATCGGGCCCATGCCCACGGCGAACATGTGGTGCGCCCACACGCCGAAGCCGAGGAAGCGCGATGAGGATTCCCGAGTAGACCATCACCGGAGTAGCCGAAGATCGGCTTGCGGGAGAACGTCGGGCAGAATCTCCGACACGAGACCGAATGCCGGCAGGATCAGGATGTAGACCTCCGGGTGACCGAAGATCCAGAACAGGTGCTGCCAGAGGAGCGGATCGGCGCCGGCCGCGATCGTGTAGAAGTTCGTCCCGAAGAAGCGGTCGAACATGCAGGAAGACGAGCGCGATCGTGATGACCGGGAACGCCAGCACGAGCAGGAACTGCACGACGAACGCCATCCACGTGAACATCGGCATGCGCATCAGGTTCATGCCCGGCGCGCGCATGTTGATGATCGTCGTGATGAAGTTGAACGCCGCGGCGAGCGACGAGACGCCGAGGATCTGCAGACCGAGCACCCAGAAGTCGATGTTCAGCCCGGGCGAGTACGCGCATCGTCGTGAGCGGCGCGTAGCCGAACCAGCCGCCGTTCGGCGCCATGCCGAAGATCCACGACGAGTTCATGAACAACGACGCCGAGCAGGTACACCCAGTAGCTGAACGCGTTGAGCCGCGGGAACGCGACGTCGCGCGCGCCGATCTGCAGCGGGATCAGAAAGTTGAAGAACGCCGCCGACAGCGGCATGACGACGAGGAAGATCATCGTCGTGCCGTGCATCGTGAACAGCTGGTTGTACAACTCGGCCGACACGCCGTGCTGTTCGGGCCGCGGAGCTGCCAGCGCATGATCAGCGCTTCGAGGCCGCCGATGCCGAACCAGGCGAGCGCGGTGTACAGGTAGAGCGCGCCGATCCGCTTGTGATCGACGGTGGTGAGCCAGCTCCAGAGACCGCCCTTGTACGCCTCTTCGGCGTGAGCGTAGCCCGGGCTGACGGCGGTGGTTGCCATTCCTCTATGCCTCCGATTCCGCGTTCGTTATTTCAAGGTTTGCAAATACGCGACGATGTCGGCGATCTGCTGGTCGGTCAGCCTGTACGGCGACATCATGTGCATCCGGGGATCGTACTGGCCCTCGCCGAGCATGGGCATGATGGAGCCCGGCTTCATGGCTTCGTCGTTCTTGATCCACCGCGCGAGGTGCCGCGTGTCGTTCGGATAGATTCCCGCGGCGATCGTCGTCCGCGTCGCGATGTGCGTGAGGTTGGGTCCGACCACGCCGACCATCGCCGGCACGCCGCTGATCGTGTGGCAGCCAAGGCAACCCGCCGGACCGGTCATGAGCTTTACGCCGTTCGCCGCGTCACCCGTCGCCAGCAGATTGTCGTCGAACGTGAGCCCCGCCGGATACGGCGTCTTGGGGACGACGTCGTCGGGGATCTGCTCGCGCGGGAAG
The DNA here is from genome assembly GCA_963789315.1 of uncultured Gemmatimonadaceae bacterium. Classification (GTDB taxonomy): domain Bacteria; phylum Gemmatimonadota; class Gemmatimonadetes; order Gemmatimonadales; family Gemmatimonadaceae; genus JAQBQB01. The sequence continues at coordinate 974,775 of CAWBKI010000016.1, read as the reverse complement.
GCGATGAATCCCGCCTGGAGGACCTGCGTCGGAGCGGGCGGCTGGGCCGCGGCGGCGGCCGCACTGGTCGTCGCGGGCGTTGACGCCGGCGCGGCCGCGGCGGCTTTCTTGGCGGGCGGAGTCGCGCCGGGCGTCGCGGTCGGAACCGGAGCGACGGGCGCGGGCGGCTGTGAACCCACCGCGGGCTCCTGCTGATGCTTCGCCCAGCTCTCGAAATCCGTCGGGCTCACGACGAACGCCTTGAACCGCATGTTCGCGTGGCTCGCGCCGCAGTACTCGACGCACACGCCGTTGAACGCGGCCGCGGCCGTCGAATCGGGCGTGTACCAGAGATAGTTCGTGTGGTTCGTGACCGCGTGCGCCATCACCGGCATCACGTCGCGCTTGCCCGACAGCGCCGGCACCCAGAACGAGTGGATGACGTCGGCGGACCTCAGTGCGAAGTTCACCGTCCGGCCGAGCGGCAGATACAGCTCGTTCGCCGTGACGATGTTGTACTGCGGATAGCGGAACTCCCACCACCACTGGTGGCCGACCACCTCGACCTGCAAGGCGTTCGACGGGGCATCCGCCTGGGTCTTGAAGATCGTCGTGATCGTCGGAATGCCGATGATCACCAGAATCAAGAGCGGGACGACGGTCCACGTGATCTCCAGCGTCGTATTGCCGTGCACGTGCTCCGGTTCGGCCTGGCCCGGGCGCTTGCGGTACTTGATGAGGGCGTAGACGAGGATGCCTTCGACGAGAACGAAGACGATGCTCCCGGCCCAAATCAGAATTCTGAAGAGGAAGTCGACGTCCCGATTGACGTCCGTGCGCTGGTGAAAGATCGAATCGGGATGGTTCTGGCCACACGCGGCGAACATCGCCACGAGACCGACCGTCAGCGCGGCCGCACCCGCTTTGCGGATGCCCGGCCGGCGCAGGCGGGCAAGAAAAGGCATGTCGTGTCCTTGTACCGGCGTTCTGAGCGGACCGCCCGTCAAGCGGCAGCACGCTCGATCGAAATTGTTTGGGTCGAGCATGCGGAACCTACCGGCTCGAAGTGGTCAAATCAAGCGAGCAAATACCCGACTAGACGCTGATCGCACAGCATCTTACGCGTCGATCACGCGTGCTCGCCGGACCCGTCTTCGCCGGGCCCGGCGTCGCCCTTCACCGCGTGCCGCTCCTTGGTCTGCGTCGCGGCGATCTCGAGCGCCTGGCGCAGCTGTGCGACGCCCTCGCGCAATGTCCGCACCCGCTGGTTCTCACTCGAGCCGCGCGTCGATGCCAGGGCGAGCGACGTCACCTGTTCCGACACCATGCCGAACTGTGCCTTGAGATTCGCGGCGAGCGTGGGCAGCTGCCTCCGAAGGTTCATCGCGAACGTGGACGACGGTTGGTTTCGCTTGACCGCGATGGCGTATTGCTCGACGATGCCGTGAATCCGCTGCAGATGCACCAGCGCGTCGTCGAGCGTCTTCATCTTGATGAGTCCAGCGGAGTCGAGGCGAAGGCCGGCCATCTTATGGTCCTCCGCTCGCGCTACGAACGGCGGCCGCCCGTCATCGAATCCGGATCGAGAACCTTGTCGAGCTGCTCGCGCGTCAGCAGGCCTCGCGACATAACGACGTCGTACACGCCCTGACCGGACTCGAGGGCTTCCTTTGCCACCAGCGTCGCCTGCTCGTAGCCGATCGCCGGCAGCAGCGCCGTCACGATGCCGATGGAATGCTCGACGAAGTGCCGCATGCGCGAGGGGTTCGCCGTGATCCCGGTGACGCAGCGCTCGCGGAGCACCGTGCACGCGTTCTTGAGCGTCGCGATGCCGCTCAGCAAGCGAAACGCGATCACCGGCTCGAACACGTTGAGCTGCAGCTGCCCCGCTTCGGCCGCGATCGTCACCGTCACGTCGCCGCCGATCACGTCGAAGCACACCTGGTTCACCACTTCGGGGATCACCGGGTTCACCTTCCCCGGCATGATCGACGATCCGGGCTGCATCGCCGGGAGGTTGATCTCACCGAACCCGGCGCGTGGGCCCGAGCTCAACAGGCGAAGATCATTGCAAATCTTGGAAAGCTTCACCGCGCACCGCTTGAGCACGCCCGACATCTGCACGAACGCGCCCGTGTCGGACGTCGCCTCCACCAGATCCGGCGCCGTGATCAGCGAGAGACCGGTGATCCGCGACAGCTCGCGGCGGATCGTTTCGGCGTAGCCCGGCGGCGTCGTGATGCCGGTGCCGATCGCCGTCGCGCCCATGTTGATCTCGCGGATCAACGCCTGCGCCTCGCCCAAGCGGTCGACGTCTTCCTGCATCGTGTGCCCGAACGCGGCGAACTCCTGGCCGAGCGTCATCGGTACCGCGTCCTGCAACTGCGTGCGCCCCATCTTCACGAACGCCGAGAACTCGTTTCCCTTGGCGAGAAACGCGTCGACCAACTTGCGCATCGCGTCGCGCAATTCCTCGATCGCGTGGTGCAGCGCGAGCTTCACCGCGGTCGGATAGACGTCGTTCGTCGATTGGCTGAGGTTCACGTGTATGTTCGGGTGCACGGTCGTGTAATCGCCGCGCTCCTTGCCCATCAGCTCGAGCGCCCGATTCGCGATGACCTCGTTCGCGTTCATGTTCGTCGACGTCCCGGCGCCGCCCTGGATCATGTCGACGACGAAGTGCTCGTGGTGTCGCCCCGCGCGGATCTCCTGCGACGCGCGCTTGATCGGATCGGCGATCGCCGAATCGAGGAGGCCGAGCTCTTCGTTCGACGCCGCGGCGGCTTCCTTGACCGAGGCCAGCGCCTCGATCAGCGCCGGAAATTCGCGCAGCGCGATCCCGGTGATCGGAAAATTCTCGAGGGCGCGCAACGTCTGCACGCCGTAGAGCGCGTCCTCCGGCACCTCGCGCTCGCCGAGGAGATCGTGCTCCTTGCGCGTGCGCGATCCCGTGAAGCCGAGCGTGCGCTTGTGGCCGACCAGCGTCGCGTCGGTCGCGGCGAGGCGCTGCGAGATCGACCGCGCCGCGCGTCCGACGAGCGCCGCGTAGAGCGCCGGCTGCTCCTTGATCATCTCGTGCACTTGCTCGATGGTGAGCTGATACGCCTCGGTGCGCTGAAGCGTTCTCGCGCTCGTGCCGTGCGGCAGCTCGTCGAGCAGCAGCCCCTCGCCCAGCGCCTGCCCGGCGCCGAGGGTGACGAGGCGGACCGGCTTGCCGTTCATCCCCTTCTCGATCGCCACCGCGCCGGAGACGAGAATGGACATGAAGTCGCGCGGTGACCCTTCGTGAAAGAGCACCGCGTCCGCTTCATAGGTGGTGGGCACGACGACCTTGGCGAGCTGATGGATCGCCGAGTCGGTGAGCCCCTCGAGGAACTGCGTCTGGCGCAGTCGGTCGCGGACGGAGGCGGCGGACATGGCGCGTAAGCTATCAGGAGCGAGCCCGGCGAGGTATGATTCGGCACCGTCCGTCCGGAGCGCTCGATGTCCGTTTCACGCCGTGATTTTCTTGGCGCCGGCGCCGCCGCAGCGGCGGGCCTGGCGATGCCGAGACTTGCCAACGCGATGCCCGCCATCACCGTCCGGGACCGCGCCGAGCGCATCGCCGGGACGCTGGCCGGTCGCCCCGTCATCATCTCGGCCGCAAACGGCTACAACCGCGACGGGGCGGGGAAGCGCGGGATCGAGGTCGCCTGGGACATGATGTCCAAGGGCGCGGATCCGCTCGACGCGGTCGTCGCCGGCGTACAGATCGTGGAGCTCGACCCCAAGGACCAGTCGGTCGGCTTGGCCGGCCTGCCGAACGAAGACGGCGTGGTCCAACTGGACGCGAGCGTCATGCACGGTCCCACGAAGCGCGCGGGGTCGGTCGGGGCGCTCGAGGATGTCGCGGAGGCGGCCGCCGTCGCGCAAAAAGTCATGGAGTACACGGATCACATCATGCTCGTCGGCGCGGGCGCCAAGCGATTCGCGCTCGAGATGGGATTCAAGGAACGGAATCTTCTCACCGAAGAGAGCCGGATGGACTGGCTTCGGTGGAAGTCGCGCCTCAACTCGCAGGACAACTGGCTCGATCTACCGCCCAAAGGTGCTCGGCCCACGCCACCGGTACGTCCGATGGACGAGGAGGACGACCACCGCTACGTCCACGTGTACCGTGACTCGCAGGGCGTTCCGTACACGTACGGCACGATCAACATGAACGCGGTGACCGCCACGGGCGACATCGCATCGGTGACGACGACCAGCGGTCTGTCATGGAAGATCCCGGGGCGCGTGGGCGACTCGCCGATCATCGGTGCGGGCCAGTACTGCGACAACGAGGTCGGCGCCGCGGGATCGACCGGCCGCGGTGAGGCGAACATCAAGGTCTGCGGCGCCTTCCTCGCCGTGGAGTTCATGCGCCAGGGCATGAGCCCTGAGCAAGCACTGATGAAAGTGATGGAGCGGGTCATTGCCATGACCGAGAAGCGCCTGCTCAATGACAAAGGCAGGCCGTACTTCCAGCTCCAGTACTACGCCGTGAACAAGAAGGGCGAGTACGCGGGCGCCTGCGCCTACGAGGGCTCGGACTTCGCGGTGGCGGACGCGAAGGGTGCGCGCGTCGAGAAGTGTGCCTTCTTGTTCAAGAAAGAAGAGGAGCCGAAGGACAAGCCCATCAGCGGCGTTTTGATCAAGCCGTAGCCGCGCGACGCTTCAGCGAATGACCGCCGGTGGCGCTGCCGAATAGGCGCCGCGATCGAGTCGCTCGAACGTCGACGTCGCGTCGTCGTAGAGGTACGGGGTTCGTCCCGGCGCGAGCGCCGTGAGGGCCGCGTTCTCCGAGCCACGATCATAGACGAGCCACGCCCGGGCATCGGCCAGGTTCGCATGATTCGCGATCAGGCTTTTGTGGATGTCGTGCGCCGCGGCGTATCGGATGAAGACGATCGTTCGTGCCTCCGGCAGGCGCGCGACCGCCGACGTGAACTTGGCCTGGTACCTCCGCCTCACGGCCTGACCGCGCTGGGCGCGCACGATCTCAGTGCGCGCGGGAACCAATAGCAGAACGAGTATGATCGTTCCGGCAAGCGCGGCCTGCGGCGTGGTCGTCCGCAACAACGTCCGACGCGTCGCGCCGTCGCGCTTTCCCAGCGCCAGCCAGGTGGTCCAGATCCCGCAGGCCGCGAAAAACGGGAAAAGCGGACCGATCTCCAGGTAGTACAGATCCCACGATGCCGGGTGGGCAAAGAGCAGGTAGCAGACTGTGAGCACAATCGCGCTGACGGCGGCAAACCAACCGGCCGCCGACATCGTCGTCAACGCCACCAGCGCGAACAGCACCAGCGCCACGCGAAGCCCCGAGAAGGCTTCGTCGAACAACGCGGACCACCGCTCGTAGAAGATCCGGGGAAGCCGATCGACGGTGTGGGTCGCGTGGACCGGACCGAACGCCTGAGTGAAGTGCTGCATGTCGGTCGGAAGCGGGCGGGCCGCCGGTGTGGTGTCGCGCCCGAAGCCCATGACGTCGAAGGGGAAGTAGATCTTCGAGTACAGACCGTACGGCGTTTCGCGCCAGTTGCCGGTCGTCTTCGCGTTCCACACGGGAAGCAGGCAAAGGATGGCCAGCCCCAACACCGCCGGGTACACGAGCGAACGCCACTTCCGCTGCCGTGAGATGTCCCAGAGGACCACGGCCCCCACGGGCAAGGCGAACGCCAGCGCAGTGAGCGGCCGGGTGATCGCCATCCACGCCGTGCACACTGCAACGGTGCTCAACCATCTCTGCTGCGCCGTTTCGCGCCATTTCAGCAGGGCGAACCACCCGAGCAGCCAAAGCACACTCGTCGTGTTCTCGGAGAAATAGCTTGCCCGGAACCAGAGGTTCTCCTGCATCGGGAGCCACAGCGCGAACGTGATCAGCGCCACCCATCCATTTGTCACTCGACGAACGAGAACGAAGAGGATCGCCGCGGCCAATCCGTTGAGCAGCAACGGAACGAGGCCCGGGAGTCCGAGCCAGATGCCCGGCACCAGCAGGATCCCGTGCCCCGGCGGATACTTCGACGCAAAGGTCGGCGTTACGAACACGTGAAACTGCTCGAAGAACGAGGGCAGCGGCGGCGAGGCCATTGCCCACCGCAAATGCGCGAAGGTCTCGGCTTGGAGCAGATACGAGGCCTCGTCGTGGAACACGGGCCCTTGGCGCAACGAACCCCACAGGTACCAGATGACGCCCATCGTCACGAGCGCGACCGCGACGGGCGCGAGCCTCGCGTTGGGCAGCTCGCGCAGCGACGTGAGCCGGTCCCCGCGAACGCGGAGCCCGACCCAGCACGCGATCAGCAACACGCCGGTGAGGGGAAGCAATCGGAACAGGGTGCTCATCAGACAGCCATCATCAGATATGAATCATCGATTCGTTGCGGGCTTTCGCGCGAGCACCATGTACTGCCCGCCGAGCGGGAAGCGGGCGATCATCGGTTCGAGCCGGCGCAGACTGCGCAAGGCGGCCGGAAAGACGAACAGATAGTCGGTGCGCAGGACCTCGAAGCCCGTCTGACGAAGCAAGGCTCGCGATTCCCTGGCTGTCAGCGTGATCGCGTCGCGGTCGAATGCGATGCGGCTCATCACATGGCGCGTGCCCGGATTCCACGCATTGTTTTCCCAGAATGCGAAAATTCCGCCGGGCCGCAGCGCGTCGTAGACGTACTGCGCGGAGGCGTGCCGGTCTGCGGGGACGATGTGGTGGAAAACGCCATTGCAGAACGCCAAGTCGATCGTTGCCGTCGGCGAGATCTCGGCCGCGAGCGAGAAGGTCGCGCGAGCGCCGGCGAACTGCCGCCGCGCGATGTGAATCGATTCCGCGGACACGTCGACGCCAAGCACGCGCCCGGCCTTGACCTCGCTGAGCAGGAACGGCGTGGCCGAACCGGTGCCGCAGCCGTAGTCGAGAATGGTGTCCGCGCGGAATCCGATTCGTGACAGTCGGTCGGCGACCCAGCGCGCCCGCGCGAGCGCGTAGTACCCCTTGGCTTCGCCGGTGGCTGCCAGACCCGCCTGCAGCTGCGCGTCGTAGTCGTGGGCGAACGCGTCGAACTCATTCGGCGGATCGACCGATGCGGCCGCCGGCATCGTCACCGCGTCGACGCGCTTCGGCTGCGCGCGGTCATCGCCGCTTCATCCCGAGAACACTCAAAAAAAAGCTGGACAGTACGGTCTGAAAGCCGAGCGTCGTGAGCATGACGCCGGGAATCACCCATCGCATCGTGTGGCTGTAGTCCAGCGTCCCGAAGTTCACGGCCCACCACTGGCTGACTGCGCTCGCCAGCAACCCGAGCCCCGCGAGCATGGTGACCGCTCCGGCGATCAGGCCACGCTCGAGATTCACGAATGCGCCAAGGCGCGTGAGTCGCGGGTCTTCCGGCAGCAATCGCTCGCTGATGGCGAACACCTTCGTGAACAACGCAAAGACGATCGACTGATAGCCGGCGATGGCGGCCAGGCTGGCGAAGAGCAGCGTGTGGGCGTCGAACGTGACGTGCCCGATGCGCGCGCCGGGGAGCGCGATGCCGTAGCCGATCGCGCCGATCACCATCAGGAGCGCGCCGGGAACGAGAAATAGCCAACGCGGGCTGTACAGCATGAAGAAGCGGAGCGTGCGCCAGCCGTCGCGAAACGTGCGCAGGTGCGGCGCGTGCGCCCTCCGGCCGTCCACGTGCAGCGTGATCGGCACCTCCGCCACCTTCGCGCCGATGAGGCTCGTCTTGATGATCATCTCGGTCGCGAATTCCATCCCGGTGCAGCGCTGGCCGAGTCGCTCGTAGTGGGCCTTGGTGAATGCGCGCAGTCCGCAGTACACGTCGCGAATCGGCGCCCGAAACCATCCGCGCGCCAGCCACGAGAACATGGGATTTCCCCACCAGCGATGGAGAAACGGCATGGCCCCCGGCATCACCGTCCCGCCCCCCGACGGCAGCCGGCACCCCTGTACGAGCTCGTAGCCCTCGCGGAGCTTGGCGAGGAACGCCGGAATCTCGCGGAAGTCGTAGCTGTCGTCCGCGTCGCCCATGAGAATGTACTTACCGCGCGCCGCGGCGATGCCTCCCATGAGCGCGCTTCCATAGCCCTTCTGCGACACCGGAACGACCCGCGCGCCGAGCGCCGCCGCGATCTCTTGTGAGCCGTCCGTGCTGCCGTTGTCGGCGACGATCACTTCCCCGCGGATCTGGTGGCTGCGCATCGCTTCGACCGCCTTCCCGACGCACGATGCGATCGTGTCGGCCTCGTTCAGGCAGGGCATCACGACGGACAGCTCGATGAGCGGCACGCCAGTCGGCGTGTAGCGGGGACCGCGTCTCGTGATCGGTGTCGTCATTCGTGTGCGAAGCGTGGGCTGATGATTTCAATGACGAATCGTCTTGCCATCACGGCACAAGTTCGCGGTTGCCAACGCGACCGGCGCTCGTCTCGAAGAGTGCGCCTACAGGCACAAGAAGTCGGAGCAGCCTACACCGAAGCACAGCGGCGTCACGATCAAGCCGTAGCGCCGTCGGTGGCCCCGCCGCGCGGGGTTCGCGCTCTCGCGTGGTTGCTCGTCGTCGCGATCGCCGTATTCCAGGCCTACGCGCAGCGGTACGCCGTTGGCCCCGACGGCGTCGCCTATCTCGACCTGAGCGACGCCGTCGTCGCCGGACGTTGGTCCGGCCTCGTCAACCTCTACTGGAGTCCGCTCTACCCGCTGCTCGTCGGACTGGCGCGGATCGTCACGCGCGCGTCGCCGGCCGGCGAGGTGCCCGTGATGCACGCGGTCAATGCCGCGGCGTTTCTGGCGACGTTCGCCGCCTATGAGTATTTCCTCGCGCCGGTTCTTGGCATAGCCCCCGAGACGCGTCACGCGGTGCTTGGCGGCAGATGGGGGCGGGCAGTCGCGTCCGGGCTTTTCATCAGTGTCGCGTTCACGCTGACGCCGATCGAGCTCACGACGCCCGATTTGCTCGCCGCGGCGGCCACCTTCGCCGCGTTCGGCGCGCTGCTGCGCCTGCGGAATTCAGCGAGCGACGCGGCCGCGGCCGTCGTCCTGGGCGTGAGCCTCGGACTCGGCGCGCTCGCCAAGTCATTCATGATTCCGTGGGCGATCGTCTGTTTCGTCGCCCTCGCGGTGGCGCTGCGCAAGAGCCGCGTCAAGCCGCTCGTGAGCGCCGTCGTCGTCTGGCTGATCTTCGTCGGCCCGTGGACCGTGCTCCTGTCGCGCGCCGCGGGGCGTCTCACGTTTGGCGACACGGGGCGGCTCACGTACGCGTGGTTCGTGAACAACCGCGACGCGCCCTCGCTCGGCGGCGTGCCGATGGGCGCGCGGACGGCGAGAACCGACGCGATCCTTCCGCGCTCGGGCGTCACCGGCGACGCGCCGGGAACCGATCCGATGTGGTTCGACCCGGAGCGATGGAGCGGCGGACTGAGGCCGCAATTCGACCTGAACGACCAGATGGCGTCGCTCCTCAAGTCGGGGCGGTTCTACGTCGAGAATCTCGCGCCGTTCCTTTTTCTGATCTTGCTCATCGCGGTCGCCCCGGCCGAGTCGCGGCGTGACGCGTGGCGGCGCGGATGGATCGTCCTCGTGCCCGCCGCGGCCGGCATGTTCGGCTACGCGATGGTATTGGTGACGGCGCGCTATTTCATGCCTTTCGCGCTCGCGGGAACGCTCGTGCTGCTGGCGACGCTCCCGGCGCCGCGGCGCGTGCGCCCGCTCGCCCTGCTCATCGGCGTCGCGATTCCGATCGGGTTGCTGTCGATCGACGACCGGAGCGCGGTGTCGCTCGCCGTCGTCGTTTCGATCGTCGGCGCGATGGTGGCCGGGGCGACGATCCCGATGCGATCCACGCTCCTGTGGGCTCTTGGCGTGATCGTCGTCGCGGAGGTCGTTCACATCCTGCTCCCGGCCGCGTTCCCGGGCGTGCTCCTCGTCGGCGGCGCGGGCCTCGCGGCCGGGCTGTGGGGCATGTCACGCGCGGCCATCCATCGCGGACGCGCGGTGCGGTTCGCTCGTGGCGCGATGGCGGCGTGCGGCCTCGCCGCCGGGCTTTGGCTCGTCTACCCGTTCGCCCAGCGTCTTCGCAAGGACGACGACGCGCTGGGCCGCGCGTCGGCATCGCGATGGGGAAATCTCTCGGCGAACATCGCCGCCGACCTCGCCGCTCGGGGCGTCGGTCCGGGCACACGTATCGCCGTGATCGGACCCCACGCCGACTCGTACTGGGCGCGCACGGGGCGGCTGAAGATCGTAGCGAGCGTTCCTCGGCCCATCGTCCCGACGTTCTGGCGTTTGTCGCGCGCGGGGCAGGACTCGTTACTCGCCGCGTTCGCCGCCGCCGGTGCGCAGGTCGCGATCGCGTCCGACGGCCCGGATTCCACCATGCCCGCGCCTGACAGCAGCTGGACGCCTGTCCGCTATCGCGGCTGGATCCGCCCGCTCTCAACGCGCCGCTGACGGCCGCTTTCCGCCGGAGACATCACAATGGAGCGCAGCAACAACAACGAGCTAGGCTCGGAGCGGCTTGCCGACGCGGATCGCGGGCATGCTGCGCGGCTCACTGGCGCGCCGGAGTGCCTGCTTGAAGGGCGACTCGCCGGCCGGCGGCTCTGAACCGGGGGGCTTCGGCGGCTGCTCGAGGCGCAAGTTCGAGACGAGCTGCGTGAGACGCTCCGCCGCGCCCGACAACGTACCCGCCGCGGCGGCGATCTCCTCGGTGCTCGCGCTCTGCTCTTCGCTCGACGCGGCCACTTCTTCCATCGCGGCTGCGAACGAGTCGGTCCCGACGGCCAGCGAGTCGAGCTTGCCGCGCATCTCGCGAACGAGGCTGCCCGCGGCGGTGACGGCGTTCTCGATCGACGCCGTCCACGCGTCGGCCTCGGCGACCGCACGTTCGATCTGGCCGAAGGACTTCGAGCCCTGTTCGGTCGCGTCGCGCACCGTTCGAACCGTCTCGACGGTGCGTCCGCTCGACGCACGCGACGACGCGACGCCTCGCAGCACCTCGCCGACGACGCGTTCCGTTCGCTCGGCGGCGTCGGACGACATGGCGGCGAGCCGCCGCACTTCCTCGGCGACGACGGCGAATCCGTGACCGTGCTCTCCGGCGCGCGCGGCTTCCATCGCCGCGTTGAGCGCGAGGAGCTTCGACTGGCGCGCGAGCTTCTGCACCAGCGTCACGAAGGTGCGAACCTCTTCCGATGCGGACGCGAGCTGCTCGATCGCCGCGGCGCTCGCCTCGACGTCGCCGCTCAGCGTGGCGAGGGAACGAGAGCTGTCGTCCAGTCGCGAGCGATTCTCGAGCGCCAGGGCGCGGAGACGCGCGTTGCGCTCGACGCCCTCGTGCGCGCCGGCGTCGAGCGTCGACGCCACGCCCACCAAGTGCTCCGACGATGCCGCCAGCGTCTGAATCGTCTCGGCCATCACCGCCGACTGCTGCGAGAGGTCCGACGCCGTATGGGCGATCTGACCGGCCGACGCCGCCATCTCCTCGGAGCTCGACGTGATCTCGACCGTCATGCTGCCGGTTTCGGCGGCGGACTCGTTGAGGGCCATCGCCAGGCGGCGCAGCTCGAGCATCATCGCGCTGATCGCTCTCGCCAACCGGCCGATCTCGTCCTGTTCGTTCACGTCGGTGATCTGCTTCGACAGGTCTCCGGCGGCGACCGCCTCGGCGGCAACCGCCAGCTCGCGCGCCGGACCGGTGATGCGCCGCTCGATGAACCTCCCGGCCAGCGACAACGACGTGAAGATCAGGCCGAGCATCACGGCGAGGCCGATGAGAAGACCCCAACGCGCCTCGGAATACGCGCGAGTCGCGTCGGCGAGGCTCATGTGCGCCACGACGCGCCATCGGCCGCCGTTCGTCGCGAAGACCGAGCCTCGACGACGGATCGAATCGGCCGAGAAGTTGAAGATGCTGCCCGCGTCCTGCGAGGCGACGGTCGAGAAGCCGGAGAGCGCCTTGAAGCGCGCGGCGCGGCCGGAGCTGGCGATGACCTTGCCGGCTGAGTCGACGAGGTCGACCCGCATCGTGGTGCCGACGTTGCTGCCCTGCGCGAGTACGGAGTCGAGCATCGAGAGGCCGAACTTCACCTTCACGACGCCGACGCGCGCGTTGCCTTCCTTTACGACGCCCGCGAGCTCGACGACCGTCCGTCCCATCACGGGGTCGATGGTCGCCTGCGCCGTCGTAATCCCGGTGCCCCAGGCCGTTTGCCACCAGGCCTCGTCGCTCTGGACGAAGTCCGAGGACAACGAAGTGGTGACGGCGTTGTAGCCGAATTCATCGGTGAGCATGACTTCGGCGATGTCGAGCTTCGGAAGCAGCCCGTTCAGGTAGCGGAGAGCGTTCTCGTCCACCTGTTGGGAGCGCGGACCCTTGAACATCTGCTCGAGCTGGTCGATCGACTGGTTCTGGAGGCCCTTTGCGCGCGAGATCTCGGTGCCCTTCTTGGCCGCCGCGATGATGTTCGGCTCGGCGGCGATGAGTTGGACTTGCCGCACCCGCTCGGCGAGGAGGCGCTGGACCAGCTGTTCGGAGAGCGACGCCGAGTTGACGATGCGCGCGTCCTCGTCGCCGGCGATGGACCTCTGGAGGACGAGGAGTCCCGCGTAGGCGACGATTCCCAGCACGAGAACGGCCCCTGTGCCGGCCAGGCTCAGGAAGCGCCACCGCAGCGACCGCGCCGACCGCGTGGCGCTGCGCGAATTCGAGTTCGCGAAAATGCTCGGACTGGGACGGGGATTCATCTACGCCTTAGATTCCGCTGTAACTCCGCACCTCATGACAGAACCACTGGAACCAACCTCGGCCACCGAGCCGGGGGGCTACGACCCCGGCGCCATCGAGCGAAAATGGCAGGAACGCTGGGAGGCCCGTGGGACGAACACGACGGACATCGACGGGGGCATGCGTCCGTTCTACGCCCTCATGATGTTCCCGTACCCGTCCGCCGAAGGACTGCACGTCGGCAACCTCTTCGCGTTCACCGGCAACGACATCTATGGACGATTCCAGCGTTTGCAGGGCCACACGGTCTTCGAGCCGCTGGGGTTCGACGCGTTCGGCATCCACTCCGAGAATTTCGCGCTCAAGGTCGGCACCCATCCCGCGAGACTGATCCCGCGAAACATCGCCAACTTCCGGCGCCAGCTTGAGCGCGCCGGGCTGATGATCGACTGGGACCGTGAGCTGTCGACGACCGACCCGCGGTACTACAAGTGGACGCAGTGGCTGTTCCTGCAGCTCTTTAAGCGCGGCCTGGCGTACAAGAAGGGCGCGGCCGTCAACTGGTGCCCCAACGACAAGACCGTCCTCGCCAACGAGCAGGTGATCGCCGGCGAGTGCGAGCGCTGCGGCGCCCGGGTCGAGCAGCGATTCCTGGAGCAGTGGTTCTTCCGGATCACCGACTACGCCGGCCGGCTGCTCGCCAACCTCGACCATCTCGACTGGTCCGACTCGACCAAACAGGCGCAGCGGAACTGGATCGGGCGCTCCGACGGCGCCGAAATCGTCTTCCGCGTCCAGGATCTCGAGGAGCTCGCCGGCACGGCGACGACCGAGATCGGGCTGAGCGGCGAATACGCGCTCCGTCCGATCGACATTCGCGTCTTCACGACGCGGCCGGACACGATCTTCGGCGCGACGTATCTCGTCCTCGCCCCCGAGCATCCGCTGGTCGACAGTCTCACGACCGACGAGCAGCGCGAGGCGGTCGAGGCCTACGTCGCGCGCGCGGCGAAGCAGGACCTCGTCTCGCGCAAGGTGAGCAAGGAGAAGACGGGCGTCTTCACCGGCGCGTACGCGATCAATCCGGCCACGCAGCGGCCGATCCCGATCTGGATCGCCGACTACGTGCTGATGGAGTACGGCACCGGCGCGATCATGGCCGTTCCCGGCCACGACGAGCGCGACTTCGAGTTCGCGACTGCGTTCGACCTGCCGATCGTGCGCGTCGTCGCCGGGCCGGGTCCGCACGCCGCTCACGCGCGGCTTGACCAGGCGTACACGGAAACGGCGGGCGCGCGACTCGTGAACTCGCGAGAGTTCGCTGGAAGCTCGATCGACGACGGGAAGCGCGAGATCACGAACTGGCTGAACGTGAAGGGGCATGCGCGGGCCGTAGTGAACTACCGGCTGCACGACTGGTGCATCTCGCGCCAGCGCTACTGGGGTCCGCCGATCCCGATCATCTACTGCGACGAGTGCGGCACCGTGCCGGTGCCGGAGAAAGACCTGCCGGTCGTGCTGCCGTTCGTCGAGGACTTCCAGCCGGACGACTCCGGCGTCTCGCCGCTGGCGCGCGTGGAGTCGTGGTATCGCGTGCCGTGCCCGTCGTGCGGCGGGCACGCCCGCCGAGAGACCGACGTCTCCGACACGTTCCTCGACAGCGCCTGGTACTTCCTGCGCTATCCGAGCACCGAGCGCGACGACGTCGCGTTCGACGCGGCGCGCACCGAGAAGTGGCTGCCGGTCGAGTCGTACATCGGCGGCAACGAGCACGCCGTGCTGCACCTGCTGTACTCGCGATTCATCACGATGGTGCTGCACGACGCGGGCCTGCTGCGCTTCGAGGAGCCGTTCAAGCGCTTCCGCGCGCACGGGCTGATCGTCCGCGAAGGCGCCAAGATGTCGAAGAGCCGCGGCAACGTCGTGAACCCCGACGAGTACATCGAGCGCTGGGGCGCCGACACGTTCCGCACCTACCTGATGTTCCTGGGACCGTACGAGGAAGGCGGCGACTTCCGCGATCAGAGCATCGCCGGCGTTCGCCGCTTCCTCGATCGTCTCTGGGCGTCGGTCGAGAGCGCGGCGTCGCACGGCGCCCCGGACCCGCTCGTCATGCGCAAGCTGCACCAGACGATCAAGAAAGTCTCAGCCGACATTCCCGCGCTGAGCTACAACACGGCGATCGCGGCGATGATGGAGTACATGAACGTCGTGCGCCGCGAGGAGCGCACCGCGCATCGCGCCGAGGTCGAGCCGCTCGTGCAGCTCGTGTCGCCGTTCGCGCCGCACGTCGCCGAGGAGCTGTGGGAGCGCCTCGGTCACACCGAAAGCGTGTTCGACTCGGGCTGGCCGTCGTTCGATCCCGCCCTCGCGGCCGAGGATCTCGTCACGATCGCCGTTCAGGTGAACGGGAAGACGCGCGGCACGGTGCAGATCCCCGTGGGTGCCGGCCAGGACGCGGTGCAAGCCGCGGCGCTCGCCGATCCCGCCATCGCGAAGTTCGTCGCGAGCACGCCCAAGAAGATCATCTTCGTGCCGGGCCGGCTGCTCAACATCGTCGTCTGAGTCGGTTGCGCCGGCGTCCAACCGCAACTGCTCACCGCAGAGACGCAGAGGCCGCGGAGGCCTGCACACCGATCAAGCGTCGTTGCGCAACGAGTCGGGACTTTTTGTGACTGCCGCTCGGGAAGCTACGTGTACGTTGGAAGCCGACGTCGCCGCGACGAGGCACCCCGAGCGGCAGTTCCCAAAAAATCTCGGCTCGTTGCGCGACGGAATCCGGGGTATTCCTCTCGCGGCCTCTGCGTCTCCGCGGTGAGCAGTTGCAGTTCTCGTCGAACTACATCGCCCGCCCAAGTCCAACCACTTCGCCACTCGCGAGCACGTGCCCGTCCATCGCGGCGGTCAGGGTCGCGTATGTGGCGAACGCGTCGGCGGCGAGCACCGTGTCGAGCGCGAAGACCTGGAGGTGATAGCGGTGCTTCGGTCCCGGCGGCGTGCGAGGGCCGAGGTACGGCTGGTTCGTCCCGCGAGCGTTCGGACCGTATGCGGCACCGTCGGGTTCTTTCGTCATGCCCGCGTCGAGCTTCGTCATCGCCGCCGGAATGTTGGCCATCGTCCAGTGCAGGATGGGCAGGCCGTTCGAGTTGCGCATGAGGCCGTCCGTATCCTGCATGATGATGACGTACGACTTGGTCCCGGCGGGACCAGCCGACCACGACAGACCGGGAAAGACGTTGCCCTTGTACTGCGTGTTCTCGAACGGGATGTCGCCGCCATCGCTGAACGCGGGCGTCGTGACGGTGAGCCTCGCGCCGTTCTTCGCCGGAAGCGTGACGAGCGCGCGGGTGTTCGCCGCAACCTCGGTCGCGGCGGGAGGAGTCTGCCCGCCACACGCGGCGGGCATCACCAGGACGAACGCGACCATCGCGAACGACGAGCGGCGAGCCTTCATCGACGGATCACCTCGAGTGGAAATCGACCTCACGGCGCCGGCAGGCGCTTCTTGCCGACGCGAATGGTGTTCTCGAACAGATCGAAGATGCGGCCGTATTCGTCGGTCCAGGAATCGGGCCGGACGAAGCCGTGGTCTTCGACCGGATACGGCGCGAGCTGCCAGTTCTTCTTGCCGAGCTCGATCAGGCGCTGCGTGACAGCCGCACGATGTCCTCGAATTCGACGTTCGTGTCCACCATGCCGTGCAGCATGAGGAGCGGATCCTCGAGACCCTCGGCGAAGAAAATCGGCGACGAGCGGCGATAGGCGAGCGTGTCCTGCTCGGGGAGATTGAGAATCGCCGCCGTGTAGCCGTGGTTGTAGTGCGCCCAGTCCGTGACGCTGCGCAGCGCGGCGCCGGCGCCGAAGTACTTCGGCTCGGTGAAGAGCGCCATCAGCGTCATGAACCCGCCGTAGCTGCCGCCGTAGATGCCGACGCGCTCGGGATCGATCCCGTAGTTCTTCGTGAGATACTTCGACGCCGTCGACCTGATCCTGGAGATCGCGTCCGCCCATCCAGCGATAGATGGCCGTGCGCCAATCGCGGCCGTAGCCCGCCGACCCGCGGTAGTCGATGTCGAGCACGACGTAGCCCTTCGACGCGAGATACTGATTGAACATGAACTCGCGCGGATAGGAGCTGGTCCAGTAGTTCATCACGTTGTGCAGGTAGCCCGCGCCGTGCACGAAGATGACGGCGGCGCCGTTCGGGCTCGCCTTCATGTCCTTCGGCCGGAAGATGCGCGCCGGAACCTTGCACGCCGTCCGACGCCGGGATCATCACGATCTCCGGCTTCATCCACGGGAACGCGAGGAACGCCTCGGTCGGCGACGTCGTGATCTGCCGCATCTCGGCGCCCGGTGCGCTCGAGGCGAGAAACAACTCGGGCGGGCGCGTAGGTCGTCGAGTACACGTCGGCGATCATCGACTCGTCGGGCGAGAGCGTCACCGCGTGTCCGCCGACCGGACCGGTGATCTTCACGCGCGCGCCGCCGTCGATCGGCATCTTATAGAAGTGCTGACTCGAACGGCGACGGCTCGCTGGTGGTGAGGTAGAAGCTCTTGCCGTCTCGCGACAGCGCGACGCTCGTCACTTCCCACTTGCCCTTGGTCAGCTGCTCGCTTGTCGCCGCCGTCGGTCGTGGTGGAGTAGAGGTGCGCGTAGCCGTCCGCCTCCGAGACGTAGTAGACGCGGCGCCCTCCGTCGAAGAATCCTGCGCATCGATTGCACGGCCCGCCGACCCACGCGCTGTCGTGCAGCGTCTCGAGCAGCGTGAGCTTTCCCGAATCGGCGGTGACGGAGTAGAGCCAGCGATCCTTGAAATCGTTGCTGCTCGAGTAAATGAGCGCGGCGGTGCCGGCGTCGTTCCATCCAACGACGTTCGACGTCGCGGCGCGGCCCGCCGGGCTCACTGTCAGCCATTTGACGTCGCCCGCCGGAAGCGTCACGAACCCGATGCGCGTCGCGCCCGCCGGCGCGTCGCCCACCTTCGGACGACCGTTGATCTCCTCGACGTAGCCGGTCGACGTCACCCAGGACGGAACGATCGTGGCCGTGGCGGTTGCCGCAGCTGGCGTCACGACGGTCAGCAGCGCGGCGTGCGTGGACGGTGAGACGGCCAGGTTGGCGAGGCGATCGGTTCCCGTCAGCGAAATCGTGCGGACGCCGATGTCGGCGGCTGCATCGGCGTTGCCCGCACCTCCGCGTCCCCCGCGCCCACCTCCGCCCCCTCGACCACCGCGACCTGACTCGGCGCGCGTCACACTGTCTTGAAAGGCGCGATCGCGAACGACTTGAAAGAGCGACTGCTGTTGTGCGGCGAGAGCAGACCGCTGCAAACGAATCGATGAGTCGGCCCCGCTGCCCGAGACACCGCTCGTCGCGCCGGCGCCTCGGCCGCCCCCGAGTCCACGTCCGCCGCCGCCCCCTCGCGCCGCACCAGCCTGCACGACGCCCGCGCCTGCCGCCGAATCGCCGCCGGCGCGGATGTCGGTCAATTGTCGTGTGAGACTGCTGTCGAGCGAGATGGCGAACGCGTTGTTCCCCTCGGTATAGAGCACGTCGCGCCCGTCGGCGCTGAACGCGACGTTCGCCTTCGGCACGAGCGCGCGCGCGACCTCGTGCTTCGCGCCGGTGGAGGCGTCGACGATCGTGATCGTCCCCCCGCCCGCGACGAGGCGCGTCTTTCCGTCGGGCGACGGGCGCGCGGCGTCGGCGAAAATCGGCTGCGGCTCGCCTTTCGGGACCAGCTCCGGCTTCGAACCCGGGGCGGTGCTCACGCGATACTGTCGCACCGGAAGCCGCCAGTCGGAACCAGCCGGGAGCCAGGTGAAGTAGACCCATTTTCCGTCGAGCGTCCATCGCACCGCCGCGGGCTCGCGGCCGTAGACTTCCGGACCGCGCATGATGTTCGCGATCGTGAAATCGAACTCGGGCTTCTTCTGTGCGGCCGCGCGCGTCGTAGCGGCGAGCGTGAGCGAACCGGCAATGAGGATCGACCGAAGCGTCATGATCGGGGGGCGAGTGCAGATTGAGGTGGGCATGCTTCCAGGCGCCGCCCAATCTACCGTCAGTCGCATGGTTCGTTGAGAGGCGGACGGCCTTTCACACGGGCACCTTGCTGCGGCACGTCCACGGCTACGCCGACAACAACTTCAACGACTCACCGCAGAGACGCAGAGGACGCAGAGGAACAGCCGCAGAGGCCGGCTCCGGCGCGCAACGAGCCTGATCTTTTGGGACCGCCGCTCGGGAATCCACTTGCTCTGTGAACCCTATGCGGCCGCATCGAAGCATCCCGAGCGGCTTACACAAAAGCATCCCGGCTCGTTGCGCGAAATGGCCGGCCTCTGCGAGCAGTCCTCTGCGTCCTCTGCGCCTCTGCGGTGAGCCGTTGCCGTTGTCGTTCCCGAAAGGACGGGCCTACGCCACGAGCCTCGCAATCCACTCGCCGACGAAATACCCGGCGATCGCGACACCGAGCCCGACGACGAACATGTCGAGCCCCGACCGGAACACGCTCCGCCCCGTGAACACCGACCGCGCCGCGCCGACGATCCAGTGCGACGCCATGGAGATCGTGAACGCCAACACCACCGCCGTCGTTCCGGACCATAAGAGAAATGGAAACACCGGGATGAACGCGCCGACCGCCGTGGCGCCGCCCGTCACCCACCCCTCGCGCAACGGCGACATGTGCGGGTCGCCGATCCCCAGCTCCTCCTGCACCTGCTCGTCGAGCATCCGCTTCGGGTCCGCCATCACCTCGGTCGCCAACGCGAGAGCGGAATCGGCCGACATGCCCTTCGTCTCGTAGATCAACGCCAGCTCGTCGCGCTCCACCTCGGGCATGAGCGCGATCTCGTCGCGCTCCATCGCGATCTCGTTGGCGTACACCTCCTGCTCGCTCTTCGCGGCGAGGTAGCCGCTCGAGCCCATCGACAACGCGTCGGCGATCAGTCCCGCCACGCCGGCCACGATCACCGTGTGATGCGCGGCCTGCGCCGACGCGCCGATCACGCCCGCGACGAGACCGAAATTCGCCGTCAGTCCGTCGTTGAACCCGTAGACGACGTTGCGCAGGAATCCGCCCGACTCCGTGCGGTGCCACGGCTCGCCGCTCCGCCCAGCGATCTGCGTTGAGCGTCGTCGCGTGCTCGGCGGACTCGCGCGCGAGCTGCAGCGACTCGACGCGCCGGGCGCGCCCCGCGCCGTGCGCCGGTGCATGTCGAGGTAGCTCTTGACCTCGCGCCCCTCTTCCGACAGCAGCATCGGCAGCAGAAACCCCGGCCCGAGCACGTTCCCGAGCGCGGCGAGAATCCTCGTCCGAGCGCTCGGCCGGAACGTCCCGGGGTCGCCGCCGTGTTCGCGAAGCAGCCGCGCCCAGATCTCGACGTGCCGGTCCTCGACCGCGGCGAGCCGCCGATACAGATCGCTCTTCTTCGGGTCTTTCTCCGCGTCGGCGAGCAGGCGGTACAGGTACGCCGCGTCCGCCTCGTCCTGCCAATGGTGATGGAAGGTGTGGACGTCGGGCGCGCGGTTGGGTGTCGGGGCGGGTGGGGCCTGAACCATGTCTCAAGGTAGGTCGTGCGGGAACGCGGGCGTAAGTCGCCCGGTAAACCCTCGTCCGCCATCGGCGTGACTCACAGGTCGCACACCCACGATTTCACGAGGAGTTATGCGACTGATTGCTCTCAGCCCGGCGCTGCTCGCCGCGGGCGCGCTCGCGGCGCAAAATCCACCGCGGGCCATGCGCATCGAGCCGGGTCCGTACCGAATGTCCGTGATCGGCCAGCCACAAGCCGTCATCGGGATCACTACCTCCGGCGCGGCGTCCGGCCGCGACACGCTCGGCGTGCTCGTCAACTCCGTTCGAACGGGGAGTCCGGCGGACAAGGCCGGCATCGAGGAAGGGAACCGGATCGCGTCGGTCAACGGCGTGAGCCTCAAGCTCGCCTCGGCCGACGTCGGCGACGAAGACATGGCCGGCGTGATGACCCGCCGCCTCACGCGAGAGATCGACAAGCTCAAGCCCGGCGACGAGGTCGACCTGCATGTCTACGCCAACGGTCAGACGAAATCGCTGAAGGTGAAGACCGTGTCGTCCGATTCGCTCTACGAGTCGATGGCGCGACGCACGTGGGAGGACCGGGCGACGCTGGGGCTCCAACTCGCCAGCACGGGCAGCCGCCGCGATACGATCGGCGTGTTCGTGATCGGGCTCGACGAAACCGGTCCGGCCGCCAAGGCCGGGATCGAGGAAGGGAGCCGGATCGCGTCGATCAACAACGTCGACGTGCGAGCCCGCGCCGGCGACGAAGACGAAACGATGTTCAGAACGTCGAACGTGTCGCGCTTCGAGCGCGAAGTGTCGAAGCTCAAGCCCGGCGACGACGCCGACGCTCCGGATCTACTACAACGGTCAGTACAAGAACGTCACGCTGAAGTCGGTCCGCGCCGCCGATCTGCCGCGCCGCAATCGAGGGATGACGATCATCGGCGGCGACAACGTGCTCCTCCCGTCGGTGACGCGCGTTCCTGGCGGCCGGATCGAGATCAACGGCGAAGAGATCGGCGACAAGGTGCGCAGCGCGCTCGAGGGCGCTCGGATCGCGACAAACGCGGCCGTGGGCGGGGCGCTGAGCGGATTCGGACGCGGCTTCACGTTCGGCAACCGCGTGTCGTGGTGAACACGCGGTCCTCGGCGTCCGCGACGATTCGTCGCGGACGCCGAGATCCCCGCCGCTAGAACTCGACCTGCGCTCCCAGCTCGACGACGCGGTTCGGCGGGATGCCGAAGAACTCGGTCGCCGACCGCGCGTTGCGCGACATGATGACGAAGAGCTTTTTCCGCCACCGCGACATTGTGGGTAGCGGAACGCCTTCGGGAGGACGCCTCGACTCCGCGCGCGCCTTGCCGTCGGCCACGATCACGCGCTCTCGTCCGAGATAGAACGTCGTATCGTTGCGCTTGGCCTTGATCCCGAAGTCGCGCGCGTGCTGGAGGATCTCCGGCACGTTGGGCGATTCCATGAATCCGTAGCCCGCGGTCACCCGGTAGAAGCCGTGCTCGAGCTTCTCGACCGACACGCGATCGGCCGCGGGCACTTCCGGCACTTCGTGCGTCACGACGGACATCAGGATCACCTGCTCGTGCAGCACCTTGTTGTGCTTGAGGTGGTGCAGCAACACGACCGGCACGGCCGTCGTTCGATGACGTCATGAACACGGCGGTCCCCGGCACGCGGAGCGGCTTGCGCCGCGCGACGTCGCCGAGGAAGAGGTCGAGCGGCAGCGCGCCGGCGTTGAGCGTCTTGGTGAGCAGGTAGCGCCCCGTCTTCCACGTGCTCATCAGCGTGAACACGCCGATGGCGATCGCGATCGGCACCCAGCCGCCGTACCAGATCTTGATCACGTTCGCCGCGAAGAACGACAGGTCGATGGCGAGGAACGCGGCCATGATCGGCAGCACGTGGTAGAGCGACCAATTCCAGCGCGACCGCGCCACGACAGCGAAGAGCAGCGACGTGATCGCCATCGTGCCGGTGACGGCGATGCCGTACGCGGCCCCGATGGCCGTCGTCGACCCGAACGCCACGACGAGCACGAGACAGCCGATCATCAGGATGTTGTTGATCTCCGGCACGTAGATCTGGCCGGCCTCGCTGCGCGACGTGTGCAGGATGGTCACACGCGGCGAGTAGCCGAGCTGCACCGCCTGTCGCGTGAGCGAGAAGGCGCCGGAGATCAACGCCTGCGACGCGATCACCGCGGCGACGGTCGCCAGCACGACCAGCGGCACGAGCATCGAACGTGGGGCGAGGAAATAGAACGGGTTCGCGACGGCCGCCGGATTCCGCAGCAGGATCGCGCCCTGGCCGAAGTAGTTGAGCAGCAGCGCCGGCATCACGAGCGCGAACCAGGCGAGCCGGATCGGCCGCTTGCCGAAGTGTCCCATGTCCGCGTACAGCGCCTCCGCGCCGGTCACCGCCAGCACGACCGCGCCCAGCGTGAGAAACCCGATGCGCCCGTTGGCGGCGAAAAACCACAACCCGTGCAGCGGATTCAGCGCGGCGAGTATGCGCGGCTCCTTCGCGATTTCCCAGAGTCCCAACCCGCCGATCGTCACGAACCACACGCACATGATCGGGCCGAACGCGGTTCCGACGCGCCCGGTACCGAACCGCTGAACGGTGAACAACAGGAACAGCACGACGACTGAGATCGGGACGATCATGGTCTGGAACGCCGGCGTCACGACGCTCAGCCCTTCGACGGCGCCGAGCACCGAGATCGCCGGCGTGATCATCCCGTCCCCGTAAAGCAGCGCCGCGCCGAACAGCCCGAGTCCGACGAGAACGATCCGCCGCCGAGACAGCGAACGCCGCTCCTGCTGAAGGATCAGCGCGAGAAGCGCGAGAATCCCGCCCTCCCCGCGGTTGTCGGCGCGCATGATGAACACGATGTACTTCACCGCGACGACGAGCACGAGCAGCCACACGATCAGCGAGAGCACGCCGTAGACGTTGGCCGTCGTCGGCGGAATCGTGTGCTCTTTGGAGGTGAAGCACTGCTGGAGCGCGTACAGCGGGCTCGTGCCGATGTCGCCGTAGACGATGCCGAGGGCGGTCAGCGAAAGGAGCCCGAGTCGCTTTCCGCGCGGATGTGCCTCGACCGGCGTTCGCTGCGGAATCGCAGCGGCGTGGAACCCCGTGGTCGTGCCTGTAGCCGGCGGCGCGCTCCCCGGAAGCGGAAGCGGCGTCGTCGATCCGGCGGAAGCGGATTGTTGCGCGGGGGAGCTGGCTTGTTGCGAACCGGACGCGGAGCGCGCGGGCGGGGGATCGCTCGCGGAACTGCCTTCCGGTCGTGGGTGAGAGGTCATGAACGCTGCTTCAGCGACGAGGTCGTTCCGTTGTCGCACGGGAGACGACCCGTCAGAGACTACGCAAAAATGGGTCGCGGAAGAGATCCGCGACCCATCGTCAAAATCTAGCGGTCACCGAAGCCACGTGCAGCGAACCTTCGGCCCACCTACCCGCCTATTCGGCCGGCGGCGGCGTTTCCGGTGTCTGCTTGGTGGCTGCCTCGACCTCGTCGGCGGCCCTTCGGAGGATGTCGCGCAGGCGCTCGAGCATCTCCTTTTCGCCAAGGTGGCCCGTGGCTGTCTTGTAGGTGGTCCGCGCCAACCGCTGAAAGGCCTGGTTGAGCTCCATCATCGGCGTGTCGGTGAACCCCTCCACGAACTTCGCGATCCGCTCGAAGATGTCGTCCACGGTCGTGCTGTGCTCGGCCAGGTATTTCCGCCCCTCGTCCGTGATCTCGTAAACTTTCTTTCCACCCTCTTCGGGAACGGCCCGGGCGTAGCCGAGGTCCTCGAGCATGGTGAGGGTGGGGTAGACGGTGCCCGGGCTGGGCACGTAGGACCCGCCAAACCGCCCTTCCAGCTCCTTGATGATCTCGTAGCCGTGCCTGGGCTTCTCCTCGAGCAGGCGCAGGATCACGTACTTGAGGTCACCCTGCTCGAACAGGCGGCCAGCGCGACCCTTCCAGTGGCGTCCCCGGGGCCCTCCGCCGGCTCCCCAGCCGCCGAAAGCGTCCCACCCCCACCGGGCTCGGCGTTCGCCGCAATGGCCCGTGTTGACCCTAAAAACGAACGGTTCCCACATCATACGACCTCCTCAAGTGCGATATATCGGGTTGGAAGTACGATATAACGTGAGATATATCGTGTCAAGAGTGCGGAGGGCGGTGGCGGGGTGCGGTGAGGGGGCGGAGTGCGGCGGGGGCGGCCTGCGGCGTTGGTGCTGAGGCGCGGGTAACCGGGTTCGGCGAGGAGGACAAACAGAACGCGCCCGGACCTGGGTCCGGGCGCGTCTCAATGCAAGACTCGGCGACTCGCTATTCGTACCTGAGCGCGGTGATCGGATCGAGGACCGCGGCCCGTCGCGCCGGCCACACACCGAACGAAAGTCCGACGAAGGCGGAGAACGCGAACGCCATGACGATCGCGCCTGGCGACACCTGGGTGTACCATCCGGCGGTGCGGCTCATTATCGTCGCGCCGCCGGCTCCGAGCACGATTCCGATCGTGCCGCCGAGAAGGCAGAGCACGACCGCCTCGATCAGGAACTGCAGCAGGATGTTCGCGCTGGGTCGCGCCGAGCGCCTTGCGGATGCCGATCTCGCGCGTGCGCTCGGTGACCGACACGAGCATGATGTTCATGATGCCGATGCCGCCGACGAGCAGCGAGACCGCCGCGATGCCGGCGAGCAGGAGGCTGAACACCTGCGTCGTCTCGCTGCGTGGTCGCAGGAAGTCCGACGGCGTTGCGGATCTGGAAATCGTCGTGCTGTCCCGGGCGAATCTGGTGCTGCCGGCGCAGCACGCGCTCGATCTCGGCCATCGCGTCGGGAATCTCGTCCTCCGACGCGGCGAGCACGCTGATCGACGCGGAGCCGGTCGTTGCCGAGCACGCGGAAGCGCGCCGTGTTGATCGGAATGAAGATCTGGTCGTCCGGATTCTGGAACGCGCTCGTCGATCCCTTCGAGCGCGAACACGCCGATGACGGTGAACTGCGTGCCACGAATGCGGATCGTCTCGCCGATGAGCGCCTCGGGGGACGTGCAGGCCCAGGTTGTTGACCACCGTGTGGCCGACGACGGCGACGCGCTGGCGGCCGTCGTCGTCGGCGTTCGTGAACATCCTGCCCCACCGCCATGTGTACTTGCGCACCTCGAGATAGTTCGACGTCGCGCCGACGATCGGCGTGCTCGTGTTCTTGTTGAGGTACACGACCTGCAGGTTGCCGACATTTCGGGCTGCACGCGCGACGATGCATCCGTGCTCGTCGACCGCCTTCGCGTCCGTCGACAGTGAGCCGCTGCTGCGCGCCACCGACGCGATGCCGCCGGTGCGCGCCTGGCCGGGGTTGACGGTCAGCAGCGTGGTGCCGAGCGCCGCGATGCGGTCGTTCACCGCTTGCTGCGCGCCGCGTCCGAGCGCGACGACCGCGATCACCGCGGCGACGCCGATCACGATGCCGAGCATCGTGAGCAGCGAACGCAGCTTGTTCGCGCGGAGTGCGCCGAGCGCGACGCGGATGGTTTCGCCGATCAGCATCTAATCAGCCCCCGCGCCCGCCACCACCACCACCGCCTCCTCCCCCACCACCACCGCCGCGCGGACCGCCGGCGCCCGGTCCGGGGCCAGGCGCCGCTTGCCCGCCGAGCGGGCTGGCGCTCTGGCGAAGCCGGTCCTGCTGCGCCTGACGCTGCGCCTGGAGCGCGAGTGCGCCGAGCATCACGACGCGTTCGCCTTCTTTCAGACCGCTAATGACTTCCGTGTAATCAAGATTGCCTTGGCCGAGCTGGACGAGGCGTGGCGCGAAGTGCGTCTTGGCGCTGTCCGACACGAACACGAGACCGGCTCGCTGGCGCGCGGGCCGCGAGGTCATCTCTGGTGATGGCGTAAGCGCGCCCTGGCCGCCCTGACCCTGTGAACGGGCGCCGCTGGCGCTCGCCTGGGTTCCGGCCGCCGCACCGCTCTGGCGACGCGCGCATTGTCCAGCCGTACGCGGGTCGATGTTGAGCGCCGTGTAGATCGTGCGCATCTTTTCGTTGATCGCCTGCATCTCCGGGCTGCCGCGGAATCCACCGCCACCGCCACCGCCAGCACCGCCGGGATTGGAGCCACCGCCGTTGGCGCCGTTGGCACCGCCACGGCGCTGCGTCGAGTCACCACGCGGACGGAAACCGCCGGCTGAATCGCCGCGCTGCCGGTTGCCGCCACTGGCATTGAACCCGCCGCGTCCGCCGCCGCCCCCGTTCGCGTTAGCCGGACGAAGCGCCTGCATCTGCGCGCGGAGATCGTCGAGCTGCTTCTTCTCTTTCGGGTGCTTCTTGAGAACGTCGTCGACCTTCTTGCAGTCGGCGTCCGAAACTTGCGTGCCGAACCCTTGGCCGCCCTGCGGGGGCGACACCGGGTTGCTGGCGAACTGTACGTCACCGAATGCCGTGCCGGTCGAAGCAGCCGCGCCGCTCGTCGCCGCGGCGCCGTTCGTAGCTCCGGCGCCAGGCGCTCCGGCGCCGCCGTTGCGACCACCACCAGCGCCAGCGCCGTTGCCGCCGCGGCGACCGCCGAAGCCGCCGCCGCGGTTGCCGCCGGTGAAGCCCTGGGCGCGGAGCGACGCGTTCACCGAATCCGCCGACAAGTTGAGCATCGCGCCCGTCGCCACCGCTTCACGCGGATTCTTGATCGCGTCGTTGGGGACCGCGATGACGTTGTCCACCTCGGCGATGAGCACCGACACTTCGCCGTTCATCCCAGGAGAGAGGAGGTGGTCCTTGTTGTCGAGGTTCACGAGCACCGGGAACATCGTGACGTTCTGCTGCACGACGGCCTGCGGCTCGATCTTCTGCACGACGCCGCTGAAGCGGCGGTCGGGGTACGCGTCGACCGTGACGTTGGCCGGCTCGCCCGCGTGCACGTTGCCGATGTCGGACTCGTTGAAGAAGGCGCGGATGCGGACGACGCTCAGGTCGGCCATCTGCACGATGGTCGTGCCGCCGCTGACGGAGCTCGTCGCGCCGGCGATCACCGTGCCCTCGGACACGTTCTTCGTGATGATCGTGCCTTCGCTCGGCGCCTTGACGGTGGCGTCCTCGAGGCTCTGCTTGGCGAGGTCGAGGTTCGCCTGCGCGTTCACGACCCCGGATTTAGCGTTCTCGAAATCGACGGCGACCTGTTCGAATTCCTGCGGCGTGATGACGCGCGCCTTGAACATCTCTTCGTTGCGCGCCTTGCTGGCCGTCGACACTTGGAGCTTGGCGTTGGCGGCGTCGAGCATCGCCTTCGCCTGGTCGTACTTGTTCTGCACGTCGCGCGTGTTGATCTGAACGATCAAATCGCCCGGCTTGACGTTGGTGCCCGTTTCGACGGTCATCTTGTCGATGACGCCGGACGCTTTGGACTTGACGTCCACGATCGCGATCGGCTCCATCGTGCCGTTCGCCTGCGCGTCGACGATGATGTCACGACGGCTGGCAACGGCGGTCTGTACCGTCGGGGCTTGCGACTTTCGGGCACAAGCCGCGGCAACGGCGAGCAACGCCGCTCCGACAAATCTTTTCACTGAAGTGGTCTCCTATCGGCCGGGTGGCCTGGCCGCGAACTGTTCAATCTGCCTATTGGAAGTACGCGCCGTAAGGCGAGATCGCTGGAGGGCGCCAGGGCATGAAAAAGGGGGCGGCAGCCGTCAGCTTCCGCCCCCCGTGCCTGTTCGGCTGTGGTCGTCTTACTGCGGCAAATCCTTCCCGATGTACGACTCGATCTGCGCGCGCGCGTTCCGGTAGTTGAGACGCGCCCCGATGAGCTGCTGCCGCGCCGCGACGAGCGCCGACTCCGAGTTCAACACGTCCAGAAGAACCGACGCGCCGAGGTTGTACCGCTGCTGTTGCACGCGCAGGTCTTCCTGGCTCGCTTCGACGTTGATCTGCTGAACGCGCATCGTCTCTTCGGCGTTCCGCAGCGTGGCGATGGCGGTGATGATGTTCTGTTGAGCGCCCATCTGCTCGTCCTTCAACGTCGCTTGCGCGTTCTCCAGGTTGATCTGCTGCGTCGCGATGTTGTTCTCGCGGCTGAAGCGGTTGAAGAGCGGATAATTGAGGCTCAGGTTGATCGTGCGCGTGTAGGGATACGGATTGTTGTTGAATCCATAGATCGCGCTCGTGCCGCTGCCGCCGATCTGAAATCCCGCTGTGACGGTCGGCAAATACGCCGTCCTGGCGGAACGCAGCATGGCGGTCGTGGCCGTCACGTTGGCCTCCTGCTGGCGGATCCCCGGGCCGTTGAGCGCCATCTCGAGCACTTGGGCGCTGTCGATCGGCGTTGGCGCGCGCTCGATGGTGTCCGCCAACTGCGCGGTCACGAAGTACGGAGTGCCGACGAGGCGCGTCAGCGCGGCCGCTGAGGTGCGATACGAATTCTGCGCCTGGAGCAGCGCGAGCTGAGCGTTGCCGACCAGCACGACGCTGCGCAACGAATCGGAGACGTTGGCCGCGCCGGCGTTCACCTTGGCGATGGACGTCGGAGCTGGACCTTCGCCGCCTCGAGCTGGGCGATGGCGGCGCCCTCCGATTCCTTGGCGGCGAGGATCAAGTTGTAGTTCAGCTTCACCTGGAGCGCGACCGAGAACTCGGTGTTGACCTCGCCGGCTTCCGCGGCCGACACGTTCGCGTTCGCCGTCTTGATGTCGGCGAACATCTTGCCGCCGTCGAACAGCGTGAACTGATTGATCTGGAGGTTCGTGCTGTAGCTCCACGCCGGAGTGAACGACACGATCTGGTTGCTCTGGCCGACGCGGTCGCCGTAGCTCTTGTTCTGGCCGGCGCCGACGCTCACCTGCGGAATGAACGCGGCGCGCGCCTGGCGCACCGCGTTGTTGGCGGAGCGAATGCCGTTGGACGCGATGATGTTCGAGACGTTCCTGTCACCCGCCAGCCGAATCGCTTCGGCGAGCGAGATCGGGTGCAACGTCGTATCCGTCACCTGCTGCGCGCCCAGCACGACGGGCGCGGCCAGCAGCACGATCAATTTGCGGAACATGTTCTCTTCGGCTCCTTCTGAATCTCCGCGTCGCGGCGGGCTTTGAATTCGGCGTCTCGCTGGTCGTATTTCTGCAGCTGCTCGGGTGTGAACACGCGGCGGACCTGCACCTTGAAGGTGGCGCGAATCGAGTCGAGCTGCGGCTTCTCCGGCTTGAGGAGCGCGCGGATGGCGCAGTCTTGCGAGAACGCGAGTGAGTCGAGCGAGGTGCGCTGCTGCTCGGAGAGTCCGATCGCGTCGTAGAATTTGGCCCGCGGCCCGTACGACGCGGCGAACTTTTCGTGGCCCAGGTAGCGATCGGCCGAGAAGCCGAGCGCGCCGCCCACGAGGACGGCCCCGAGCAGGAACATCAGCGCCTGTTGCTTTGAGCGCTGCATGGTGGACTCCGAGTCTAGCGGCCGAACAGGAAGCGCAGGCGCGCCCCCTGGTCGTCCTGGTATGCCGGCCGAATCGCGCTCGATACGGGCACGGCGGGTGAAGAAAGCATTGCGTCGGCGGCGATCTCCGCCTCCGATTGGTGAGCACGGAACATGGCGACGCCGGCCGACAGGAGCAGGACGGCGGCGGCCGCGAGCGCCGGGCGTGCCCAGCGATCCAGTTCCGTCCACCATCCCAACTCGACGTCAGCGACGCGCGCCATCACGCGCGACTGCAGCTCGTTCCAGTAGGCGTCGCCCGCCGGCGCGGCGTAGATCGCGCGCAGGCCGCGCACCACGTCGTCGTCGTCTGGAAACAGGCCAAACCGAATGTCGCTCATAGATCGCTCCGAACGTCCCCGAGAATGCGGCGCAGCGAGGCGCGTGCGTGATGCAGGTCGGACCGTGCAGTGCCTTCGGGTATACCCAACATCTCGCCAATCTCGCCGTGCGTAAAACCTTCCACGTCATGTAACACGATCACCGACCGTTGCCGGTCAGTCAGCTTCGTCAACGCCTGGTTAAGACGGCGCCGAAGTTCATCCGCCTCGCCGGGATCCCGGAATGGCATCGGGACCCCTTCCGGCAGCTCGTCCGCGTCGCGGACTTTCCGCCGCCGCACCAGGTCAAGCGACGCATTGGCCATGATGCGGTACAGCCACGCGCCGAACGGTTGGTCTGGAAGAAATCGGTCCAGTGCCTTGAAGGCGTGAAGAAATCCTTCCTGAACCGCGTCCTCCGCGTCCTCGTGCGTGAGCACGATCGCGCGACACACGGCGTACGCCCGACGCTGGTGCAAGCGAACGAGCTGCGCGAATGCGTCGCTCGAGCCGCGTTGCGCCGCGACGACGAGGGCTCGCTCGTCCGGCTTGGCGTCAGCTGCTGGCGACATGCCGAACGGCAGCTCGATTGTGGTCGCAGCGGTCATCGAGACGTGGCCGGTATCCACTCTCATTAACGGACCGCCGCGGTTGAACGTTGATCGCGCAATCGACGAGTTCCCAAGGATCTGAAGAAAGGGTCAGTGTGCCCGCTCCTCGGCCGGTCAGGCCGCGGGGGCGGGCGGATTCGCGGGCGTTCCAGCCAGGCCGAGCGCGGCGGCGACCCCACGCATCGCTCCGATCACGAACTGCGTGTGCTGCTCGAGATCGACACCCAGCTCCTGCGCGCCCAGCGTCACGTCCTCTCGGCTAACGCCCTTGGCGAACGCTTTGTCCTTCATTTTTTTCATCACCGACCTAGCGTCCACGTCGTGCACGCTCTTGGACGGCTTGACGAGCGCCGTCGCGGTGATGAGTCCCGACAGCTCGTCGACGGCGAACAGCGCCCGGGCCATCCGCGTCTCCCGCGACACGCCGGTGTACGCCGCGTGTCCCATGATGGCGTCGAGAATGTCCGCCGGCCAGCCGCGCTCGCGGAGAATCCCGACCCCCGCCGACGGGTGCTCGTCGGTTGGCGAGCGCGTCGCGTTAGGAAATCGCTCATAGTCGAAGTCGTGAATCAGCCCGGCCAGCCCCCACCGCTCCGGATCCTCGCCGTACTGGACGGCGTAGGCCCTCATGGCAGCCTCGACGGCGAGCATGTGCTTCCGGAGCGATTCGCTGGCCGTGTACTCGTGCATCAACGCCAGCGCCTGGTCGCGCGGCGGCAGGGCGGGGGACGAGCCGCCGTTCTCGGTGGGGGGCATCCATAAATATTACCACGCGGCGCGGGCCCCGGCTTCTCGGGTGGACCGGCTGGACGGGTGGACCGGTGGACCGGTGGACCGGTAGACCGGTAGACCGGTAGAATGCGCGGATGCCCCACCACCTCCGTTCCGTCGAGCTGCGGAAAATTCCTCCGGCCGCCGCGGACCGCTTTCCATACACCGTTCCGGTGATCCGCACGCTGCCCGTCCTTCGCGTTGACCGGGCGGTGACGTTCCTCGTGGGCGAGAACGGGTCGGGGAAGTCCACGCTGCTGGAGGGGATCGCTGTCGCGGCCGGCCTGCCGGCCGTGGGCAGCGTGGCCGTGGACAAAGACGAGACGCTCACGGCCCAGCGCTTTCTGGGCAAATCGCTCAAGCTGACGTGGGACCGGCGGGCGTTCCGCGGGTTCTTTCTGCGCGCCGAAGACTTTTTCGGCTTCACGAAGGCGCTGTCGCGCGAACGGACGGAGCTGCTGGCCAGGCTGGACGAGATCGACGTGACGTTCGCGGAGCGGTCGGACAAGGCCAAAGGCCTCGCCAAGGGACCGGTGCGCTCGTCGCTCGCCGACATGGAGCGGCGCTATGGCATCAACCTGGACGCCAACTCACACGGCCAGAGCTTTCTCAAGCTCTTTCAGTCGCGCTTCGTGCCCGGCGGGCTCTATCTGCTCGACGAGCCCGAGGCCCCGCTCTCGCCGCAGAGCCAACTAGCGTTGATCGCGATGATCAGCGACATGATCGCGCAGGACTCGCAGTTCATCATCGCGACGCACTCGCCGATCCTGCTCGGCTTCCCCGACGCTCTCATCTACTCGTTCGACCGGACGCCCGTGGAAGCGGTGCCGTTCGAGGAGTTGGATCACGTCGTGATCACGCGCGATTTCCTTAACGCGCCGGAGCGGTTTCTGAGACACCTGTAGGACGGATCCGGCCACTCGATCGGGCGGCTTACCACAGCCGCTTACTGCAAACTGCTCACCGCAGAGACGCAGAGGACGCAGAGGACAACCCGCGGAGACCGGGCTCCGTCGCGCAACGAGGCGAGGGCTTTTGTGACTGCCGCTCGGGAAGCTTCTCGTACCGTGGCGGCCCACGATGCCACGACGAGGCATCCCGAGCGGTTCTCAACAAAAAATCCCGGCTCGTTGCGCGACGGAATTAGCCCTTGGGTTGTCCTCTGCGGTTGTTCTCTGCGTCCTCTGCGTCTCTGCGGTGAGCAGTTGCAGTTTTTGCAGTTGCAGTTGCGGACCGGCCTACCGCGTGGCCTCGGCTGCGGGACGCTCGCCGGCGTACTTCGCGTTCGTCCAATAGACGATCGTGCGAACGATGCCGAAGAGGACGATCGCGCCGATGATCAGGCCGAGGAACGCGGCGCGGGTGTCGGGGCCGAAGGTCGGCGCGTCGTGCGAGTGGTCGGTGTGGTCGTTTGCCATGGCGATCTGGAAAGCGCGCCGCTCAGGCGACGCGCACGGAGTTCATGACGTCGTTCTGCTTCAGCTGCTTCATCACGTCGAGACCGCCCGAGATCTTGCCGAACACGGTGTGCACGCCGTTCAGGTGCCGGGTGTTGTCTTCGCTGAGCACCATGAAGAACTGGCTGCCGCCGGTGTCCTTGCCGGCGTGGGCCATCGACAGCGCGCCGACTTCGTGCTTGTGCGGATTGCCGGCCGTCTCGCACTTGATGTGGTAGCCCGGTCCGCCCGTCCCGATCTTGCGGTCGCCGGCCGGCAGGTCGCGCGAAAGCGGGTCGCCGCCCTGGACGACGAAGTCGGCGATCACGCGATGGAACTTCACGCCGTCGTAGAAGCCGCTGTTGGCGAGCTTCTCGAAATTGGCGACCGTGATCGGAGCTTCCTTGTCGAACAGCTCGGCGACGATCTTGCCTTTGTTGGTCTCGAACGTTGCTGTTTTCGGCATGCGTAGAAGCTAGTCAGTCCCCGGATTTCGCGCGTGGCGGCGCGGACGCGTAGAAATGGTAGACGCGCGGGACCTTGCACCCGGCGAGCTGCGCCGGTGTGAACGTCCATTTGCCGATCACGCTCTTCACGTTCGTGGCGAGCCACGGGCTCGACGTGGCCACGATGGTGAACGTCTTCATGACCGGCTTGCCCAGCGTGTCGATGACGACGTCGATCTTCACCTCGGCGCTCCCGTCCTTGCGCAGCGCCGTGCGGGGTGGGTTTTGCAGCGGCTTGGGCTTCGCCGTGACGAGGACGGGCAACTGATCGACCACGAGGTCCGGCTTTTCCACCGCGCGGCGGATCGCCTCGGCGCAGTCGCCCGGAGCGACCGGCAACGCTCCCGGAGGGCCAGCGTCGGTGACGACCTGCGGCTTGATGTCGGCTTCCGGCGGCGGCGATGACGAACAGGCGGCGAGGGCGCCGGCGGCGGCGCCCAGCAGGAGCAAGGACCTTAGCGTCATGTGAGAGTTCGAATTCCTAGACGGTCGAGGATGGGCAGATGTCGGACAGAAAGCAGGACTCGCACTTAGGGCGGCGCGCCTCGCAGATGCTGGCGGCCGTGCTCGATCAGGAGGTGGGACAGCATCGTCCAGTGGTCGTTCGGAAAGAGCTTCATCAGGTCCTGCTCGACCTTCACCGGGTCGGTCTGGCGTCGTGAGACCGAGACGCTTGCTGACTCGGCCGACGTGCGTGTCGACGACGACGCCTTCGTTCTTGTCGAACGCATTCCCGAGGACGACGTTCGCCGTCTTTCGTCCGACGCCCGGCAGCTTCACCAGCTCGTCCATCGTGTCGGGAACCTTGCCCGTCGTGGCCGTCGGCGACCGCGTTCGACATGCCGAGCAGGCTCTTTGTCTTGTTTCGGAAGAAGCCGGTGGACTTGATCATCTCCTCGAGCTCCTCCGGCTTGGCGACGGCGAGAGCGGCCGGCGTGCGGTAGCGCTTGAAGAGCGCGGGCGTCACCATGTTCACGCGCTTGTCCGTGCACTGCGCGCTCAGGATCGTGGCGACGAGCAGCTGGAACGGCGACTTGAAGTCGAGCGCGCAGTGCGCGTCGGGATAGTGCTCGACGAGGCGCCCGTAGATCTCGCGCGCCCGCTCGGGGAGGGGCGTCGCGCTCCGTGCGCGGCGGCGTTTGGCTGCGGCAGGCATCCGGCTCAGCCTTCCAAGCCGGCGTCGTCGCGCAGACGCTGGATGCACTCGTGCAGCTGGTGCTCGGTGAGATCGATCTCCTGATTCGCGCCATCCTCGTCGAGCAGGCCGTTCGCGCACCGACATCGCGATCTGATTGAGGTAGCGGATTTTCGTCAGGATCTCGTCGGTGTCGCGGCGGAGCTTGAGGTAGCGGCGCTTGTCGGAGAGCGCGCGCCGATAGCGCAACACGAGCTGCTCCTGCGAGAACTCGCGCGCCTGCGAGAGCACGTCCTCGCGGCTCTTCCCCGGAATCGCGCCCGATCGGGCAGGCCGGCGTCCTCCCACTCCTCCTCCGCGAACCACAGCCGGCCGACGTACTCCACGCCGTCGAAGCCGACGCGGCAGGTCACCTGGTACCGGCGCCCCGACGTCTCGATCGTTCCGATGAACGGTTGGTTGTTCGGATCGCTCGGCATGCGAAGTGCGAGATGGCTCGACGATCAGGTGGGGCGTGCCGCGGAAGACAGGAAGGATCGAATCGCGGCGAACATTTCGGCGGGTTGTTCAACATACGGAACGTGCCCCGCGCCGTCGATGCTGACCAGGGGGGCGCGCAGCGCTCGCGCGATGGCCTCGGACGACGCGAGGGGAATGGGATCCTGGCGTCCGTGGACGACAAGCGTCGGCACGGCTACGGAATCCAGCTGCCCCGGACGCGTGAGGTCGTAGTCGCCCAGGCTGTCCCACACCGAATCCTGAATCCGAGCCATGACGCGGAACGGCGTGAGGTCGTGCGCGGCCGACGGATCGGCGAAGTAGCCGGCGACGCTGAGCTCGAACGACCGCTGGCGATACGCGTCCGGATCTGATTCGCGCAGGCCGCTCGCCGCCAGATCCGCGCGAAGCTTCGCCACGGGCTCGCTGTTCTGGCGGCGCGCGAACTCGGCTTCGAACTGGCGGCGGTACTCGCGGTTGACAGGAGCCGGATCGAGGAGCACGAGCCTCGCGACGTGGCTCGTGGTTCGCGCCCGCCGCGGACTCGATCGCGAAGAGCATGGCGAGAAGTCCGCCCCACGAGTAGCCGACGAGCGTCGCCGGATCGAGCGACAGCTCCTGAATGACCGCGTCGAGATCCGCGACGTGCGTCTGCCAGGTGATCGCGCTCCGGTCGGCGGTCTTCGAGCGGCCGCCGCCCCGCTGGTCGTAGAAGATCAGCCGATAAACGTCGGCGAGCGCGAGCAGTTGCGGCAGGAGATAGTCGTGGTGCGCGCCCGGGCCGCCGTGCAACACGAGAAGCGGCGCCGCGTCCGGCGGGCCGTACTCGGCCCAGTAGAGCGGCACGGGAGTCGTGCTCGTGAAACCCGAGACTCGCGGCGGCGGAATCGGAGCCATACGCCTAGTTTTCGCGCTACGCGTGCGGAGCCGCGGACCGGGCGAACGACGCGGCGATGCGCGCCGTCGTCGCGTGGATCGCGACGGTGTCCGTGATCGGCTCCGCGTACCCGCCGGCGATCGTGACGACGACCGGAAGGCCGACTTCGCGGCACTGCTCCAGCACGAACGTGTCGCGTCGGGCGAGCCCACCGAACGTGAGCGCGAGCCGGCCGAGCCGGTCGCCGGCGTACGGATCCGCGCCGGCGAGGTAGACGACCAGGTCCGGCGCCGCCTCATGGAGCACGCGCGGCAGGGCGTCGGCGAGCAGCTCGAGGTATTCGTCGTCGCCGGTGCGATCGTCGAGCTCGACGTCGAGCGAGCCGGGGACTTTGTGGAACGGGTAGTTCTTTCGCCCGTGCATGCTGAACGTGAACACGCGATCGTCGTCGGCGAACACTTCGTTGCGTTCCGTTTCCCTGATGGACGTCGAGATCCACGATCGCGGCTCGCGCGATGCGTCCGTCGCGCTGGAGCGCGCGCACGGCGACGGCCACATCGTTGAACACGCAGAATCCTTCGCCGTGCGACGGAAACGCGTGGTGCGTGCCGCCGGCGAGGTTCATCGCGATGCCGTCGTCGAGCGCGCGGACGCGCCGCCTCGAGCGTGCCGCCGGCCGCGCGGTACGAACGTTCGACGAGAGCCGGCGACCAGGGGAACCCGAGGCGCCGCTCCTCGTCTTTCGTCAGCGCGCCGGCCGTGAAGCGATCGACGTAGTCCGCGCGTGTGAACGAGCAGCAGGTCGTCACGCGCCGCCGGAGACGGATCGTGGACGTGCTCGGCGGGAACGATTTCTTCGTCGATCACGCGCTGGCGCAGGAGCGCGTACTTCGCGATCGGAAACCGATGCCCGCTCGGCAGCGGGAACGTGTACTTCGCGCTCGACCAGACGTGCACGCGCGACGGGTCCGGTGTGCCGACGCGTCAGCGCGCCGAGAAGTCCGTCTTGCTCGTCACTTCGCGGCACGTCTCGGCGATGAGGCTCGCGGTCTTGTCCACGTCCTCGAGGCTCACGAGCTCGTTCGGCGAGTGCATGTAGCGGTTCGGCACGGAGACGAGCGCCGTCGCGACGCCCTCGCGCGCGATGTGGATCGCGTCGGCGTTGGTAGACGTCTCGCGCCCCGCGGCGTGCACCGTGTACTTGATCTGATGCCGTTCGGCGGTGGTGCGCAGCAAGTCGAACACGACGGGCGAGATGATCGAGCCGCGCGAGATGACGGGTCCGCCGCCGATGCGGTGGTCGCCGACCTCCTTCTTCTCCATGCCCGGATGGTCGCTGGCGAACGTGACGTCGACGACGATGGCCATCTGCGGGTTCACGCAGTTGGTGCACACAAGCGCGCCGCCGCCGTGGTACGCGATCTCCTCCTGCGTCGTCGCGGCCGCGACAACGCGCGCCGTGCCCGGGCGCTGCGCGTAGCGCCGCAGCGCTTCGAGCGCGACGAACGCGCCGATGCGGTCGTCGATCGAGCGCGAGACGATGCGGTTGTTGGGGAAGTCGACCGTCTTCGAGTCGATCACGCCGGGATCGCCGACGCTCAAGCGTCCCTCGGCTTCCGCGCGGCTCGATGCGCCGATGTCGATCCACAGATCGGTCAACTTCGCCGCGTGCTCGCGGTCCGCCGTCTTGATGACGTGGATCGGCTTTCGCCCGACGACGCCGAGGACGTCGCCGCCGCGGCAGAGAAACCGGATCCGCTGGCCGACGAGAACCTGCGGGTCCCAGCCGCCGATGGGCGAGAAGTAGACGTAGCCGTCATCGTCGATGTACTGCACGATGACGCCGATCTCGTCGATGTGGCCGTCGAGCAGGATCGTCGGTGAGCCGCTGGGGTTCACCTCCGCCATGCTGTTGCCGCTGACGTCGCTGGTGACCTTGTCGGCGAACGAGCCCGCCTCTTCGCGCCAGACGCGCGCCGCGGGGCCCTCGAAACCCGAAGGAGCGGGCGTGTCGAGCAGCCGCTTGAGAAAGGCGAGCGATGACGTGCTGAGCATGTCGTGGTGGAAGGCTGACGGAGGGCTCGAGCGCCCTACATCGAGCGCCGGCGAATCGGAAACGCGAAGAAGCTCAGGCCAAAGATGACCAGCCCCGCAACGTACCAGCGCACGTCTTCCGTCAGACCGTAATACAAGATCCCGAACCAGGCGAGCATCTGCCCGAGAAGCCAGCCCTGCAGGCTGTCCGGGATGCCCATCGCAGCGCGGCGCCGCCGCGCCCAGCGGCTGTTATAGAACCGTAAGTCAACCATCTGGAAGAGCGCGTACAACCACGTCAGCACGCCGACGCCGCGCAGCTTCCGGACGAGCGTCGCCTGGGCGAGGTGCGCGGCGCCGATCGTGTGAAAGACATAGACGGCCAGACCGAAAAAAAGCGTCAGGCCAAGCAGCACGGCGCGCACGCGCGTGAGCCTGTCCGGCGACAACCAGCCAAATCGTTCGCTGACCGCCTCGGCCGGCGGGCCGAGCTCGGCGATCGGTGGAACCATGTCTCGCACACCCTCGCAAATCCGCGGTGGCATCTTACCGACCGCGTTCGTACACCGCCCGTCCTCCAATATACGTTGCGAGCACTTGAGTTCCGAGTATTTCGGACGCCGGCACGACCATTATGTCGCGGTCGAGGACGTCGAAGTCGGCCAATTTGCCCGGCGTGAGCGATCCCATGAGCGGCTCCTGAAAGGCCGCGTACGCCGGCCAGATCGTCATCGACTTGAGGGCCTCGTCGCGGGTCATCCGCTGTTCCGGATACCACCCGCCCGGCGGCCAGTCGTGCTCGTCCTGGCGCGAGACGGCGGCATGGAAGGAGTACAGCGGGTTCACGCGCTCGACCGGGAAGTCGCTGCCGTTGGGGATGATCACGCCCGTCTCGAGGAGGGAGCGCCAGGCGTAGGCGCCGAGCACGTGCGACGGGCCGACGCGGGTCGCGGCCCAGTACATGTCGCTTGTCTGATGCACCGCCTGCATCGATGGGATGACGCCCAATTGGGCGAAACGGGGAACGTCGGCGTGGTCGAGCACCTGTACGTGCTCGATCCGGAAGCGGTGGTCCACGGTCGGGACCTTCTCGAGGGCCGCCTGGTACGCGTCGAGCGCGACGCGGTTGCCCCGATCGCCGATAGCGTGCGTCGCGACCTGAAATCCGTGCTGGAGCGCGCGGATGGACACGTCGCGCAGATGCTCGGGAGTGGACTTGAGCAGGCCGACGTTCTTTGAATCGTCGGCGTAGGGATCGAGAAGCGCCGCGCCGCGGGAGCCGAGGGCGCCGTCGGCGTAGAGCTTGATGGCGCGGATCCAGAGGTGGTTGTCGTATAGCCCGCTCTGCGGCCCGCGCTGGAAATAGTGCTCGATCGCGGCGCTGTCGTCGGAAATCATCCCGTAGACGCGGAGATTGAACTTGCCTTCCTTGGCGAGCTCCTCGAAAACGTCGAGCACCTCTTTGGGCTCGCCCGGATCGTGCAGCCCGGTCAACCCCCAACGGTTCGACTCGGTGATGGCCGCGAGCGCGGCGGACCGCATCTCGTCGTGAGAGAGCGGCGGAACGACGCGTTCCACGAGCGCCATCGCATTGTCGACGAAAACACCAGTCGGCTCGCCGGCCGCGGTCCGCTCGATGCGCCCGCCGGCCGGATCGCGCGTCGCGGCCGTGATGCCGGCGGCCTTCATCGCCGCGGAATTGGCGAGGACTGCGTGTCCGTCGATGCGGGTGAGCACGACCGGGTTGTTCGGCGTGACTCGGGAAAGCGCGTCGTGCGTGGGGAAGCGGGTGTCGCCCCACTTGTTCTGATCCCACCCGCGGCCGATCACCCAGCGGCCGGCCGGCAGGTCCTTCGCGCGTCCGCCGACTCGGCGCGACGATCGCGTCGTACGAGCGAGTGTCCGTGAGGTCGATGTCGCGCAGGAACGTGCCGAGCCCGAACAGGTGGGCGTGCGCGTCGACCATGCCGGGGATCACGACCCGGCCGGCGAGATCCAGCACCTGCGTCGACGGTCCGCGCAGGAGAAGCGCTTCGCGCGTCGAGCCGACGAAGGCCACGCGACCGCCCCGAACGGCCATCGCCTCGACAAACGGATGCGAATCGTCGACGGTGTAGATCTTCGTGTTGACGAGAATCAGGTCCGCCGCGACAGGCGCCTGGCGCTGGGCGTGGGCGCGCGCGGCATTGGCGGCGCAGATAACGAAGAGCGCGACAGCGGCGAGACGTCGCACGACAATCATTTCCGATGACCTTATTGGGGAAGGGAATGGGGGACGAACCGGCGCGCCGGACAATGTATGTCAGCGTCCGGACAGGCGCCGGGACGGCGCTTGGCCGGCGACCGGTGTTGCTCGAGTGTAGGGAGAGTGTACGACGTTCTCCCAATGCGCGCGCCGGAGGTGACAGGGCGCCGCACATGGGCGAGTTTTGGTTCGCTATGTGCCACACATCCGCCCGATGAAGGGTCTCTGGCTCGCACTCGTCCCCTCGGTCCTGACCGCGCAGGCCGCACGCAACGACAGCGTGTCGGCGCCGATCCGCGACGTGCGCTACGACGTCACGTATACGCGCGCGAACGCGCCATACCGCGTCGTGGACGTCGCCATGACGTTCGCCACCTCGGGAACGTCGAACGTCGTGCTGTCGCTGCCCGCCTGGACGCCGGGCGCGTACGAGATCAGCAACTATGCTCGCTGGGTCGGGGCGCTCGATGTGAGCGGAGATGGGAAGCCGCTGTCATGGGACAAGCTCGATTTTGAGAAGTGGCGCATCCGTCCGGCGGGCGCGAAGTCGATTCGCGTGACGTTTCGCTACCGGGCCGATTCGCTGGACAACGCGATGTCATGGGCGCGCCCCGACTTCCTGCTGTTCAACGGGACGAATCTCTTCATGTACCCCGAGGGACAGCCGTTCGACTTTCCGGCGACGGTCACGATTCACACGGAGAGCGACTGGCGCTCGGCGAGCGCGATGAGCGCGGGACCGACGCACGGCACGTACACGGCGAGCAACTACCACGACCTCGTCGACATGCCGTTCTTCGTCGGCCGGTTCGATCTGGACAGCGCGCGCATCGTCGATCGGTGGGTCCGATTGGCGAGCTATCCCGCCGGAGCGGTCGCCGGGGCTCAGCGCATCGTCGCCTGGGACCAGCTCAAGCGGGTGATTCCGCCGGAGACGGCGGTCTTCGGCGAGACGCCGTGGCAGACCTACACGGTCATGGAGATCGTCGACTCGACGTACGGCGGAGCGAGCGGACTCGAGCACCAGAGCTCGCACGTCGACATACTCGCGTCGGCGTACGTCGGCGGAGAGTTCCAGCCGTCGCTCTACGCACACGAGATCTTTCACTCGTGGAACGTGAAGCGGCTTCGACCGGCCGACATGTGGCCGTACGACTATTCGCGCCCGCAGCCGACGCCGTGGCTCTGGGTCTCCGAAGGAATCACCGACTACTACGCCGACCTCGCCGAGCTGCGCGGCGGCGTCGTGGACGAGAAGGGGTTCTACGCGTTGACGGCGGGAAAGCTGAACGAAGTCGCCGACGTGGCGCCGACGTCACTCGAGGACGCGTCGCTCAACACGTGGATCCACCCGGTGGACGGCACGGAGTTCATCTACTATCCGAAGGGCTCGCTCGCGGGGCTCCTGCTCGACATAATGATCCGCGACGCGAGCGACAACGCGCATTCGCTCG
The DNA here is from genome assembly GCA_963789315.1 of uncultured Gemmatimonadaceae bacterium. GTDB lineage: Bacteria > Gemmatimonadota > Gemmatimonadetes > Gemmatimonadales > Gemmatimonadaceae > JAQBQB01. Next base: position 933,150 of record CAWBKI010000016.1, on the reverse strand, counting down.
ACGACGTGATGAGAGGCCTCTACCAATCGAACTACAAGCACGGCCGCGGCTTTACGGCGTCGGACTGGTGGTCCGCGGTCAGCGCGGCCGCCGGAGGCAAATCGTTCGCCGGGTTCGCCGCCAAGTACATCGACGGCCGCGCGCCCTTTCCAATCGACAGCGTCCTGCCGCTCGCCGGTCTCCGCACGCGCGCGGCGATGGTCCCCCGCCTCGGCGTGATGACGCAGCTCGATTCGAACGGCGTGATGGTCGCGCAAGTGCAGGACGGCAGCGCCGCATCCGCGGCCGGCGTGCGAGCCGGCGACTACCTGCTGACGGTCGGGGACGTCGCCGTGCAGGACGCACAATTCGGCGCCCGCCTGCGCGCCAAATTCGGCGCGTCGGTCGAAGGCTCTCCACTTCCGATCAAGGTGCGGCGCGGATCGGAGACGCTCACGCTCCCGGGGAAGCTTCGCTTCGGACCCGGGGATCCGATGGTCGAACCCGATCCGGCAGCAGGGGCGAAAGCGGTCAGAATTCGGAATGGAATTCTGAAGGGCACCACCGGCTGAAAAGCGCGGGTGCGCGACAGCCGTTGTTGGTTCAGGGTTGTCGGTGGTGAGTGGTCGGTGACTGATGTCGTGACAGGCTGTGCGTAAGGCCGGGAAAAGAGCGACGGTCTCGCACGGCGCGACTCCGACCAACACCGAGCCTGTCCCGACATCAGTCACTCAGAACCCCAAACCGATCACCCCGAACCAACAACGGCAGTCGCGCGCTAACCGCCGTTTCTCACGGCGGGAATTGGACTGCCGATGCCGCCCACGGCCCTGACGTCTGCGTCACCGACCGGATCAGCTTCCAGACCGTGTTGAGCGCGTCGTCGTCGTCGATCGGGAGCGACAGACCGGCCACACGCGTGGTGAGCAGCGAATAGCTGAGCGGCTGCTGCGAGGAATAGATCAGCAGGTATCCGCGCTGATTGAAGCCCACGCCGAGGCCCATCGACGAGTCGCGTGAGAAGCCGGACTGCCTGTTTCCGTTGCGCCCCTGTCCGCGCTGCCCTTGCGGCGGCTGGGTGGTTCCCGGGAGACGGGCGAGGCGCGACGTGTCGCTCAACGCGGCTTTGGCGGCCGCGGTTTCGACCAGGTGAGACCCCGCCTCGACGTACTGGTTCTGGGTCGAGTCCTGCGGGAAGAGCAGCGTGCTCCCGCGCCCGGGCACCACGAGAAAGACGGCGACGTTGGCCGGCTTCGCGAGTTGGACGGTGAGGTGGCGTGGAGTGCGCTCGCCCGCCGTCGGCGCGACCTTGGGCGCGAGGTCGTTGTACTGGCCGTACATGTGCGGCGCGCCGTGGAAGCATCCCGACACGATGACGAGAAGGACGCCGACCCGTATTCTATCCCAGCGCACGAGAGCTCGGGACACGTTTTTCACCCTCATTCTTTCATGACCATCATCAAATCCGCGGTCGCTGGCATCGCTTCTTTGGTCACTACCGCGTACCTGCCCGTTTTCGCGCAAGTTCCAAGCGCGCCGGCCACCAGCATCGCCGGACGCACGACCGGAATGGAGCGTCTCGACGGGTTCCTTCCAATCTATCTGGATCGGCACCAGGGTCGCATCCTGCTCGAAATTCCCCGTGACTCGACGCGTGCGCTCCTGCTCGTCTCGCAAGCGACGGGACTCGGCTCGAACCCGATCGGGATCGACCGCGGCGCCAGTGGAGAGACACACGTAGCCCGGTTCGACCACGACGGCGACCGCGTCCTTCTCGTTCTCGAGAACTGGGCCTACCGCGGTTCGCCGACGAATCCGGACCACGCGCGGGCGATCGCCGAGGCATTCCCGCCGAGTACGGTGGCGTCGATGCCTCTCCTGGCGGAGGAGAACGGCAGGCTGCTGGTGGACGCGACCGACGTCGCGCTTCGCGACTGGAACGACGTGGCGCGGACGCTGGCGCAGACGCAACAGGGGACGTACACCGTCGCCCGCGACCGATCCGGTGTGTACCGGCCGGACACGAAGGCCTTTCCCGACAACACCGAGATCGACGCCTCGCTCACGTTCGCGGCCAGCACTCGCCCCGGCCCGATCGTCGAGTCCATCGTGCCCGACGGCAAGGCGTTCACCCTGCGCCAGCATCTGAGTTTCGTGAAGCTGCCCGACGCCGGATTCCGGACGCGCGAGCGCGACCCGCGCGTCGGCTACTTCGGCGTGACGTACAAGGACTACGCGCGCCCCATCCAGCAATCGCTGGCGGTGACGCTGGCGGCGCGGCACCGGCTGCAGCGCGTCGACCCGAACGATCCGCGCTCGCCGATCAAGGAGCCGATTCGCTATTACGTCGACCGCGGAATCCCCGAGCCGATTCGCTCGGCCACTCTCGAAGGCGTGAAATGGTGGGAGCAGGCGTTCGACCGCGCGGGGCTCGTCGGCGGATTCAAGGTGGAACTGCTGCCCGAGGGCGTGGATCCGATGGACTCGCGGTACAACGTCGTGCAGTGGGAGAATCGAAACGAGCGAGGATGGTCTGTCGGCGGCGCGCTCACCGATCCGCGGACGGGCGAGATGGTCAAGGGGATGGCGCGGCTGGATTCCCACCGCGCGCGCACGGACTACAACCTCTTCGCCGCGCTGATGGGCGCCGACGCGACGCCCGCCGACACCGCGTTCGTGCTGGCGCGCGTGCGCCAGGTGAGCGCGCACGAAGTGGGACACACGCTCGGGCTCGAGCACAACTACATCGCGTCGCACGTACGAGCGCGCGTCGGTGATGGACTATCCGCCGCCGCGCGTGCGGCTCGACGCCAACGGTCGCATCGACGTGTCGCAGGCGTACGCGGTCGGACCGGGCGTGTACGACATCTGGGCGATTCACTGGGGGTACGGCGTCTTCCCCGCGGCGAGCGAGCGCGATTCGCTGCACGCTATCGTCGCCGACGGGCTGCGACGCGGCTACCTGTTTCTCTCCGACGCCGACGCCCGGCCCGAGTACGGGTCTGATCCGCGGGTGAATCTGTGGGACGACGCTTCGTCGGCGTTCGATTTCCTGAAAGCGGAGACGTCGGTGCGCCGGGTGGCGATGTCGGCGTTTGGCGAACGGAACATCCGCGCCGGCGAGCCGATCAACCTGCTCCAGGAGCGTTTTGCGGCGATCTACTTCATGCACCGCTTCGCTCTGAACGCGCTGTCGAAGACGATCGGCGGGATGGAGTACTCGAACGCCGTGCGCGGCGACGGGCAGCAGGCGACGCGTCCGATCCCGTACCAGCAGCAGGCGAACGCGTTGGGCGACATGGTCGCCGCGCTGCGCCCGGTGGAGTTGGCGATCCCGGACACCGTACTCTCGTTGATGTCGCCGAACGCGACGGCGGTGACGCCGTTCGTGGAATTGTTCGGCAGCCGCACGCGTCCGGCGTTCGACGAGCTCGGGGCGGGGCAGACGCTGGCGCAGATGATCGTCGACATGATTCTGCAGCGCGATCGCGCCGCGCGACTCGTTCAGTTCGCGACGCGCGGCTCAGGTCCGCATTTGACGCTTGCCGCGACGATCGACGCGCTCGTCGGCGCGACGTGGAACGGCGGGGCGGCGACGCCCAAGCTGGCGGCGCTTCAGCGCGTCACGCAGCGCGTCGTGACGGAGAAGCTGCTCTACCTCGCCGCCGATTCCGACGCGGCGCCCGAGGTCCGTGCGATGGCGGCGCTCAAGGTTGGAGACTTACGAAACCGCGCGCGCGGCAAGCTCGCCGCCGCAAAGGACGACGAAGAACGGGCGCACTGGCTGTCGATCGTGAACGACTGTACGCGGTGGATCGAGAAGGGCGAGCTGCCGAAGCTCACTCGCTCGCTCGTCGCGCCGCCGGGGGATCCGTTCGGGATCGACCCCGGCTGAGCGCGCGCCTACACTACCACGAGGCCAGATTGTCGATCCAACTGTTCGGCAGCGTCGAGTACTTTCTCAAGTTTCGGAGTCGCTTCCGAGACTTTGCACGAGTTGTACATGTAGGACTTCGTACCGTTCGCCGTTGCGTCGTCGATGGTCGAGAGGGACGGCGCGGTGCCGCCGGTCAGGAAGTTGAGCCCACTGAGTGTGGCGCCGTCGGTGACGTTGTTTCCGTTCGACGTCAGCGGCCGCCCACGAGCAGGACGCCGTCCCACATGTTCGAGCCGGAGATCGTGAAGTCGCTGTCGGCAATGATGACGCCGCGCCCGGGGTTCGGGAGCGAATAGCCACTCGTGTGAATGCGGATGACTGGCCAATAGTTCGTATCGGCGAACGCCGCTGCGTTCGGGAACGACTGTCCAGGAATCGTGATGTCGGCGGGAATCGCGCCGCCCTGGATGCCCGCCCAGTCCATGGACGACGCCGTCTTCGCCTTGAGCGTCGCGAAGTTGTTCGACGTATCGATCGGCGGATTGCCCGTCGGGTGAAAACTTCCGCCCTTGATGACGAGGTCGCCCGAGTCGACCATGACGCCGGCGACGTCCGGTTGCATGCCGCACTGGTCGATGCCGCTGATGTTGCCGGTTCCATTCTTCAGAAGGCCGGACAGGCTGAGCCACGCGGCCTGGACCTTCATCGTCGCGGTGTTCCAGCTGGCGTATATGCCGACCGTGCGCTCAGACGACGTGCTGTATCCGGCGCCACTGAGCTTGACGGAGGTGTCGGTGCCCTTGGAGCGAATGAAGAACATCGCGTCGTTGTCGCCAATGACGGGGCGGACCTTCATCGCGACGACGTCGGCGTAGCCCCCGGGGAGCGAGATGTGGGTCCACTCCGAGTCGACGACCGTCGGATCTCCGCAGTGCTGGCAAAAGCCGGTCTGGCTGCGGAGGGCCAAGAATTGTTCGAGCCCAGTTTCCGCCAGGTGGTACGCGCGGTTCTGGCTTTTTTCGGCCGCATTGCTCGTGTATTCCGACGCAGCCCCCGCCAAGCCGGCGGCGAGCGCCGCGGCGAGTGCCGTCATGACCAGGATGGTCATCGGCAGCGCGAGCCCTTTACGATTTGCGAGAGAGAGACGCATGACTGCTCCGTGATCAGAATGCGCGAAGGTTCTTGAAAAACACCGAGGTCACGATCTTGGACTGCAGCCGCGTCGTATCGGCAGGTGATACGTGGGGGCTCAACGCGGAAAGAACGAGGTCCAGTCCGCGGATATTCCCGACGGCCGGCGGCGTAACACTCGCCGCGTCATCACCGGCGGCGTAGAACATGAACCGGGCCGACGTATCGAACGGCGCCATCAGTTCTTCGTCGCGCCCGTTCTCCACCGTGCGCCAAAGCGCGAGACGGTTTGGATAGCTCGACGATGCACGGAACGAGTAGGTGACGTGCTGCCAGAAGAACACGGCCGAGGCTGCCACGGGAGAAAACGACCCCGTGGACTTCAGATCCAGCAAGTTGCCGGTGCGTCCGTTCACCGAGAGGGTTCGAATCTGCGCCTGCCCCGAGCCGCTACCCGTGCAGAGCGTCGGCGTACTCGTGATCGTCGGAGCGTCGCTCGACGTGGGATTGTTCGGCGAGATGTAGACGTATCGGCCGCTCGCGGAATCGCGGACGGCGAACCCTCGGTATACGGACCCGGCGACCATCGCGGAGTCCGTCGGCAGCATGCTCACCGTCGCGACGTTGCCGCTATTGGTGCCGCACATGAGCCCAAACCGGTACGGCACGCGGACGCGGATCAATTTGCCGTCGGAGGCCGCGGAATCGATGCCGCCGGAATCCTGTACCATTCGGAGATCGGCGAGCATGACGTTCGTCGCGCTTCGCGCGATGCTGCGTGCGGCTCGCAAGTTGGCGTCGTGGTCGTAGTACCGGTTCTGCCAGACCGACAATTTCGTGAACGACGCGCCGATGATGGCGGCGATCACCAACGAGACGACGATTTCAGCGAGCGTAAATCCGGATCGGCGGGTATGATCATATCAGCAACTCGTGCAGAGCGCGGAAGACGGCGGTTTGGTGCGGTCGAGCATGACCGAGTCCTTCTTTGTGGCGTCCGACGATGGGGTCACGATGATCTTGATCGAATACCGCGACGCCGACATCTGTGTGATCCTGATTTGGCGCGTGTAGGTGAACGTTCCGCGCGTGATCGTTTGATTGGCGGTCGACCACCCGGCAAGGAGGGCGAACGGAACGGCGCCGAACTTGTTCGCCTCGAGCTGCAGCGACGCGTTTCGTTTCGCCGCGAGGTCGCTGTTCCGGCCGCGGAGCGCGAGCCCGGCCATGGCCTTTCCGAAGCTCACCATGACGAGCGAGAAAATCGTCATCGCCACCATGACCTCGATCAACGAGAAGCCGCGGCGAATTCGTTTCAGGGACCGTATGCGAGAAATCGTCATTGGATGCGCACCATGCCGGCGCGGGACATGCGAATTTGCTTGCGTGATACTGGAGCGACTGATCGTGATGGTGAGCGTGTCGCTCGCGAAACCGTCCGGATACACCTCGATCGGCGACGCGGAGAAGCTGACGTCCGACGATCGGAGGCCGTACGACCCCAGGGTGAGATTCGTGCGACGGAACACCGTGGTGCCGGCGCGATCGGTCACGGTCATCTGCTGCGTCGACGAGTTCCATGAGATGCGCATGGGACGACGATTGCGCACCGCGAGCGCGAACGCGCCCTCCATGTCGTTCCGCACCGACGTGGCCGCCCGCTGGATGCGGGTCACGAGCATCATCTGATAGATCTTCCCGACCGTGATCGACGACGTGATACCGACGATCACGAGCACGACGACCGTTTCGAGGAGCGTGAAGCCCGAGCGAGAGCGCGTACGACGTCGCGTGCCTTTGGTCAGGCCCGCCGTCGGACGACTCCGCCATTCGCGTAGGCGCGTGCAGGATGCTAGGGATCTCATTCAGGGAGTTCGGGTGCGAGTTCGAACGAGGCCGCTCGACGCAGCCCGATCACTCAGAGGACTGGATGCGCGTCGGTTCGGTAACCCTAGATCATCGGCACGAGTTGTCGCTGCCAAAGAGACATGACAGCCCCGTAACCATTCGCCGAGCAACACGTTGAGGACGGTCGCGCGAGCCACCCCGTCACGAATTTTCACACCCTCGTATTGTTCTAAAACGTGACAGTTCGGGCGGAGAATCCGAGTCATGAGCATTCGCAGGCTTGGTGTGATCGGGGCGGGGACGATGGGAGGCGGAATCGCGGCGCTCGCCGCCTCTGCGGGCGTGCCCGTGATCCTGCTCGACGTTCCGGGTTCAGGGCCCGATCGGAACGCCGTGGCGCGCGGCGGCGTCGAGCGCGCGAAGAAAGCGAAGCCCGCCGCGTTCATGGCCGCGGACCGCGCCGCGCTGATCGACGTCGGCAACACCGAGGACGACCTCGAACGCCTCGCGGCGTGCGACCTGGTCGTCGAAGCGATCATAGAACAGCTCGCGCCGAAGCGCGAGCTGTATGCTCGGCTCGAGAAGGTGCTCCCCGCGCACGCGATCGTCGCGTCGAACACGTCGAGCATTCCGATGAGCATGCTCACGGACCGCCTCGGCGTCGACCTCCGGTCGCGCTTCGTCGGCATGCACTTCTTCAATCCGCCGCGCTATCTGCACTTGCTCGAGATCATCCCGGGGCCCCAGACGTCGAGCGCGACGATCGACGCGGTGCGCCGCTTCAGCGACCGAATCCTCGGGAAAGGAATCGTCGTCGCCAACGACGTTCCGGGATTCGTCGCCAACCGGCTCGGCGTGTTCGGCATGGTGCTGGCGATCCGTCAGATGGAGAAGCACGGCCTCACGATTGACGAGGCGGACGTGCTCACTGGCGTGCTCACCGGCCGCTCGAAGTCGGCGACGTTCCGCACGGCCGATCTCTCGGGGATCGACGTGATCGCGCACGTGACGAAGGAATTGAGCGAGGCCACCGGCGAGGACTTCGCGCTCTCGTCATGGGTCCTCGACCTCGTGAAAGCCGGGCGCGTGGGCGAGAAGAGCGGAGCGGGCTTTTATCGCCGCGTCGGAAAGGAGATTCAGACGCTCGACTGGAAAACGGGCGAATACGCCCCGCAGTCCAAGCCCGAGAGCGCCGAGCTGTCGAGACTCGGCGCGATGCCATTGGCCGAGCGGTTCGTCGCGATCCGCGACTGGAAGGGGGACACGAACGACCGCTACGGCGCGTTCGTGCAGGAGTATCTGCTGCGCTTTTCGCACTACGTGTTGACCACCGGGCCTGTCGTCGCGCGCGACATCCCATCGATCGACGACGCGATGGCCTGGGGCTACGCGTGGGAAGCCGGTCCCTTCGCGCAGATGGATCTGCTCGGCGCCGAGTTTCTCGCCGACGGGTTCTCGCGATTGTCGCTGGACGAACCGGAGTTGCTGGGTCGAGCGAAGAACGGGTTCTTCAGCGACGACGGATCGACCGTCCTCTCGTTCAAAGAGGGCTACGAACCCGTCGAGCGGCCGGCGGGCGAGATTCGGCTCGCGGATTTCCATCGTCCGTCGAGTCGCTCGCGCGTCCTCGAAGACTCGCGCGACGCGTCGCTGATCGACGTCGGCGGCGGCGTGGCCGTGCTCGAATACCATAGTAAGCTCAACACCCTCGGCGAAGGCGTGATCGCGATGATCCACCGCGCCCTGGACCGAGTGGAGCGCGACGGGCTCACGGGATTGGTGATCGGCAACGACGATCCGCGGACGTTCACGGCGGGCGCCGATCTGATGTACATGCTCTCGCTCGTCGACGAGAAGGACTGGTCGCGCGCCGCCGAAGCCGTTCGGCACTTCCAGAACACGGCGCTCCGGATTCGCCAGTCGCCGTTTCCCGTCGTCGCCGCGCCGTTCGGCCTCGCGCTCGGCGGCGGGTGCGAGTTCTCGCTCTACGCGGATCGCGTGCAGGCGCACGCCGAGCTGTACATGGGGCTCGTCGAGGTCGCGGTGGGCATCATTCCGGCGGGAGGCGGCACGACCGAGCTGCTGTTCCGCTTCGCCGGCGAGCTCGCGCCGTACGTCGAAGCGGATCCGTTCGAAGGCGTTCGTCGCGCGTTCCAGACGATCGCGATGGCGACGACGAGCACGAGCGCGCTCGATGCGCGCTCCATCGGCTATCTGCGGCCCGTCGATCGCATCACGATGAATCGCGATCGATTGATCGCCGACGCCGTGGCTCGCGTGACGGATCTGGCGGCCGACTACGTGCCGCCCGCGCCGCGCCGAATCACCGCGATGGGGAAGGACGCGCTCGGCAACCTCCAGTACGCCGCCTGGGCGATGAAGGAAGCCGGCCAGATCTCCGACCACGACGTTCGCATCGCGCACGAGCTCGCGTACGTGCTGACCGGAGGCGACGGTCCCCCGCGCCAAGTGACGGAGCAGGACCTGCTCGACCTGGAGCGCGAGGCATTTCTCCGCCTGCTCGGCACCAAGGAAACGCAGGAGCGTATCAAGTACATGCTGAAGACAGGCAAGCCGCTGAGGAACTGAACACATGAAAGAAGTCGTGATCGTTTCCGCCGTGCGCAGTCCGTGGGCCGCGGCAAGAAGGACGGGTCGCTCGCCGAGCGTCGCACGCGGTCGACCTCTCGGCGGCGATGATGCGCTCGGCGATCGATCGCGTGGGGATCGACCCGGCGACGATCGACGACGTGTACTGGGGCTGCGCGATGCCCGAGGCGACGCAGGGGCTCAACGTCGCGCGCCTCGCGTGGCTGCGCGCCGGTCTGCCGGTGAGCGTTCCCGCGGCGACGGTCAATCGATTCTGCTCGTCCGGCTTGCAGACCGTCGCGCTCGCCGCGCAGGAGATCATGAGCGACATGGCCGACGTCGTGCTCGCCGGCGGCATCGAGATGATGAGCCAGGTGCCGATGTCCGGCTACCACACGCGCCTCGATCCGGAGATCACCGAGTCGTACATCGGCATGGGCTATCACCGCCGAACGCGTCGCCGAGCGATGGAAGGTGTCGCGCGAGGATCAGGACCGCTGGGCGCTGGGCAGCCAGCAGAAGGCCGCGCGCGCGCTTGAGCAGCGGCGCGTTCGACGGGCAGATCGTGCCGGTCGACGTCGAGCGCGTGTCGTGGAAGGGCGCCGAGAAAACCGAGACGCACGACGAAGTTCGAGCGCGACGAGCTGCCGCGTCCCGACACGACGCTCGAGGGGCTCGCGAAGCTGCGTCCGGCGTTCAAGGTCAACGGAACCGTGACCGCCGGCAACGCGAGCCCGTACTCCGACGGCGCGGCCGCGGTGCTCCTCATGACCGCCGAACGCGCGAAGGAGCTCGGGGCTGAAGCCGCTCGCGCGCTTCATCACGTTCGCGGCGGCGGGCGTCGAGCCCGACGTGATGGGCGTCGGTCCGATCAAGGCGGTGCCGAAGGCGCTCAAGCGCGCCGGCATCAAGCTCGACGACGTGAAGCTCATCGAGTTCAACGAAGCCTTCGCCGCGCAGGTCGTCGCGGTGGTTCGCGAGCTCGGATTCGACGAGTCGAAGGTCAACGTGAACGGCGGCGCGATCGCCCTCGGGCATCCGCTCGGCGCGACGGGCGCCAAGCTCACGACGCAGCTCGTGCACGAACTCGGGAAGCGCGGCGGCGGAATCGGTCTCGTCACGATGTGCATCGGCGGCGGCATGGGCGCGGCGGGCTTGTTCGAGGTGTACGCCGCGGCCTGACGTCGTCGCCCGCGACGGAAGCACATCGATTTCGACCGAAGTACCGCCAATTTGGGCGAGAGCATCGTCGACTTGGACGACTGGATCGTCGGCCCGGACGCGAGGATCGTCGACTTGAACGGGAGTATCGGCGACCTGGAGCGGAGGAATCGTCGACTTGGACGCGGGTATGCGCGACCCGGAGGCGAGGATCGGCGGCTTCGAAGGGAGGATCGGCGACCTGGCGTCTAGGATCGTCGACCTCGGCGGAGAGGATCGGCGACTTGGAGGCGAGGTTCGGCGACTTGGAGCGGTGGACCGTCGACTTGGAGCGCAGGCAGAGTCGAGTGGAGGTGAGGTACCGGTCCTGTGGACGGGAGGTACCGTCGACTTGGAGCGGAGGCAGCGTCGAGTGGATGTGCGGTACCGTTTCTGTGGAGGGGAGGCAGCGTCGACCGGAGCGGGGGCAGCATCGAGAGAAGGGAGGTACCGTCGACTTGGAGCGGAGGCAGCGTCGAGTGGAGGTGCGGTACCGTTCCTGTGGAGGGGAGGCAGCGTCGACTGGGAGGGGAGGTAGCGCGGACCGGAGTGGAGTTTACGTCGACGGGAGGGGAGGCAGCACCGGCCGGAGGGGAGTTAGCGTCGACTGGAGGGGAGGCTACGTCGACTGGAGGGAAGGCAGCGTCGACTAGAGGGAAGGCAAGGGCGACTTGTCGGAGCATCGCCGACTCCGTGCGTCGCAAGGCGCTTGAGGCTGGAAACGGCACGCGTGCGGAGGTATTGTCTCTCGGCCTCACCCGAGAGATTCTGCATGCGCTCGCTGCTCGCGCTGTTCGTCGCGGCCGTCCCCGCATTCGCGTCCGCCCAAGCGCCCTCGGTGACGTTCCCGAACCCGTTCGCCGGCTCGCGCGTGACTTACGGAAAGCCCTAGCCAATCCGGTCCGATCGTCATCCGCGCCGACCGGATCGTGGACGGCCGCGGCAACGTGATCCAAGGCGGTGACGTCGTCGTCGAGAACGGCAAGATCGTGCGCATCGACAAGTCGGCGACTGGAACGCCGACGTACGATCTGAAGGGCTACACGCTGCTCCCCGGACTGATCGACGCGCACGCGCACCTGTCGTGGTACTTCAATCGCCAAGGGCGCTATCACACGCGCGCCGACGGCGACACCCCGGTCGAATCGATGTTGTCGATGGCCGCCAACGCGTACGCGACACTGATGGCGGGCTTCACGACGATTCAGAGCCCGGGCGATCCGGAGGACAAGGATCTCCGCGAATGGATCGCGAATGGCGGCCTGCCCGGCCCGCGCGTGCTCACGTCGCTCAATCCGTTCAGCAACCCGCGAATGGAGCCGGATTCGCTTCGCGCGCTCGTGCGGCAGCGCAAAGCGCAGGGCGCGGACGTCATCAAGATCTTCGCGTCGGCGAGCATCCGCGACGGCGGCGCGCAGACGATGAGCGACGCGCAGCTGGCGGCGCTCTGCGGCGAGGCGAAAGCGCAGGGGATGCGCACGATGGTGCACGCGCACAGCTCGGAGAGCATCAAAGCGTCGGTGAACGCGGGCTGCAACCAGATCGAGCACGGCGTATTCGCCAACGACGAAGTGCTCAAGCTGATGGCCGACAAGGGCGTCTACTTCGACCCGCAGGTCTGCCTCGTCTTCCGCAACTACCTCGACAACCGCGCCAAGTACGAAGGCATCGGCAACTACAACGAAGAGGGATTCGCTGCGATGGAAAAAGCGCTTCCGCTCGCCGCGGCGATGTACAAGCGCGCGATCCACACGCCGGGCCTCAAGGTCATCTTCGGGACCGACGCCGTCGCCGGCGCGCACGGACGGAACGCCGAGGAGCTCGTGTGCCGCGTGAAAGACGGCGGACAGTCGCCGCTCGACGCCATCACCTCCGCGACGTCGCTCACCGCCGAGTCGATGCACCTCGGCAACGAGATCGGCGCGATCGCGCTTGGGCTTGCAGGCCGACATCATCGCCGTGCGCGGCGATCCAACGAAGGACATCACGACGCTGCGCAACGTGCAGTTCGTGATGAAGGGCGGAAAAGTCTACAAGAACGAGCGCTGAGTCGCGCTCAACCGCGCATCGACGCGGCGTCGAGTCCCACTCAGCCGCGCATCGCCTCGGCGTCGACCCCTATGGTCGCGCACCAGCGCACGTAGGCGGCGGGCGAGATCTCCGACGGCTTGATCTCGCTCCGTCCGCCCCAGAAAACGTTCGTGTAGGACACGGGCATGCCGATCGACGCGAGGTGCGCGTCGATCGCCGCCTTGTGCGCGAGCACCGCGGGCTTCTCCGTGCCGTGCGCGACCGCCATGATGTTGACGTCGGCGAAGTCGGGCCCGCCCTCGCGCCAATACGCGTGCGTGAGGATGTGATGCCGGCCGACCTCGCGTCCCGCCTCGATCTCTCGGCCGGCGGGCACGCGCCAGTGAAAGAGCGCGTTGTAGCGCGTGACGCGCGTGCCGGAGGTCGACGGCTTCACGTGCTCCAGGAACGTCGAGAAGCGTCCGATCACGCCGCGCTCGTTCAGCGATCTGGCGACCGACGCGAATTCGTCGAGCGAAAGCCCGGCTTCTCGCGCGCGCGCCGCGCCACGGGTCGTCGGCGATCTCCTCGACGGCGAACTCGCGCTTGAGCGGCTCGAGCACGCGCCATTCGAGGTCGCTCAGCTCGACGATGTTCGTGTCGATGACCTGTCCCGGCTCGTCGGTCTTGCTGCCGGGCTCGATCCCGCGGCGCCGCACGTGGCCGACGCCGAGCGCGAACAGCCGTTTCGCGGGCATCACGCGGTACGTCTCCGCGCCGACGCGCGCGGCGAGCACGTCGCAGTGCCGCGCCATCGAAAAACCCTGCGGCACCTTGAGCGTGGTCCACAGCCGAAACGCCGACCCCGTCGTCTCGGCGTCGGTCGACCGGATCACGATGTGGCCGGAGAAGGGATCCTCCTTCCACATGAAATCGAACGCGGCATCGAGACGCTCGGCTCGGCACGCGCCAGGCGACCAGCGCGCCCGGCGCGAGGTTCGTCGCCATCAGCGTCTGCCGAATGCGCCGGATCGTTCCGGCGGCGAGCATCGCGCGGAGGCGCTCGTGGACCGTGGCGACGTCGACGCCGGCGAGGCGCGCGATCTCGGCGAACGGATCGATCAGAAAACCCGCGATACGATCCTCGGACACCGCGAGGATGCGCGCGTTGAGCGGGTCGGTGACTTCGGTTGCGGCAGGGGGCGGAGCTTCGACGGCCATCCTACAAAGCTAGCCGCCGCACGCGGTCAGTTGCCGGTCGGCATGGGCGTGGGCAGCCACACGGTGAATCGCGAGCCTTCGCCGAGCACACTCTCGACGGTGATGTCGCCGCCCATCATCTGGGCGAGGTTGCGGCTGATCGTGAGACCGAGTCCCGTGCCGCCGTGCGAACGCGTGTAGCCGCCGTCCACCTGCACGAACGGTTGGAAGATCCGCTCGATATCGCTCGGCGCGATGCCGACGCCGGTGTCCTGCACGGTGATCGTCGCCCACGGCGCGCCGAGGCGCTCTTCGGGCGCGGCGCGTTTGGCGCTCCCGCAGCAGACCGACACCGTGCCGCCGGCGGGGGTGAACTTGACCGCGTTGCCGAGCAGGTTGGTGAGGATCTGCTGAACGCGCTGCGGGTCGCCGACGTAGCTCGTGCGGGGGATGCCCTGGAGACGCGCGTCGAGATCGACGCCCTTTGTCGTCGCGGCGGGACGAATGAGTCCGAGCGCGGCCTCGGCGACCTCGCCGACGACGCCGACGGACGACTCGACGCCCATCCGGCCGGCCTCGATCTTCGAGAGATCGAGAATCTCGCCGATCATCGACGTCAGATGCTCGCCGCTGGCGCGAATTCGGGAGAGCTGCGTCGCTTGCGCGGCGGTCACCGGACCGGCGATCCCCATTTGCAGCAGCTCCGCGTAGCCCATCATCGCGTTGATCGGCGTACGGATTTCGTGGCTCATCTTGGCGAGGAAATCCGACTTCGCGTTGCTCGCCGATTCCGCTTCCAGTCGCAGATCGAGGGACCGCCTATAGATGAGCGTGTTGTCGATCGCCACCGCCGTGCGGCGGACGACCTCCGTCGCGATCTCGAGGTCATCGTCGCCGAAACGGCGTCCCGACGTCGTCATCGTGAACGACATCGCGCCGAACGCGCGGCCGCGCGCGATGAGCGGAATGCACATGAACGAGTTCGGAGCGACCTGCTGCAGCAGACGCTTCATGTCTTCCGAATCGATCGCGGCGCGAACGGCCTCGCGGTCGATGACGGGAACGATCATCGGCCGCTGTGTGCGGATCACCTCGGGCACCTCGCCCGGTCCGTCGACTCGATACTTGAATCGGCGCATGAAGTCGACGACGGCGTCCTGTTTCAGCCGGTCGCGATGGACGGTCGCGATGCGGCGAATCGTGCCGTCGTCCTCCGCGACGTGGATCGTGCAGTAGTCGCCGAGGCGCGGCACGCAGTGTCGAGCCAGGTCGGCGAGCAGTCGCTCGTCGGAGAGCGAGCCGGCCACGATGCGGCTCGCCTCGGCGAGAAACTCCTGCGTGTCGACGGACTTGGTGAGCCGGGCGACGGCGCCGGCCGAGGCGGTGGCCGAGTCTTCGACGCGCTCCACCATTCGGTTGAACACCGCGCCCAGCCGGCCGATCTCGTCGGTCCGTCCAACGTCCACGCGCCACGCGACCTCGCCGTTCGCGATCGCCTCGGCGGCGTTCGTGAGTTCGGTGAGCGGACGGACCAGGCGGCGCGTCGCGATCCACGAGAGAAACGCCCCCGCGGCGGCAAACAGAAGCGCGAGCGTGCCGAGGATTCGGAGCGACGCCGTCTGCCGCGCGAGGATGCCGCTGAGCGGCTGCTCGATCGAAACGGAGAGCGGAGTGCCGCGGACCGGCGCGCTCGCGCTGAGCATCGTGCCGACATCCGGACGCTCGACGAGACCGAGGCTGTCGAACAGTTCGCGGTGCCGGAGCGGCGCGGAAACAGGCTCGCCGGTGAACTGCACCCAATTCGGGCCGCCCGCGTCGTGGATGTAGACGCGTCCGTCGCTGCCGACGAGCTCGCGCAGCGTGCGATTTATCGCCGTGTTCGCCCCGAAGCGGCGTTGCTGGACGACGTAACCGAGGCGATTGCCCGCGGCGTCGCGTACGACGGCCGTCATCCACACGGTCGATTGGCGGGCGGCGATGTGGATGCCGCTGACCAGAAGCGAGTCCCGCTTCGCGGGCGGCGAGCGAAGCAAGCTGTCGCGAAACGCGCGCGCTTCGGAGGAGAGATCGCGCTCCAGGTCTCCGACAACGCGGCCGTCGGCGGTCCAAAGCTCCGCCGCCGGAGGAGCCGACGCGGTCGCCGCCGGTATCGATAGCGGCGACAGCGGCGAAAGCGCGCGTTCAGCCGTTGCCGTGAGCGGACGTGCCGGGGAGCGGAGCGCGGCCAGGATCGCCGTGTCGTGCGCGGCGGCCGAGAGGACCGCCAGGCGCATGTTGTTGGCCTGCTCGATAGTCGTAGCCACGACCTGCGCGAGGGTCGACAGTCGCTCCGCCGCCCCGGCTTCGGCGGCGCGTCGAGTCTCGTAGTACGACGCAACGGCCCACGCGCCCAGGATCACGCTGAAAAGCGCGAGCACGAGGATCGGCAGCCTCCGCTCGAGCGGAAGCTGCGTGGCCGAAACCCGTCTCGCGAAACTCGGCGGCGGCAAAGTGGCTGCGGTCACAGGCCGCCGCCCCGCACCGTCAGGTCGCGCCCTGGCCATCTCCGTTCTCGAGAGATCGCCATAGGTACCAAGACGCGACTGTGCTGTGCGGACTCCACTTCGCGCCGATCGCGCGGACTTGTTTGGGGCTCGGTCGCTTTCGCTTCCCATACGCGCGTCGTATCGCGTTTTGAATCCCCAGGTCGAGTTCCGGAAGTACGTTGCGACGACCGAGGCGGAACATCAAGAACATTTGCGCGGTCCAGCGACCAATTCCTTTGACTTGTACGAGGTGAGCGATGAGCTCGTCATCGTTCATTTGATCGACCTCGTCCAGAGGCAACGCGCCGGCGACGACCTTGTCGGAGAGATCGCGCAGGTAGCCGATCTTCTGTCGCGAGAGGCCGACGCCGCGAAGTTGAGCATCGGTGAACGCGAGCAGCGACGAGGGCTCCGGATCGCCGTTCGCAAAGAGCGCCGCGAAGCGTCCATGGATCGTGCCCGCGGCCTTTCCCGAGAGTTGTTGAAAGACGATCGAGCGGGCGAGCGCCTGGAAGTGCGTGCCCTCGCTCCGAACGGGCAGGCGACAGGGACCGACGGACTCGATCACGCGGGCGAGCACCGGATCGACCCGCTTGAGGTGGCGCACGGAAGCGCGATAGTCTGGCATCGGCAAAATTTACGGACGGTGACGCCAATCGCGGAACCGCACAGCTCGTGTCGGGATAGGGTGGAGGACATGCAGATCATTGGGCGGCCGACCGATTGATGTCTACCCGAATGCTCGCGCTCGCTGTGTCGTTGCCGGCGGCGCTCGGGTTCGGCGCCGCGCCGTTGGAGGCGCAGCACGACACGATGCACATGGGGATGGCGCCGGGCGTTTCGCTGCCGCTGGGCGTCGCGCAGGCGCGCCCCGGATCCGGGACGTCGTGGCTCCCCGATTCGTCGCGCGTGCCGATGTTCCACGCGTCGGTCGGCGGGTGGAGCGTGATGGCGCACGGCGCGCTCTTCGCCCAGTACGACACGCAGACCACCGTTCACGGCGGGCGGCAGTTCGGCCTTGTCGACTGGGAGATGGCCAGCGCGTTGCGCGCCGTCGGTCCCGGTGTGATCGGCGCCACGCTGGGCACGAGCCTCGAGTCGTTCGTCGACGGGCCGCACGGCTATCCCGAGCTTCTGCAGAGCGGAGGCTCGTATCAGGACGCGCGCATCGCGAACCGGCAGCATCCGCATCCCGGCCTGATGCAGCTGTCGCTCGAGTATGACCAAACGCTCATTCGCGGATTCGCCCTGGAGACCTACGCGGCGGCGGTCGGCGAGCCGGCGATCGGGCCGGTGGCGTTCACGCACCGCCCGTCCGCGGCCGACGATCCGTTCGCGCCGCTGGCGCATCACTGGGAGGACGCGACGCACGACCAGAACGGCGTGTTGACCGCGGGGCTCTACACGAGTCGCGTGAAGATCGAGGGCTCGGCGTTCAACGCGCGCGAGTCGGACGCCGGCGACAATCTGCCGGACTACACTGGGGCGAGCCTCGATTCCTACTCCGGGCGGTTGTCGGTCGCCGCGACCGACCGCGTCGTCCTGTCCGCGTGGACCGGATATCTGTTCGATCACGACCCGCTCGATCCGGGCACCGGCATGCAACGCTACGGCGCGTCGGTGCTCACGGCGCTGCGCGGTGTCGACGGCGGAACGTGGTCGAGCGCTTTGGTGTGGGGGCTCGACGTGCATCACCATGGCGCGCGCGAGCACGTCCATGACCCGAACGCCGTCATTCCCGTTCATCACCTGGGTGCCAGCGCGCTCTTCGAGACGACGCTCGAGCTGGGATCGCGGACGGCGCTCTTCGGCCGCGTTGAGCAGGTGCAGAAGACCGCCGACGACCTCGGTTTCGTCGGCGGCGACCTCGGTCAGTCGTTCACGATTCGCGAGCTCACGCTCGGCGTCTCCCGCGACCTGATGTCGAGCGAGCGTGGCCGAGTGGGTATCGGCGCGCGTCTCGGGCTGACGCGACTCCCCGAGTCGCTGCGCCTCGCGTACGGAACGCTCACGCCGGCCGGCGGCGCGGTGTTTCTCAGTCTCAAGCCGCCCTACCCCCGCTAGCCGCGTCCGGTTTTCCGGCGCGTGTATATTGGCGTCGGCATGTCGCGCCTCCTCAACTACTTCCTCCGGGGCCTCGTCGTCGTCGCCCCGCTCGCGCTCACCGTCTACGTCTGCGCCCTGATTTTCCGGACGATCGACGGTTGGCTCGGCCTGACTATCCCGGGCGTCGGCTTCGTCATCACGATCGTGTTGATCACGGTCGTCGGATTCCTCGCCTCGGGGCTCGTCACGCGAGGCGTGCTTGGTGCGCTCGACGAGGTCTTCGAGAAGCTGCCGTTCGTGCGGCTGCTGTATTCGTCGGCCAAGGACATGCTCAACGCGTTCGTCGGCGAGAAGCGGCGGTTCGACAAGCCGGTGCTTGTGTCGCTCTCGGCCGACGGCTCGCTCAAGGTGTTGGCTTTTCTGACGTCCGAGTCGCTGGCGCCATTGGGGGTGTCGGGACACGTGTCGGTATACATGCCGCAGTCGTATGGACTGGCCGGGCACATCCTCGTCGTGCCTGCCGATCGGGTGCAGCGCATCGAGGCGGATGCGGCGGCGGTGATGGCGTTCATCATCTCGGGCGGCGTCACCCACTTTCAGTCCCGACAGACGCCGACGTGAGACGTACGCGCGCGCGCGCGCCGCGAGCCCCCGCGAAACGCGCGGAGGCTGCGCCGCCGGACCTGCCATTCGAGATTCGCGCCTCGCCGATCCAGGGGGTCGGCGCGTTCGCGACACGGCCGATTCGCAAAGGCACGCGGCATCATCGAGTACACCGGCGAGCGCATCACGAACGACGAAGCGGACTCACGCTATCCGGACGATGAATCGCAAGCGCGTCACCACACGTTTCTCTTCGCCATCGACGACGACGTCGTGATCGACGCGGCCGTCGACGGCAACGAGGCGCGCTTCATCAACCACTCGTGCGGGCCCAACTGCGACGCGGTGATCGAAGACGCGCGGATCTGGATCGAGGCCATCCGCGACATCGCTCCGGGCGAAGAGCTGGCGTACGACTACGCGTTCGTCCTCGAGGAGCGCCACACGCCGGCGGCCAAGCGCCGCTATCCGTGCAACTGCGGCGCGCGCACGTGCCGCGGGACGATCCTGGCGAAAAAGCGCTGACTCAGGACGCGGTCGTTCGTCGCACGATGACGTGCGTCGCGCGTTCTCCGGAGATCGATTCCGCTCCCTGGTAGCCGAGCGCGCGGAGGTCGAGTCCCTGAAAGAGATTCTCGCCTTCGCCGAGGACGATCGGCCGTACGGCGAGGTGGAGCTCGTCGATGAGTCTCGCTTGCAGGTACTGGCGAATCGTCGACACGCCGCCGCCCACGCGGACGTCGCGGCCGCCGGCGGCCTCTTTTGCTTGGCTCAACGCCGATTGAATTCCGTCGGTGACGAAACGGAACTCGGTACCTCCGGCCATTTGGATCGGCGCGCGAGCATGGTGCGTGAGCACGAAGACGGGCGTGTGATAGGGCGGCTCGTCTCCCCACCATCCTTTCCACTTCTCGTCGGGCCACGGGCCGCGAATCGGCCCGAACATGTTCCGGCCGAGAATCCACGCGCCGATGTTGTCGAAGCTCTTCGCCGCCATGTCGTTGTCGAGGCCAGTCTCGCCGCCGGGCTCGCCCTGCGTCTCCTGCCACTTGCGAGTGTGGAAGAACCACTCCATGAGCTCGGGACCTCGCACGCCGAGCGGGTGCTCGAGGTCCTGATGCGTGCCGGCGCCGTAGCCGTCGAGGGATACCGCGAAGCTTCGAACGACGAGTTTGGGCATGTTCGCGAAGAGGTTCGGAAGTACCAGCCGCTGAGGATTGAAGATGACGGGGGCGCCAAGTCTGGCCGCCAGGGTCAAACCATTCGGCCGGTCGAAGTGTCGAAGCGGCTATAGTCGGATTGACTCTAGCCCACGCGCCAATGACGCCCGCCCGCTCCGAGCCGTCGTTCGAGTCGTCGCTGTTTCTCAAGCCCGTGGAGACGCTGATCCTCACGATGCTCACCGCCGGCGAGCGCCACGGCTACGGCATCCGCAAGGACATTCTCGACCATAGCGACGGGCGCATCGAGCTCGAGGCCGGCGGCCTCTATCGCCACATCCGCCGCCTGGAATCGGACGGCCTGATCGAGCCCGCCTCGACTCGCCGTTCCGGCGGCGAGGACCCCCGGCGGATTCACTACAGGCTCACGACCTCCGGCCGGCGCGTGCTCGCCGCGGAAATGCTGCGCATGCGTGAGCTCGTTCGGTTGGCGGAGACGCGCCGCCTCATCGCGCCGGTCCGCACGTGATCGAGCGCTCCCCCGACGCGCCCAGGTTGATTCGGGCGCTGATGAAGCTGTACCCGCCCGAATTCCGGCGCCGCTACGGCGACGCGATGCTGGCGTTTCAGCGCGAGCGGTTCATCGAAGCACGAAGCGCCGGCGAATCGCGCGTCCGCGTGTGGCGTCGCGCGCTCGGCGACGTCACGATGACGCTCGTCGCCGAGTGGGCGCGCGAGCTGCGCGCCGGAGAAACCGTTTCCGAATCGAGCCGAGCCCCGCTCGGCATGGGAGAACGCATGTCCTTTATCGGCCGTGAAATCGTGCAGACCGTTCGTTCGCTTCGTCGAAGTGCCGGCTTCAGCGCCGCGACCGTCGGGACGCTGGCCCTCGGGATCGCCGCGACGACGGCGATCTTCAGCGTGCTGCATTCCGTGTTGCTGGCGCCGTTGCCCTTTGGCCATCCGGATCGCGTCGTGATTCCGGAGTCGAAACAGGTGACGACCGGTCACACATGGTCGATCACCTACTCGGACTTCGTCGACTGGCGCGACAACCACGTCTTCGACGCCGTCGCCGCGTTTCAGGGTGTCGACATGGATCTGACCGGTGCCGGCGATCCGGTGCGCGTATCCGTCACCGCGGTGTCGCCGCAGTTCTTCGACGCGCTCGGCGCGCCGCCGGCCAAGGGTCGCGTGCTCCAGCCGGTCGACTTCGACCCCAACGCCCCGCGCACCATCGTCATCTCGGATCGATTTTGGCGCAGCCAGTTCGGCTCGCGCGCCGACATCGTCGGCGCGACGGTCGAAATGAGCGGGATCAAGCGGCAGGTCGTCGGCGTGCTGCCGCTGGGGGCGCGCTGGCCCCTCGACGCCGACGTCTGGGTCCCGCTCCGGATCACGACTGAACAGGACCCGGACCTTCGCCGGCGGGACAATTTCGTGTTCGGCGGCATCGCGCGGCTCAAGTCGGGCGCGTCGCTCGAACGGACGCGAACGCTCATGGCGTCGCTCGCGGCGCGCGTCGCGGCCGACGAGCCGACGATTCGCAAGGACGTGACGACGGTTCCCACGCCGATCATGGAATCGTTGCTCGGCCCGACCACTCCGCGCGTGCTCTGGATGCTGCTCGGCGCCGTCGGATTTCTTCTGCTGATCGGCTGTGTGAACGCGGCGAATCTGCAGCTGGCCCGCGCGACGGCGCGCCAACGCGAGCTGGCCGTGCGTCGCGCGTTGGGGGCGAGCCGCACACGCATCGTGCGCCAGGCATTCATCGAGAGCGGTGTGCTCGCGCTGGCGGGGGGCGTCTTCGGTGTGCTTCTCGCGCGCGTGCTCGTGGCATTGGTCGTCGCGTCCGCGCCGCCGGATGTGCCACGCATCGAGCAGGCCGCGCTGGACGTCCCGGCGCTCGGATTCGCCTTTGCGATCTCGGTGGCGGTCGCGCTGCTTTTCGGCATCGTGCCGGCGGTGCACGCGGCTCGCGGCGATCCGCACTTCGCGCTGGCCGACGGCGGTTCGCGAGCGAGCGGCCGTCGCGGCGCGAAGACGCGCCGCACGCTTGTCGTCGTCGAGCTGGCGCTGTCGGTGATTCTTCTCTGCGGCGCGGGTCTGGCGACGCGGAGCATCATGCGCCTGCGCGGCGCGGATCCGGGCTTTCAGACGCAAAACGTGTTGACGGCGTCGATCTCGCTGCCGGGTGTTCGCTACGACAGCAAGGCGAAGGTCATCTCGTTCCTGTACGGCCTTCGCGACCGGCTCGCCGCGTCGTCCGGTGTCGACGCGGTGGGTATCTCGAGCGCGAGCCCGCTCGGGGCGGGCGGCTTTTACCTGGGGCGGCTGATGGTCGCTGAAGGGCGTGAGGTGTCATCGGCGACCGAAGTTCCGATCAACTGGAACGTCACCACGCCCGGATACTTCGCCGCGCTCGGCATGCCGGTGGTGCGCGGCCGCGACTTCACGGCGCGCGACGACTCCGTATCAGGGCCCGTGATGATCGTGAACGAACATTTCGCCAAAGCGATGTTCCCCGGCGAGAATCCGCTCGGCAAGCGCGCGATGTCGTCGCGCGACGAAAAAGTGGAGCGCGAGATCGTCGGCGTCGTGCGGGACGTCAAGTACTACGGCGCGAGCGACACCGCACGCTCCCTCGTCTGGGTGCCGTACGCGCAGAACAACGCGTGGCATCAGGGCATCGTCACCGTGCGGACGCGCGGCGCCCCGTCGGCCGCGCTGGCGTTGATCAAGCGCGAGCTTCGGACGTTCGACGGCGCGATCGCGCTGGCCAACGTCACCACGATGGACGACGCCATGGCCCGGTCGATGGCGAGCAACCGGCTCGTCGCGATACTGCTCGGCGGCTTCGCGGGACTCGCCGTGCTGCTCGCCGCCGTCGGCGTGCTCGGCGTGTTGTCGTACACCGTGGAGCGGCGCACGCACGAGTTGGGAATACGGGTCGCGCTCGGCGCGGGGCGCTCGGACGTCGTCCGGCTGGTGATGACCGAAACGCTCTCGATGGCCGCCGTCGGCGTCGCGCTGGGCCTGGCCGGGGCGCTCGCCGTCACGCGGCTAGCGCAGTCGATGCTCTACCAGGTGCGCGCCGACGATCCGCTCACGTTCGTGACCGTCGGCGTGGTGCTGGGATCGGTCGCCGTCGTCGCCGCGATCGTACCCGCGCGGCGGGCCGCGCGGGTCGATCCGGCTATCGCGTTGCGCGCCGAGTGACGCCCGTCGTCACCGCGGCCAAACGTTGTTCGACCGGTCCGTGTCCATGCTTCGCTTGTCCGGGTCGATCTCGATCTTGGTGATCTTCTTTCCGTTGAACCCGTACAGGCGGTCGTAGTTGACCTCGTCCGTGCTCCAGATCTCGGCCGGATAGTCGAAGTTCTCGGTCGAGCCGTCGCTGAACGTGAATCGCGCGTGCAACGGCAGCACGCCGCGCGCGTGGTTTCCGTAGAAGACCTGCACCGAATCGATGTCGCCGACCTGCTTCTGCCGCACGGAGTCGACGGCGACGTCGAAGTGCGGGTTCTCGATGAACCACTCGCGGAAGAACCAGTCGAGCCGCCGGCCGCTCACGTTCTCCATCGTCCTGTAGAAGTCCGCGGGGCTGGGGTGCCTGAACGCCCACCGGCGGGTGTACTCGCGGAACGCGTCGTCGAACGCCGCGGGCCCGAGGATCTCGTCGCGCAGGAGCGCGAGCCCGACGGCGGTCTTCACGTACGCGTTCTCGCCGAGCAGTTGCGGTTCGATGCGGTCCGGCTGCACCTCGAGCGGCGTGTCGACGTTGTGCTGCATGTACGCCTCGACCTCGCGGCGGTCGTGCGCCACGCGCTCTTCGTAGCTGCCCTTCTCCGGAAACCGTCGTGCCTCGGAGAAGTAGTTGATGAACGTGTTGAACCCTTCGTCCTGCCACATGTGCATCCGCTCGTTCGAGCCGACGATCATCGGATACCACATGTGCCCGATCTCGTGCGTGATCACGTTGTAGAGCGAGTACTTCTCGGGATTCCGGTCCTCCATGGCGAGCATCGGGTATTCCATGCCGCTGATCGGCCCCTCGACCGCGCTGATCTGCGGATACGGATACTGGAACCAGCGCTCCGAGTACTCGTTGATCGACATGCGCGACATGTCGGCCGCGTCCTTCCACGGCTCGATCGCGCTCGGTCGGTAGTACGCGAACGCCATGTGTCCCTGCCAGCTCGACGCGTCCCACATGTAGTTGGGAGACGCGGCCCATACCGCGTCGCGCACGTTGTGCGCGGCGAAGCGCCACGTGACCATGCCCGAGGATGACTTCGGACGCGCCGCGCCACTCTTCAACTCGTCCTCGGTGATGATGTGCACCGGCGTGTCGGACTTGGCCGCCTGCGCCAGACGCGAGATCTCCGTCGGCGTCAGCACCTCGGCGGCGTTCTGAAGCATGCCCGTCGCGGCGACGATGTAGCCCGCGGGAACGGTCACCGAGAGGTTGTAGTCGCCGTACTCGAGATAGAATTCGCCCTGCCCGAGGTACGGCTCGGTGTTCCAGCCGCGCAAGTCGTCGTAGACGCAGACGCGCGGATACCACTGGGCGAGCTCGTAGAGCGCGCCGTCGCGGCCCATGCGGTCGGCGCCGTGCTCCGGGACGTTGAAGTGCCACGCGACGTCGAACGTCGTGGTCTGTCCCGGCGGGAGCGGCGTGGCCAGGTCCGCTTTCATGACCGTGCCCTCGACGCGCGTCTTGAGCGGAACGCCGGTGCCCTTCGCACCCTTCGCGCCGGCGACCTGATTGAAGCGGTCGATGAAATCGCCGCCCTCGAAGTTGCGCGCGCCAAAGCGCGACTCCGACGGGAAGACGTACGAGTTCAGCGACCCGTTCTTGAACGCGTTCTGCTCGACCTGGAACCAGACGAAGCGCAGCGTGTCCGGCGAGTTGTTTGTGTAGCGCAGCGTCATCTCGCCGCGCACCGCCTTCGCCGCCGTGTCGAGCGTGCCGTGGAGGTCGTAGTCGGCGTGCTGCTGCCAGTACTTCGGTCCCGGCGAGCCGTCTCCGCTGCGATAGATGTTCCCGTTCGGGAGATTGAGCGGCGCGAAGATCGACGTGTCGGCGGAACCGGTCCGGTCGAAACGGGGGATCGGGTTGACTGTCCCTGACCCCGTTCCACTGGACTGTGCTCCGAGCGGGGCGCCTGCGGCGACCAACGCGGCGACGAACGCCGCGACGTGCGATGTCGAAATTGTCATGTGCCTGGTGCGAATGAGTGCCTGGAGGCGTTTGTGCCCTACTCGAGCCAGTACCCCGTCGCGACGGCTGGGAGCCCGGCCGCCGTGCCGAAAAGTAGCGGTGCCATCCGTATCGAAGTCTCGGGCCGATTGAGCTTCTTACAACAGCCGTACCACACGCCATTTCCGTGCTGGGCCCAGGCTGGGCCCGTGCTGGCGCCGAGCGCGACGTCCTGATTTGTTTCCGGACACATGCGTGTCAATCCGCCCGCGGACATCGTCGCCGATCGCCGGCCACTAAGAATCCTTCAGTTCGGCGCGATCGCCGTCGTCCTCGCCGCGACGCCGTACAAAGCTTTCGACCTCGACCGTTACTTCGTGCCGAAGGAGCTCGTGCTCCTGCTCTGCGCGGCGGCGGCGTCGCTTCTCGTCGCGTCCAGACTCGCCCGTGTCTCGTTGACGGTCGTGGATTTGGCGATGGTGCTGTTCCTCGCCGCGGGTCTCGCGTCGGCGATCACCGCGACAAACCCGTGGGCGGCGGAGCGGGCGCTCGCCATTTCGGCCGGCGGCGCGGCGCTCTTCTGGTGCGCGACGTCGATTCGCCGCGCGGGTCTCGCGCGCCCGCTCCTCGCCGCGCTCGCCGCCGCCGTGATACTCGGTGCCGTCACCGCGCTCGCTCAAGCGTACGGTCTGCGGAGCGAATACTTCAGCCTCAACCGCGCGCCCGGAGGAACATTCGGCAACAGGAACTTCGTCGCTCACTTGTGCGCGATCGGCGTTCCGGTCATCGCGCTCGTGACCGTGACGGCGCGGCGTCCGGCGACGGTCGTGATCGGCGTCGCGGGAAGCGTCGCGGTGGCCGCGGCGCTCGCCATGTCACGCAGCCGCGCGGCGTGGCTCGCCGTGACTCGTGTCGATCGGCGCGGTGGTCGTGGCCGGGGCGATGAGCCGCGGACAATGGCGCGGCACGAGGACGTTGCCGCGACTCGCGTACATCGGCATCGCCGCGCTGGTCGGAGGGCTGGCCGCGATCTTCCTGCCCAACCGCCTCGAGTGGAAGAGCGATACGCCGTACATCGACTCGGCGGTCGGGTTGGTGAACTACAAAGAGGGAAGTGGGCACGGCCGTCTCGTGCAGTACACGAATTCGCTGCACATGACCGAAGCGCGGCCGCTGCTCGGGGTCGGCCCGGGAAATTGGCCGGTCGTCTACCCGAAGTACGCGTCGCGCAACGATCCGTCGCTCTCGCAGGACGAAGGCACGACGGCGAATCCGTGGCCGAGCAGCGATTGGGTCGCGTATGCCTCGGAGCGCGGACTGATCGGAATCGTCGCGCTGGCGGTGGTTCTCCTGGGGCTGATGCGACGCGCGTACATGGACGTCCGCTCCACGCAGCCCCGCACGGCGATGGCGGACTCGGAGCACGTGATGACGTCGATGGCGCTCGTGGGCACGCTCGCCGCGGCGATCGTCGTCGGCTCGTTCGACGCCGCGCTCATCGTCGCGACGCCGGCGTATTTCGTCTGGACGCTGGCGGGAGCTCTCGCGCCGCCGTCCGATCGCACGATCCTCGCGCGGCCGGCGCTTCGATTCGCCGCGCTGCTGGCGATCGTCGTGTTCGGGATCGTCGCCGTGGGGCGCAGCGCCGCGCAGCTCGTCGCGATCGCGACGTTCAGCGCGAGCTCGCACATTTCGACGATCGAGCGCGCGGCGCGGCTCGATCCGGGTTCATATCGCATTCACCTCAAGCTCGCCGAGGCGTACGTGGCGCGCGGCGAATGCCCCCGGGCACGTGCTGAAGCACGCGCGGCTCGCGCGCTCCTGCCGAATGCCGCCGAGCCGAAGCGCGTGCTCGCTCAGTGCGGATCGCGATAACTAGCGGCGGCCGCGCGACAGCCGTTGTTGGTTGAGGGTTGTCGGTTGACGGTCGTCGGTGACTGATGACGTGACAAGCCGTGCGCGGGGCGCGGCGACAACGAATCCCGAACGCCCGCCTTTGCATTGCACCGAGCCTGTCACGACATCAGTCACCGACCACTCAGAACCGACAACCCTCAACCAACAACGGCCGTCGCGCACAGACCGCCGTTTCGGAAGACCCGCTCAGACAGGTGGCTTCGCGGCCGGCGGCGGCGCGCCGGTAGTTCCGCGAGCCGGCGGCAGCGGCAGCCCGCCCGGCTTGCCACGTTCGGGAATCATGTACTCCGGCGGCGGCGGCTCGTTGTAGCCGCGATGACACGTCGCGCAGGTCACCTTCGGCGTGTCCTTGGGATAGAGCTTGGGCAGCGTGACGAGGTTGATGTCATTCGTCATCTGCTGCATGAAGCGCGCGCGCCTCTTGTCGGTTGCCGTATCGCTCGCCCAGTTGCCCTGATTCGCCAGGCGATGGCAGTTCGTGCAGTTCCAGCTCAGCGGCGTCGCGTACTCCTTGTCCATCTTGTGCACGAGCTCCGCCGCGGTGATCCCCTTGAGCACTTGAACATTCTTGAACACTTGCTCGGCGGGCTGATTCTCGCGGCCGGCGATCTCGCTCATGATCTGCGCGACGTAGACAGCGCGCAGCTTCTCGAGGCTGTCACGCGACGGCGGCGGTCGCCGCGGCGCGAGCGTCACCGGCTGTTCGGCCGAGGGCTGGCCGGCGGGCGTCTGTGCCCGGGCGGCCGCCGGCGTAGGCGTGGAGCTCGCGCCTCCGCGACCGCACGATAGCACGATGAATGACGCAACGGCGCCGAGCAGGGTTTGTCGAGCGGCCATAGTGGTCCTCGTCCGGGTGGTGACGCGAGAATCGACCGCGTCGAAAGGCAAGCGGCCGACTCGATGAGCTACGGCTTCTTCGGCGCGGGTGTTGGCGACCACTTCGCGATTCGGCCTCGCGGGCCGGCCGCCCATCCGTCGCCGCCAGCAGCGAACGTTATCGAGTTGTAGGCGATCGTGTCCACCATCGCCCAGCTCTCACCCGCGTCGTCCGATCGCGCGGTGCCGCCAAGTCCGACCGCGA
Source organism: uncultured Gemmatimonadaceae bacterium (assembly GCA_963789315.1). GTDB lineage: Bacteria > Gemmatimonadota > Gemmatimonadetes > Gemmatimonadales > Gemmatimonadaceae > JAQBQB01. Next base: position 904,781 of record CAWBKI010000016.1, on the reverse strand, counting down.
CGAGCTGTCGCCCCGCTGACATCGGAACGAACGCCACCGCCGACATGTAGCCGTGCGGCAACGGACCGCGCGCCCGCCGCCAAGTAGCGCCGCCGTCGTCGGTCACCGCGACGTTGTCGAACGCCTCCTTCGGCTTCGAGTATTCGCCGCCCACCGCCACACCGTGCCGCGAATCGCTGAACGCCAGCGAGAAAATTCCCGATGCGGCGTTGCCGGCATGCAGCGGCGTGTCGGCGACCTGCCACGTGCGCCCGCGGTCGGCCGATCGAAAGACACGCGCACGGGCACCGCCTCCCGTGCCGATCCACACGTTCGACGATCCCTGAACGACCAGACACGTGCCGCTCGCCGCGAAGGCAGCCTCCCCGGCAAGCACCGGCGGAGCCGCGTCGGCCGGAACCTGAGCCCAGGTGTCACCGCCGTCGTCAGTCGCGAGGATGAACAGCTTGCCGCCGACCGGGTCGCTCATCGCGATTCCGTGGCGATCGTCCCAGAACGCGATCGCGTCGAGGAAGACGCCCGTTTGCGCCGTCGTGAATTGACGGATCCAGTTGGCGCCGTCGGTCGTTCGAAAGATCTGTGCTTGGCCCTGCTCGGCAGGTCCGGCGCTGATGACCCACGCCAGACGGTCGTTGCGCGGCGCGATGGCGCGAAAGTCGAGCCCCGACGCGCCGGGCACGGAATCGACCGACCATGTCGCGCCCCCGTTTGTGGTTCGCGCAACGCGGCCGCGCGTGCCGCTCGCCCACACGACCGACGCGCTTGTCGCGACGAGCCCGCGGAACTCGGCGGTCGTTCCGCTCTGCTGAGGAACCCACTGGGCGCTCGCTCTCGTCGCGAACGAAACGAGAACCGCCAACGCGGTGACGCGTGTCATCGATCGTCCTCCCTCGAGTCTCAGCCCCACCAGAACGCCGCGGCGAAAATACCGTACAGGCCGATCAACGCCACCCCCTCGATCCACGTCGCCTCGCCGTCGTTCACGATCATTGCCGACGTCAGCGTGGTGAGGAGAAGGGCGGCAATGAGGAGAGGCGGCAACACCAGCGTGAGCGCGCCGTCGCCGAACGAAAACGAGAAAAGCACGAGGATCGGAATCACGACCAACGCGATGAGCAGCGAGCTGTTGAGGATCACGCTCATCGCGTACTGAGGTCTGTTCTTGGCCGCGAGGCGGATTCCGGCGACGTTCTCGACGGCATTGCCGGCGATCGCCACGACAACGATGCCCGCGAAAGCCTCGGAGATGTGCAGCGCGCCGATCGCCGGCTTGAGCGCCTCGACGAACCAGTCGGACACCACGGCCGCGCCGACCGACGCGCAGGCGAGCGTCGTGATCGCCAGCGACATGGACCACTCGGCGACCGTCGAGGTGACGCTGACGTGACGAGCGGACCGGTCGGGATCGGAGCCGAGCGAGAACGGCAGGCTCGCCACGAAGACGGCGAGCAGCAACAGCGAGCAGGCGACGCTGAGCGGCTTCTCGTGCCCCGCCGCCGGCGTGTGCAGTTCCGACGCCAAGGTCGGAATCGCGAGCGCGGCGACGGCCAGCATCATCAACGACACGATCAACCGCGGCGACTCGGCGTCGTAGTGCATTCGGCCGTGTTTGAGGCCGCCGACGAGGATCGCCAGTCCGAGGACCAACAGCGAGTTCGCGAGGATCGATCCGATCAACGCGCCCTGGACGACGGACACAAGTCCGGCGCGCAGCGCGAACGTGCACACGAGCAATTCCGGGAGGTTGCCGAGCGCCGCCTGGAGAATGCCGGTCGCGGCGGGGCCGAGATGGGCGCCGAGCTGTTCGGTCCCGCGCGACACGTTCATGGCCAGGAGCGACAGAGCCGCCGCGGCCGCGATGAAGCGCAGCACGTCGTTCGCGCCGGCCACGCGCAGAACCGCCGCCGCGATGACGGCGGCCACGGTGGCGCCGATGATGACGCTGTCCTGTCGTGTGAGCACGCGCCAATGTAATCAGCCCGGCCCGTCGCGTGCCGGGTGGTTGCTCGCGGACGCGAGTCTCATATTTCGGCGATGATCGGATTGAACGAGATACGCGACGCCCGCCAGCGCATCGCCGGCCGCGTCCACGTCACGCCAACGATGTCGGCCAGCCGCATTGGGGAGCGCGTGGGCGTGCACCTGGTTCTCAAATGCGAGAACCTTCAAAAGACCGGGTCGTTCAAGGTCCGCGGCGTGCTCAACAAGCTGAGCCGCCTCGGCGCGGCGGAACGCGCGCGGGGCGTGGTTACCGTGTCGGCGGGGAATCACGCGCAAGCGCTGGCTTGGGGTGCGCACGCCGCCGGAATTCACGCCGTTGTCGTCATGCCCGAGGCGGCGTCGCCGGCCAAGATCGAAGCGAGCCGCGGATATGGAGCCGAGGTCGTGCTGTACGGAGCCACCAGCATCCAGGCGATCGAACGCGCCCGAGAGCTCGAGAAGGAGCGCAACCTCGTCTTCGTGCACCCGTTCGACGACGAAGTGGTCTGCGCGGGCGCCGGCACCGCGGGAATGGAGCTCGTCGAGCAGGCCGGGGAGCTCGACGCGGTCGTGATCCCCATCGGCGGCGGCGGACTGATCTCCGGCATGGCGGTGGCGATCAAGGAGATGAATCCGGGCATTCGGGTGTTCGGCGTGGAACCGCGCGGCGCGCCGTCGACGCGTCTCAGCCTCGACGCGGGGCGGGCCGTGACGCTCGAATCGGTGAACACCATCGCCGACGGCCTCGCCGCGCCGATGACGGGGCAGGTGAACTTCGAGATCATCCGCCGCTACGTCGACGACGTGGTCCTGATCGACGACGACGTGATCGCCGAGGCGGTGCGCGAGCTCCTCGTCAGCGCGAAGCTTCTCGCGGAACCAGGGGGCGCCGCCGCGACGGCCGCGGTGCTGACGCGCGCGATTCCGTTTCGCGACGGCCAGCGCATCGCCGCCGTCGTGAGCGGCGGCAACATCGCCATCGACAAGCTGCGGACGCTCCTCGCCTGACCTGGGCGGGGAGCGTCAGTCGGCGATGCCGCGGTCGCGCACGGTCATCATCGTGCCGACCATCGTCGCGACGAGGCGCTCGCCGTCAGCCGAATGGGCGACGACGTCGCCGCGGCACACGGTGATCGTCTTTCCGGCGCGCAGCACGCGGCCCTGCGCCACCACGCGGTCGCCCTTCGCCGGCGCGAGCATGTTGATCTTGAACTCGACGCTCAACACCGCGGCGCCCGGCGGCATCAGCGAGAGCGCCGCGTAACCGCACGCGCTGTCGGCGACCGTCGCCAGCGCGCCGGCGTGAAGAAACCCGTGCTGCTGTGTGAGCTCGTCGCGCACGGCGAGCTCGATGTCCACCGCCCCCGCCTCGACTCGGGCGAGACGCGCGCCGAGCGTCGCCATGAACCGCTGGCGCTCGAAGCTGCCGCGGACGCGGCGCTCGAACTCCGGGTCCTGCGGCTCGAAGGGCGTCACGCTCCGGCCGCTTGCCGGCACGTGACGCACACCGTGGCGGCGCCAAAATCAACGGCGAGCCGTCGCAACCACGAACCGTAGAGGTGCTGCGCGCAGAGCACGCGCCGGCACTTCACGCACGCGCCGCCCGACGTGATGTGAAAGCGGACGCCGCAGGCGTCGCACTCCGTCGCGATGTCGCTCTGCGCGAAGACGCGGACGCGAGGGCTCACGCCGAGCGGCTCCGCGTCACGTCAGGGCTTCTTGTTGTTGTTCGTCTGCGTGCGGATACGCGCCCTCGTCCACGCGACGACAGTGGCACAGCTGGACATGCCGGGCGTCGTGTACTGCGGCGGCGTCTCCGACCCGTGGTAGATCTCGATCGCGACAAGTTCGTCGGGGCGCACGAACGTGCCGACGTCGCCCGGAGTGATCTCGGTCCACCGCGTGCCGTCGACGTAGAAGTTCACGCAGCCGCTGCCGGCCGGATTGCGTGAGTCGGTGATCACGTACGTGCGTCCGTCGCCGAGCGGCTGGACCTTGAGACCGGGCGCCACGCGCATCACGTCGGCGAACGAGATCGCGTCGTGGTTGATCTGGTCGCCGTCCATGAAGTAGCCCATGCCGGTCTGCTTGCGCTGCAGGTAACCCACGTCCGAGAGCGCTTTGTCCTTCGACGCCTCGACGCGCATGGTCTGCAGCAGCGGCACGGCGTCGCTCATCGTGATCGTCGTCTGCGCCGGATCGCGGGCCGACAGTTCGACGGGAACCTCGGTCACCGAGTAGCCGAGCTTCCTCACCTGGAGCGCCTGTGTTCCCGACGGCAGGCTGTCGAGAGCGAACTCGCCGTTCGCCTTCGTCAGCACGACGTCGCCGCCGCCTTGCAGCGAGACGCGCGCGTCGCGAAGGGGCTGACCCTTCTTGTCCATCACGCGGCCGGTCAGCCGCGCCGTTCCGTGCGCCACCATCTTCGTCTTCCCGCTGTCGGTCTTCATCGCGACCATCGTGTCGTGCTTGCCGACGATGCTGAATCCGCGCAGCGCGAGGAATCCGTTGCTCACTTCGGCCGGAACCTCACCGGAACTGACGCCGTTGCGAAAGACCTGCACCTTGCCGGCCATGGTGCCGGGCAACCCGCAGATCTTGTACAAGCCGGAGGAATCGACGGTGGCTTCGCGCACTCGCTGTTGCGGGCGGCCGATCAGATCCGGCTCGTTGAAGACCAGCTGCACCTTCGAGCCGACAGCGGGCTCCTTTGTATCCGGGTCGCGCACGAAGCCGACCATCACGGCGGGTCCGCGCATGCGCTGCGCCGACGGGCAGATAGCGTTCGCGATGCGCTCCGGGCTCGGAATGCTGAGGTCGATCTCGTTCGTCTTGTCCGCCGTGAACTTGTAGGCAGGGGTCCGCATCGACAGCCCGAGCGTGTCGAGCACCGCGGACAACACCATGATCCGGTGCTCTCCAGCCGGGATGCTGTCGATCGTGAAGTGCCCGTCCACATCCGTCATCGTGTTACGACCCGCGCCCTCGACGAGCACGACCGCCTTGGCTAACGGTCCATTGTGCACGCTGTCGATCACGAAGCCCTGGAGCTTCGCGAACCCGGCCGCCGGGGAGTTGGCGGGAGGCGGGGCTCCCTGGGCGCCCGCAGCGCCTGGCGCCGACAGCGCCAAGGCGAGCAGAGCCGTGATCCAGGGACCGAGCGTGCGCGCCACGCTGGGCCGCATGATTTGGTTGTGTGCCTTCATTGGGGGTGCCACCGGTGAAAGAGCCGACTCGGCAAAACCTACGAACCGATCGCGGGCGCTTCTACCCCTATAACCCGGGTTCGGTCGCCGGGGTCAATTGACGAGCGTAACCTTAACCTGCCCAAAGTCTTCGGGGGCCGCGTCGATTTACGGCTGTTCCGTTCGACTAGTTGTCGGTTGCGGTACACGACAACTCACTTTCACAGGAGACGGCTACATGCAGTACCTCTTGCTCATCTACTCGAACGAAGCGGATCGCCCCGCGCCAGACGCGGTCAGGGAAATGTCGAACGAGTATCGCGAGTACACGGAGAGCATCGTCGGCAGTGGCAACTACAAGGGCGGAAACGCGCTCCAGCCGACGAAGACGGCGACAACCGTCCGCGTGCGCAACGGAAAGCGTCAGACGACCGACGGGCCGTTCGCCGAGACGCGAGAGCAGCTCGCCGGCTACTATCTCGTCGACGCGCCCGACCTCGACGCCGCCATCTCGCTCGCCGCGCGGATTCCCGGCGCGCGCAACGGAGCGATCGAGGTGCGTCCCATTCAGGAAATGACGGCTCCCGTTCCCGCATGACGGCGAGCGCCAACCCCCACGACCGAATCGCGGCGCTCTATCGCGACGAGTCAGGGCGGGTTCGCGCGACGTTGATCCGCCTCCTCGGCGACTTCGATGCCGCCGAGGAGGCGACGCAGGACGCGTTTGCGGCGGCCGTCGAGAAGTGGCCGGCCAGTGGATGGCCGGAGAATCCGCGCGCGTGGCTCGTGAGCGCCGGTCGTCATCGCGCCATCGATCGAATGAGAAAGGACGCGCGGCTCGTCGAGCGCAGTCCGCTGGTCGCCGCGTCGGTGCTCGAGGCTCGCGAGAGCGACGTGTTCCCTGGTGACGAGTCGGAGCACGAGGTCGAGGACGATCGCCTGCGTTTGATCTTCACGTGCTGCCACCCGGCGCTGGCGCGCGAGGCGCAGGTCGCGCTCACGCTGCGCACCATCTGTTCGATCACCACCGACGAGATCGCGCGCGCGTTTCTCGTCCCACCCGCGACGATGGCCCAGCGGCTGGTGCGGGCGACCGCGAAGATTCGCGACGCGCGGATTCCGTATCGCGTTCCGCCAGCGACGGAGCTCGCCGAGCGGCTCGACTCGGTGCTCGCCGTGATCTATCTGGTGTTCACCGAGGGATACGTGGCCACGGCCGGCGACGCGCTCGTGCGTCGTGAGCTGTGCGCCGAGGCGATTCGGCTCGCCCGGCTGCTCATGACGCTGATGCCCGACGAGCGCGAGGCTGCGGCCCTGCTCGCGCTGATGCTGTTGCACGACGCGCGTCGCGAGGCCCGCAGCTCACCGGACGGCGAGCTGATACTGCTCGAAGATCAGGACCGGTCGCGTTGGAATCACGGGCAGATCGCCGAGGGGCTCGCGCTGGTGGAGGACACGCTGAGGCGCGGCCGCGCCGGACCATACGCGATTCAGGCGGCGATCGCCGCGCTCCACGCGCGCGCGACGTCGCCCGCGGAGACCGATTGGCGGCAGATCGCGGGGCTGTACGCGCTGCTGATGTCGCACACGTCGAGCGCCGTCGTCGAGTTGAACCACGCGGTCGCCGTCGCGATGGTCGACGGGCCGGCGGCCGCGCTTCTTCTCGTCGACGCGATTCACGCGCGCGGCGAGCTGTCCGACTACCACCTGCTGTACGCCGTGCGCGCCGATTTGCGCCGTCGCGTCGGAAAGACCGACGCCGCGGCGCGCGACTACAAGAGAGCGCTGGCGCTCGCGACCCTCGAGCCGGAGCGCCGGTTCATCCGAAAACGACTGGCCGACCTTCGTGGTGCCGCCCCATTCAGCGATGCACCTTCGCCTGACTCCCGACCAGTCCTTCCTGAACCGTGAGTTCGATCTCGTCGCCCTTGCCCGCGGCGAGCGGGCCGACGACGACGCGCTGTGCCCCGGCCTCAGCGTACGCGGCGATGAACAGGCTCGCCGTCGGGAAGAGCAGCCGATCGAGCAGGATGCTGGACGTGTCGTGGGCGCTCACCGAAGCGATGAATCGCGACCGCCCGTCCTGAATCGCCCGCAGCTCGACCGTGTTCAACCCGAGATTCTGAACGTGCAGCACCACCGTCTCGGCCGCGTCTCGCGCGCTGATCACTTCTCCGCCGGCCGCCGACTCGTGGTAACGCGCGCACGCTCCGCCCAGCAGCGCCGCGCCGAGCATCGCCGCAGCGGCTTCTATTCGCATTCTTGGCATTTCTGTTCTCCTTTCCTACCGGCCTCGCGTGTACGGCGGACCGGTTCGGTGAAGAAGGGCAGAATCGATGCCGCGACGCCGATTCGCGAACGGTTGCTGTCGGACGTGCTACTGATCGCGACGCGTGTACTGAATGAAGTCGGTGTACGGCGGCTCGAACCCGGCCGAGCGTAACTGCCGCGCGATCTGACCGCGGTGGTAGCTGCCGTGCATCGCGACGTGCGTCACGATGTCGGACACGCGGCTGCGGAAGTCGCGCCCGGCGCTGTTGCGGTAAGAGACACGCCGAGCCAGTTGCTCCGCGGTCGCGCCCTCGACGAGCCGGTGGTAGAGATCCGCCTGTTCGGCCGCGAGCGCCGCCGCACCGGCTGGCGTCATGTCCGCCGGCCAAACGGCGTGGGCCGCCGGCCTGCCTTCGATCCGCGCGAACCAGAGATGCTCGGCGGAGGCGATGTGCGCGAACAGCCGCGCCGCTTCCGGATCGGGCGGCGAGTTACGCTGCAGCGACTCGGCGACGATCGCGTCGGCCCACCGCATGTGGCCGATGAGTGAAAGAAGAAGTTCGTTCATGACCGAAATCTCTTGCCGACGGCAACCCTGCGTGCGACAATCCGGCGCTGACGCGGCCTCGCCGCTTTCTCTCGAAAATCCGAGTCACAACCGTGCGCCTCTCGCGCTTGTCGTTCGCTCTCCTGTCCGCGTGTCCCATCGCGCTCGCCGCGCAACGCATCGACCCGTCGACGTATTCGGAGATGCGCTGGCGGATGATCGGACCGTATCGCGCCAGCCGCACGAAGGCCGCGGCGGGCATTCCGAATCAGCCGAACGTGTTCTATGTCGGCGTGGTGAACGGCGGCGTCTGGAAGACGACCGACTACGGCCGCACGTGGAATCCGATCTTCGACGACCAGCCGACGGGTTCGATCGGCGCCATCGCCGTCGCGCCGTCGAATCCGAACATCGTCTACGTCGGAAGCGGGGAAGGGCTCCAACGCCCCGACCTTTCGATCGGCGACGGCGTCTACAAGTCCACCGACGCCGGCAAGACCTGGACGCACCTCGGTCTGCGCGACGGGCAGCAGATTCCGCAGATTGCCGTCGATCCGCGAGATCCCGATCGCCTGTTCGTCGCGGTGCTCGGCCACCCGTACGGCCCGAACGCCGAGCGCGGACTCTTCAAGTCCACCGACGGTGGAAAGACCTTTCAGAAAGTCCTCTACAAGGACGAGAACACCGGCGCTGTCGACGTCGTGCTCGATCCGGCGAATCCGGACATCGTCTACGCGGTGCTATGGGAGGCGCGGCAGGGCCCGTGGGAGAACGGAGTGTTCTCCGGCGCCGGCAGCGGTCTGTTCAAGTCGACCGACGCGGGCGCGACGTGGAAGCGGCTCGGCACCGGGCTGCCGACGTTCGAGCAGGATGGCCTCGGCCGCATCGGCATCACGGTGGCGCCGAGCCTGCCGAGCCGGATGTTCGCGACGGTCGAAGCGCGCCGCGGCGCCGGTTTGTATCGCTCGGACGACGCGGGCGAGAGCTGGCGCCTGGCGACGACCGACGATCGCGTGGCGACCCGCCCGTCCGACGTCGCCGAGGTGAAAGTCGATCCGAAGAATCCGGACGTCGTCTACATGGCGACCGTCGTGACGTGGAAATCGACCGACGGCGGCAAGACATTCAAGGCGTTTCGCGGCGCGCCGGGCGGCGACGACTACCAGCGACTGTGGATCAACCCGATCGATCCCAACGTGATTCTGCTCGTCGGCGATCAAGGGGCGATCGTCACCGTGAACGGCGGCGCGACGTGGAGCTCGTGGTTCAATCAACCGACGGCCGCATTCTATCACGTGTCGACCGACAACGCGTTTCCGTATCGCGTGTGCAGCGGGCAGCAGGAGTCTGGCTCGGCGTGCGTGCGGAGCCGCGGCGACGACGGCCGGATCCTGGCGTGGGATTGGCACCCCGTCGGCGTCGAGGAATACGCGTACGTCGCGCCCGACCCGCTCGACCCCGATCTCGTCTACGGCGGCAAGGTGACGCGCTACGACCGGCGCACCGGCTTGGTGGAGCAGGTCGGTCCGCGCATCGGGCGCGGCGGTGCGGCGCCCGGCGGCGTCAGCGACTACCGAACGCTGCGAACCGCGCCGCTGGTGTTCTCGACTGTCGATCCGCACACGTTGTTCTTCGCGTCGAACACGGTGTGGAAGACGACGAACGGCGGCAAGACATGGTCGGCGATAAGTCCCGACCTCACGCGCACCGACTCGATCGTTCCCGCGAACGTCGGCGTCTACTCGGCGTCGGCGCCGGCGCGGGCGAGACACGCGGGCGTCGTGTACACCGTCGCGCCGTCGTACGTCGACATAAAGCGGATCTGGGCCGGAAGCGACGACGGGCTGATTCACACGACGGCCGACGGCGGCCTGCACTGGACCGACGTCACGCCGCCCGAGTTGCGCGATCGTCCGTGGAGCAAGGTGTCGATCATCGACGCCGGGCGCTTCGACGCGAAGACCGCGTACGCCGCGGTCAACACGATTCGTCTCGACGACATGCGGCCGCACGTCTTTCGCACGCACGACGGCGGCAAGACCTGGACGCAGATCACGAGCGGCATTCCCGACGGCGCGATAGTGAACGTGGTGCGGGAAGACTCGAAACGCCGCGGGCTCCTTTTCGCCGGAACCGAGACGCAGGTGTGGGTCTCGTTCGACGACGGCGACCACTGGTCGTCGCTCCGCCTCAACATGCCGGCGACGTCGATTCGCGACCTCGTGCTCAAGGATGACGACATCGCGGTCGGCACGCACGGGCGGTCGTTCTGGATCCTCGACGACATCGAGCCGCTGCGCGAGATCGCCGCCAATACGTCGTCCGCCGCGCTCACGCTCTTCAAGCCGGCGACGGCGATCCGCTTCCGCTCGGCGAAGTACCCCGACACACCGATTCCGCCCGACGAGCCTGGCGCGCAGAACCCGCCGGACGGCGCGATCGTCGACTATTTCGTCGGCCCCGGCGCCGCCGGCGACGCGACGCTCGAGATCCTCGACGCGAGCGATCGCGTGATACGCAGATACACGAGTCGAGATACGTCGATGGCGCCCGCGGACCTCGGCGAGACGCCGTCCTACTGGATCCGACCGACGAAAGTCTTGTCGTCGGCGCAGGGCTTTCACCGGTTCGTGTGGGACCTGCACTACTCGCCGCCCGCCGGCACGAGCGCGCAGCCCGGACAATATCCGATCTCCGCTGTCCCGTTCGACACGCCGCGCGAACCGCGCGGCCCGCTCGCCATCGCCGGCAGCTACAAGGTTCGGCTCACCGTCGGCGGCACGACGCAAACACAGCCGCTCGCGCTCAAGATGGACCCGCGTGTGAAGACGCCGACGGAAATCCTCGCGCGGCAGCACGCGCTGGCCGTCGCGCTGTGGGACGCCGTCGCGCGCGATTCGGTGACCGCTGCACAGATCCGCGACCTCCGCGCCAAGGTCGGCGAAGCGCGCGGCCGCGCCGACGCTTCGCTCGCGCAGGCCCTATCGACATACGACGCCCAGTTGGGCGCGCTCGCCGGACAAGGCGGCGGCGGTCGTCGGGGCGGCGGCGGCGGCGGGGCAACGGCGGGCGGCCGCGGCGGACGCGGTGCCGCGCCTCAGCCGAGCATTGCATCGACGAACGCGGAGCTTCTCTCGGCCCTGTCTCTTCTAGATGAGACGGACACCGAGCTGACCGCTCAGGGGATGGCGACAGTGCTCGACGCCAGGCGGGCGGCCGACGCCGTGAACGCCCGGTGGACGACGCTTCGCACGACGGAGCTTGCCGCGATCAACGCGAAGCTTCGCGCGGCAGGTTTGCTCGCACTGGACGTCGCGAGGTAACGAGCGCGAGGGCGAGCGCAGGCGGCAGGCCGAGCGCAACGATCGAGAGGTTGTTCTGCGAGGACAGCCCGACGAAATGGGCGAGGAGCGCGATCGTTGCGAGCGCGGCTATCGCCAACGCGACCGCTTTCGTGGCGCCGGCCGCGCGGCCGGACGACAGAAAGACCGGCCCGAGCACGACCAGCGCCAGCCAGAGCGGACTGAAGATCAGCAGGTTCTCATTCTGATGCGCGAACACGTGGTCGGTCACGGTCCACAACAGAAAGAGGATCGTGCCCAACAGCCCGGCCGCCAGCGACCACAGCCCGACTACGACGCTCGCCGCGATGCGAGTCCAATCGCCGCGGCTCGTCGCCGCGACGCCTAGCCAAAGGATCAGCGCCGCCGCGGCGATGCCGCCGAGCAGCGCCCATATCCCGAAGCGCGGCGGCGCGTCGGGCTCCGCTCCCGCGCGTGTCGATTGAAAGAGCACGGTCTCTCGGCGGACGAGCGGGTGCTTGGCGCCGTCGCCGGTGACGACGATGCCCGCGAGGAAATCGTGCAGTTGCCGCGGCAGAAACATCACCTGCCACTTCGAGAGGTCGCGGTCCCCCGGGCGGCCGAGGGCGATGTCCACGCCGAGCATGATCGCCGGCAGGACCTGCATCAACCGAAGCGAGTGCCAGCGATACGTGGTTCCGGTAAGCCCCGCCGATTCCTTTCGCAGCGCACCGCCCAGCGCATTGTCGAGAATGTCGCGCACTCGCGTCGAGCAGTTGTCGCGGTAGTAGTCGTAGTGGTACTGAATGTTCTCCGGCTGCGCGTTCCGCTGAATGGCCGCCAACACCGAGTCTTTCTGTTCGGCCGTGAGATCCAGCTCCTGCGCGACCACCGAGCGGTTCCAGTAGTGGTACTCGAGAAGGATGTTGTCCATGGAGTCGCCGCCCATGGAGTAGAGCATCGTTCCCTTGAGGAATCGCTTGATGAAATGCGGCTGGCGAAAATCGAAAACGCCCCAGTTGAACACCGTGTCGCGGTTCGTCACCAGATCATGGATCTGGATCGCGTTGTGACCGAAGAGCTCCCACACCTGGGTGCCGTTGCCCATCGTCAGAAGCGAGATCGTGACGTTGCGTCCCGTCTGGTGCAGGGGGTCTACGCGCGCCGCCGCAGCCGCCGCCTGTCGGTCGGGGGTTTGGGCCGGTGCCGGTGTCGCCAGCGCGACTGTCGAGGCCAGCAGAAGGGCGCACAGCGGAGTTCGAGGCATCGACCGACGAATCCTAGCGTCACTCCTCACCGTTCGCGATTCCCTCGGCGACGCACGTCGCGATCGCCACGACCGTGAGCATCGGGTTTACCCCGCTCGACGCGGGGAAGGCGCTCGCGTCCGCGACGTAGAGACCGGAGACGCCGAACACCCGGCCCCGCTCGTCGCAGACGGCCGTCGACCCATCCGTTCCCATCCGGCATGTGCCCATCTGGTGCGCGCTGAACAGCGATGACCAATTCCGATCCACAGGTTCGTTCTCGATGCGGCGGTAAAAGGCGTCCACCTCCGTCGGCGAGGCGGACTTGGCGAGCGTCAATCCGCGCGTGTGGAGGGTGTGCACCTCGTTCGCTCCGGCCGCGAGATGAACGCGCGCCGCCGCGGAGATACCCTGCGTCACCAGCGCGCGTTCCGCCTTGCCCAGCTTGTAGTCGATCCGCACGCTGCCGTCGGGGCGCGCGCGAACCTGCCCGCCGGACGAGTCGCGCGTCAGCGCGATCATCGCCGAAACGTGGGCCGCCCGCTGCATCAACCGCCGATGCGCCCGCGGCGAAGTCCACGGCGCGGCGATAGAGAGAAGCCCCGGATGCACGGGCGCCGCCTCGAGGCGAAAGCCGAAGTTGCCCGCGACGCGCGCGAACTCCGCCGACATGATCGACTGCGGAGGTCCGCGCCACGCCTCGATGGGATCGGCGTACACACCGGCGACTGCGGTTGTCGGGTGTATGAAAAGGTTGCGCCCGAGCTGCGGCAGCGAGACGCCGGAACGCTCGAGCAACGCCGGCGTTCCGATGCCACCGGCGCAGACGACGACCACCTTCGCCCGGATCTGGGTCGTCACGAGCGACCCGGCGGCGTCGAGCGTCTTCGCGATGACGCCCTCGACCCTGTTGCGCTCGATGATGAGGCGGTCCGCGCGACAATCGGTCACGATCGTGGATCTGCCTTTTCGCGGCACGGTCTGGAGATACGTGACGACCGTCGACTGTTTTCCTCCCGCCCGGCAGCCGTAGATGCAGTATCCGCATTGCTCGGTGTCGCAGCCGCGCGCGTTTCGCTCGGTGACCGACCAGTCGTAGCCGAGAGACTCGCAGCCGCGCCGAATCGCCGCGTTGTTCGGATTCACCTCGCTCTCGTCGGACGATGCGCCGAGTCGAATCGCGGCGAGGTCGAGCGCGCGCGTGAATCTGTCGCTCGTGAACAGCCCGCAGCCGGAGCGCTCGTCCCATTCGTCGCGGATGTAGTCGGGCGTGCGAAGGCACGTCTGCCAATTCACCGTCGTGCCGCCGCCGAGGCAGGAGCCGGCGAGAATCGCGACGCCGAGGTCGCGCGTCGCGGTGAGACCGCGGTCGAGATAGAGGCGACGCGTTCCGTCGAGCTCGCCCTGCGAGAAATTCGGCGCCTGGTCGCCCGGGCCGCTCTCGATCAACACGATCTTGTACCCGCGCGTCGACAGCTCTCCGGCGACCGTCCCGCCACCCGCCCCGGATCCCACGACACAGACGTCGCAGTCGACGGTGGCGTCGGTGTCGTATCGCATGCTGCGGACGCTGCTCGCGCCGACGGTGCCCCGCGGCGACGGCGTGTAGCCGATGCGCGGCCACACGGCGTTGTGGCCCGTCTTGTCGGTCGTGCTGTAATACATGAAACTCGAAAGTCGTCTGAGCGCCTGGAACCCGCTGCGCAGCGGCGGGATCCGGCTTGTCGACATTGAGCGGAGCAGCCTCTCGCGGTCGGCGGGCTTCATCGCCGAGAGTCGGCGTGGCTTGCCGATCGTCAGGCCGAGGAGCGGACCCCCGAGCAGCCGCAACAACCGCAGCAGCGCCTGGCGATCCGCGGGGGCCAGCGCATCGATGGCGTCCTCCGCCGCGCGCGGCACGCCGAGGCTCGTCGCGCTGGCGGAGAAGAGCGTCGGATCATCCGTCCCCTCTGGAGCGAGAGACGGATGAAATGCATCGCACGCCGCGGTCAGCGCGGCTCGTTCACGTTCGGTGAGTGGGCGGGGGGAACCCATCGCCCACAAAGCTTTCGACGGACCCCCCGGAATGGAAGCGGCGCGCCGACGTTTTCGTCGCTTATGCGCAGGGAGCCGACGAACCCCAACCCGCCTGGTTTCGGATGACGCCCGCGGCGTTGAACAGCTTCACGCAGTCCAGCAGGTTGTTCCACTTGCCGGAAGTCTGGCCCCAGTACAATTCCGTGGCCGTGTTCGTCCCCGATCCCGTGAACACCCTCACCACGGTGCGGTCGGTCGTGAGCGTGAAGCCGGCGGGAAAGGTGAACGTGTCGCCCGCCTTGTTCTTGATCGTGAACGCGGTGAGGTCGAGCGTCGCGGGCGCGAAGCGATTGTCGCGCGTCACCTCCACGTATTCGTTGCCGGGATTCTGATCGTCGCGCACGCCCTGGAAGCGCACCGCCGTGATGCCGACGAACAGATTGTCGCCGGGGTTGGGATTGAGCGCGAGCGTCACGAAGCGAAACAGAGTCGGCGCCTGGCCCGCCTTCCATAGATTGATGCTCACGGCCCCGTCAGGCGCGGACGCCCACGGATCGGCCCCCGCCCCGGCCCACCCGTAAGGATCGATCGGCGTGGGCTGCCCGGTCTTCGTCTCCGTGACGCGCCGAACCTCGAAGTGCAGATGCGGCGCGAGCGCGCACCCTTGCTGTCCCGAGAGACCGATCTGTTGGGCCTCGCTCACGGCCTGGCCCACGGCCACGTCCATCCGGCTCACGTGCTGATACGTCGATCGGACGTGGACCCCCGCCGCGAGTGTGTGGTCGATGATGATCACAGAGTTCTGAACGGTGGCCGAGAGCAGCGGGCAGAGAAACGGGTCGGAGAGGCCGGCGAAGACCACCGTTCCGGCGGCCACCGCCCGCACAGGCGTCCCGACCGGCATCTGCCAGTCGTAGCCCGAGTGTCCGTCGATGCCGACGGCGCTGCTCTCTCCCCACCACGACACGTAGACGCCGTTGTTGTCGACGAACTCCTTCGGCACGTTGTGATCGAAGTAGTTGGACGTCTTGTAGTCGGTGATCGTGAACGGCGCGACGAACGTCGGCATGGTCGTCGGATCGACCGCTGTCACGCTGGCCGCGCCGCTCTTTCCCTCGCTCGTCGCGGTGATCGTCGCGGTTCCCGGAGTCAGCGTCGCCACGAGGCCGCTGCCCGACACTGTCGCGACGGCGTTGTTGGAGCTGCTCCACGACACGGCTCGCCCCGAGAGCGTCGCGCCGGTGGCGTCCTTCGTCGTCGCGCCGAGCTGTGTCGTCGCGCCGGCGAGCACCGTGGGTGTCGGCGGACTCACCTCGACCGTCGCTACAGGCGCCGGCGTGTTCACAGGAGGCGGCGAGGTCGTCGCGGACGACGAGCTGTCGCCGCCACCGCAGGCGGCCTGCAACACTACCGCGGCCACACAGCCACGAATGAATCCGGCGGAAGAACGTGTCAGCCTCATGCCGGAAGAGACGCACATCGCCCGCCGTCTTTCTCACCGTGCCTGCGATTCTCGAAATCCGTGAGAATTCCCGGCGCCCCGCGCCGTCTATTCGGTGTATGGCCTCGCCAGCGCGCCACCTCCGCGTGGCGGTTCTCGTCGCGTTCATCACCGGTGATCCCGCGCGCGCCGTCGCGCAGCGGGGGGTTGGCGGACAGCCACCGGTGTTGACGGCGTTTTCGATCAACGCCGGCGGCGACACGGTGGCGGCCACAGCCGTCGCCGTCGCGCTCGTACACACAACGGTCGGCGCGCGGCCGTCGGAGTACCGCGTGAGCCATCGCGCGGACTTTCTTGGCGCCGAGTGGCGGGCATACACGGACACGCCAGTGTTGCGCGATTGGTACGAGGCGACGGGCGACTCGTGCGACGCGACGCGGCCGTCGCACCGTGTGACGCTCTATCTCCAGGTTCGCGCGACGGTGGGCGACGAAGTTCGAATCGTCGACGGTCAGCGCCAACTTCGCCCGGCGCGCGTCGAGAGCAACGTTCTCAAAGCGTCGATCTGCGCGCGGTCGGAGCGGTCGCGGTGAGGTCGGCGGGACGCACGCAATCTTGACGGTTCGCCTCCGCTGCTGCCTACTGTGGGGGGACATCGGCGGGCGCTCCTCCACCCGGTTCGCCTTTGGGGACGTCTCATGACAGCAATCGCATTCGCGATCGTCGCCCTTGTCGGCGCTACACAGCAGGTCAAGCCCACCGACGCGGGTGATGCGTGGCGTATCGTGCGATCCGCGCAGGCCGCGGTCGAGACAGCCACGGAATCACGCTACGAGCGCGAGTGGACCGCCGCCGTCTCGAGAAACCCGAACGACCGTCGAGCACTTCTCGCGCTCGCGGCGCTCGCGCAGCAGCGCTACCAGTACGAGCGAGCTGACTCGCTCTACGACCGAATCATCCGCCTGCAGCCGGCCGGATCTCAATACACGGCCGCGGCGCACGTTTCGATGGCGCTCTGGCGCGCGATCGGCTCCGACGCCGCCCGCGCCGACTCGCTCTTCGTGCAGGCGCGCGCCGAGGATCTCGCCGCCGGCGACTGGCACATCGCGTTTCAAGCCCTGGTCAACGTGGGCAAGCTGCGAAGCCGGCGCGCCGGTCCGAAGGTCGGGCTCGAATTGCTGCGCGAGGCGCGATCGATCGCCACCAATCCGACGCCCGACGAAAGCGCGGAGTTGCTCTGCGCGGAAGGATTGCTCACGGAGCAGGCCGGCGACACGACGGGCCGCGCTCGACTCGCCGAGGGCATTCGCGTGGCCCGCAAGGGAGGTGCGAAAGTCGCTCCGTGAGCTGGGCATCTGCGACGTCGGTTTGGCGACGCTGCTCGAACGCTCCGGCTCGTTCTACGAGGCCGAGCGCGCCGCCGCCGAAGCCGTGCAGGTCTTCGAGCAGATTCATTTTGCCTACGGCGCGGCTTCGGCGAGCCAATGGCTCGGCTACTCGAGGCTCACGCGCGGGTACTTCGTCAGGGCTCGCGCCGACTTGGAGCGCGCGGTGCGAGATGCGCGCCTCGCGCGGTTCACGCAGACCGAGGCCTGGGCACGAACGGATCTCGCCGATCTCTACTTCGCGCTCGGCGACGCCGAATCGGCTCGCGCGCAGGCCGAGCGCGCGTCGGCGCTTCACTCGTCGTACGGCGACTTGTGGGGGTTCGCGGTCGACCTGCAGTTCGAGGGCTTCGTCGCCGAGGCGCGCGGCTCGTTCGACGAAGCGTGCGCGAAGTACACGCAGTCGGTCGCCGCGTTTGCCCGCGCCGGCCTGACGTTCAACGCAGTCAGTTCGCTCAAGCTGCTCGCGATCGCGCAGATGCGCGCGGGGCGACTCGACAGCGCGCAGCGCGCGCTGGACGAGGGCACGCGATTGGCGCGCGCGTCGGCTAACTCCGGATGGCAGGTCGAGCTCCCCGTGCATCTCGCGCGGCTCGCGATGCTGCGCGGCGACTTCCAGACGGCCGATTCGCTGGTGGCCGTGGCTCGTCCGCGTTTCCCCTGGCGCACCGGAGACCAGCACGGCGTACAGACGATGCCATTCGCCGCGCTCGAGGCGCAGCTCGCCCTGCGCGAGCACCGCGTCGCGACCGCCGACAGCGCTGTCGCCTATCTGTCGGCGGCGATCGCGCTCCGGCGGCGGGTCATGAGCAACGACGATCTCCGCGCCGGTCTCGCCGCAACTCCGCGGCGATTGGGGCGGCTTGAGCGACGCCTATCCCGAGCTCGTCGCCGGACTCGCCGGCGGTGGACGGCTGCCGTCGGCGTTTCGCTTCATCGAGAGCGTGCGCGCGCGCGAGGTGGCGGACGTCACGCTGCGCACCCTCGGCCGAATGTCCGATTCGGCGGCCGCCCTCGCCGGTTTCCGGCGCATGGCGGGATCCGACGCGACGATCGGCATCGACGAGCTGCGGCGACGGCTGTCCGCCGACGAAGCGCTGGTTGAATTCACGCTCGGCGAAGCGGGCGCGCCGACCACGGCGATCGTCGTGACGAACGACACGGCGTTCGCCGTGTCGTTGAGTGATCGCAAGACCGTCGCGCCGCTCATCGACCGCTATCTGCGCGTCGCGTCGACCGGTGTCGAGCCCATCGCGCTGAGCCGCCAGCTCGGCGCGGCGCTCCTGCAACCCGTCGTGCGTGCCTTGCCGGCGCGCGTCGTGCGTCTGTCGATCTCGCCCGACGGCGACCTGTATCGAATTCCCTTCGATGGCCTCCGGCTCGCGGACGACCATTTCGCCGTCGAGCGTTATGCGATCTCGATCGTTCCGTCGGCGACCGTCGGGACTGGCGCTGCGCGGCGTGCGCACTCCGGCCACCGCGACGCGCCTGCTCGCGATAGGCGATCCGGCGTTCGCGCGCGAGCGCGACGCGGGGACGTGCGCAATCGAGCTGCGCACCGACGCTCCGCCGTCCGACTCCTCGGCGCGATTCCGCGACGTATCGCTGGCGCGTCTTCCGCGCTCGGCCGACGAAGCCAATCGGGTCGGCCGCTACGGCGTGCAAGAGTGTCGTGCTCACGCGCGCCGACGCGAGCGAGGCCGCGTCTGCGGTCGGTCGACTTGGCGCGACGTCGCCGTCGTCACTTCGCGACGCACGCGTTGATCGACGGCGAAGGTCAAGCGCGCACGGCGCTCGCGCTCGCGCCGAGTCGCCGGCGACGACGGCTTCTCTGACGCCGGCGGAGGTCGCCGCGCTGCACTCAACGGTCGCTTGGTCGTCCTTTCCGCCTGCGAGACGCTTGGCGGTCAGATTCTTGGCGGCGAAGGATTGCGCGGTCTCGTCGGTCCGATGTTCGAGGCCGGCGCGCGCACGGTCGTCGTGACGCACTGGTCGATCGGCGACCGTACGCGTGCTGCCGTTCGTCGATCGATTCTACGCGAACATGGCGGCAGGTCGATCCGTCGGCGACGCGCTGCGGCAGACGAAGCTGGCGGCGATTCGCGATGGCGCGCGCATCTCCGATTGGGCGGCGTTCACCGTCATCGGCGACGCGTCGATGCGTGCCGCCCCTGCGCCGCGCGAACCTCCCGCCGCTCGCCTGGTTGCGCGACGCCGCGCAGCCGACGCGCGACACGAGCGGCGGGAAGAAACGCCGTAGACCCTCGCTTCAACCGACGAAGATCGTTCGAATCCGATGGCCGATCACTTCGCTGAAGAAGAAATCGGGTTGCACGGTCAGCTTGCCGTCGATCAGAGATGCCGGCCGTCCGCCCAGCGGGTTCTTGGCGCGCACCTGCAAGTACAGGTTGATCTGCGACGTGCCGTCGGTCGCCGACGGAGGAAACCAGCTGCGCGGCACGACGAGCGTCG
This sequence comes from uncultured Gemmatimonadaceae bacterium, assembly GCA_963789315.1. Taxonomy (GTDB): domain Bacteria; phylum Gemmatimonadota; class Gemmatimonadetes; order Gemmatimonadales; family Gemmatimonadaceae; genus JAQBQB01. The sequence continues at coordinate 884,935 of CAWBKI010000016.1, read as the reverse complement.
GCTGATTCGAGTACGGCACCCAGTTGGCGTCGCGGAAATCGGCGAAGCGGCTCACGCGGTACTCGCTGGGTGATCCCGTCACGGTGTTCTTGAGCGTGATCACGAACTGGGTCGCCGTCGGATTCACGAAGAATGAGTCCACCGGAGTGAACGTCTTGAGCGCGACGCCGCCGCTCACCGCGATGGTGTTGTTCAGTTTTTGCGCGCGCGCGCTGTACATGGGGGCCGCAAACCCGGTGGCGACCAGCAGTGCGACGACTACCGATGGGGCGAGCTTCATGAGAGTCACCTCGCGCGGCGCTGGGCCGCTCGTGAAAGGAAAGCGGGCGATGAAGCGATTCACCTGCATCGGAATGAACGACTGGCGCGGCCGCCGATTCTCACACGCGGCTCGCGCTACGCGGCGCGCGGACTATTTCGGCGTCACGACCAGACGCTGAGTCACCGCCGTCACGGTCGACTGGTCGTTGAGGCGCGCCTGAACCCACCACAGGTACGCGCTGTCCGGGCATCAGGCGGACGCTGTCCGGCAGCGTGAGCGCGGTGTCGCGCGTTTCCCCCGCGTACATCTCCGTGCCCGTTGTATCGACGACCACGATCTGATACCTGTCGGCGTTCCCCACCGCGCGCCAGAGAAAACGAGTCGCGCGATCCGAGCGCACTTCACCGACCGGTGCGACGAGGGTGACGGGCGAATCCGAGCCTCGCATCACTGTCCCCGTCGGAGAATCGTGCGGCCGCAGCCAAAGCGTCGACGCGCCCAGCCCGACGACGATCAGCACCGACGCGGCCAGTGTGAGCCGCTGCCACGACCGACGCGGCGGGCGCGCCGCCCTGGCCGCGGCCCACGCGATCTCCAGCTCGCGCCGGCCCTCGGCGCTCGACAGCGCGACGTCGAGCGTTCGGAGTCGCTCGTTTTCCGAGCCCTCGCCCTCGACGAAACGGCGGAGCCGTTCCGCCGACACGTCGTCGAGCGCCGGCGATCCGTCGCTTCGCGGCAATCCGCGCTCGTAGGCGTCGCGCAGTTTCTCGTCGTTCATTTCGACCTCTCTGCACTCGCCGGTCCGATGCCCCACGACTCGAGAATCTCTCGGAGATCGCCGAGGCCGCGGTACAGCAGATTGCGAGTCTTGGCTTCCGTCCACCCGAGCAGATCAGCGATCTCGTGGCGCTCGTAACCGGCGAGATGCATTCGCACCACGGCGCGCCGCGACTCGGCGAGCATGCGCGATCGCGCGATGAACCGCGTCCGCGAGCTCGTGTTCGTCGAGACGCGAATCGGCGCGGCGTCGCGTGTCCGGCGCGATCTCGGCGACGGAGTCGTCGCTCGCCGCTTCGAATCGCCGCGCGCGCCGGCGCCGAATGATGTCGATCGAAGCGGAGATCGCCGTGCGGTAGATGTACGACGCCTTCGCGCGACGAATGAGCTCCGCGGTGCCGAGCGACCGCCACATGCGAAGCCGCAGCTCCTGCACCACTTCGTCGACGTCCGCTCCGGACAGCCCGTGTCTCCGTGCCGACCGTCGAATGAAGGCGTCGAAACGACTCACGACGTGCTCGAGCGCGCGCGACGCGTCGTCGTCCGGCGCGACGCGCGGCTCACCCGGCACCGAGTTCGCTCCCGCAACGGGCGCTCCTCCGTCGCCGGGACGCGCGGCGCGTTCCTCGTCGACCAATCGAAGGTGGGGCACGTTGGGCGTCATGGCTCGTCGCGTCGCGACACGCTGTGCGCGTTGGGCGAAGGGAGTGTGGCGCCGTTCCGCACTCGGCGCCAGACGCTCGAGCGCAAGACGGTTCCCGAGGCGCTGAGCGCGCTGACGCGCCACCGCACCGTTTTCCCCGCGGCCTTGGCGAGCGCCCACGCCGGAACGTCGTAGCGGCGCGACGCGTGCGGCAGGAGCGCCGCGAAGAGCGCGTCTCCGGCGTCGGTCGCGACCTCGACTCGATAGAACTCGACGCCGCGTTCGTCGGGCGGAATCCACATCGTCGTGACGCCGCCGTCGGCCGTGAGCGTGTCGCCGTCGCGAGCGCCGAGCAGACGGAAGGCCGACACCGACGCGTCGGGTGTTCGCGCCCCGTCGCCGGCCACGACGTATCGCAGAACCGGGAGCGGAAATCCCGCGACAGCGCCGCTGTGCACGACGCCGACTCCGGCGCCGGCGTCCGACAGATTCGAGTCGCCCTCGCGGTCGTCGCTGGCCTCGACGCGAAGCAGAACCTGATACGTGCCCTCCACGGCCGACGGCAAGCGACTCGGATCCGGACCTGGAAGCGTCACGCGTCCATCGGGCGGAAGAAACACGTTGAACCGCTCGAGTTGCGTGAATCGCCGCTGCGACGAGCGTTGGTCGATCGGAAGCGACGCCTCGGTGACGAGATCGCGCGCGCCCGGCGGAGCCTCTCCGGGGAGCACGATCTCCCAACGCCCGACGAGGCGTCCGGTGCCCGTGTACGCGATGCGAGCAGCCACGCGGGGCGGTGCGTCGCCCGCCGCGATGAACGGGATCGCGTCCCGTCCATCGAACTGAAGGTGGACGTCGGTGAGCGAGAAGGGCGCGCGCGCACCGCCGCCGGTCAGCCGGCAGGTGACGGCGACGTATTCATCCGGCCCGCCGGCGACGTTCTGAAAGCGCCGCACGTAGAAGAACGTCGACGCCGCGCCGCGCACCGCCGCCTGGTACGCCGCGCGCGCCACCGATGGGGGAATCGACATTATATCGGTGAACACGCCCCCTGACGCGCCGTCTGCGACAGGTCGTAGCGCGCCGGGAGTCGGCCGTAGATGGTGCTCGGATCGCAGCGCGTTCCAATGCCAGGCGCGGCGGCAATCAGCTCGCCGCACCAGTACGCGTCGACGGGACGCTCGTTGCGCAACCCGCCGTACGTGAGGAACACCGTGGTGGCCGACATCGAGCTGACGCTCACGCCGGTCGGGTTCACGCGCACCTGCGCTCCAAGCGTCGTCGCCGCGACGGCGAGAACGGCGAATACAAATCGGCGAGTGCTCATCAGAAAAGTCGCAGGTTGAGTCCGGTTGCCACCGTCCACTGCGCGCGACCGAGGGCCGCCGGAGCGACCACCCCTGTCGCCGCGAAGCTCGGCGCCAACGAGCCGGCGCGCGCGAAGCGAACGAAGAGCTGCCCCCGCTGCGGCTCGCCTGCCGGGGCCGGCCAGAGGCTGAATCCCTGGGAGAACTCGAGATGCTGCTCGGTGTTCACCGACGTCGTGCCTGCCGGCGCCTCGACGTCGGTCACCGAGAAAGCGGCAAGCACGTTGAGCGTCGTGCGAGGCCGGAACGATGCGTTCATCGTCACGCGTCTGGTTCGTGTCGTCTCGTCGCGCTCGCGCGCTGTCTGATACTCGTTCCCCAGATCGAGCGAGACGTCGCCGCGGGTGCCAAGCGCGCGTCCGATGGACAAGCCCAACACGCCCGAGTCGAAATCGGCGTTTTCGCGCGTCGGCTGCCGGTTGTCCTGATTGGCTGCGTTGACGTGCAGCGCGAGGCGCGTCGTGCCGGCCTGCCACGTCGCCGTCGCGTCGCCGATCGAGTTGACCTGGTCGGGGAGGTCCGTCGGCCGAAACGAGCCGTTCACCGGCGTTCCGTCGGCGGCTTGCCGGGTTTCGTTGAAGGTGAAGCTGAGCGTCGGCAGAAACGCCGCGTACTTCTGGAATCGAGTGCCGCCAACCGCCGCCACCGGAACAGCGAGGCTTGCCGTCGTCGCATTCCCGCGCGTCGTGAGCACCGATGAGACGCGCCCGAGGTTGTCTCGCGTCCAATTCTGCGAGACTTGCCCCGAGATCGCGCCGAGCGACACCGTGGCGTCGGCGCCATCCTGCTGGTGGTCGGCCGCGGTCTGTGCCGCGACGCTCCGAAACAGCGGATCGACGCGCTCATCGCGAAAGCCGAGCGTGAGATTGGCCGGTCCGACCAACGGCGTCGCGACATTCTGCAACACGACGGCGCTGCCCTCGACGAATCGAGCGCCGCGCGTCGCCGGCTGCGGGCGCTTCAGCGCCGTGTCGCCGAGCAGCTGTGGGTCGGCGGCCGGATTCTCGAAGCGGCTTCGCGTGTAGCCGCTGGTCAGTCGTGCCCGTTGGTTGGGCAGCGCGGCCGTCAACTGGACGCTGCCACCCGCGCTTCGCTCGGCGTCCACCACCGCGCCCTGCGTGAACGACGTGCGCGGCTGCTTCGATCCATCGAGAAACGTCACGTCGAACCGCGAGGGAACCCGGATGCGTGGCGACGAGCTCCTGACCGAGCGCCGCGCCAAAAATGCGATCGGTCGGGCGCTCGAGCCCTGAGAGATCCGACCAACCGGTCTGCGGCGACCCGCTCATCGCGCCGACCGTGAACGCCGTGCTCCCCTCCGTGATGTTGAGCGTGCTCCCGCGCGCCGCGAAGCTGTTCGCGAGGTGTCGACTCGTCCCGAACGTCACGCTGCCGAGGGAGAGCGCCGTACTGGCCGAGCGCAGGCCGATCGAATAGTCGGAGAGGTCGAGCAGCGGCGCGTTGTTTCCACGGGCCGCGAATCCGAGCGCTTCCTGCCGGCGACTCACACCGACGTAGTTCGACTGCGTGGAGAGCGTCCAACCTCGACTCTCGCCGGTGGAGCGAAGCCCCGCGTTGAGCACGAAGTCCTGAAACGTGCGGCGGTCCGGCGCGGGAACTCCGGCCGAACGTCCTTCGGCGACTTGCCCCTTGTTGCCGAGTGTCGCGCTCTGGCTGAAGACTCCGCCTCCGGCGACGGCTTGGGCGACGCGCACGGACAATCGCCGGATCTCAGTCCACCGCGTTCCCGCGCGCCGATAGAGGACGACTTCGGCGTCCCCCTCGGGCAGGGCAACCGCCGTCGGCTGATAGGCGATCGTCGAATCGGTCCGCTCGGCCACTGCCGTGACGTCCACTCCGCCGACGACGAGGGCCAACTCGCCCTCTCCGTCGGCGAGAGGACGGCTGAGAGCCAAACGAATCGGCGAGCGAGTCGTGAGCGCGGCGAGGCGGTCGACGTTCGACGTCGCGCCGAACGAAGCCGGCGACTGCGCGACTGCGACGCGCGTCGCGACGATGGCCAGGAACGTCCCGCGGCTGATGTGGCTCACGCCAGAATGAACGCGCCGCGCGGCGCTCCATTCTCACCCGGTCGCTACGGTCCGGCGTCTATTCGTAGAGGTCGTCGAGCGACACGGCCGCGAGCTCGACGAGGAACTCGGCAATCCGCTCCACCGCCGCCGCCACATACGCTTCACCCTTCTCAGCCGTGGACTTGGAGGGATCGCCGATGCCCGTGTCCGACGTGACCTGTGTCCACCGCCGAGGCGCCCACACCCAGCCCTCGCGGATCCCACGGAGACGCGACGCTTTCGCGCTGCCGGAGCCGGCCTCGCCGAGCGGCTGGACCAGATCCGGCGCGAGGTGGAGCATCGCGCTCGTCTCGGCTTCGCCGGCGTGGTCGCCGGGCTCCGAGATGAAGCGCGTCACGTCGACGCACGACCACCAGTTGACGACCGACAGAAACACGCGAGTCCGCGGCTGCAGCTCCCGCACGATCTGCCGAAAGTCGTTGCCGCCGTGGCCGTTCAGAATCAGCAGCTTGTGGATGCCCTGGCCGTCGAGCGACGCGGCGAGGTCGCCGAGCAGCGCGAGCTGCGTGCTCGGATTCATGTTGAGACAGAGCGGGATGTCGAGCTGCGTGGTGTTCACGCCGAACGGAACCGTCGGCAGCACGACGACGCGCGATCCGTTCGCCCACGCGCGCTCGGCGGCGCGAATCGCGACCTGCTCCGCCTGAACGTTGTCGGTGGCGTAGGGCAGGTGATAGTTGTGCGCTTCCGTCGCGCCCCAAGGGAGCACGGCGGCCGAGTACTTAGTTGTTCGAACTTGTTTCCACGTGCTCTCGGCGAGCACGTATGGGCGTTCTGTCACGCCCGAATCTTAACGGGCGAGCGTCGGTTGGCGATCAGCGCGTCCAGGCTCCACGGGCCGGCGCCCGCGAAGACGAGCAGCAAAAAGATGAAGCACAACAGGATCGGCGTCTCACCCATGTTGTTGATCGGGAAGAAACCGCGCGGGAGGTGCGCCTTGAAGTAGGCGACCGCCATCTCACCGCAGGTTATGAATGCGACGGGGCGCGTGAGCAGTCCGACGATCAACAGGATTCCGCCGACCGTTTCGATCACGCCCGCGACGCCGATCAACGAATCGAGCACGAACGGCATCGGACCGCGCGGCGACGGCGGGAAGTTGATGAGCTTCTGCAGCCCGTGTTGCCAGTAGAGGAGCGCGGCGACGATCCGCAGCAGGCTCAGCGCCTCGGGCGCGCCGCGCTGGGCCAACGCGGGCACAACCGTGAGAGGCGGTGCCTGGGGCGGTTCGATGATCGGCGGGTAGCGATGGACGCGAAACGCCATGCTCGCGTTCGTCGCAAATCGTCTGCCATCCCCGTCGGATTCTCAGGGTCTTTCCGCGTTCAGCCCGCTAATTCTCTCAGCGCCGCGTCCACTTGTTGTTGGAGCGGTCGATGTCCGGAAACGCGAGCTCCGGATCGATCTCGATCGACGTGACGGTCTCCGGCGCATCGAGTGTCAGCGAGTAGTGCTTCGCGCCGGTCAGCCACACGTCGACGGGAATCTCGCGCCGCTCGACACGGCCGCCGCTGCGCGTGATCGCCAGCCGCACGGGCATCGGCGCGAGTCCGCGATCCTCGATCGTGACGTCCAGCTTGCCGTTCACCGTCTGCACGGCGCCGATCGCCTGGTCGAGCGTCCACGTCTCGTACCACCACGTGCGCCAGAACCACGACAAATCGCGGGAGGCCAGCGAGTTGAAAGTATTAAAAAAGTCGTACGGCGTCGGATGCTTGAACTGCCACCGCAACCCGTACGTGCGATAGGCTGCGAGAAAGATCGAATCGCCGAGCAGCGCGCGCAGCGCGCGCATGTTCGTCGCCATCTTGTCGTACGACGCCACGCTGTACGCCCGCGTGTCGTACGGGTACTGGTCGCCGGGGCGCATGAGCGGCACTTCACCGTCGGTACGCGCGAGATCCAGATAGCTCTCGCGCGCCGGTCCCTCGCGATCGTAGCCCTTGAAGAACGCCTGCATCCCTTGCGCCTGATTGAATCGCGTGAGCCCCTCGTCCTGCCACGCGTAGCGCCGTTCGTCCGATCCGACCTGCATCGGGAACCACATGTGCCCCGTCTCGTGCACCTGCACCGAGTAGAGCAACAGCGTGTCGCGCGCCCCGCCGATGCACGTGAGCATCGGATACTCCATCCCGGCGCACGAGACCGGACCCTCGAGCGCCGTCATCTGCGGCCACGGGTAGGGCCACAGGTAGTTCGACAGGAATTCGACGACGCTGCGCTCGTACCCGCCCGAGAGATCCCACGACCATTTGCGCGCCGACGGCCGGTAGAACGTGTTGATCCTCGTCGAGTCCGGCTTGCCGTCGCCGTCCCGATCGCCGACGACGGCGACCGTCGCGTCCCAGAGATAGTTCGGCGACGCGCCCCAATCGAAGTCGCGCACGTTTCGCGCGCGAAAGCGCCAGGTGAGCGCGCGGTCGAACCCGGTCATCGTCGCCTTGTTCGTTCCCGCGCCGCGGTCCTGGTCGCGCACGACGTGCACGACGTCCTTCGAGCGCCGCGACTCGGCGAGCCGGTCACGCGTCTGTTTCGACAGAACGTCGTTCGGATTCGAGAGCTCACCGGTCGCCGCGACCAGCCAACCCTGCGGCACGGTGAGATTCACGTCGTAGTCCGCGTACCCCATGTAGAACTCGGCGACGCCGAGATAGGCATCGTTCTGCCAACCGACGACGTCGTCGTAGACGGCGAGCCGCGGGTACCAGTACGCGACCATGAACACGTCGCCGGTCGTGCCCTCGCGAGGCGCGCCGTCGGGCGGTAGCTGGAACGCCCACGCGATGTCGAGATCGACAGAGTCGCGCGGCGCGAGAGCGCGAGGAAGCCGGAGCTCCATGTTCGTCGCGTAGACCGAATAGCCGGCGCCCGTGTCGCGACTGGCCAACGCCTGGCCGCCGGCGGCGACGCGCAGAATCTCCGTGCCGCCGGTGACCGGCGTCGTGACGACGCGAGGCGACGACGGCGCGAAGAGATTCTGGTCGAGCTCGATCCACAACGTGCGCAGCGTGTCGGGCGATCTGTTGTAGTAGCGCACCGACTCCCGCCCGTTGATACGGCTCGTCGGCGGTATGAGCTCGGCGTCGATCGTATAGTGCGCGTACTGCTGCCAGTAGTTCGGTCCCGGTTCGCCGACTCGAGTACGCGTGCCCTTGGCGACCGCTTTCGCGAAGGCGTGCGTCTCGAAGACCGGATAGGGAAGCGGGCGCGAGGCCTCCTTGGGCGGAGGCGTCGGCGCGGCGGGGTGGCGGAATTTGGTGAGCGTCGAGCAGCCGACTACGCCCAGGGCGAGGACGACGACCGAGATGCGCATCGCATGAACATGGCGAGCACCGCGGAATTCGCGTAGCCCTTCCGCGTTATTCGTCCCTGAGCGCCACGTTGGGGTCGACGTGCGCCGCTCGCACCGCGGGAATGGCGCTCGCCAGGATTCCGACGACGAGGAGAGTGCCCACGACCGTCGCGTAGACCGCCGGATCGTACGCCGATTCATCAAAGAGCAGCGCGCCGATGCGCCCCGCTCCCGCCGTCGCCAGCGCGACGCCGACGACAACGCCCGCGACCGTCACGCGTACGCCGTCACCCACGACAAGCCGAACTACGTCCCGCGATCTTGCGCCGAGCGCGATCCGTACGCCGATCTCGCGATTCCGCTGAGCGACGGCGAACGCCATCACGGCGTACAGGCCTACGCCGGCCAGGGCCAACGCGAGCGCGCCGAAGGCGAAAAACATTTTCGCTCCCGTCGTCCACGCCTGCATCTTGGGATCGACGATCTCCTGCAACGGCAGCGCGCGCAGGACCGCGGGCGGCGGCATTAGCTGCTGCAATCGCGCGCGCAACGGTGCGCTGAAGTCCTGGGGGCGCCCGCGAACGCGCACGAACATCGCCAGCATCGGCGGGTCGAACGACGCGGTGTACTGAGCCATAGGCAGATAGTACGTAAAATCCCCCGCGCCGCTCAGCTCGCGCGACTTGATGTCTTCCGCGATACCGACGACGGCGGTGCAGGGCATGGTGTCGCTCGAGATACGGAAGCACTTGCCGAGTGGATCCTGATTCGGCCAGAGCACGTTGGCCATCGCCTGGCTCACCACGGCGATCCGCGGAGCGTCGGCGCGGTCTTGAAGCGTGAACCCGCGCCCGCGAAGGATGCGCGTGCCGACGGTCGCGAAGTAATCGGGCGACCCCGCCTGAAGCATGAACCGGCCCAGGCGGCGAACCGAGTCGACTCCCGCGACGTATAGGCTGCGTCCCTCCGTCGAATAGAACGGCACCGACACGAGAAGCGTCGCGTTGTCCACGCCCGGGATGGCGCGCGTTGCGTTCACGAGATCATTCGCCAACGTCAGCCGACGCTCTTTGGTGAGCGCCACGCCGCGCATGCTCCCCTCGACGTACGCGATTCGATCCACGTCGTAGCCGAGGCGAATCGCCCGCACGGCCTGGAGACTGCGCACGAAGAGTCCCGCGCCCACGAGGAGCACGACGGAGAGCGCGGTCTGCGTGACGAGCAGCATCGACCGCGATCGCGAATGGCGATAGCCGTCTTCGCGCGTCCCCGCCTTGAGCGAGCCGGCCAGGTCGCCGCGCCCGGCGTCGAGCGCCGGCAGAATGCCGGCGAGGATCGCCGTCGCTCCCGCCAACGCGACGGCGAAAAGGAGAGTCCGGGCGTCGCTCACCACAGGCCAATCGCCGGACGCCGCGACGAGCATTCTCTGAAAAGTCTTCGCGGCGAGCTGCGCGCCGAGGAGGCCCGCCACCGTGCCGAAAACGGCGAGCACCGCCATCTCGGTAAGCAGTTGCTGAACGAGACGCGCGCGCGTTCCACCGATTGCTCGCCGCACGGCAAGCTCGCGCCGCCGCCGAAGCGCGCGCGCCAACAGCAGGTTCGCCACGTTGGCGCAGGCGATCAGCAGCACGACCAAAGCGACGCCGCCGATGCAGGCAAGAACCTTGACCTCCGGACCCGCCATCGGCCCACGCGCCAACTGCACCGGTCCGACCTTGACCTCCGGGCGCGCGACGTCGGCGGGCGGCACGTCACCGCTGGTGTTCCGCTCCCCCTCCCAGCTCCGCCCGTATGCGTTCGTCAGGTCGGCGCTCGCGTCGGTCGTGCTGACGCCAAGCTTGCGGCGGACGATGACGTCCAGCCAGCTCCAACCGTAGTCGCGATAGAAATCGGGGGAGACCGACGCGGCGAACGTCGTGAGCGGCATGAAGGCGATCGGCGCGCGTCCGTCGCTCGCACCCTCGAAGCCCGGCGGCGCGACACCGATGATCGTGTAGAGTCGCGTCCCGATCCGAATCGATTTGCCGAGCACGTCGTGCGCCCCGGCGTATGCCGTTTGCCAGAAGCCGTAGCCGATCACCGCGACGCCGGCGCCGGCCGGCAGCGTATCCTCTTGCGCCGTGTAGAATCTCCCGAGGACCGGTCGCGCGCTGAAAAAGTCGAAGTAGCTCGCGCTGGCGATCGCGACGACGCGCGCTTCCGTCGCCTCGCCGTCGCCGACCGCCATGCTGCGATAGCCGAACGCCGCTGCCTGCGTGATGGACCGGCTCGTCCGCGCGAAATCCTGGTACCGCTTGTACTCGAGGGCTCGCTCGAACGTCCGCTTGCCCCGGGCGTCCGTGAAAGCGTAGTAAACGCGGTTCACCGATCCGGGATCGATGAGATAGCGCGGCGCCCGAAAGAGCACCCGATCCAACACGCCGAACATGGCGGCGTTGACGCCGATACCAAGCCCCAGCGTCGCCACGACGACGGCCGTGAACGCGGGCCGCACACGCATGCCGCGCACCGCGTACTTCACGTCCTGCGACACGTGCTCGATCCACGTCACGCCGCGCGCGTCGCGCGAATCTTCCTTGAACCGATCCATGCCGCCAAACGCGATCGTCGCGGCACGAACCGCCGCCTCTCGCGACATTCCACGCCGCTCGAGCTTTTCTGTCTCGCGCTCGACGTGGAAGCGAAGCTCGTCGCTCAGCTCGCGCTCGACGTCGGCGCGCCGAAAGAGCGCGCGGAGCCGAAAACGCAGGTCGTTCCAGGATTCGATGAACATGGGTTCTCCAGCGAGACGCGCCGGTCGTCAGTCCATGCGAAGGACGAGGGCGACCGCCGCCGTGAGCCGCGCCCAATCGTCGGCCTCGGCGGCCAACTGTTTGCGGCCGACCTTGGTGAGCTCGTAGTACTTCGCCTTGCGATTGTTGTCCGACGCGCCCCACTCGGCGCGGATCCATCCGCGGCGCTCGAGCCGGTGCAGCGCGGGATAGAGCGACCCTTGCGGGATCTGCAGCGTCTCGCGCGACACGTCGTGGATGCGCTCGGAGATCGCCCAGCCGTGCATCGGCCCGAGCGAGAGCGCCTTGAGGATCAGGAGATCGAGTGTGCCCTGCGGAAGATCGAGCTTGTCGTCGGCCACGGTGGCTCCCCTTGCACTTCTACAAGACGATAGGGATCGTCTTGTAGAAGTGCAAGGGGAGCGTGGACAGGAACTGCTCGCTGTCCAGCCGTCCAGCTGTCAGGCCGTCCGGCCTCTCACGGCCGTCCCGTTTCGCCGAGCGGAACCGTCTCCTCGAACGTCGGCTTCTTTCGCGCCGGCGACGCTTGCTCGAACGCGAAGGCCAACTTGAGCAGCGTCGCCTCGCTCCACGCGCGTCCGACGAACGACACGCCGACCGGAAGCCCGCGTACCTGTCCCATCGGCACCGTCACGTGCGGATAGCCGGCGACCGCCGCCGGCGCCGTGAACGATCCGCCGCCGCCCGCGTCGCCGTTCACCAGATCGATGAGCCACGCCGGACCCTGCGTCGGCGCGATGATCGCGTCGAGCTTGTACTTGGCGATCGTCGCGTCGATCCCCTGCGCGCCCATCAGCCGGCGGTTGTTCGCCAGCTCGGCCAGATACTTCTTCTCCGTCAGCGGCCCCTTCTTGTCGGCCTGCTCCATGATCTCCTGGCCGAAGTAGCGCAGCTCGCGCGACGCGTTCTTCGTGTTGAACGCCATCACGTCGGCGAGCGATTTGATCCCGACGCTCGGTTCGACGCCGGCGAGGTACGCGTTCAAGTCCGCTTTGAACTCGTAGAGCAGCAGCTCGAACTCCGAGTCGTCCGTCTTTCCCGCCGTCTCGATGTCCGCCGGGTCGACGATCGTCGCGCCGTGCTGCCGCATCAGATCGATCGCCGCGGCGAACACCTTGTCGGTCTCGGGCGTAGCCGGTGTAGCGCTTTCGCGCGACGCCGATCCGCGCGCCGCGCAGCCCGTCTTTGTCGAGCGAAGCGCGTGTAGTCGGTCTGCGAATGCCCGGCGCTGCCGCGCGTCGCGGAATCGCGCGGATCGACGCCGGTGAGCGCGCCGAGCAGAATCGCGGCGTCGCGGACCGTGCGCGCCATCGGGCCGGCGGTGTCCTGGCTATGCGCGATCGGAATGATGCCGGCCCGGCTGATCAAGCCCCACCGTCGGCTTGATGCCGACGAGCGCTGAAGCCGCGGACGGCGACGTCACCGACCCGTCGGTCTCCGTGCCGATGGCGACCGCGCAGCAGTTCGCCGCGATCGCGGCGCCCGAGCCGGAGCTCGAGCCGGACGGCGTTCGGTCGAGCGCGTACGGATTGCGCGTCTGTCCGCCGCGTCCGCTCCACCCGCTCGACGAGTGCGTCGAGCGGAAGTTGGCCCACTCGCTCAGGTTCGTCTTGCCGAGGATCACCGCGCCCGCCGCGCGCAGCCGCTCGGCGACGAACGAGTCGCTTGCGCGGCGACGTGCGCCGCCGAGCGCGAGCGAGCCCGCCGTCGTGTGCATCTTGTCCGCGGTGTCGATGTTGTCCTTGATCAGCACCGGAATGCCGTGCAGCGGGCCGCGCGTACTTGCCGGCTTTGCGCTCGTCGTCGAGCAGCGCGCGCGATCGCCAGCGCGTCAGGGTTGAGCTCGATGACCGAGTTGATCGCCGGTCCGCGCTGATCGATCGCGTCGATGCGGCCGAGGTACAGCCGCGCGAGCGACTGCGCCGTGTCCTGCCCGGACTGCATGCGCGACTGCAAATCGTCGATCGTCAGCTCGTCGAGCGCGAAGGCGGGTATCTGCTGTGGCGCGCCGTGCCGCGGCGCGATGCCGATGCGCGCGTCGCGCCGGCGTCGAGCTTCGCGCCGCCGACGGCCACGGCGGCGGCAAGGGTCGAGCCGACGAACCCGCGACGGCTGATGGTTGTCCTGGTCGTCGCGGTCGTCGGTCACGGAGCGCTCACCTGCGCATCAGCGCGAATTGGTTTTCTTGTCGGTGCTCGAGTCGACAACGAAACTACCGACGTCCTGCTGAAATGCCACACCGGGCTTGAGCGTGACGAACAGCGCGTTCACGCTGCCGACGGCGGCCATCGAGTGGTCGAAGCAGTCGTGGTACAGCATCTCCTGGATGTGTTCGGGCGCGATGTCCGACAAGACGGAGATCGGGATGTAGCTGATGCGCGTGCCCGGCGGCGCGCCGATGAACGCGCGCGTCTTGGCCATTCCGGTGGGCATCAGCGGCAACACGATTCGCTTGCCATTGATCCACACTTCCTGAACGCCGCTTTCGCACCCGCCGCGGCTCCGCAGGATGTCGGGCCGGAGCCGCTTCACCACGTCCCATGCGTCGGTGAACGGCGCATCGCTGCTCGCGATGTCGTCCGCGTCGATGTGGTAGCTCTTCCACCGGAGGTCCGTCGCCGCGCGCACTTCCACCGTCGGGAGACGTGTGGACACAGCCCCGACGACGATTTTGATGTTCACCGTGTCGTGCGGGTACGCCGGAAAGAAATGATCGCCGCGCTGGAAGCCGATCTTGCGCATCACCACCTGCAGATCGGTGGAGTCCCGCAGTCCGTCGACGGTCAGCGTCGCGATTCCAGCCGAGTCGGTCGCGCCATGCGTGAGCACGTCGTGCAGGCCGCGCATGACGGCGAGCTCCGCGTTGGGAATCGGCGCACCGCTCGAATCGCGCGCGGTCACTCGAACGACGGCGCGCGCGCCCTGCGCGTAGACGTGGGTGCAAAGCGGCGCGGCGCCGGCCAAGGCGGCCAGCATGAACGCGCGACGAGGCGCGAGCGAGACGTGAAAGGGCATGGTGCCTTCCTCCGACTGTTCCGGCCGGCGACGAGCCGGCGCGGCAGAGCTATGCGCACGTACCCCGGCGCACGCCGGATGGTTTCGCGGCGCTCCTTTATTGGCGCAAGAGCAATACCTTGCCCGTCGTCCGCCGCCCCTCGAGCGCCCTATGCGCGTCGGCGGCACGCGCCAGCGGGAATTCCGCGCCGACGCGTACGTGCAGTTGGCCGGCGGTCACCCAGTCGAACAGGTCCTTGGCGCGCTGCTCCAGCTCGGCGCGCGTCGCGATGTAGTGCACGACCGTCGGCCGCGTGAGGAACAGCGACCCTTTCCGGTTGAGGATCTGCGGATCGAATGGCGGGACGCGTCCGCTCGATTGGCCGAACAGCGCCATCGTACCGCGCGGCGCGAGACAGTCCAGCGACTTGTCGAACGTCGATTGCCCCACCGAGTCGTAGACGACGTGCACGCCCGCGCCGCCGGTGATGCGCTGCGTCTCGGTCGCGAAATCCTGCGTCGTGTAGTCGATCATCTCGTCGGCGCCGGCGTCGTGCGCCAACGTGCGCTTCTCGGGGGTCGACGCGGTGCCGATGACGAACGCGCCGCGCCGCTTCGCCATCTGACAGAGCAGCAGCCCGACGCCGCCGGCCGCCGCGTGTACCAGCGCGCGATGCCCCGGCGCGAGAGGAAAGAGCGACGTCGACAGATAGTGCGCCGTGATCCCTTGCAGCCACAACGCGGCGGCGGTCTTCGACGAGATGTTCTCGGGAATGACGACGGCACTGGCCGCCGGCACCGCCGCACGCTCGGCGTACGACCCGCGGACGCTCTGCGAAACAACGCGGTCGCCCACCGCTGAATCCACTGACGCCGGCGCCGATCGATCGCACCACGCCCGCCGCTTCCGAGCCGAGCGTCGACGGGAGCGCGGTCGGGTACCATCCCTGGCGGAAATAGGTGTCGATGAAGTTGACGCCGATCGCTTCGACGTCGATCAGCAGCTCGCCGGGGCCGAGCGAGGGCTCGGCGACGTCCTCGAGACGGAGAACCTCGGGCCCGCCCGCCTCGTGAAAGCGGATCGCTTGCATCAGCCGCGCAGCATCGCCTTCGCGATCGTCTGGAGCTGCATGTTGCTCGTGCCCTCGTAGATCGTGCCGATCTTCGCGTCGCGATAGAACTTCTCGACCGGGATAGTCCTTCGTGTAGCCGTAGCCGCCGAACAGCTCGAGCGAGAGCGACGTCACGCGCTCGGCGACCTGCGACGAGAAGAGCTTCGCCATCGCCGCCTTCCTTCGCGATGTCGTGTCCGGCGTCCTTGAGGCGCGCGGCGTTGTAGACCATGAGCCGCGCCGCCTCGAGCTCCGTGCGCGCCTGCGCGAGCTGGAACTGCATCGCCTTGAAAATCGGCGAGCTTCTTCCCGAACTGCGTGCGCTCCTTCACGTACTCGGTCGCCGCGTCGCAGCGCGCCCTGCGGCGACGCCGATCATCTGCGCGCCGATGCCGATGCGTCCTTCGTTCAGCGTCTCGATCGCGATCTTGTAGCCCTGGCCGACCGGGCCGAGCACGTTCTGCTGCCGGCACCTCGACGTCGTCGAGGATCAGCTCGGTCGTGCTCGACGCGCGGATGCCGAGCTTGTCTTCCTTCTTGCCGACGCTGAAGCCCGTGAAGCCACGCTCGACGACGAACGCCGTGATCCCCTTGTAGCCCTTCGACGGATTCGCGTTCGCGAAGACGACGTAGATCTCGGCTTCGGCGCCGTTCGTGATCCAGAGCTTGCGCCCGTTGAGCACCCAGCACTGTCCCGCGCTTCTCGGCGCGCGTCGCATGCCGAACGCGTCCGAGCCGCTGCCCGGCTCGGAGAGCGCGTACGCGCCCGACCCCTCGCTGTGAGTCGCGGCAGGTACCGTCGCTTGTGTGGTCGGTGCCGTAGCGAGCGATCGGATAGTTGACGAGCGTGTTCTGGACGTCGACGACGATCGCGGCCGCGGGATCGACCTTGCTGATCTCCTCGACGCGCGATCGCCACCATCATGAGCGAGCCGCCGGCGCCGCCGTACTTCTCGGCGACCTCGATCCCCATCATGCCCATCTCGAAGAACTTCGTCGATCAGCTCGCGGTCGAGCTTTCCCGCGCGCTCCATCGCTGCACGCGCGGGCGTACCTCGTCGTTCGCGAATCCCGCGACGGCGTCGCGAAATGCCGCTTCGTCGTCGGAAAGGATCGTCAGCGGTGCGTGGGAAGCGGGCAGCGACATGAGGTGGAAATCTGGCTACGTCGAGTGCTCGAGCGGAACACTCGCCGTGGAGCGGGCGGCGCAAGCGGCACCACACGACCCGACCTGGCCGTTCGGTTCCCAGCATCGGCAGGCGTCGGCCGAGTCTATGGCGTGGACGACATCGATGCCGGCGCGCAGCGCGATCAGCTCGGCCAGCTTCTCGTGAACGCCGAAAGCGTCCGTCACTCGATAAGCGGTGCCTGGGAACGCTCGAGCGGCCTCGGCCACTAACCGTGGAACGTCCCGAGTGACGTGTTTACCGGGGGACAACATATATGGAAACGCGATAACCTCGGTCGCGCCGGCCCT
Source organism: uncultured Gemmatimonadaceae bacterium (assembly GCA_963789315.1). GTDB lineage: Bacteria > Gemmatimonadota > Gemmatimonadetes > Gemmatimonadales > Gemmatimonadaceae > JAQBQB01. Next base: position 868,126 of record CAWBKI010000016.1, on the reverse strand, counting down.
CACACAGTCGGCGAATCCGGCGGGGATGGACGGTTCGGCAAGCTCCATGTGAGCGTAGCGGACGACCACGTCGGCGCCGACCTTGTGCTGGAGCAGGTTGGCCATGCAGGAGACCATGTGGTTGGCCTCCGGTTTGACGGATCCGTGGTCGATAAGGAGGATCGCCCGCATGGCGGAGAAATATACCGCAAAGCGGCTCCTTCTTCTCGTCATTAGAGCGGTGACGCTCTGTGACATCACGGGCAGTCGATGATCTCTCTTTCGGCCCTCCCTTGCAGCCGCGAATTTTACGAGGAGGTGGGACCCCCCTTTGGGCGACGCTGGTAAATGATCACAATGACGGTCGGCGACAGAGGGAGGAGAGCTGACGACATGGACGTCTCGATCGCGATTTGCACCTGGAATCGAGCCAAGCGTCTGAATCGAACGCTGCAGCAGTTGTGCAGCGTTCGCGTTCCAGAACGCTTGAACTGGGAGCTACTCGTCGTCGAGAACGGCTGCACGGATGAGACGCCGGCGATCATTCAGTCATACGCGGATAGGTTGCCCATCCGGCGACTAGCTGGAGCCTGTTCTCGGTGTCTCGAATGCGCGGAACTGCGCCCTTCGTGAGGCTCTGGGGGATCTGCTGATCTTCACCGACGACGACGTTCTCGTGGACGAAGATTGGATCGATGCGTATAGATCCGCCGCTAGGCGATGGCCAAACGCAGGCTATTTCGGCGGCCTGATTACACCGCTATACGACCGGGAGCCGCCGGCATGGTTCCGCGCGCACGAGCACATCCTCGGGCCCTACATCGGAGAAGCTCATGACCTCGGCGTCACCGAGCGCGTGTTTGCGCCAAACGAATGGCCATGGGGAGGGAACATGGCTTTTCGTCGCGTCGCGTTTCAAACAACCAGTTTTGTGGCAGACCTAGGCCGCCGTGGCCGAGAGCGGACGGCGGGAGGAGAGATGGCCTATTGCCAGGCGCTTGTAACCGCCGGGTTCGAGGGGGTATGGGTTCCGACGGCCCGGGTACAACATCTCGTGGAGGCGGAACGCCTCGGCCTCGGGTTCATCCGTCGCAACTTCGTTGGTCAGGGCGTCACGGATGTAAGGCTCCAGGGGAAGCCGAAGGGGGTTGCGCTAATGTTTGGCGTGCCGCGCTGGCTGATTTTGGAAACCGTTAGATCACACGCGCGGTATGTCTGGCAGCGAACAATGCGCAACCCAGTCTGGTTTCTGAGTTTTCTCGAGGCCGCACGCGCTCGCGGTGCTTTGTCGGAATACTGGCGCCAAAGACGAAGTCGAACGTAGACCACCGGCACTGGAAGGCTGCGATACTGCCCCGAGGGGGGGCCATGGATGGGTCAGGGATGCCGCCGGCCTTCAGGATCGCGATAAGCTGTTGCGCTCGCGCAACACCATCTAGTCGAATCGCTCCGTGCGACAATTTTGTGAGGCGGGGGAAAAGCGTCCAAATCCATGCGCCACAGCGATCTCCGCGCCGCGCCCCTCGCGCGGCTGAGTCAGGTTTTGGCTATTGCAAAGGCCGGCTCATTTGCGGACAATTAGCAGCACCAAGTGCGCGCAGTGCAGCTTGAAGAAGACCTAAACTTTCGGGGCCGTAAAATATGGGTGCCAGCCGGTCGCCGCTCGTGAGTGTCGTGATCCCCGTCTACAACGGTCAGGATGTCATTGCCGATGCGATCCGGAGCGTGCTCGCCCAGACGTACGACAACTTTCACCTGACGGTCGCCAACAACTGCAGCACCGATCGAACGGCGCAGATCGCGGAGGAGTTTGCGAGTCGCGACGAGCGTGTGAGTGTATACAACGCGACCGAGTTCGTATCCGTCGTTGGGAGCCACAATCGCGCGTTCACGTTGGTCGACGACGATGCCAAGTACTGTAAGATCCTCGGGGCCGACGATTGGCTCTATCCGAACTGTCTCTCCGAATTAGTTAGCGTTGCCGAGGCATATCCCACGGTCGGGATGGTGACGTCGTACGCGCAAGCGGCCTCCGGTGTTCTCTTCGGCGGCCTCCCGTACCCCAGCACGTTTCTCACGGGTCGTGAGGTGTGCCGCCTCTATCTGTTGAACGGGGTATACGCGTTTGGCGGACCGTCGACGTCGCTGCTTCGCGTTGACGTGTTGCGTGGGAATCGGGCCTTCTACAATCCTTTGAACTATCACGGCGACGTCGAGGCCTACCTGGCGCTCCTTCAGACCTACGACTTCGGGTTCGTGCACCAGGTGCTTTCGTACATTCGCCGCGGAGAGAAGTCCGCGACTACCGCATTCTTGGATCGGGTGAATTCGTATCGAGCGGAAGCCGTCTACGAGCTCACGAAGTTTGCGCCGGCGTACTTGTCGGCCGACGAGCGAGAACCCCGCCTCCGCCAAGCGTGGCACGAGTACTACAAGATGCTGGCCGACGGGGCGTTGTCATTTCAAGGCCAAGAGTTCTGGGACTACCACCTGCGACAGTTCCTGCCGTCGCTCGGCTATTCCATCAGCCATTCGCGACTGTCGGCGTACGTCCTCCTTCGCATCGCCGACAGGATCTTCAATCCGCTCCGAACGATGCAAAACGTAGTTCGTCGCTTGTCGAACGGCTCAACACGGGTTGAAGGACCAGCGCCAAAGCGGGCGACGGCCGTGATGAAGCCGTTGATTCGTTAGACCACGCGCGTGCATTTCACGAAGACGGATATCAGCGGTGCGTGGACGATCGACCCTTCCCCCCACCTAGACCACCGCGGACGATTCTTTCGCGCCTGGTGCACGAACGAGTTCCGTGCGCTCGGCATCGATTTCGTTCCGCTCCAAGCGAACATCGGGACGAGTCGCGCCGCGGGGACGGTGCGCGGGCTCCACTACCAGGCGCCACCGCACGACGAGGCGAAGCTGGTGCGATGTACGCGCGGCGCCGTATTCGACGTGCTGGTCGACCTGCGAACGGCATCGCCGACGTTCGGACGATGGGTCGGCACCGAGCTGTCCGCGGAAACGGCGGATGCTGTTCGTCCCGCGGGGGTGCGCGACCGGGTATCAGACGCTCGTCGATGATTCCGAGACTTTACTATATGACGTCGGCGATCTACGAGCCCAGCGCCGTCCGCGGCCTCAAGTTCGACGACCGGTCGGTTGGCATCGATTGGCCCCTACCACCACTGCCGTCTCGGAGCAGGACTCGCGATGGCCATCCTTGCAGGATCATCTTCTCGGGCTGTCACGCTGATGCTCGATACGGCACTGCGACGTCGCGAGGCCGACGGCCGGCCCATCCGAGTGGGGATGGTCGGTGCGGGCGCGACCGGACGCGCGATCGCGCTCCAACTGGGTACCCCCGTCCCCGGAATCCGCCTGGCCGGAATCGCCAACCGTACGCCGGCCAATGCCGAGCGAGCGTTTCGAGAAGCGGGCATCACGCGCTGGACGAACACGGACCAGAGTAGCGTCGCCGCCGACAGCATTCGCCGCGGCGTGCCGGTGCTGACCGACGACGCCGAGCTCCTCGTCCGCTCCCCCGAGATCGACCTGATCGTCGAGGTGACGGGGACGATCGACTTCGCCGCCGGGATCGCGCTCGACGCGATCGATCACAAGAAACACATCGTGATCGTGAACGCGGAGCTGGACTCGCTCGTCGGGCCGATACTCAAGACGAAGGCGGATGCCGCGGGCGTCGTGATCACGAATACCGACGGCGACGAGCCGGGCGTCGCCATGACGCTCGTGCGCTATCTCCGCGGCCTCGGCTTGAACGTCGTCGCGGCCGGCAACATCAAGGGTATGGTCGACCACTACCGCACGCCCGAGACGCAGCGCGAGTTCGCCGCGCGCTACGACCAGAACGTCTGGAAGGTGACGTCGTTCGCCGATGCGACGAAGCTGTCGATGGAAACGACGGTCCTCGCGAACGCGACCGGTTTTCACGTCGGGCGCCGCGGCATGTATGGCCCGGCCTGCAAGGACGTGCGCGAATTGGCGACCCTCCTCCCGCCGAAGCGATGCTCGACGGGGGAATCGTCGACTACTCGCTGGGCGCGGAGCCCCGCACGGGCGGCTTCGCCATCGTACACGAAACGAATCCGCTCAAGTCGGCCCAGCTCAGCTACTATCGAATGGGCGACGGCCCGTTCCACGTGTTCTTCACGCCGTTCCACCTTCCGCACCTCCAGATCGCGTCGACGATCGGACGCGCGGCGGTATTCGGCGATCCGACCGTGACCCCGCTCGACGGTCCGCGATGCGAAGTCCTCGCCGTAGCCAAGCGCGACCTGCGCGCTGGCGAACGTTTGGACGCGATCGGCGGGTTTTGCACCTACGGCTTGATCGACAACGCTTCGGCGGCGCGCGGCATCGATGCGCTCCCGATCGGTCTCGCCGAGGGATGCACGCTCGTGCGAGACGTGGCAAAGGACGCTGTCCTCACGGCGGCCGACGTTCGCATGCCGGCCGAGCGGCTGAGCGACCGACTCTGGCGGGAGCAGCAACAGCGATGGCCCGCGGGACCAGCCGTCGGGCCGCCCGGTCGTCGAGCGGGACCTGGTGGCTCGATGAAGGTCGTTCTCTTCTGCGGCGGCCTGGGAATGCGCCTCCGCGACTACGACGAGAACCTTCCGAAGCCGATGGTCACGATCGGCTACCGTCCGATCATGTGGCATCTGATGAAGTACTACGCGCACCACGGCCACACGGACTTCATCCTCTGCCTCGGCTACAAGGGCGACGTCATCAAGCAGTACTTCCTCAACTACAACGAGGCGCTGTCCAACGACTTCGTCCTGACGGACGGCGCGCGCAAGGTCGAGCTGCTGCACACCGACATTCAGGATTGGCGCATCACGTTCGTCGACACCGGGCCGACGACGCCGATCGGCGAGCGGCTGCGGCAGGTTCGCCGGCACGTCGAGGGCGAGGAGATCTTCCTCGCGAACTACACCGATTGCCTGACCGATCTCGACCTCTCGACGATACATCGAACGATTTCGCGCGCAGCAAGGTCGTCGCCGCCATGGTCACCGTCGCGCCGAACGTCAGCTATCACTACGTCGCGACGTCGAACGGCCTCGTCACCGCGCTGACCGACGTCCGCGCCGCGCGCGTCCGCGTGAACGGCGGGTTCTTCATCTTTCGCCGCGAGATCTTCGACTACCTGCGCGAAGGCGAGGATCTGGTAGACGGTCCATTCTCGCGGCTGATCGCCGACCGGCAGTTGATGTCGTACGAGTACGACGGGTTCTGGAAGGCGATGGACACGTTCAAGGACAAGCAACAACTCGACGAGTTGTATGCCCGCGGCGGCCCGCCGTGGGAAAACGGTCGAAAATAAGCCACATGTTGTCGTTCTCCCTCGGCATCCCGCCGCGTGGTCCTCTCGCGGTGCTCTGCCTCGGTGCGCACGCCGACGACATCGAGATCGGCTGCGGCGGAACGCTGCTTCGCCTCGTGGCCGAGCGACGGCGCGTAGACGTTCACTGGGTCGTGCTGAGCGGCGACGCCCGGCGTGCGCGCGAGGCCCGCACCAGCGCCGCACGGTTGATGCGTGGAGTCGCCAACCTGGCGATCGAGGTGGCTGACTTTCGCGACGGCTTCTTTCCGTTCGCGGGTGCGGCGCTCAAGGAGCGCTTCGAGCTCCTGCGGGGGCCGGATCGATCCCGACCTGGTCTTCACGCATCGCGGCGACGACGCCCACCAGGATCATCGGATGGTGTCCGAGCTGACGTGGAACACCTTCCGCGACTACTGCATCCTGGAGTACGAGATTCCGAAATACGACGGCGATCTCGGACGCCCGAACGTCTTCGTTTCCCTCGGGTCGACGATTCGGCGGCGCAAAGTGCGGCACCTCATGTCCGCCTTTCCGAGCCAGCGCCGCAAGACGTGGTTCACCGCCTCGACGTTCGACGCCCTCATGCGACTCCGCGGTGTCGAGTGCGCGTCGCCGGAGGGTTATGCGGAAGCGTTTCACGCCCGCAAGATTCTGATCGCCCCCGGTGGCGGTTGATGGGAGGCGGCGCATGCGAGTGCTGATGACGGGGCACGACGGGTACATCGGCGCGGTCCTCGCTCCGTTCCTCACCGCCGAGGGCCACGACGTCGTGGGCCTGGACACCCGCTACTATCGCGATTGTGGCTTCGGCGACGACACGCCGCGAATTCCGGTCGTCGACCGCGACTTGCGCGACGTTCGCCCGGACGACCTCGCGGGATTCGACGCGATCGTGCATCTGGCCGCGTTGTCCAACGACCCCGTGGGCGATCTCAACCCTGAATGCACTTACGGCATCAACCACCGAGCGTCGCTTCAACTGGCTCGGTTGGCGAAGGAAGCCGGCGTTCAGCGTTTTCTGTTCTCCTCCTCGTGCAGCGTCTACGGGGCGTCGAGCCCGGACGACGTGCTCGACGAGCAGGCGACGTTCGCTCCGATCACGCCTTACGCCGAATCGAAGGTTTCCGTCGAGCACGGTCTGCTCGGATTGGCCGACGATACGTTCAGTCCAACGTTCCTTCGCAACGCCACGGTGTACGGCGTGTCGCCCCGCTTGAGGGGAGACGTCGTGGTGAACAACCTCGTCGGCTGGGCGGTGACGACAGGAAAGGTGGTTCTGAAGAGCGACGGCTCCCCCTGGCGTCCGCTCGTTCACGTCGAGGACGTTTGCCGGGCATTCTCGGTGATCCTCGGCGCGCCGCGAGAGGCCGTCTATGCGCAAGCATTTAATGTGGGCCGGCAAGGTGAGAACTATCGCATTCGCAACGTGGCCGAGATGGTGGAGCGCGCCGTTCGCGGAAGCGAGGTGAGCTTCGCCGAGGGTGCCGGCCCCGATCCGCGCTGTTACCGCGTGGATTTCTCCAAGATCGTTCGAATGGTGCCCGAATTTCGGCCGACGTGGACCGTCGAGCGGGGCATCGATCAGTTGCGCGACGCGTTCGTAGCCATCGGACTCACGCGCGACGATCTCGAAGGAGCGCGCTACTCGCGCGTCAAATCGATTCTTCGTCTACTCGAGCAGGGCCGCGTCGATTCGGACCTGCGTTGGAGCAAAGCGTCGTGACTCGAATCGCCGTGTTGGGAACGGGCATGGCCGGTTTCGGAGCCGGACACGCCCTCGAGGCCGCGGGCGTGCCTTTCGTCATGTACGACCGGAATCCGTATTACGGTGGGCATACCCACTCGCTCCGGTACGACACTGGCTTCGTCTTCGACGAAGGCGGGCACGTCTCGTTCACCAAGCACCCCCACGTGCGCGACATCCTCGCCGAAAACGTGAAGGGTGAATTCGAGGAGCGCAGGCTCGGGGCGGACAACTATTGGAAGGGGCTGCGTATTCCTCATCCCGTCCAGTGCAACTTGTCGAAGCTTCCACCCGATTTGAGCGTCGAGATCCTGACCGAGTATGCGTCGGTCTTCGGCAGCACGCTCCGGCCCGACGCGAGCTACGCCGAGTGGCTCGTCGGCGCGTACGGGAAGACGTTCGCCGGCACGTTCCCGATGGTCTACGGCCACAAGTATCACACGACGACGATGGACCGGCTGACCACCGACTGGATCGGCCCGCGCATGTACCGTCCGAACCTGGAAGAGGTGTTTCGCGGCGCGATCGCGGGCGCGAAGCAAGTCAACGGCGCGCACTACGTCGACATGTTCCGCTATCCGAGGGTCGGCGGGTTCAAGACCTATCTCGCGGCGTTCGCCGATCGGTACGAGATGCGCCTGGATCACAAGCTCGTCGAGCTCGATCCGAAGGCAAGAACGCTGCGCTTCGCGGACGGAAAGACGGAATCGTACGATCGGGTGGTCTCGTCGATCCCGCTGCCCGAGCTCATTCCGCTCATCGCTCGAGCGCCCGACGACGTGCGGCGGGCCGCCAAGCAGTTGGCGTTCACGACGGCGGTGCTGATCAATCTCGGAATCGATCGCGCGGACGTCTCGGACGCCGGCATCACGTACTTCTACGACGAAGACATCATCTTCTCGCGGGTCAACCTCCCGCACATGTTCTCGCCGCGCAACGCGCCGCCCGGGTGCGCGACCATTCAAGCCGAGGTGTATTTCTCGGACAAGTACCGGCCGGTGCCGGCCAACCCGTCCGATCTGATCGAGCGCGTGATCGCGGATCTGCGGCGCGCCAATTTCATTCGCGACACGGACAGGATTCTACTGAAGGACGTCGCGATGAACCGCTACGCGAACGTGATCTACGACATCGACCGCCCTGCCGCGGTGGCGACGGTTCACGGATTTCTGAACGACGTCGGGATCCACTACTGCGGCCGTTACGGCGACTGGAATCACGCCTGGACGGACCAGGCGTTCATCAGCGGGGAAGAGGCGGCGCGGAAGGCACTCGATCGCGTATAGGGAGGGAGCCGGCAGTTTGGCGGCGATTCATAAGCCTCTGTCGGAAAGAGCGTTGTAGTCGGTGCCCGGTGAGGCGATCTGCGTTCGGAATGCGCTGATCCGTGTTCGGGGTGCGGTGATGCGCGACCCGATTTCGCCAGTCGGACAGTCGAGCCGCGCATTTAGCGTTCGGAGTCGAATGGAGGGACGGTCCGCCGCGACGTCCGCCGTTCGGAGTCGGATGGCTCGCGAGGACGGTGCGGCGCCCGGCGTTCGGGGTTCGCTGACAACGTCGGCCGATTGGCTCGCCGACGTTCGGAGTCGGATGACCGGCGCATCCGCATGACCGATCAGCGTTCGAAGTCAATGCGTCGAGCGCGACTGGTCCGCCATCCGGCGTTCGGAGTCGGCTCGACTCGATCGCCGATCGGAAAGAACGGCGTTCGGGGCGCGGCGACTCGGACTTCGAGTCGGCTGGCCATCGTTCGGACTCCGGTGACCGGTTGGAGCGCTTCGCTCATCGGCGTTAGGACCGAGTGCGCATCCTCCCACGGACCGACGTTCGCCGTTCGGACTGAACGGGGCCAATAGTAGCGACCGACCAGGCGGAGAATCTGATCAGATGGCGGCGAAGGGCGGAACAGTGGTCCGATGTTCGGAGTGACCTGGCAAAGGACCACGCTCCGGTGCCTCACTCAATTGAAGACGCGAAGCGCCAGCTCCACCTTCCCGAACGGCGCCGAGACCTGGACCCCCTGCACGGCGGCCGCACCCGCGCGAGCATCTCGCGCGCGATCGCGATCCCCTCCGCCACCGCGTGCTCCTTCGACTTCTCGTTCGCGCGCCGCATGCGCGAGATGACCGCGTCGGGCACCGACACGCCAGGCACCTCGTTCGCGAGGAACTCGGCGTTGCGCACCGATACGAGCGGCCAGATGCCCGCGATCACGGGAATGTGCTGCCCCTCGACGCGCCGGAAGAACTTCTCGAGCTGCGCGGCGTCGAACACCGGCTGCGTGATCGCGAACTCCGCCCCCGCCTCCACCTTCCACTCGAAGCGCTTGAGTCTCCTGCTCCACGTCGATCGCCGCGGGATTCACGCCGACGCCGATCACGAATCGAGTCGGCTGCCCGATGGCGTTGCCGCCCGGGTCGAGACCGCGATTCAGATGGCTCACCAGATTCGTGAGTCCGATCGAATCGATGTCGAAGACGGCGGTCGCGTCGGGATAGGGGCCCATCTTCGGCGGATCGCCGGTGACGACGAGCAGATTGCGGAGTCCGATCGCCGACGCGCCGAGCAGGTCGCTCAGCATGCCGAGCAGGTTGCGGTCGCGACAGGCGTAGTGCGTCACCGTCTCGATGCCGACCTGCTGCTCGATGAGCACGCTCGTCATGAGCGCGCCCATGCGGCTCTGCGCGCGCGGACCGTCGGGGACGTTCACCGCGTCGACGCCGGCGTCCTTCAGCTTGCGCGACGTCGGCGATCATGCGCGACGCATCGACGCCGCGCGGCGGCACGATCTCGACGGACGTACACGAACTCCGCCGTCGCCGAGCTTCGCCGCCCAGCTGCGAGCGCTCGGCGAATGGCACCGGTTCGACGATACGGGCGGACGGCGCTCGACGGTCGCGCCGTTGCCGCCGCGTCGACGGAGCCGGCTCGTGAATCGCCGCCGTTCCGGCGAGCGCGAGGCGTCAGAGGCCGGATGCCCTCGACCATCGCGTGGATGTGCTCGGGCGTCGTGCCGCAGCACCCGCCGACGATCTTCGCCCCCGCCTGCACGAGATGGCGCGCGTACGTCGCCATGTACTCGGGGCTCGCCATGTACATGCTGCGGCCGCCCACGTCGCGCGGCATGCCGGCGTTCGGCTGCGCGCTCAGCTTGCGCCGCGTCGCCGGCGCCATCTTCTCGATCGCATTCGAGAATCGTCTGCGGCCCGACGGAGCAATTGAGTCCGATGATGTCGGCGCCCCACGCGTCGAGCTTGCGCGCGACGACGTCCTCGGCGGCGCGCCGTACGGCGTGAGCCCGTCGGCGCCGATCGTCATCTGCGCGATGATCGGCATCGTTCGGGTCGACGGACCGCGCGGCGAGGATCGCCTGCTCGATCTCGTCGAGGTCGGTGAACGTCTCGAGGATGAAGAGGTCGATGCCGCCTTCGGCGAGCACCTTCCATCTGCTCCCGGAAGATCGCGCGAGCTTCGTCCTTGCTCGTCGGCCCGAACGGCTCGAGGCGAACGCCCAGCGGTCCGACGGCGCCGGCGACGAGCGCGCGCCGATCGGCGGCTTCGCGCGCGATCGTCGCCGCGGCCCGATTCAACTCCTTCACCTGATCCTGCAGTCCGTGCTGCGCGAGCTTCAATCGATTCGCGCCGAAGCTGTTCGTCTCGATGCACGTCGGCGCCCGCGTTCACGTACTGCGCGTGAATATCGCGCACGAGATCGGGCGCGCGGACGTTCAGCTCGTCGTAGCACTGGTTGATGAACACGCCCTTGCTGTACAGCATCGTCCCCATCGCGCCGTCGAAGACGATGATCGCGTCAGGGTCGAGCAGCCGTTCGATCGTCGGCGTTCATCGGGGCGCGCCCGCGCCTTCGACGCGGACGGCGTAGTACTTCGCCTGCGGGTGATGAACGATGATCGCGGCGGTGCTCTGCTCGGGAATCAACTGGAACGCGCTCGTGAGCTGCATGCCGAGCGACTGCTCGGCCGGCAGAATCTTGAAGAGCTGCGCGTGGTCCTCGAGATCCGGACACGCGCCGTAGCCCCACGAATAGCGCTTCCCCTGACCGCCCGGCAGCCCGAGGTCGTGCCGAATCTTCCGGTGCATCCACTCGGCGACCGCCTCGGCCGTTTCCACGGCAAGACCGTGGACGTAGAACGCTTCCGTGTACTCGCCGGCTGTTTGGAGCGTTTGGAAGCGCTCGCTCGCCGCGTCGCCGACGGTCACGATCTGGAAGCCGACGACGTCCACATCGCTCGACCCGACGGACCGGAAGTAGTCGGCGATGCACAAACGCTCGCGCCCGTCCTGGCGCGGGAAGTGGAAGCGCGCGATCTCGCGCGTCGTGCCGTCGCGCGAGTACGCGTCCGGGTCGTAGATGATGATGTCATTGCCGCTCGATTGGGCGGGGAAGAGCCCGTAGACGGCGCGCGGCCTGAGCCAGCCGTCGCACTTCGCGGACTCCTGCAGGCGGGTGCGCGTCGGCTCGAATTCGTCGGATGGCGGCGTCGTACCCCTCGCCGGACCCGCGCGCGCCCCACTGCAGCCGATACAGCTCGTCGAGGTCGAGCAGCGAGAACACCTCGTCGAGCGGGATGTCGTCGAGCGTCCGCACGCCGAAGAACGGCGCGGTGGGAATCGGGTTGTCGCTGTTGACGTCGCTGCGCGCGCCGCCGGCCGTGCCGGCCGCGATGTCCTTGCCGACCGTCGTCGAGAGGAATTTGTCGTTGCGCGCGTCGTCGAGCAGGCGCGCCACGAAGCTCGCGCGAGTGTCGCCGTCCTGGAGGCGATCCATCGTCTCCAGGCCCTCGAACGCGTCCTTGCAATAGAAGACGCCCGAGTCGTACGCGCGCTCGCCCTCGACGAACATCGCGCGCCGGCCGAAGCGGCGGTTGATCGCCGCGCCGCCGATCAGCACCGGGAATCTTGAGTCCGCGCCGGTCGAGCTCCTGCACGCACAACGGCATCTGCTTCGACGTCGACACGAGCAGCGCCGAGAGGCCGATCGCGTCGGCGTCAACCTCGAGCGCCTTCTCGATGATCGTGTTGACCGGGACCTGCTTGCCGAGATCGAAGACCGTGTAGCCGTTGTTCGAGAGGATCGTGTTGACGAGCGACTTGCCGATGTCGTGCACGTCGCCGTAGACCGTCGCCAGCACGACGTGCCCCTTCGTGTAGCCCTCGGCGCGCTCGAGGAACTGCTCGAGATGCTTGACCGCCTTCTTCATCACCTCGGCGGACTGCAGCACGAACGGCAGAATCAGCTCGCCGGCGCCGAACTTGTCGCCGACCTCTTTCATCGCGGGCAGCAGCACCTCGTTCAGCACGCGCACGGGCTGTTCGCGCACGCCCGCGGCGTCGAGCGCCGCCTCGATGCCGTCTTTCTTGCGATGCACGACCATCCAGTGGACGCGCTGATCCGACGTCATCGATGCCGTCGGGTCCTCGACCTCGGCGGCGCGCGCTCCGGCGTGCCGCCGCGCGCCTCGAAATGCTCGATGAATCGCTGCAGTGCGTCGGGCCGGCGATTGAACACCAGATCATCCGCCAGCGCGCGCTCGTCGCCCGGAATCTCGGCGTACGGTTGCACGTGCGCCGGGTTCACGATCGCCATGTCGAGCCCGGCCTCGACGCAGTGATGCAGGAACACCGAGTTCAGCACGGCGCGCGCCGGCGGCGTGAGACCGAAGCTCACGTTCGAGACGCCCAAACTGGTGAAGACGCCGGGCAGCTCGCGCTTGATGAGACGAATTCCTTCGATCGTCTCGACCGCCGAGTCGATCCACTCGGGGTCGCCCGTCGCGAGCGTGAACGTGAGGTCGTCGTAGATCAGATCCTGCGCGGCGAGCCCGTACTCGCCGACGACGATGTCGTAAATCTTCTTCGCGACCTCGAGCTTGCGCTCGCGCGTCTTGGCCATGCCGATCTCGTCGATCGTGAGCGCGACGAGCGCGGCGCCGTGCTTCTTGGCCAGCGGCACGACGCGTATCGATGCGCTTGCGGCCGTTCTCCATGTTGATGGAGTTGATGATGCCGCGGCCGGGGATCGCCTCGAGCGCGCGCTGCGATGACCGCCGCCTCCGTCGAGTCGATCATGATCGGCGTCTCGACGGTCATCGACAGCAGCTTGACGACCTTCGCCATCTGCTCGGCTTCGTCGGCGCGCTCGGTCAGCGCGACGCACACGTCGAGCACGTGCGCGCCCGACTCGACCTGCTCGCGCGCGACGTCGGCGATCCCCTCGTAGTCGTCGGCGAGCAGCAGCCGCTTCACCTTGCGCGAGCCTTGCGAGTTCACGCGCTCGCCGATGAGCAGCGGCTTCGGGTTCTGGTCGAAGTCGATCGCGCGCATCGCGGACGACGCGCGGGGAACGCGCGACCCGCGGACGCTGCCGGCCGCGGGCGCCGGCTTCGTCTCCGGTGTCTTCGCGCGGGCCCCGGCTCGCACGCGGTCGACGATCGCGGCGAGATGCTCGGGCCTCGTGCCGCAACAGCCGCCGACGATGCGAACGCCGAACTGCTCGACGAACTCGCCGAGCATGTCGGCCATCGGCGCAGGCTCGAGCGGATAGACCGCGTCGCCGGTGCCCGTGTTGAGCGGGAGACCCGCGTTCGGAATGCACGACACAGGACGCGACGCGTTCCCCGCGAGATAGCGGATCGGCTCGCGCATGTGCTCAGGACCAGTCGAACAGTTGAGCCCGATCACGTCGACGGGAAGCGCCTCCAACGTCGTCATCGCGCTCGCGATGTCGGTGCCGAGCAGCATGCGGCCGCTCGTGTCGAGCGTCACCTGCGCCTGAATGGCCACGCGGCGTCCGATCTCATCGAACAGCCGCTCGAATCCGGCGATCGCCGCTTTTACCTCGAGGATGTCCTGCGCTGTCTCGACGAGCAGGACGTCCACGCCACCTTCGACGAGGTACTTTGCCTGCTCGTAGTAGTTTCGCTCGAGCTCCTCGAAGGTCGTGTTGGACAGGACCGGGTCGCTGCTCGACAGGAGCAGGCCCGTCGGACCGATCGATCCGGCGACGAAGCGCGGCCGTTCGGGCGTCGCGTACTTGTCGCACGCGGCGCGCGCGATCCTGGCCGCGGCGACGTTCACTTCCCGGGTCTTTTCCCCGATGCCCCACTCGCGCAGCCGGTGGGGCGTCGACTGGAAGGTGCACGTCTCGACGACGTCGCATCCCACCTCGAGAAACGACTCGTGGATCGACTGAATGATGTCGGGGCGGGTGAGGACCAAGTGGTCGTTGCACCCTTCGAGCGACTTGCCGCCGAAGTCCTCGGCCGTCGGGTGATGGAGCTGAATGTTCGTCCCCATCGCGCCGTCGAACACGACGACTCCACGCGCGACCGCCGCGAGGTACGCGGACTCGGTCGCGCCGTGGGCCGGCTGCGCGGTACGGGTGGACGTCTCTTCAGCCATCGAAATGCCGTTCGACAAAGAAAAATGCCCGCAACGCTAGCGCTCGGGCTGGCGTTTTAGCGGAATGTTTAACGTGGCCGCAAGTTGCCGAAAATCGCCACGGACGGTTGTCCTTGTAGTCTAACCCCTCCCAACGGACGATGGCTAGCCCGATTTCGTTGCACCGTTCGCGGCTACCGCGTGAATTCGCGCGTCGCGCGGAGCCTGCACCGGCTGAGGCGCGGCCCTGAGGTATGCGATCAACGCGTCCAGGTCTGTGATGTCGACCGACTGCGACGAGATCGGCTGCCCCGGGAATCCGAGCCCGCTGCCGCCGGTGAGCATGAAATCGTTGATCACGATCGTGTACGTCGCCGTGTCGTCGAACGGTCGGCCGTCGGCAAAGGTGACGGACGTGATTCGCGATCCGGCCGGCCGCGCGGGGTCATACATGAGGTGTACGCCTCCCAGCCACGCGTTGGGCTTTCTGCCACCCACGACGCGCTCGAAGTAGCGCCGCATGTCCGCGCCCTTCGCCGTCAGCTTGTACAACGTGTTGCCGAACGGCTGCACTTCGAAAACGTCCGAGTAGTTGGCGGGTCCGTTGTGCAACGGCGCGCGAACGCCGCCGTGGTTCATCATCCCGAAATCGGCGTGCCCCGCGGCGCGCATCGCGTCGGCGACGAGGTCGCCCAGCGGCGATTCGTCCGCCGACGGAAGATCCTCGGCGATCGTCGCGACTTGCTCACCGGCGCGCGAAGCGACGGCGGAGACCGCGGCGCTCACGTCGCTCGCCACGGCGGCGTCGGGGCGAATCGAATCGGTAAAGACGTTGCGCACCTCGTGCTGCGTCGGACTCGATCGATCCAGGGGAATGTCGACCACATCGATGGCTGAACCGTGCGAATACGCCTGCACGATCGGCACGCCGTTGATCACGGTGTTGACGAGCGAGTGCGAATGGCCGGCGACGACGGCGTCGACGGGCTGCTTGAGCGAACGCACCATTTCGAAAATCTCGCCGTTGCAGGCGCCCGAACCGTTGGCGTCGCAGAATCCGCCGGCGTGGGCGAGGACGATCACTGTGTTCGCGCCGCGCCGTCGGAGGTCGGCCGTGAGACTGTCGACGATCGGTGCCGGGTCGTCGAACCGGAGCCCGGTGATGTTGCTCGCCTTGGCCGCGGTCGCGGTCGATCGCGTGACGATGCCGATGATGCCGATCGTGAACGGGCCGCGCGTGACGATCGTGTCGTCGCGGATCCACGGCACGTCGCGCCCGTCGGTGAAGCGCACGTTCGCCGCGAGGACGTCGTAGTGCTCGTCGCGCATCCGCGCGCGGAGCGTGTCGGTTCCCCAGTCGAATTCGTGGTTGCCGAGCGCGGCGGCGGTATAGCCCAGGCGATTGTAGATCCCCGACACGGGGCGGCCGTAGGCGAGATTCGACGCCAGCGTCCCTTGGAATTCGTCGCCGCCGTCTACAAGGATCCACTGGCAGTCGGGCGCCGAGCACTCGGCTTCCGCACGTTCGATCGTCGCGGCGAGCGCCGCCGCGCCGCCGCGCAGGACACCGCGCGCGTCCTTACGTGGCTCCAGCGCGCCGTGAAAGTCGTTCGTTCCGATGACTCGGAGGCGCGGTGACGCCGGACGCTGTAACGAACTGTGCCCGGTGACAGCGGCGAGCGGTCCCAGCGCTAGCGCGAGCAAACCCGTCCGCAGCGTCGTCGCCAGGTCGCGCATGTCGGGCGTGCTCTGCGAGACTAGGCGCGCGGCAGCCGTTCGCGGCTCGAATCGTCGAAGCCGCGACCGGTCGTCTTGGCGCGCTCTCCGACGTGCTGCACGAGCGCGATCAGACGATTGCGTTCGAGTGGAAGCGTGAGGTCCGCGAGAACCGCGCGCTGCAGCGTCGGCGACAGCGCCGCGGTTCCCGAGGCACCAGTCCTATACAGGACGAGGGCGCCGCCGGGCGCCAGCGGAACGTTGAGCGTCTCGCCGGTCGACTCCGCCGCGAGCGTGTGGCTGACGATCGCGATCAGGGGCGCCTGCTGCGCCGCCGTCTCGCGTGCTTCGTGCAGCGTGTGCACGACCGATGTCGTGAGCCCGAGCGCCGCGAACGATTGCGCCAGTCCTTCCAGCAGCGGTGTCTCTGTACCGATCAGGAGAATTTGCGTCATTGTCCCGGCGGCGAGACCGTCATCGAGCCCCGCCTTCGACGACGGCGCGAATCGCGCCGTCCGTGATTCCTTCGATCTCGACGATCTTCGATCGCGAGTGTTCGCCCGCGAGAATTCTAATGGCTCGCCGCGCGACTGCGAAGGTGTGAGCGAGCAATTTCACGAGCTCCTCGTTCGCCGCGCCGTCCACGGGCGCCGCGTTAAGCCGAACCTTCAAGGCTTCACCGTGAACGCCGACGATTTCACTTCGCGGCGCGCGCGGTTGGACGCGGACGGCCAACCGAGCTCGACCCTGCGATACCTCGACCCGCAAAGGGCTCACGGAATGCCTAGGAGGCTCTGCAACAAACTGAGCAAGAGCCATGCGATGATAGGCGTGATGTCGATTGGTCCGAGCGTCGGAATCAGCTTGCGCAGCGGCGCGACCATCCATTCGGTCAAGATGTACGACCACCGGACCCATCGCGAGTAGGGCGAGATCGGCAGCCACGAGGAGATGACTCGCACCAGCAGCGCCAGGCGAATCAGCGAAAACGCCCACGAGGCCAGCAAGATCGGCAGCGCGCGCGGCGCGTGGGCCACGTAGGCCACCTGCGCGATCACTCCGCCGAGGAGATTCAATGCGCTCACGACAAGGATGCCCAACAGTGCGTAGCCGACGACCATCCAGAGCGGCGCGGACGACGGAACGCCGCCGGCGCGAACGATCACCCGTTCGACGGGCGCCATGAGCGGATCGATCCGCGCCCTGGCGAATCGCGCCGTTCGGCTGAACGGGCTGATTCGACGAGCCCGAACGGCCCAGTCGAGGAGGCAGGCGAGGACGACGAGACCGCCGAAGCCGAGCAAAGCAATCTTCACGACGCCGACGACGGCGTCGAAACCACTCGCCATGTTCACGCGCGAAAGGTGAACGCCGCTCCATGGCCCAGCAAGCCGCTTCTGCCGCGATCACGCGCCAGAGCGCTTCGAGTCTTTCGCGCGGGCGCACACGCGCCGAGCCGCCCGAGGTCTTCCGCGCGACCAGTGCAATACTGCCGATACAGCCGGGCAGTATTGCCTCGGCTCGCGCTCCAGACCCCGGGCCGTCTCGGCGCTGCCTCCGTGCGTGGGCGCGACTCCGCGTGGGGCTCGATCGCGGACCGCGCCGCGGCCTCAGTGGTCTGCGCGCGCGGTGAGCGGCGCGAGGCGACACGAGGTCCCACCCCGAGCGGCAGAACATCGCGTCGGAGGATTGCCCGCCGAAACCAAAATCTCGTAGACTGGAGAGCGAACAAACGCCCCGCCTCCCATCGCCCCATGCCAAAAGCAACCGCGAAGAGCACGAAGGCGCGAAAGCCGGCCGCCAAGAAGAAAGTCAGTCCGCGCGCAGGCCCTGTCGCCAAGAAACCGGCCTCACGCGGCGAAGGGCCCAACTACTGGCTCGTGAAGTCCGAACCCGGGACGTTCTCGTTCGACGACCTGATGGCGCGGCCGGACCGGACGACGTTTTGGGACGGAGTGCGGAACTTCGCCGCGCGCGGCCATCTGCGCGCGATGAAAAAGGGCGACCGGGTTTTCTTCTACCACTCCAACGCGAACCCGTCGGCGATCGTCGGCATCGCCGAGGTCGCGCGCGAGGCGTATCCTGACTCGACGGCGTTCGACGCCAACGACGCGCACTATGATCCCAAGAGCAAGGCCGAAGCGCCGACCTGGTTCATGGTGGACCTACGCGGCATCGAGCGGTTGCCGCGCCCCGTTTCACTCGACGAGATCAAGAAGGTCGACGCGCTCGCGTCGATGGCGCTCGTCCGGCTTGGCCGCCTCTCCGTTCAGCCGGTCACGCCAAAGGAATGGGAAACCGTCATGAAGCTGGCGCGCGGCAAGCCGGTTTGATCACGTCTTCATCGCGTCCTTCTTGGCCGGCGGGAACCGGTTGGACAACCGCGACGTGAACGGCCGCTCGCCGTAACCCGTGTAGATCTGCCGCGGCCGCGCGATCTTCTGCTCCTTGTCGTTCAGCATCTCTTCCCACTGCGCGAGCCAGCCCGCGGTTCGCGCGACGGCGAACAGCACGGTGAAGAAGTCGGTCGGAAACGCCATCGACCGGTAGATCAGGCCCGTGTAGAAGTCGACGTTCGGATAGAGCTTGCGCGAGACGAAGTAGTCGTCGTGCAGCGCGACCTCTTCCAGCTTGAGCGCGATCTCGAGGTCCTTGTCTACGCCGACCTGCTTGAACACCTCGTCGGCGAGCTTCTTCACGATCTTGGCGCGCGGGTCGTAGCTCTTGTACACGCGATGCCCGAAGCCCATCAGCCGGCTCCCTTTCCCGCCTTCACCTCGTCGATAAAAGCGGGGACGTTCTTCGGGTGGCCGATCTCGTTGATCATTCGCAGCACCTGCTCGTTCGCGCCGCCGTGCAGCGGCCCGTACAGCGCCGCGACGCCGGCCGCGATCGCCGAGAACGGGTCGACGTGCGACGATCCCACGGCGCGCACCGCGTTCGTCGAGCAGTTCTGCTCGTGATCGGCGTGCAGAATGAACAGAATTTCGAGCGCCTTCACGAACACCGGGTTCGCCTCGTACTTCGGCTCCGACATCCGCGCGATCATCGACAGGAAGTTCTCGACGTAGCGCAGATCGTTGTCGGGGTAGATGAACGGCAATCCCTTGATGTGGCGGTAGCAGAACGCGGCCAGCGTCGGAAGCTTGGCCAGCAGGCGGATGATCGAGATGTTCCGCTGCGACGGCTCGTGGATGTTCTTCGCTTCGGGATAGAACGACGACAGCGCGGCAACCGTCGCGCAGAGCATCGACATCGGGTGCGCGTCGTAGCGGAATCCCTGCAGGAAGCGTCTTGATGTTCTCGTGGACGTACGTGTGGTACGTGATGTCGTGCACCCACGAGTCGTACTCGGTCTGCGTCGGGAGCTCGCCGTTCCGCAGCAGCCACGCGACCTCGAGAAACGTCGCTTTCTCGGCGAGCTGCTCGATGGGGTATCCGCGGTAGCGAGAATACCCTTGTCGCCGTCGATGAACGTGATCGCGCTCTTACACGACGCGGTGTTCATGAACGCGGGATCGTACGTCATGAGCCCGAATTCATCGGGCGACGTCTTGATCTGCCGCAGGTCCATCGCGCGGGTGGCCGTATCGCCCTCCACGCCGCCTTCGAGAATCTGAACGGAGTAGGATTTGCTGGTGCGCGAATCCTTGATGTCGAGATTTCCCGTCGCGCGAAGCTCGCCTCCGCCCGGAGCGGCGGCTCCCGTCGGCGCGGCCAGTGTGGTGCTCATGTGCTCACGAATCTCCAAGAGTGACCCAGGGCGGGGCACTCTGGCTCCGCCTCACGTGAGCTAAAATCTAGGGCCTAGTGGCGCGGCGCGGACCCGCCCGCGCGCGACGCGTCGGGCAGGGCTGGTGTCGTGCCGCGCTCGGCGAGGACCTTGGTCACGAATCGCTGGCCTTCGGAGATCCGTTCGATCTCCACCGCCATCGCGTCCACCGCATTGTCGAGCTTCCCCAGCCGGTCGCCGATGTCGCCGAGGCGGGCGTTGAGGTCCGCGTTCACGACCTTCTTCGCTCGATACTTGATCCAGGTCGTTAGGACCCCGGTGAAGCAGCCCATCGCCGTGATGACACCGGCGAAAACAAAAATGATGTACAGGATCTGCGCGTCATGATTCATGGGATGCCTCCACGGACTGGATCGGCCGTTTCACGCTTAGTACGCCGGCGGCCCCGGCCGGGTTTCGCCGCCGACGCGCACAATGAACGAACTGGGCAACGTTCGCAATGGGCGACGCGGGCCGTGCAGACGAGCGCACCGAGCTCCATCAGCGCTTGGTTGTGCATCCACGTCGCGCGTCCGGTCCGGGGTAACAGCGATTCGGCGAGCGCCCACGCCCGCCGCTGGCCTGCCGAAGTCTTCGGGTCGATCGACGGCGCCAAAGCACGCTTGAGGACCCGCGCCACGTTCGTGTCGACCAGTGCCGCGCGCCGTTCGTAGGCGAACGACGACACCGCGCCCGCCGTGTACGCGCCGATTCCCGGCAGCGCGCGGAGCTCGGCGAGGTCCGCCGGCAAGCGGGCGTCCGCGGGAGCGACCGCGGTCCGTCACTTCGCGCGCCAGCCGGTGCAGGTTGCGCGCTCGGGCGTAGTACCCAAGGCCGTCCCACGCTTCCATGACTCGCCTGGGCGTCGCGCGCGCGACGTCGTGCAGCGTCGGAAAGCGCTCCAGGAATTCGCCATAGTACGTGACGACGCGCGAGACCTGCGTCTGTTGCAACATCAGCTCCGAGACGAGGACTTCGTATGGGTCGCGCGTTCGGCGCCACGGTAGATCGCGCGCGTTGCGCGTGTACCAGCGCCGCAGCCGCCGGCTGAATTCCCGGCGTGCGGCGGCCCCCCTCGTCATTGTGGCGTCCAGTGCGGCACCGCGCCGAACAATCCCTGCGAGACACCGCGTTGAACGAGCACGACGCCGAAGACGAGACTCGCCAGACCGCTCGCCACACGCAAATAGCTCTGCGCGCGGACGAAGCGGCGCGCCGTAACGGCCGATGGAAGCGCGACCACCATCGTGATCACCCCCATCCCGGCGATGGTGCCCACGGCGAACAGGGCCAAGTACAGGAGCTGAAGCATCGCCCCCGGCACCGCGGCGAGAACGAGTAGCGCGACGAACGCCGACCCCGCGAGCCCGTGCACGATCCCCACGACGAGAGGACGCGCCATGTTCGTCGCCGAGCCGACGCGCCGGCCGCTCAGCGTGAGCATGCCGAGAAGAATCAGCATCACCGCGACGCAGAACTCGAGCAGGAGTCCGAGTCGCGGCGGAATCACCAGGCGAAAGACGACGATCGCGCCGCCCACGGCGAGGATCGTGATGCTGTGCCCGACGCCCCACACCGCGCCGATGGCGCTCGCGCGCCAGAGCGAGCGCTCGTCGCTCACGATGGTCGTGACGGCGACGACGTGATCCGGATCGGTCGCGTGACGCATGCCGAGCACGAATCCGAGCAGCAGGATCGAAGTGAACGAGAGCATCGAAAACGGGCGAGGGATCGGTCGAGTGGCCGCGAAATGTACGTCCGCCCATCGCGATGCGGGCAACGTCGGCGAAGACGGCCCTCGAATGCCGCGCCCGGCGCCCGTTTGCGCCGGACACGCTCGCCATCGATCTTTGGGCGTGCAACTCCAGAGATTGCTTCGCCATCCAATCGCCGCGATTTCGGCGGCGCTCATGGTTTTGGCCACGCCGGCCCTCCTTTTCGCGCACGCCCACCTCGTCAGAAGCTCCCCGGCGGCGAACGCGGTTGTCGACTCGGCGCCGACGACGCTGGGGCTCTGGTTCTCCGAGCGGCCGGAGCCGCGCTTCACGACGATTCAGCTGCTCGATTCCGCCGGGCGTGGCGATTCCACTCGGTGCACCGACGAGCGTCGAGCAGAACGGTGTGACGCTGGCGATCACTCGGCCGTTGGTGCCGGGGCGCTATTCCGTAGTATGGCGCACCGCCGCGTCCGACGGACACGCGACGAATGGCAACTTCTCGTTCCGCGTCGCCGCGCGCGGTGCGCCGCCGGCGCCGGCACCAAGTGTGACCGTCACTCCGGTGGCCCCAAGTCCGCAGACCGCCGCACCGCAAGCCGCGTCGACGCCGGCGCCGATACGCTGGGCGGAGTTTGTCGCGTTGCTGCTGCTGATCGGCGCGGCCGTCTTCAGACTCGCCGTTCTTCCCGAATCGGCGCTTCCAGACGACGCCTCGCTCGACGTCGCCTCGCGCACTCGACGAGTCGCGTTCGCGGCGGTCGCGCTGTTCGCGGTGACCACCGTCGCACGCGTCGCGCTCCAATCGCAACTCGTCGCCGGTTCCAGCTCGCCCGTCGCGGCGGTGATGACGGTGATCACCGACACGCGCTGGGGACACGGTTGGTTGACGGGGGCGATCGGCGCCGTCATCGCGCTGCTCGGCCTGTTCGGCGCGGCGCGATCGACGCGTGGGTGGTTCGTCGTCGCTCTCGCCGCCGTGCTCATCTGCGTGAGCGAGGCGCTCACCGGCCACGCCGCCGCGCTGCGTCACCCAGCGCTCTCGATCGCCACCGACGTGACCCACGTCCTCGGCGCCGGAGCCTGGATCGGCACGCTCTTCCTCATGGTAGGCGTGGGACTGCCGGCGCTGGGCCGCATGAATCCGGCGGACGCGCCGCGGGTGGGATCGTCGCTGACGCGCGCCTACCACACGGCCGCGGTGGACGGCGTGATCCTCGTTGTCCTCAGTGGCGTGATTGCCGCGTTTCTTCGATTGCCGGCGTTCAACGCGCTTTGGACGACGGACTACGGCAGTTGGCTGTTCCGAAAGCTCATCTTCGTGCTTATCGCGCTCGCGTTCGGCGCATATCACTGGCGGCGCGTCGTCACTCCCGAATGGACGAACGACACGCGACGCCGCTTCGGCCGCAGTGCGTCCGCCGAGCTCGTCGTCGGCGTCGTGATCGTCGCGCTCACTTCAATGTTGGTCTCGACATCGCTTCCACAATGACCGCCACACCGCACACCGAAAAAGGCGTCTGGCCGATCACCTACGACGACGTCGAAGCAGCGCGCGACCGCATCGGCCGCTATCTGTCGCCGACTGCTTTTCGCCGGTACCCGCGCCTCGCGGCGCTCGTCGGTCACGACATCGACCTGTTCGTGAAGCACGAAAACCACCAGCCGACGAACTCGTTCAAGATCCGGAACGGCCTGTCGTTCATGACCGCGCTCGACGCCGACGAGCGGCGCCGCGGCGTTGTCGCGGCGTCGACGGGCAACCACGGGCAGGGAATCGCGTACGGCGGCCAACTGGCCGGAGTGAGCGTCACCGTCTGCGTGCCGGCGGCCAACAACCCGGACAAGAACGCCGCGATGCGCGCGCTCGGCGCGACGGTTGTCGAGGAAGGGCGCGACTACGACGAAGCGGTCGGCGTGATGCAGCGCATCGCCGCCAACGAAGGGCGCGTGATCGCGCACTCGACCAACGACCCCCGCGTCGTCGCCGGCGCCGCGACCATGACGCTCGAGATTCTCGCGCAGGAGCCGGACCTCGACGCTCTCGTGATCGCCACGGGCGGCGGGTCGCAGGCCGTCGGCGCGATGACTGTCGCGCGCGTGCTGTCGCCCGCGCTCGAGGTCTACGGCGTGCAGGCGGCGGGCGCCAGCGCGATTCACGATTCGTGGCACGCACGCAAGCGTCTCACGACGCCTGTCGCCGACACGTTCGCCGAAGGCGTCGCCACGCGCACGACGTACGACCTGACGTTCCCCGCGCTGCAGGAAGGGCTCGCCGGATTCGTGACGGTCACGGACGCCGAGATCGCGGAATCGCTGCGCACGATCGTCGCCGAGACGCACAATCTCGTGGAAGGCTCGGGCGCGATCGGCTTCGCCGCGCTCCCGAAGCTCGCCGACCGACTCGCCGGAAAGCGAGTCGGCATCGTCTTCTGCGGCGGCAACATGGACGTCGGGCTGCTGCGCCGAGTGCTGGCGCGCGAGATCTAGCTCAGCTGACCTTTCGCGTCTTCCGCTTGAGGAAGTCCATCAGGATGAACTGGCCGAGCGTCATCGTCGTCGTGAAGTAGGCCTTGCCGCGTGCTGATCTCGGACACGCGCTTCACGAATTCGACGAGCGCGCGGTCGCGGGCGAGCATGAACGTGTTGATCATGATCCCCGAGCGCCGGCAGTCGGCGACCTCGCGGATCGTCTGCGCGATGACCGTCGTGTCGAGCCCGATCGAGTTCTTGTAGATCTGCCCGTTGGGCATCGTCAGCGCGCTCGGCTTGCCGTCGGTGATCATGACGATCTGCCGCATGTCCTTCTTCTGCGCCAGCAGCAGCCGCCGCGCGAGCTTGAGCCCTTCGGCGGTGTTCGTGTGGTACGGTCCGACCTGCGCCGTGGCCAGCGTCGCGAGCGGAATCTCCTCGGCCGAGTCGTGGAAGAGCACGACCTTGAGCGTGTCGCCGGGGAACTGCGTGCGGATGAGGTGCGTGAGCGCGAGCGCGACTTTCTTGGCCGGCGTGAAGCGGTCCTCGCCGTAGAGGATCATCGAGTGCGAGCAGTCGAGCATCAGCACCGTGGCGCACGACGAGCGATACTCGGCCTGGCGCACCATGAGGTCGCGGTAGTCGAGGTCCATCGGCACGTCGATCTTGCCGGTGCGCGCGAGCGAGTTCTTGAGCGTCTCGTTGACGTCGAGGTTCAGCACGTCGCCGAACTCGTACGGCTTGCTCCACCCGTCCGCCTCGATGCCGGTCGCGAGATACGCCGTGTCGTGGCTGCCGAAGCTCGACTTGCCGAGCGAGCCGAGCAGGTTGCGCAGCGTCTTGTAGCCGAGGAAGTCGATGCCCTTGTCGGTGAGGTTGAACTGCACGTCGCGCGCGGCGGCCTGGGCGAGGCCGCCCGGGCCGGTGACGGGCTGGTGGCCGGCCGGCATCTGCGGCGCGTTCTCGACGTTGAGGTAGCCCTCGTCGATCAGGCGCTGGACGAGCTGGTCGAGCAGCTGCGCGAGCTTGGCCTGGCCCTCGTCGAATCGTCGCCGCCGCGCAGCGCTTCGAGCATCTCGGGCGTGAACTGGCCGCTCTCCATCAGCGCGTCGAGGATCGCCTGCTTGAGCGCGTCGAGCGAGCGATTCTGCTCGTCGCCGGTATCCCAGCCGTAGTACGACTGGTTGTCGCCGCCGGCGAAGCCCGACTGCAGCAGGAAGTCGGCGAGCTTGTCGAGCAGCGACTGCAGGTCGACCGCGTCGGCGAGCTCGGGGCTGAACTTGGTGTAGGTATGGAACCGCATACTTCAGGATACGTCGCGAACCGCCGTGGTGCCACGGGCCCCGGGGGGACGAGTGCGGAGGCGGAGTGCGGAGAACTGGAACGAGTGAGGAGGCGGCGTGCGGACAGCTGAGACAGGTAGGTAGACGGGGTGCGTCGTCGCCCGGTCCAACGCCTTCGCACCCGCCCAGGTCTCCGCACTCCGCCACCGCACCCGTCCCGTGTCTCCGTACCCCGTCGCCGCACCCGTCCCAGTTCTCCGCACGATCACCAACCATTTGATCAGCCGCGGTGTCCGACGTATACCTAGACGTGACAACCATAGGCCCGACCACCATGGACGATCCGCGCTCCCAGGTCCTCGCCGGTACGCTGGACCTCCTCATCCTCAAGACGCTGTCGGCGAGCCCCTTCCACGGATACGGGCTCGCCCAGCACATCAAGCGCCTGTCGCGCGACGCGTTGCGCGTCGAGGAAGGCTCGCTCTATCCCGCGCTCCAACGGATGCAGGCGAAAGGCTGGATCACCTCCGAGCTCAAGAAGTCGCCGACCGGACGAACCGCGCGCTATTACCGCCTGACCGCCGCCGGGCGACGCCAACTCGGCCAAGAGGAGACCGAGTTTCAACGATCTGTGGCGGCGACGATGCGAGTGCTCAAGGGAGCGGAATCGTGACGCTGGGCGAATTCTGGCGCCGCGCCGCGGCGTGGGTCCGTCGTCGCGAGCTCGAGCGTGAGCTGTCGGGCGAATTGAGCGCTCACGCCGAGTCGCTCGCCCGCGATCTGGAGCACGACGGCATGAACGCCGCCGACGCGCGTGCCGAGGCGCGCCGGCAGGTCGGGAGTACGCTGCGGGCGCGCGAGGCCAGTCGTGACGCTTGGGGGTTTCCCGCCCTCGACGCATTGCTGCACGACCTGCGCTACGCCGTGCGCGGGCTTCGTCGTTCTCCGGGCTTCACCGCGACCGTGGTCGTCACGCTGGCGCTCGGCATCGGCGCCAACACGACGATGTTCTCGATCATCGACCGGCTCATGTTCCGGCCGTACGCCTACATGCGCGCGCCGAGCGAAGTGCACCGCGTCTACCTGCGCACGACGGGGAGAGGGCGCACGTTCACCTACGCGACGATGCCGTACACGCGCTATCTCGACATCGCGCGCGCGTCGCGATCATTCTCGCAAATCACCGCGGTCTCGGAATGGCGTTTGGCGGTCGGCACCGGACAGAACACGCACGTCCGCCACGTCGACGGCGTGAGCGCGTCGTTCTTCGATCTCTTCGACGCGCCGCCGGTGCGCGGGCGCTACTTCAACTCCAGCGAAGACGAGGCACCGAACGGGACGCGCGTCGCGGTGCTGGCGTACCCGCTCTGGCAATCGGAGTTCGGCGGGCGAAACGTCGTCGGCGAGTCGCTCCAGATCGGGCTCGCGAAGTACACCGTCATCGGCGTCGCTCCCAAGGGATTCGTTGGAACGGCGAACAACGGCGCTGAGCCCGACCTATTCGTCCCGATCACGACGATCCCCGCGAACGTCAATCCGGTAGCCGCGGCGAACTATCTCACGACGTACACGTGGGATTGGACGGAGATCATCGTCCGGCGGCGCGCCGGCGTCTCCGACGCCGCGTCGGCCGCCGATCTCACGAACGCGTTCGTTCAGAGCCGGAATGCGCAGCGACCGCTCAATCCGCGGATGACGCCGGACTCGCTCGCCAGGCCGCGCGCCCTCGAGGGTTCGTTGCGGTCGTGGGCCGCGCCCGATGCGGGGCTCG
The DNA here is from genome assembly GCA_963789315.1 of uncultured Gemmatimonadaceae bacterium. Lineage (GTDB taxonomy): Bacteria > Gemmatimonadota > Gemmatimonadetes > Gemmatimonadales > Gemmatimonadaceae > JAQBQB01. Next base: position 840,923 of record CAWBKI010000016.1, on the reverse strand, counting down.
AGTCGCGCGTGCTGCTGTGGGTGGCGGGCGTCGCGGCCATCGTGTTGCTGATCGCGTGCGCCAACGTCGCGAACCTGATGTTCGCGCGAGTGCTCCGCCGGCGTCGCGAGATCGCCGTGCGACTCGCCCTCGGAGTGAGCCGCCGGCGGCTCGTGGCGCAGTTCATCGTCGAGGGTGCGCTGCTCGCCGCACTCGGCTGCGCCGCCGGATTGCTGGCGGCGCAGTGGGCGGGGGTCGCCGTCCAACGTCTCCTCTTCCTTCAGGTGACGGGCCCAGACGGCGGTCTGATCGCGGATTGGCGGACGATCGGAGCAGCGGCCGCCTGCGCGTGCGTCTCGGCGCTTCTCGTCGCCGTCGGCCCCGCGATTCTCGCGACGCGATCGGATCTCGCCGGTTCGCTCAAGTCCGGCGCGCGCGCCGGCGTCACGCAGCACTCTCGCTTGCGATCGACGTTGCTTGTCGCGCAAGGCGCGCTTTCGGTCGTTCTCCTCATTGGGGCGGCGCTTTTCGTTCGCAGCCTGACGCGTGTGGTCTCGATTCCGCTCGGCTACGACGCGGACAACGTCGTCGAGACAATATTCGACTTCCGCGGACTGCAGATGGACAGCACGACGGGCGTCGCCGTGCGCCGACGTCTGCTCGATGCGGCGAAGGCGATTCCCGGCGTGGAATCGGCGGCTCGCGTCAACAGCCACCTGTACAGCACCAACACCGCGTACCTGACGGTGCCGGGGATCGACTCCATCGCCCGACTCGGCCGGTTCAACTATCAAATGTCGACGCCCGACTATTTCAGCGTCATGCGGACGCGGATCGTGCGCGGGCGCGCGTTCGACGCGTCGGACCGCGCAGGGGCGCCGCGCGTGGCGGTCGTGAGCCAGGCGATGGGGCGCGCGTTGTGGCCGAACCAGGATCCAATCGGCCAGTGCATTCACGTCGCGTGGGATGCGCTGCATCCGGAAACTCAGCCACCGTGCAGCACGGTCGTCGGCGTCGCCGAAGACGCGGCGATGCAGACCGTCACGGACGAAGAGCGCTACATGTATTACATCCCGGTGGATCAAGCCAATCCCGGCTGGGCGACTACGATCTTGGTGCGTGTTGCGCCGTCGGTGACGGACGGCCCGGAGCGTGTTCGACGCGCGCTGCAATCGGCCATGCCGGGCGACGGCTTCGTCATCGTGCGCCCGCTCGCCGAGCTGGTGGACATCTCGCGACGCTCGTGGCACCTCGGCGCAGTGTTGTTCACGACGTTTGGTCTCCTCGCGCTCGTCGTGGCCACGGTCGGCCTCTACGGCGTCATCGCGTACGACGTCGCCCAGCGACGCCACGAGATCGGCGTGCGGATCGCGCTCGGCGCGCGCTCGCGCGACGTTCTCGCGATCGTTGCGCGGCAAGGGTTCGGCTTCGTCGCCGCGGCCGTCGGGCTTGGTGTGCTCGTTGCGCTCGCCGCGGCGCGTTGGATTCAGCCGCTGCTCTACGGCGAGTCGGCGAAGGATCCGGTGGCGTACGCGGTCGTGTCCGCGATCATGATCGTCGTGGCGCTGGTCGCGAGCGTGGTGCCTGCGGCGCGAGCGGCGAGGGTCGATCCGAACATCGCGCTACGGGCCGAGTGATCATCGCAATACCGTCACCGCGACGTACGACGCCTGTTGCGGAGTGTGCCACACGCGGTGCGTCTCCGCCTTGAAGTCGCTCGCCTTCGCCTGGAAGATGTTCGGCACCCACGTCTGCGGATTCCGATCGTAAAGCGGGAACCACGTGCTCTGCACCTGGACCATCATGCGATGGCCCTTAGCGAACGTGTACGTCTGTTGGTGGAGGTCGACCGTGAATGGAAGCGGCGTGTTCGACGGAATCGGCTTGGGCGTCGTGAATCCCTCGCGGTAGCGGCCGCGCATGATCTCGTGCGCGACCATCAGCTGGTAGCCGCCCCAGTCCCAATGGCTCGGCACGCTGTCCGGGAAAACATCGACGAGCTTCACGACCCAATCCGCGTCTTGTCCCGTCGTCGACGCGACGATGTGCGCGACGACGTCGCCGGCGATCGTCACGTCTTCCGTCAGGGGCGCCGACTCCCACGTGAGCACGTCGGGTCGACCCTGGACGAAGCGCTGGTCCTGCGTCTCCCACGTGCGCCAGCGCGAACCGCGCGGATCGTACGTCTGCTCGACAGGACGCGGCCGATAGGGCACCGGATGCGCGGGATCGGAGACGAACTGGTCGTACTGCGCCGCTTCCGAGTTTGGCGCGTCGAACGAAAGTGTTCCGTTCGAGTGGAGGTACAATTTCCGGTCCGAGGCGCCGGACTTCGGCGGCCACGTGTCGAAGGAGCGCCAACGCTTGGCGCCGGCGTCGTAGAGATACGCCGTCGGCTCGCTCATGCTTCCCTTGTCGTGCAGCCAATACGCGAACCAGGGCGCCTCGACGTCGCGCATGAACGCGTCGGCGGTGCCGGGATCGACGACCGGCATCGCGCGCGCCTCGTTGCGCCATCCGCCGTGGTTCCACGGTCCCATGACCAGGAAGTTCCAGTGCTTCGTGTCACCCGGTTCGAGCGCCTTGTACGTCGCCAGCGGACCCCAGCGATCCTCCTGGTCCCACCAGCCGCCCACGGTGAGCGTCGGAACGCTGGGTGATTTGAGATCTCTCTCGACGGCGCGAGCCTGCCAGTATGCGTCGTAGCTCGGATGCTGCGTGAACGCCTGCCAGGTCGGGACGCGTCCGTGGAAGTACTTGGCGTCCGCGTTCGCCAGAGGCCCGAGCTCCAAATACCAGTCGTACGTGTCCCAGTGCGAGATCGGCGACGGCATCGACTGATCCTTGCTCAGCTCGAGATCGCTGGCGTACTCGAAGCCGTACGACAGGCGAAACGCGCCTTGATGGAAGAAGTCATCCCCCATCCATGTATCGGTCATCGGCGCCTGCGGGGATATCGCCTTGACAGCCGGATGCGGGTTGATGCCGGCCATCGTCGCGAGGAATCCGGGATACGACACGCCGAAAACGCCCACGCGCCCGTTGTTGTTCGCCACGTTCTTGATGAGCCAATCGACCGTGTCGTACGTGTCGGTGCTCTCGTCGGTGCCCTTGGCGTCGCGCGCATCGTGCAGCGGCCGATTCATATAGAACTGGCCCTCGCTGCGATAGCGGCCGCGGATGTCCTGCGTGACGAAGACGTAGCCGTCGGCGGCGAGGAACCGGCTGGACGGTGACACGACGGTGTCGCCCGCGATGCCGTAGGGCGTGCGCGTCATCAGGATCGGCAACGCCGAATGCGAGCCGCGCGGCTCACAGATGCTGGTGTTGAGGTGAACGCCGTCCCTGGCCGGAATCATCACGAACCGGCAATTGAACGGCGAAGCAGCCGGCGATGGCTGCTGGGCGAGGGCGCTCGCCGCCAACGAGACCGACAACCAGATGGCCCTGTCGAATGCCTTAGTCATCAATGACCTCGTCGTTGGGCTTTCTCCGTTTGTTTCCGTGTGTCACGACAACGGAAACAAACGGGATATCGCGTGCGCCGCCAATTCGCGGACCGGCGGCTGTATTTTTCGATCGTGCCCGATCCGACGACCGCACCGCCAGCCCGCCGCGCCGCACAGCCGTCCGCCGCGGTGCTCACTCCGGCGGCGAGCGCCGTCGTCTCGTCGCTCAATCCGTTCCAGACGCTGCAACGCCACCGGAACTTCCGGCTGTTCTGGATCGGCCAGACCGTGTCGCTCATCGGTACGTGGATGCAGACGATGGCGCAGGGATGGCTCGCGTTAGAGCTCTCCAATAGCGCCTTCCTCGTCGGCGTCGTGGCGTCGGCGGGGTCGCTGCCCGTCCTGGCGCTCTCGCTGTACGCCGGCGTCCTCGCCGACCGCGTGGAGAAGCTCCGCCTCGTCAAGATCGGCCAGATCGCGTTTTGCCTCCAGGCGTGCGCGCTCTGGTGGTTCACCTGGAGCCATCACATCACGATCGCGTGGCTCCTCATCCTCGCGACGATCAACGGCGTGATCAACGCGTTCGAGATCCCGGCGCGGCAATCCTTCGTCGTCGAGCTGGTCGGCCGCGAAGATCTTCCCGGCGCGATCGCGCTCAATTCGAGCGGGTTCAACATCGCGCGCGTCGTCGGCCCGAGCATCGGCGGCGCGCTCATCGCCGGCCTCGGCCTGGCGTGGTGTTTCGGCGTCAACGCGGTGAGCTACTTCGCGGTGCTGGGCGGCCTGATGCTGATCCGGCTTCCCGAGTGGACGCCCCCGCAACACGTCGTGTCGCCGTTCGAGGGCATCCGCGAAGGCGTGTTGTTCATGCGCGACACTCCGTCCATCGCGGCGCTCATGAAGTTCGTGACCGTCTACTCGATCCTCGGCGTCCCGTACCTCACGTTGATGCCGGTCGTCGCGCGCGATCACCTCGGGCTCACCGCCGGCGGCTACGGCGCGATGCTGGCGTGCGTCGGCGTCGGAGGCGTGTCGGGGGCGCTCTGGCTGGCCGCGATCGGCGACCGTTTCAATCGCATGCGGTTGCTCGCGATCACCGCGTACGTCTACTCCGGACTCCTCATCGCGTTCGCGCTGGTGCGCTCGGCCGGTGCCGCGTACCCGATCCTCCTCGGCGTCGGATTCACGATGATCGTGACGAGCGCCGTCTGCAATTCGACGCTCCAGCACATCGTCCCGAACGAGCTGCGCGGGCGGCTGATGGCCGCCTACTCGTTCGTCGTCGTCGGTCTCTCGTCGGTCATCGGCTCGTTCATCGCCGGAAGCGTCGCCCACGTGATCGGCACGCCGTGGGCGATCGGGGGCGGCGCGGCGATTCTCCTGGTCTATTCGTACTTCGCCTTCGAGCGCGGAAACGAGCTGCGAGACGTCTGAGTCCCGCACGCGACGGCGTCAGTAGAGCGGCGGAGCCGCGGCCGCCCGCGCGAACTGCTTGCGCGCCGCATCCACGACGAGATCCGCGGCGCCGTCGAGCCCCAGCCACGCCGTGTTCAGGCACAGGTGGTAGTTCTCGTGGGCGAGCCAGTTGCGATTCCAATGCCGGCGAACGTACTGCTCGCGTTGCTTGTTCTGCTCGGCGACCATCGTGTCGGCTTCGTCTGGCCCGACCTTGAAGGTGTCCATCGCGTACTTGCGTAGCGCGGCGCGCGGCGCGTAGCAGAACACGTGCACGGCGTCCTCGCGCTCGGCGAGAAGACACTGCGCGCCGCGCCCGACGAACACCGCCGGCCCGGCCTGCACCGCCTCCTCGATGACGCGCTGCGTCACCGCGATGATTCGTTCTTCCGTCGTCTCGACCGGGCCGGTCGGAATCGGCGGCAGCATCTCGGGCGACCCGAGCGACAGCGCCGAGGCGAGGCGTTCCACGAGCGACGGCACCCGCTCGTCCTGCGCGCTCACTTCGGCGCGCGTCAGACCCGAACGTTCGGCGATCGCGTCGACGATGTCGTTGTCGACGAGCGACCAGCCGAGCGCCGCGGCGACTCGTTGTGCCACTTCCGATCCGCCGGAGCCGTACATCCGCGAGATCGTGATGACGGGCATTCAGCGCGCGGGAGCGGTCTGCGACGCGAGCTCTCGTTCGTCGTGCGAGTCGGCGGGCGCGCGGACGACTCGCCGCCGCACCTGCTCGACCACCTCGAAGCCGAGCGCGCTCCACGCCGCGACGGCGACGCGCGACGACGATGCGTTGTGCAGCCGCATCTCGCCCAGCCCGCGCTCGTCGCACCACGCCTCGGCGGCGCGCACAAGCGCGCGCATCACGCCACGGCGCCGGGCCGACGGCACCACGTAGACGGAGGAGACGTAGCAATACCGCTCGGGCAGCACGAGCGACGATCCGCGGACGTCGGCGGCGCGGAGAATGCCGACCGCCTCGCCGCCGAGCTCGGCGAGAAGAGCCGCTCGTCGGCGGCGACGATCTGCGCGTGGTAGAGATCGAACGCGCGATCGACGACGTCGTGGTGAAGCTCGGCGTAGAGCGGATGGTCGCCGTACTCACGAAGCAGCGCGAGACGCAGCGAGACGACCGTGGCGAGATCGCTCGGCTCGGCGCGCCGGACCGTGGCGCGGCGCGATGCGTCAGCTCGGGCCGCCACCGAAGAGATCCTGGTTCGGCCGCCGGCGCGGTTCAGGCGCGGCGCGGCCGTACTGGCCGCCGTCGCTGCGCGAGATCTTCTTGCGCGCGACGAGCGCCTCGAGCACCAGCTCGCACGCGGCGACCGCCGTACCGGGGTCGTCTTCGGCCGCGAGCCCGACGTGCTTGACGATGCGCGTGAGGTCCGGGACGATATCGAACCCCTCGAGCGCGACCTCGGCGCGCGCGTCGTCGGCCACCTGCAGGGCGCCGCCCTCGTCGAACCACATGATGATGTCGTCGATGTTCACGCCGCCCGCGCGATCGTGGAACGTGCGCGTCCGCGGCGCGCCGAATCAGCTCGCGCGCGATCGCCGGCCCGCCGACCAGCTCACCCTCGTACTCCAGCTCGATCTTGCCGGTGATCGCCGGGAGCGCGGCGTAGATGTCGGACACGCGCGGCACGATGTCGGCGTCGCCGGAGACGATGGCGCGCCGCTCGGCGTTGGAGACGACGTTCTCGATGACCGTGATCGGCATGCGCTGCGACACGCCCGAGCGCTTGTCGATGCGGCGATCGTTGCGCGCCTCGAACGCGATGCGCTCGATCAGCTCGGCGATGAAGTCCGGGACGCGAACGGCGCGGCTGTCGCGCTTGACCCACGCCTCCTGGCGCGTGATGTCCATGCCCAGCTCGACGGTCTCCGGATAGTGCGTGACGATCTCGCTGCCGATGCGATCCTTGAGCGGCGTGATGATCTTGCCGCGCGCCGTGTAGTCCTCGGGGTTCGCCGTGAAGCAGAGCTGCACGTCGAGCGGAAGGCGGATCGGATAGCCCTTGATCTGGACGTCGCCTTCCTGCATGACGTTGAACAATCCGACCTGCACCTTGCCGGCGAGATCCGGGCAGCTCGTTCAGCGCGAAGATGCCGCGGTTCGCGCGTGGGAGCATCCCGTAGTGGATCGTCAGCTCATCGGAGAGCATGTGTCCGCCGCGAGCGGCGCGGATCGGGTCGAGATCGCCGATCAGGTCGGCGATCGTGACGTCCGGCGTCGCGAGCTTCTCGACGTAACGATTCTCGCGGCCGACCCAGGCGATCGGCGTGTCGTCGCCCGCTTCGGTGAGGAGGTTCCGCGCGTACTTCGAGATCGGGGCGAACGGATTGTCGTTGACCTCGCTGCCGGCGACGATCGGCAGCGCGTCGTCGAGCAGGCTGACGAGCGCGCGCAGAATTCGCGACTTCGCCTGTCCGCGCAGGCCGAGCAGGATGAAGTTGTGGCGCGACAGCATCGCGTTCACGAGTTGCGGCATGACGGTGTCTTCGTATCCGATCACACCGGCGAACAACGGCCCCGGCCTCGCTGACAGAGGCGCTCGAGGAGGTTGCTGTCGCATTTCGTCCTTGACCGAGCGAAACGCCCGGTCGGGGACGCCGTAGGGGGAGCGCTTGAGGGCGCCGAGGGTCTCTGGATGCGCCTGCACGACAATCTCCGATTGCAGCAAATGAGGGCCCGCGACCATCGCGGTCCTTGTTCAATCAAGGGGACTAGACGAAGGCTGCGCAAGAGCGCGAGCCGGGGCTTTTAGTCGGCCAGCCCCACTTCCACGAGGTTGTCGTAAAAGACCGGCCCGTGCCCGAGGTCGGTCTCGCGCTGCGACGTGGTCTGGTTCGCGTTGGCGCCGTCCGCGGCGAACTTGCCCCACCAGATCGACGGGGCCCAGACCACGCCGGGGCGGATCGAGTCCTCGACGCGGGCCACCGCGGTGAACGCGCCGCGGTCGTTGTGCACGACGACGCGCGCGCCGACGCCGATGCCGCGTTCGCTCGGCATCGACCGGGTGCAGCAGGCATTCCGGCTCGCGGGCGCCGCGCCGCAGCGCCCGATGTTCACGAAAGTCGAATTCAGGAACTGATGGGCCGGCGAGGAAATCAGCGTCAGCGGATAGCGGCCGGCGAGCTCCGGCACGTCGTCGGGGAATTCGTACGGCGCGGTGAACGTCGGCACCGGGTCGAGCCCCATTTTCTCCAGGCGCGGCGAGTAGAACTCGCACTTGCCGGACGGCGTGAGGAATCCGCCCTTCGTCGAACGGCAGATACGGCTGTGGGCAGATTGAGCCGCATCCAGCCGCGTTCGATCAGCGTTTCGAACGTCACCCCGGCCATCTTCTCGCTCGTCGAGTCGAGCGCCTGCCGAATGAGCGTGAGGTCGTCGTCGCGCAGCGATGGATCGGTCGAGCCCCATGCGGGCCGCGATGCGGCGGAAGATCTCGCTGTTCGGCAGCGACTCGCCGAGCGGATCGACCGACGGCTGGTTCAGCGTGACGTAGTGGTGGCCGTACGAAAGGTGCAGGTCCCAGTGCTCGAGCTGCGTCGTCGCGGGAAGAACGATGTCCGCGTAGTCGGCGGTGTCGGTCTGAAAATGCTCGAGCACGACGGTGAACAGATCGTCGCGCGCGCATGCCGGCGAGCACGGCGTTGCGGTCGGGCGCTACGGCGCCGGGGTTCGAGTTGTAGACGACCAGCGCGCGCACCGGCGGCCCGCCGACTCCCGCGTCCTTCGTCGTGAGCGCCTCGCCGAGGCGGATCATGTTGATCGTGCGCACCGGCGGCGAGAGGTCGGGTCGCTCGACAAGCGCGGTGTTGAACTTGAAGTTTTGCGCTGGACGACAACTGCACGCCGCCGCCGGCTCGCCGCCAGTGTCCGGTGAGCGCGGGCAGACACGCGATCGTGCGCACGGCCATTCCGCCGCCGCCGTGCCGCTGCAATCCATAGTTGACGCGGATGAACGCGGCCTTCGCGCGGCCGTAGCGTTCGCCGAGTGAAACGATCACCTCGGGCGCGACGCCGGTGATTCTCGACGCGCGTTCGGGCGTGTACTCGCGCGCGCGCTCGCGCAGCGCGTCGATGCCGGTCGTGTAGCGCGCGATGTAGTCGTCGTCCTGGAGGCCGCGCTCGAGGACGACGTGCATCATCGCGAGGGCGAGGGCGGCGTCGGTTCCCGGCCGGAGCCCGATCCATTCGTCGGACTGCGCGGCGGTGCGCGTGCGGATCGGATCGATGACGATGATCGGCGCGCCGCGCGCTTTGGCCTCGAGCACGAACGGCCACAGGTGCGGATTCGACGTCAGCGTGTTGGTTCCCCAGAGCAACACGAGATCGCTCTCCGGAATCCCTTCCGGGTCGGCGCCGACGTTCGCGCCGACCGTCATCTGCATCCCGATCTTTCCCGGCGTCGAACAGATCGTGCGGTCGAGCTTCGACGCGCCGATGGAGTGGAAGAACCGGCGGTCGATCGACGATCCCTGCACGATGCCCATCGTGCCCGCGTACGAGTACGGCAGGATCGCTTGCGGGCCGTCGTGCGGAATTCCGGATCTCGTTCAGGCGCGTCGCGATCTCGTCGAGCGCTTCGTCCCACGAAATTCGCGCAAATTTTCCTGAACCTTTCGGGCCGGCGCGGCGCATCGGATGGAGCAGCCGGTCCTCGTGATACGTGCGCTCGACGTACCGGTTGACCTTCGCGCAGAGGAAGCCGCGCGTGAATGGATGCTCCGGGTCTCCCGCGACACGCACGGCACGCCCCGACTCCACCGTGACGAGCATGGCGCAGGTGTCGGGGCAGTCGTGGGGGCACGCGCCGCGGACGATGCGCTGCGCGGCCTTCGAATCGTGCGACGCGGGCGCGACGGTGGGCGTCATGTTCGCAAGCTAGGAGAGTTGGGGAACACGAACCAGCCCCGATGGGTCGAAGCGACCGTGCGTCGGTGCAAGGAACTCGTTGGCCTGGGCCGACTTGCCCCACGGTTGAGCGCTCCTTGACAGGCCTCCCGGGCCCCATAAGTTTCACGCCGCTCACCCCGAGCCCCCGTCGCGTGCACGAACCACGCGGATACTATCGTCCTACTCTTCAGGAGATTGTCATGAAGCGCCTGGCTGTCGTTGCCGCTGTGCTCGCGATTGTCGCTGCATGCTCGAAGTCGGAAAGCGCCGCAAAGGACACGACGCCGCCCGCTATGGCGCCCGCTCCGTCGGCCGCGCCTGCTGATACCGGAATGAAGATGGACAGCAGCAAGATGACGATGGACACCACGAAGAAGGACACGACGAAGAAGAAGCCGTAAGCTTCCCCCTTCGGAGTCACATGGGCGCGACCTCCACCGGTCGCGCCTTTTTGTTTTCCAATACCAGTTCCGTCAGCCGTTCTCGCGCCACCAGCGGAACGCTTCGGGCACGCCAGCTTCGGGGCGGACTGACGGCGCCCATCCCAGCTCGGCGCGCGCGCGTTCCGATGTGAACGGATTGTCGCGAGTCAGCCAGGCCAGCGACGCGCTCGAGACGACGCTCATCTTGCCGCCGGTGAGCGCGCGCGTGATCGACTTGATGGCGCGAAGCGCGCCGCGCGCGACGGGCGTCGGAAGCCTCACGAACCGAATGCGCCGGCCGAGTCCCGTACCCGCGAGCTCGAAGAAGCGCCGCACCGTGACGTCGAAATCGTTGGCCAGGTTGTACGCCCGACCCGCCGCCGCGTCGTGCGTGGCGGCGCGCACGACGCCGTCGGCGACGTTCGCCGCGTGGACGATCGAGAATTTCGATACGCCGCCTCCCACAAGCGGGACGATGCCGCGCGAGAGAAGCCGCGCGACGCGCGGAACGAACTGCCGGTCGCGATCGCCGTAGATGACGGTAGGACGCAGCGCCGTCGCCGAGATTTCGCCGGCGGCGTGCGCGCGCATCACCAGCTCCTCCGATTCCCGTTTGGAACGCGCGTAGTACGCACGCTCGGGCAGCGGCGTGAGCGGCGTCGTTTCGTCCGTCTTTAGCCCGTCATCGCGATACCGCGCCGCCGGGCCGTAGACGCCGACGCTGCTCAAGTGGATGAGGCGTGCGCCGCTCGCGCGCGCCGCCGCGATCGCGTTGATCGTCCCGTCGACATTGGTCCGACGAAACGCCTCCCAACCGCCAAGCGGCGTGATGGCCGCCGCGTTGTGAAAGATCGCGTCACATCCGGCGGCGGCTCGCGCGAGTGCGTCCGCGTCGAGCACGTCTCCCGTCACGCCTTCGGCGCCGAGCGTGTCGACGAGCCGCGAACGCGATCGCACGAGCGCGCGTACGCTCCATCCGTCGCGCACGAGCCGCTCGATGACGTGCGAACCGACCAGCCCCGTGCCGCCCGTCACGAGCGCGCGCGGCACGCCCGCGCTAGGCCGAGAAGGGAAGCGCCGCCACGTCGACTCGCTGCTCGCCATGCTCCGACCGCGCCGTCAGCGACGCGCCCGGGCTCACCTCTCGCCGTACCATTCCGATCGCGATGCCGCCCAGCCGCGGCGACGACACAGCGCTGCGGACGTCGCCCACGTGATTGCCCGTGTCGTCGATGAGCTGCGAACCGGTTGGCGGCGGCGAGCCGCCGGCGGCGGCGCGCAGCCCGCGCAGATGCCGATTCACGTGGCCGCGAAAGTGCACGCGCGCGACGACTTCCTGCCCGATGTAGCACCCCTTCGTGTACGAGATCGCGTCCATCTCGTCGAGATTTGCTTCCTGCGGGATCGTGTTCTCATCGATGTCGATCCCCCACTCGGGACGCCCCGCTTCGACGCGCGCGATCTCCCACGCCGCGAGCCCGGCCGGCACCGCGCCCGCGGCCACGGCGTCGCCCCACACGCTCTCGAAGATCTCGAACGGCACGAACAGCTCGTAGCCCTCGAGTGCGAGGTCCGGGACTCGCGCGATCAACGCTTCGGCGCCGTGAACAGTCGCCGTCAGGTTGTCGAACGGCGCCAGCGCGGCAAGCGTGTCGGCCGCGACGCCGGAGAGCCGCGCGACGATGCGGCGCGCGTCGGCGCCGAAGATTCCGACGTCACGGATCGCGTGCGAGTCGTCGCGATATCCCGTCAATCGCGGATTCACGTATTTCTTCACCATCGCCAGGAATCCGGGCCACGCCCGCGGCGAAGTGTCGACGAGGTACGACGACGCGACGGGCATGGCGAAGATCCGCAGGTCGGCGACGATGCGTCCCTTCGCCGAGAGCGCGGCGGCGTAGTGGCCGTGCCCCGGGGCCGTCGCGATGACGTCGCTCGTGACGAGACCGGTGAGCGCTTCGCCGGATTTCTCACCGAAGAAGCGGATCCGGCCGCGAAAGCTTCTGTCGACGACGATTGCCGCCGTGCGCAGTGCGGCGAACTCGGCGGCGACGTCCGAATACGCGACAACCACATCGCGTCCGCCCAGCTCCAACGTCGCGGGCGACGCCGAGGCCGCGCCGCGCGGAACCGTTTCAGTTGGTGGCGTGAAGTGCGGACTGCTCATCTCATGGTCCTCGTTTCTTCTTGCGCGGCTGCGTAGCTCTCGTCGAGCAAGTCGACGGGATGCACGACTGCGACCTTCGATCCGCTGCGCAATAGTCCCGCGCCGATCTGCATCATGCAACCCGGGTTGCCCGTCGCGACGACCTCGGCTCCCGCCGCCTCGATGTTCTTCAGCTTGCGTTGCAATACCAGATCGGACGTCTCCGGCTCCACCAGATTGTAGATCCCGGCGCTTCCACAGCACATCTCGCTCTCGGTCAGGGCCACGAGCTGGAGTCCCGGAATGGCGCGAAGCGCGGCGAGCGGCTGGCTCGACACACGCTGCGCGTGCAACAAATGACACGGCGCGTCGTAGGCGACCTTCATCCGCACGGCTCCGCCCGGATGTGGGCCGGCGACCGCGACGAGCTCCGAGATATCACGAACCTTGGCGGCGAACCGATCCGCTCGTTCTCGCCACTCGGGGTCGTCGGCCAACAGTTGAGCGTACTCTTTCATGGCCGCACCGCATCCGGCCGCGTTGACGCAAATGAAATCCACGGCGGCCCGCTCGAACGCCGCGATGTTGCGCCGCGCGAGCCGGCGTGCGCCCTCCGCGTCGCCGGCGTGCGCGTGCAGCGCGCCGCAGCAACCCTGGCCGGGAGCGTCGGCGACGGCGTAGCCGTTTGCCGACAGCACACGTTCGGTCGCGCGATTCGTCTCCGCGAACAGTCCCTCCATCACACAGCCGGTGAGCGGCGCGACTCGACCGCGATCGCCGGCATGTCCGTTCGCGATGGCGCGGGCTTGCTTGCGCCGCGGGATGCCGCGGCTCGTCGAGCTCAGCATCGCCATCGAGAAACCGATTCGCCCGGGAAGGCGCGACAGCAGCCGAGCGACTCCCGTGGCTCGCAGGACGCGTCCGCCGAACATCGCGAGCCCGAGCAGACCCGGGCGCTCGAACGTCGATAGAATGACGCGCGCAATGCGCGGAAGCGGCCGGTGCCGGGCGATCGTTTCGCGCGTCGCCTCGAGCAGGAATCCGTACGGCACGCCGGACGGGCACGCGGTCTCGCAAGCGCGGCAGCCGAGGCAACGATCGATGTGCGTCTGCACGCTTTCGCTCGATACGTCGAGCGTGCCGTCGTAGACCGACCGCATGAGTACGATTCTGCCGCGCGGACTGTCGTTCTCGTCCTCGAGCGTCACGTACGTCGGGCATGCCTGAAGGCAGAATCCGCAGTGGACGCACGCGTCGAGGCCGGCGCGCTGGCCGGCGAGCGGCGTGCCGGGAATGGCGCAGTCGGGATGGGGAGGGTGCGCGATCGCCGGCTGCGTCACGACACTGTGCCGAGGATGCCGTAATTCAAGATGTGGCGTGGATCGAATGCGGCGCGAATGCGCGACCGGAGCGGATCGGCCGGCCGGGCAAGCGGCGGCACGGTCCACAGGTTCGCGGGGGCGCGTTCAGCGATGATGCGCGATTTCACTCCGGCGAGCGTCGCGGCGGCGTGTTCGGTGGACGCACCGGCCGTCGGAATCGCGCATCGAACGACGCCCCGCCCGGGCGACGCGCTCACGCGGGCGCCCGTGTACGGCGCGGCGATCGCGATCGCGTCGGTCCAGGTCGAGCTCACGTCGGCTGGGGCCCGCGACAGGCGCAGGACGAGCGGCGCGTCGGCGTCGGCCGCACGATGCGCTTGCCACACGCTCGATTCCATTTCGCGAGCGTCTCCGAGCTCGGCGATCGCGCGCCGCTGGGCGACGACCGCCTCGCCGTTACCGCCAAGACGGAACAGCACCGCCGCGCCGCCGACGCCGATTTGACGGCCGAGGGCGTCGTTGACGACCTCGCAGGCGAGTGGAACGAACGGCCAACGCCCGACCGCGGCGCGCACTCCGCCGACATCCATTCGCTCATCGTTCCACGAGACCGCCAGCGTGACGTCCGCCTCCGGCCGCGCGTGAAGCCGCATAGCGACCTCGGTGATGACGCCCAGCGTTCCCCACGAGCCGGTGAGGAGGCGAGTGAGGTCGAAACCGGCCACGTTCTTCACCACTCGCCCACCGCCGCGAACTGTCGCGCCGAGTCCACTCACGAATTCGAGGCCGAGCGCGAGGTCGCGCGGCGCGCCGAAGCGAGTGGCGAGCGGGCCGGAGGACGCCGTCGCGATCGTCGCGCCGATCGTTCCGTCGTCGGAGCCGAACGGGTCGAGCGCCAACATTTGTCCGTGCGGCGAGACGGCGTCGTGGATCTCGCGAAGGGTCGTGCCCGCCTTCGCGGTCAGCGTGAGATCGCCCGGTGTGTATTCGGAAATGCCTGAGTGCGCGGCGAGCGAGAGCTGCTCGGCCGAGTCGACGGGGCGGCCGGCGTCGAGCCACGTGCCGGCGCCGGCGATTCGCAGGCGTGTGCCGCGCGAGGCCGCGTCGCGAACGCGCGCGGCGATCGTCTCGGTCGACGGAGAAACAGCGGTTGTCACGCGACCGACGCCCCTCGCGCCGGTCGCGCCGCGCGAGTGCCGTGCCATTCGCGGCACGAATGCATCGGGACGACCTTGCCCGGATTGGAGCGCCGCTCGGGATCGAAGACGTCGCGTAGCGTACACATGGCGGCGAGCGATTCCGGCGAGAAGATCAGATCCATGTACGGCAGCTTGTCGATGCCGATGCCGTGCTCGCCGGTGATCGTGCCGCCGGCGTCGACGCACGCGCGCATGATGGCGTGCATCGCGGTCTGCACGCGCGCCGACTCGTCGGGGTCATTGGCGTCGTAGGCGATGTTCGGGTGCAGGTTGCCGTCGCCGGCGTGGAACACGTTCGCCACGCGAAGCCGGAGTTCCTCGCCGATGCGGCGGACTTTCTCGAGTACCTCGGGGAGCTTCGTGCGCGGCACGACGGCGTCCTGGACGACGAGGTGCGACGAGATGCGGCCCATCGCGCCGAACGCCTTCTTGCGTCCCTGCCAGAGGCGCGCGCGCTCGGCTTCGTCGCGTGCCACGCGCACGGTGCGTGCTCCGCTCGACGTGCAGATCGACTCGATCGTGGCGACGTCGTGCTCGAGTCCCGCGGCCGCGCCGTCCACTTCGATGAGGAGCGCCGCGGCGGCGTCGGTCGGGTAGCCGGCGGCGTAGATCGACGCCTCCACGGCACGAATGGTCGCCTGGTCGATCATCTCGAGCGCGGCGGGAATGATGCCCGTCGCGACGATTGACGTGACCGCCCGCGCCGCTGAATCGAGCGACAGAAAGTCGGCGAGGATGGTGCGCACGGCCTCGGGATTTCGCGTGAGGCGAACGGTGATGTCGAGCGCGATGCCGAAGCAGCCCTCCGATCCGACGAAGCAGCCGACCATGTCATAGCCGTCGGTCTCGCCTGACGCGCCGCCGAGCGAGACGATCTCGCCGTCGGGAAGGAGCGCGGTGATCGCGAGGATGTGGTTCGTCGTGACGCCGTACTTGAGACAGTGCGGGCCGCCGGCGTTCTCGGCGACGTTGCCGCCGATCGTGCACGCGGCCTGGCTCGACGGGTCGGGCGCGTAGTGGAGTCCGTGCGGCGCGACGGCGCGGCTCAGTGCGGCATTGACGACGCCCGGCTCGACGGTCGCCGTGAGGTTGTCGGGATCGACGGCGATGATGCGCGTCAGGCGATTGAGTCCGACCAGGACGGCGCCCTCGGCGAGCGCGCCGCCGGAGAGACCGGTGCCCGCTCCGCGCGGCACGAACGGCACGTTCGCGCGAGCCAACTCGCGCACGACGGCGACGACTTCGTCGCGCGTTCCGGGAAAGACGGCGAGTCCCGGTTGCTTGTGGTACGACGGGAGCGCGTCCGACGCGTACGTCAGCAGCTCGCTGGGCCGGAACAGAACCCGCTTCTCGCCGACGATGGCCGCGAGGCGCGCGGCGAGGGCTCCGTCTATGAGCTGCGGAGTCTCGGAAACGGGGCGAGGAGGAGAGGTCACTCGAAAAAAACTACGCCCCGGCGCGCTGAGGGCATAGCGCGCCGGGGCGTCGTCGTCGAGGAGCGAGCGCTACGCGGCCCAGAACCCGGAGAGGGCTCGGCCGTCGGGGGACTCGCGGAGCTTTTCGAACGCGCGCTCGCGGATCTGGCGGATGCGCTCGCGGGTGACGCCCATGAGAGCGCCGATCTTCTCGAGCGTCATCGCCTCGGAGCCTTCCTCGAGCCCGTAGTACAGGTAGAGGATCTTTCGCTCGCGCGGCGTGAGGTACTTCTTGAATACGCGATCGATGAACTCGCGCATCAGCTTGTAATCGGTGACTTCCTCGATCTCGGTGCCGTCGACGCCGGCGAACCGCTCGCCGAGGGTGGACGCTTCGCGATCCGACCGGTCGATGGGCGCGTCGAGCGAGACTTCGGTCGCCGACATCTGGCGCGCGGCGCGGACGTTCTCCGGCGTCTCGTCGAGCAGCTGGCTGACTTCGCCTTCCGTGGGGTCGCGCTTGAGCACCTGGGCGAGAATCGTCTCGGCGCGGGCGAGACGGATGAGCTGCGAGTTCTGGTTGAGCGGGATGCGGACGGAGCGGGTCTGTTCGGCGAGCGCTTTCAGGACTGCTTGTCGGACCCACCACACGGCGTACGAGATGAACTTGACGCCCTGGTCCGGGTCGAACTTGCGCACCGCTTTTAGCAAACCCTCATTGCCGATGGCGACGAGCTCACTGAGGTCGAGGCCGTGGCCCTGGTATTTCTTGACGTAGGAAATGACGAACCGGAGGTTCGCCGTGACGAGTCGCTCGGCGGCTTTCTCGTCCCCCTTCTGAGCCCGGCGCGCCAATCGGCGCTCTTCCTCGGGCTCGCTGATCAACGGGAGCTTTTGAATGTCTTGGAGGTACTGATCGAACGCGGTAGACGGAGACGATCGGAAATAACCCTTCGACGATCTGGTCTCGGTCACTTGCTCCATACACACTCCTTCCCGATTGGCGCCGGTGAGGTAGCGCGAGCAAAGCTACACCCGCGCGCGATGTAGAGCCTGTAGAGCCGTAGCAGGGGACGGCAGGATAATGTTGGGTTATAGGGGCGTCAACAGAGATTTGCGCGCTTACGCCTCCGCGCGCGGCCGAACGATTCTATCTCGTTGGCCTGACACGAATTTGGGGGTTACTCGACGTGTACTGCTCGAGCTCGCTCCTTCGGTCAGCGTGACCGAACTCACACATCTTCACGCCGAACAAACGCCGCGATTGTACGCAGTCGCCTGGCGGACCGAGCCGGGCCGCTCGCCCGGCCCAGTCGTCACACCGACGTAGCCATTCGACCCTCAGGCGTCGTCCGGCGAAGGCGGTTTTCGCTTGGGAGCCGCGGGCTGCCGCTCGACGTGGGTCGTGGGCTGGCCCCTCGAATCGCTCGCCGGCGGCATGCGGGTCGTCGGCTGCGCCTTCGCCGAGTCGGCCTTTTCCATCAGCGTCGTTTTCAGCTCCATCAGCACCGTGCGATCGAGCGTCGGCGCGTTTGCTGTCGCGCCCGTGAACTTCGACGGCCGAGTGCGCGGACGGCGCGTGGCCCACGCGCCGATCGCGCCGAGCGCGACGACGACGACCACGATGACGGCGACCGTGGGCACGTTGAGCAGATACGCGGCGACTGCCAAACCCGCGACGAGAACGATTAGACCGACCAGATAACCCGCGAACGGTGACATAGCACACAGGGAAGAGCGACTACATCACGAAAGAAGCAAGCGGCGAGCCGTGCTCAGGCGAGCACTTCTCGAACGATCGCATCGGGAACCGCAACCGCCCAACCGTCGTTTTCCGCGGCCATCGCGCCGACGCGAGTCGGAAGCGCGTACTCGGCTTTGCCGCCGCGTGCCTTCTTGTCGCCGTGCGTCGCCTCGATGACGCCGCTCGCCGACATGCGCGACGGGAGTGAGGCAGGAAGTCCGAACGCGCGCACGACCGATTCCACTCGCGACGACGTGCCCGACTCGGCGACGCCAAGTCGTTCGGCGATGCGGCTCTCGACCACCATGCCGACGGCGACCGCCTCGCCGTGGAGCATCGAGTAGCCGCTCATGTGCTCGATCGCGTGGCCGATTGTGTGTCCGAAGTTGAGGATCTTGCGGACTCCGGACTCGCGCTCGTCGCGCCGCACGACGTCCGCCTTGATCTCGATGCTCCGGGCGACGAGGTCGAGCATCTGAGCGCCGCCGACGTCGATCTCGTCGATTCGCTCGGCGACCGCGGCGACGCTGTCGAGGTAGCCGGCGTCGGCGATGACGCCGTGCTTGATGGCCTCGGCCATTCCCGACGTCAACTCCGCCGACGGAAGCGTGGCGAGCACGCGCAAGTCGGCGACGACTGCGGCGGGCTGATGAAACGCGCCGACGAGATTCTTGCCCGCCGGCGTATCAACACCCGTTTTTCCGCCGACCGAGGCGTCGATCATCGCGAGCAGCGTCGTCGGCACCTGCACGAATGGAATGCCGCGCATGAACGTGGCCGCGACGAAGCCGGCGAGGTCGCCGACCACGCCGCCGCCGAGCGCGACGATCGTCGTATCGCGGCCGAAGCGCGCGGCGAACAGCGCGTCGGTGACGCGCGCCCAACTCTCTCGCGTCTTGTGCGACTCGCCGGCCGGCACGGTGAAAACGGCGGCGCGCTCGGCGCCGAGCGCCTCGAGCACGCGCGGCCCGTACGCGACGCCGACGTTGCTGTCGGTGACGACGGCGTAGCGGTGCGCCGGCGCGGCCTCGCGCACGATGTCGCCGAGGCGTTCGAGGATTCCCGCGCCGACGGTGACGTCGTACGACGGCAGCGCGATTCGGCGCGCGCCGCTCGCGGCGGCCGTCACCACGCCGTTTCCTCGGCCGACGCGCGCTTGTTGGCGAGGCGCGCGAGAGTGAACAGCAGGTCGGAGAGCCTGTTGAGGTAGACGATGACGAGCGGCGGGATCTCCATCTCGTCCGCGATGTCGACGATCTTGCGCTCGGCGCGGCGGCACACGGTGCGCGCGACGTGGAGCGCGGCGGCTTTGGGAGAGCCGCCCGGGAGAATGAAGGCGCGCAGCGGCTCGAGCTCCGCGTCGGCCGCGTCGATCGCGCGCTCCAATTCGCCGACGCGTTCCTGGTCGATCTTGGCTTTGTCGAGGTGCATGCGCATTCGCTCGCGATCCGGCGTCGCGAGCAGCGCGCCTATGGCGAACAGATCCTGCTGGATGCGAACGAGCAACGCGTCGATCTGCGGGTCGGGGGGCGACCCCGCCGCGCGTGCAACGCCGATCGTCGCGTTCAATTCGTCGACGTCACCGTAGGCCTCGACGCGCGGATGGCTCTTCGGCACGCGACCGCCGCCGAAGAGCCCAGTGTCGCCGGTGTCGCCCGTCTTCGTGTAGATCTTCATCGCGCTCTAATGTATGGCAGCGGCTTCACGATCGCCCACGGGCCGCCGGTCTCGCTATCCTTGGTACGGCATGACGCACGAAATTCGCGACATCACGATCATCGGCGGCGGCCCTACGGGGCTGTTCGCGCTTTTCTACGCCGGCATGCGCCGCGCGTCGGCGCAGATCGTCGACGCGCTGCCGGAGCTGGGCGGGCAGCTCACGGCGCTCTATCCTGAGAAGCTGATCTTCGACGTCGGCGGCTATCCGGTCGTTCCGGCGAAGCAGCTCGTGAAGTCGCTCGCCGAGCAGGCCGCGCGGTTCGGAGAGCCGGTGCACCTCGGGCATCGGGTGGATGGTCTCGAGGAGGTGGACGGACACTTCGAGCTCGTGACGGACAAGGCGCGGTTTCCGTCGCGCGCGATCGTGATCGCGGCGGGGATCGGCGCGTTCTCGCCGCGGCGACTGCCGCAGGAGTGCGCGCAACCCTGGTACGGCCGCGGGATCCACGACATCGTGACGGATCCGGAGACGTTCCGCGGCAAGCGCGTCGTGATCATCGGTGGCGGGGATTCGGCCTTCGACTGGGCGACGCAACTGCTCGAGCGCGCGACGCGCGTGACGCTCGTGCACCGCAGCGACCAGTTTCGCGCGCACGCGGCGACTGTCGCGCAGTTCATGACGGCGGTCGAGGCGGGGCGCGCGGATCTGTTCACCTTCCACGAGCTGCACGACATCAAGTGCGTCGAGATCGCCGACGTCTTCACGCACGTGGAGATTCGCGACGTCAAATCGAAGGCGACGCGCATGGTGCACGCCGACGCGATCATCCCGATGCTCGGTTTCGTGAGCGACCTCGGCGCGCTGGCCTCGTGGGGCCTCACGTTGGAAAAGAAGCGCGAGATCGTCGTGAACAGCATGATGGAGACCGGACGTCCCGGCATCTACGCGGCCGGCGACGTGACGACATATCCGGGCAAGTTGAAGCTCATCGCGACGGGATTCGCCGAAGCGGCGGCGGCGGTCAACCAGGCCGTGCACTGGATCTATCCCGAGCGGAAGGTCGCGCCGGGGCACTCGTCGAACATGGAGCTGTTCGGGCAGAAGGACGACTGAAGCTCGGTGGACCGGTGGACTCGGTGATCACACCAGCTTCGGGCCGTAGCCTCCGGGGTCGTAGCCCGTGCTGAATCCCTTCGGGTGACGGTCGGCCAATTTCGACAGGTTGGCCGCGGCGACATTCGAGAGCGAGATGCCGAGCGAGTTCGCCGCGACCGCGAGGCACCACAATGTGTCGCCGAGCTCCTCGATCAAGCGCGCTTCGTCGACGTCGCGCTGCTGAAAGACTCGCTTGCGAATGAGGCCGAGAAGTTCCGCCGATTCCTCGGCGAGTCCCGCACCGGCGTCGAGCAGGCGATCGCGATCGCTCAGTGCCGGGTTGATCGTGCGCAATGCGGCGCGCTGATAGTCGTCGAGATTCATTTGCAGAGGGATTCGGCTTGACGGCTTGACGGCTGGCGTACGCCACACCGCCGTTCTCGCTCTTTCACATAATGTATTAATCCGCGTGATTCCGCTTCTTCCGCGAAATCTTCTTTTCCAATTCGTACAGCCAAGAACGGGCGAGACAAAAGAAGTACGCCAAGCGAAACCAGAGCTACTGAAACCTTACACGCGGATCGGCTTTAGCGTACGCGAGATCGGTGATCAGGTTCACGATGACGAACACGGTGCTGAGGAACAGGACCGAGCCTTGTATCGCCGGCAGGTCGCGGCGTGAGATGGCGTTCACCACATAACGCCCGATCCCCGGCCAGGAAAAGATCGTCTCGGTGAGAATGCTTCCCGTGAGATACGCGCCGAAGTCGAGGCCGAGGACCGTGATCACGGGAATGAGCGCGTTGCGGAGAGCGTGGCGCGTGGTGACGATCCATTCGCCGAGTCCCTTCGCGCGAGCGGTGCGGACGAAGTCGGCGTTGAGCGCGTCGAGCATCGCCGAGCGCGTCATGCGCGCGAGGAACGCGATCGAGCGCATGCCGAGCGTCAGCGCGGGGAGCACGAGAAAACGAAGCCCACCGTAGCCCGACGGCGGCAGCCACTTGAGCGTGACCGCGAAAAGCAGGATCAACAGCAGCCCGACGTAGTACACGGGAAACGAGATTCCCAAGTACGCGAGCCCGAGCGCGAAACGGTCGACGAGCCCGCCGGGGTGACGCGCGCTCAGCACGCCGAGCGTGATGCCGACGAACGAGGCGAGAAGCATCGCGGCGCCGGCGAGCTGCAGCGTCTTGGGAAATCGTTCTCGAATGTCCTGGGCGATCGGACGGTCCGTGATGTACGAGCGGCCGAGGTCCCCGACCACGACGCGGCTCACGTAGTGCGCGAAGCGTTGGGGCAGCGGGTCGTCGACGTGGAGCTCGGCGCGGAGGCGCGCGATCGTGGCGCTGTCGGCGCGTTCGCCGATCATCGCCTCGACGGGATCGCCGGGCGCGACGTAGAGGAGCAGGAACGCGACGACGAGCACGCCGAACAGCGTCGGCACCGCGAGCAGCAATCGCCGCGCGATGAACCCGCTCATTTCGGCTTCCCGCTCCGATCGATCGTCACGTCGAGCCAGCGCTGGCCGTTGAAGATGACCGGCGGCACGAAGTGCTTGATCCAGGGCTGAACGGCGTAGAGCTCATCGTAGAAATAGAGGAAGACCATCGGCGCTTCGGCAAACGCGAGGGAGTCGGCCTGGCGGTAGAGCGCGTTTCGCCTGGCCTCGTCGCTTTCTCGCCGCGCCGCGGTGACGAGCGAATCGAAGCGCGCGTTCGAGAAGAACGACACGTTCCCGCCGGCGCCGCGATTCGCCGTGTGCAGCAGCGGATAGAGAAAATCCTCGGCGTCCGGATAGTCGGCGTACCAGTCCTTGAGGATCATGTCCGTCTCGCCCTTGCGGGCGGCGGCGCGCGACGCGGCGGACTCCCGCTGCACGATCTTGGCGCGAATGCCGACGGCGCTCAGGTACGCCTGGACCGTTTCAGCGATCCGAAGGTAGATGGGGTTGGTGGAGACCCAGAGCTCGACGTCGATTCCGTTGGCGTGGCCCGCGGCGGCGAGCAACTGGCGCGCCTTCGCCGGGTCGTAGGCATACGGTGCTCGCGAGCTGTCGTATCCGCCGAGCGTGGGAGGAATCACGCCGTTGGCGCGGATGCCGCGGCCGCCGACCAGGCGCTCAATGATCCGGTTTACATCGATCGCGTAGTTGATCGCCTGGCGGACGCGCGGGTCGGCCAGCGGCCCGCGCGTCGTGTTGATACCTATGTACACCAGCTCGAGCGCCGGCGTCGACATCAGCATCGGCTTGCGGCTCTCGTCTTCGACCCACTCGCTCGCTTCGGAGGCAGGGATCTGCAGCACGTCGACGTTTCCGCTTTCGAACTCGGCGACCGCCGTGCTCGGCTCGGCGATGATGCGGGCGCGAAGCGTGTCGGTCTTGGGCGCGCCGCCGAAGTACCGCGGATTCTTCGCGAAGAGAAGGAAGTCGTCGTGCTTCCACGTGACGAGCGTCCACGGGCCGGTGCCGATCGGGTGCTCGCCGAAGTTGGCCGGGGTGTTCAGCGGGACGACCGAGGCGACGGGCATCGCCAGCATCTTGGTGAAGATCGCGAGCGGCTCGTCGAGCGTGACGACGACCGTGGAGTCGTTCGGCGCGGCGAGTCCGGCAATGGACTTGGCCGTCCCGCCGTTGAACGCGCGCGCGCCGGCGATTGGGAAGCAGGAACTGCGCCGCGCCGCTTTTCGTTGCCGGGGCGAGCGCGCGCTCCCAGCTGGCGACGACGTTGCGCGCGGTGAAATGCGAACCGTCGTGGAACGAGACGTCGGTTCGGAGATGAAAGGTGTAGCGCAGGCCGTCGGGGGAGATTTCCCAGCGCGTGGCGAGCGACGGTTCGACGCGAGCGTCCGGCGTGAAGCGCGTGAGGCCATCGAACAGGTAGGCGACGGCGCGGCCGGTGGGGACGTCGGTCGAGAGCGCGGGGTCGAGTGATCTGGGGTCGTAGATGTCGCGCGAGTCGACGATTTCGTCTCGCGACGGCGCTCCGGGCGCGCCGCATGTCGCGAGCACGAACGCCGAAAGGAGCGCGAGGGCGGCCGCGGCGACGCGCGGTCGTGCGTCTTCCATTGACACTGGCTGAGTGGCGCGAGAACTTACGCCATCCCGCCGTCAAGCGTCAATCATATGCGCCCGCCGGAGGCTGTCCGCGCGGGCGCGTCGTGCGTCAGCACCGCCGAAGCGTCGGGTGGTGTCCATGATGATCGCTTCCCCGGCCGGCCACGGCCGGACCTCACGAGGGGCAGTGCCGGCCATTCACACACAGGGCGATCCCAAAGTCGTTTCGGCGACCCGCGTTTGCGTCGCCCTCGCTCTCGTGTCCCTCGCGATGCTCCTGCCGGCCCGCGCCCGCGCACAAGAGTGCGGCGAGGGCGACCGTCAGGTGCGCTCGCTGCACTTCGTCGGCAACAAGACGTTCGACGACGACGCCCTGTCGGCGTACGTGGTGACCACGGCGTCGTCCTTCGCCAGGCGCCATTTCCGGATCTTCGGCACGGCGCGCTGCTATCCGGTCGGCGGTCTGGCGCAGGACACCCTCAACATCAAGAATTTCTACAAGGCCAACGGCTTCTACGACACGCGCGTCGACACGGCCGTGACGATCGTCGGCCGGGGCGTTGTGGACGTGACCTTTCGGATCGACGAAGGACGGCCGCTTCTTCTCGATTCGCTCGAGATCGCCGGACTTGGCGCGGTCCCGGACTCGTCGCAGATCACAAAGGATCTGCAGCTCGAGGTGGGCGAACGGGTCGGGCGGCTCAAGATGGTGTCCGACGAGGCCACGATCCTCTCGCGCCTCCACAACTCCGGCTATCCGAAGGCGCAGATTTACCCGCAGTTCGACACGCATCCGGCCGACCACCGCGCCGAGGTGCGGTTGGAGGTCGTGCCCGGTGTACGCACGCGCTTCGGGGCGATTCGAGTCGCGAGCACGTCGCAAACGGGCGGGCCGCCGAAGATCGACTCGGCCGTCGTGCGCGGTCTGCTCGGCTTCGAGTCCGGGAACCGGTACAGCGACGACGCGCTGGCGAACGCGCAGCGCAACCTCTACAACCTTGGCGCGTTCAAGCACGTCCAGCTCG
Source organism: uncultured Gemmatimonadaceae bacterium (assembly GCA_963789315.1). Lineage (GTDB taxonomy): Bacteria > Gemmatimonadota > Gemmatimonadetes > Gemmatimonadales > Gemmatimonadaceae > JAQBQB01. Next base: position 816,054 of record CAWBKI010000016.1, on the reverse strand, counting down.
ATACGACGAGCCGCGAGGCCTCCGTGACCGACGGCGCCGGCGCGCCCGCGGTCGGAGGGACTGAGCGCACCGCGAAGGACAGTCTCGCCGACACGCTCACCGACGTCACGGTCACTCTGCGCGAGGACTACCTGCGTCAGTACGACCAGGAAGAGGGCTGGGCGACTCTGGACTGCTTCCGGCTCAACGCGCAGTACACGAACAAGAATTTTCTCGACGACGCGCGGCGGCTGGAGCTCACGGGGCGGCTGTCGAAGATCGGCTACGGCAGCCCGCTCGCCACTCCCTCGACGCGCAACCTGTGCTACCGGCCGCGACTCGACCAGGACAGCATCGCGAGCTCGAAGATCAACTACTATCTCGGCGCATCGATGCGGCAGCCGACGCTGTTCGGCACGCATTGGGTTCCGGCGTACACGGCGTACACCGAGCGGCGCGGCGAATATCTCGCGTATCTCCGCACGACGTACGTCGGCGGTGACGTGTCGGCGACGCGTTCCATCGGCGAGGGGATGCCGCTGCGCTTCGGGTACACGCTGGAGTACGGAAAGACGCAGGCGCAGCCGGCGGTGCTGTGCGCGGAGTTCTTCCGCTGCACGACCGACGAGCAGGACGAGTTCGAGCGGACGTTGCGTCTGGCCGTCGGCAGCGTGTCGCTGCAACGCATTCGCGGTCGACGACCGCGTCGAGCCGACGCGCGGCTACATCATCGCGGGGGAGCTGCGCGGTGCCGCGCCGCTGATCGGGTCCGATCCGTCGCAGCAGTTCCGGAAGGGCACGATCGAGATCTCCGGCTACAAGTCGTTGTCGAAGAATTTCGTCATGGCGGCGCGGATCACCGGCGGTTTGATCACCGCGCCGGCCGACTCGACCGGCGCGAAGCTGCCCCCGTATCAGGAACGCCTGTTCGCCGGTGGGCCGAACAGCGTGCGAGGATTCGGGCAGAACCTGCTCGGTCCGGTCGTCTACCTACTGGGAACGGGGCAATTCAACGTCGACACGGTCGCCCACACACCGGCGTCCACGACCACGACGTACGTGCTCAAGGATGCCAATCCCGTCACGCGAACGCAGCCGCTCGGCGGCAACGCGCTGTTCGTATTCAACGCGGAGTTTCGGATCCGGGATCCGTTCATCCCCAACCTCCTCCAGTACGTCCCGTTCGTGGACGGCGGCCAAGTTTGGACCCAGGTCCCCAACGTCAGCAACTTTCACCTGTTGCGGGGCGTGCTCGTGACGCCGGGGCTGGGGTTCCGGATCACGTCGCCCATCGGCCCCATTCAAATCAGTCTGGGGTACAATCCCTACCTGAATCAGCAGGGCCCGGTGTACTTCGCGTCGCCGGTCGATCCCGTCACGGGGGCGGCACCGCTCATATGTGTGACGCCACCCGGGGCGCCGACCGTCCCTGTGACGGTGAGTGCGAACGGCTCTGTGACTCAGGCGAAGTGCCCGGGGACGTTCGCGCCCCCTCGCGCAGCGAGCTTCTTTCAACGGCTGACGAAGACTTTCTCGATCGCAACGAGCTTCTGACTCAGACATGAAGCGCCGCAGTCTCGTCGCGCTGGTGGCGGCTGGCGTCCTGGTCTTCCTCGGGCTCCTCGCGGTGTCCGCGGTGTTATTCGTCACGCGGACGTACCGCGGGCGCGAGTACGTGCGGTCGTTCGCCCAGCCCCTCATCGCGCGCGCGATCAAGGGAAACTTCTACCTCGGTCACCTGGGCGGCAGCTTCCTCAACCAGCTGACGATCGACAGCCTGGCGATCCGCGACGAGCGCGGCGAGCTGTTCGTGAGCACCGGGCCGATCACGCTCGACTACAACCCGCGCGACATTCTCGACGCGCGCGCCTTCATCCGCCGCGCGACGATCGAGCATCCCTACGTCCACGTCATCCAGCACAACGACTACAGCTGGAACTTCAAGAAAATCTTCGCCAGCACGTCGCCGGAGAAGCCGAAAGAGGTGAGCACGCGCGGCTGGGGCAACTACATCGTGGCCGATTCGGTGAAGCTCCACGACGCGACGTTCCTCGCGACGCTGCGGTGGCAGCCCGACGATTCGCTGAAGGGCGCGCGCCGCGACAGCGTGATCCGCGTCACGCTGGCGAATCCCGCTCGGGCAGTGACGCCGACCTACGACGGATTCGGTCGCCTGTATGCGTGGCGCAACATCAACGGATTGATCTCGCACGCGCGACTGGCCGACCCGGACAGCGACCAGAAGTACGGCCGGGAGTTCAAGGTCGCGACGCTCTCGGCTGACGAGTTCGAGCCGACGTTCAAGTACCGCAACGTCGTGGCCGACGCGCGCCTCCAGGGCGATTCGGTGTGGTTCCAGTCGCCGCACTTCGAGCTGCCGTCGTCGAACGGACGCGGCGCGGGGAAAGTCTGGTGGGGAAGCGACCTGCCGGTGCGCTACGACATCATCGTCCACGGCAACTCGGTGGCGCTCGAGGACGTGAACTGGGCCTACCCGCCGCTTCCGACGACCGGCGGCGGGTCGGTGGATCTCTCGATTCGGAACGATCCGACGAACCTGCAGATCATCGACTTCCGGCTGACGAACATGGACGTGAAGACGACCGGCTCGCACGTCACCGGCACGATGTCGTTCGGCACCGGCGCGCCCGTGCTGCTCGTGCGGAACGTTGATCTGAAGGGCGATCCGGTCGACTTCGACTTCGTGCGCTACATCAACCAGAAGCCGTTCCCCGTGGATTGGCGGGGACAGCTTTATGGAACCGTGAAAGGGCGCGGCGGTCCGCTCACGCACTTCGTCGTCGATCAATCGGACGTCACGTTCCACGACGCGCACGTGACGGGCGCGACCTCGCACGCCACCGGCAAGGGCGAGCTCGACATCCTCTTCCCGGCGTTCACCGCGTTCCATCACTTCGACGTGAACGCGACGTCGGTCGACCTGCGCTCGATCGAGTTCCTCTATCCGGCGTTTCCGCGGCTCGGCGGCACTGTTTCGGGCACGGCGACGCTCGATTCGTCGTGGCTCGACGTCCGCTTCTCGAACGCCGACGTCGTTCACCAGGACGGACCGGGCGATCCGTCGCACCTGACCGGAAGCGGCCGCATCACGTACGGCGATCCGTTCATGACGTACGACGTGACGCTCGACGCGCGGCCGCTGTCGCTCACGATGGTGTCGCGCTCGTATCCGAATCCGCTTCGCGGGCTGATGAGCGGACCGGTCAAAGCACAGGGGCAGTCGCCCGACCTCGCGCTCACGACGACGCTCACCGGCGACGCCGGCACGTTCAGCTTCGACGGGCGCGTCGACCTCGACTCGGTCGGCGGACTCGGCGCGCGCGGACACGGACAGTTCAGCGCGCTGAGCCCGACGACGCTGCTCGCCAAGGCCGAGGGTCCGCGAGGCGCGTTCAGCGGGCACTATGAAGTCGACGTGAACGGCAAGAACGCGAGCGTGATCAACGGGACGGCGGGCGTCGCGATCGAGCGCACGTCGTTCGACGGCGTCACGATCTACCCTTCGCGCGCGCGCGCGACGTTCGGCGACGGACGGATGCGCGTCGACACGCTGATGCTCGAGACGAGCGCCGGAACGTTGGAGGCGAGCGGAGCGATCGGTCTGCCGAAGGGGCCCAGCGACTCGCTCGCGTTCAAGTTCACGCTCGACTCTCTTGGCGGCCTGCGCCGCTACTTGTCGAGCGCCGACTCCAGCGCGGCGCCGGATTCGTTGTCGGGCGAGATCACCGCGAGAGGTTTCGCGCAGGGGCGTCTCGACTCGCTTCGCGTCGCGGGCACCCTCACGGGCAACCAGCTTTACATCCAGAGAGACAAGAGCCGTTCGCTCACGGTCGGGTTCGACATAGCGAACGTTCCGAAGGCGGCGTCTGGCCAGCTCACCGTCAGCGCCGACTCGCTGACCCTCGGCGGAGTCGCGCTCGACACGCTGGGCGGAACGTTGGTCGCGGACGATGCGTCGCACGCGCGGTTCACGGTCGGGCGTGCAAAGCCACAACGGCCCGCTCGGCGTGGCCGGTGGAACGTGGAGCCTCCTGAAGGATTCGTGGGCCGTCGGGCTCACGTCGCTCGCTCTCGTCGTCGGCAAGGACGAGTGGCGCCTGGCGGGCCCGGCACGGCTGGAGCGGGACAGCACGGGCACGCGGCTGGACTCGCTCATCCTGAGGAATCGGGACACGGCGGTCGTGGCGATGAGCGGCGACGTACCCGCCGCGGGCAACGTCACCGGCCGTCTCCGCGCGACGAACCTCCCGCTCGACGACATCGGCGTCATCGAACAGTTCGCCGACAGCGTCGCCGGACTGGGCCGAGTTGACGCGACGCTGGCCGGGACGCGCGACCATCCGATTCTCACCGGTGAAGCCCAGATCACGGGGCTGCAGCGGAACGGCGTGACGCTGGATCGCATGACGCTGAACGGCCAACTGCACGATCGCGACGCCGATCTGAGCTTGGCGATCGTGAGCAAGGGCGCGACGACGCTGGCGGCCAGCCTCAAGCTGCCGATCGACTTCAAGCTGTTCAGCGTCAAGACGCGGAACGCCGCGATGACCGGCGAGATCCACGTTCCGGCGACCGATCTCTCGATCGTGCAGCTCGCGTCGCGCTCGTTCAGTCAGGTGTCGGGCACCTTGCGCGGGGACATCATCGTTGCCGGAACACCGACGGCGCCGGTGTTCAGAGACACGGTCATGTGCGGTCCCGCGCTCCTCGGCTGCGCTCGCGGCGTGCAGATCGTGAACGGCTCCGCGAAGCTGCCGCAGCTCGGGGTGGATCTCGCCGACGTTCAGTGCACCGTATCGGGGGCTGGCGCGCTCACCGGAGGCGACAGCCTCAGCATCTCCAAGTGCAGCGCGACGTCGCCGGCAACGCAGCGCGGAGCGGAGCGCGGCGCGATCGCTGTCGACGGCTGGGTGAAGAACGTCGCGCGCTTCCTTCTCACAAAGCCCGATCCGCTCAAGCCCGCGCCGGCCCCGTCGTTCCGAATCGCCGTCGGGCTGCGGAATTTCCACGCGTTCAACAAGCGCAGCGTCGCCGACGTCTACGTCACGGATGCGTGCGATAGACCCGGTTGTGGCCTGGACTCGATTCGCCTCGCCGGTGACCTCAACGGCGCGCGGCTCACCGGCGCCGTCCAGGTCGACCGCAGCGCCATCTTCCTCGCCGACCGTGACCTCGCGCGAAAGCTCCAGACGAACGAAGACCTTTTCGGAGAGTTCAAGGGCGAGACTGTCGTTGGCGGACGGGCAGGGCTGTCCACGCTCCTGACGAACCTGACCCCCAACTTCACTGTCACCCTCGGCAATGACGTCCGGCTCAAATCGAAGGAAGCCGACGTTCGGCTGGCCGGGTCACTGGACGTGGTGAAGTCGACGGCGCGCGCGAGCCATCTGCTCGCGTCGACGAACCAGTTGATCCCGCAGTTCGGCCTCGAGGGCACGCTGCGCACGATCGGCGGCAGCTACACGCTGGACCTCGGCCTCGCGCAGCGGCAGTTCGACGTTCTCGCCGACGGCACCGTGAACTTCACGGGCGACGCCGAGAACCCGACGCTCGACATCGCCGGCCAGTACAACGTGAAGCAGTATCGCGACCGTGACCTGGGCGTGATCGTCCATCTGCGTGGGCCGTTGATCCCTTATCCGGAGATCACGTTCACCAGCAACGCGGACTACGCCATCTCGCAGTCGGACCTCGTCAGCTATCTCGTCACGGGCGCGCCGGGCTTCGAGCTCAGCGCCCAGAAGAGCGAGGTCCTCGCCCAGTTCATCGGACCCACGCTCAGCGCCTTCGCGGCCAACAATCTGCGCCAGCTCGTCGGGCCGTGGGTCGACGCCTTCCGATTCGAGCTGGGCAGCGGGACGCAGCAGCAGCAGTCGGGTCAGACGTCGAGCAGCGTCGGACAGTACCTGTACGGCGCCACTGTCGGCGTCGAGAAGCAGGTCGCCGACAAGATGTTCCTCAGCCTGAATACGGGCCTTTGCCAGTTGGACCCCCAATTCACGCAGACGAACCTTTTCGCCGGAGTCGGCGCGAAGGTCGAGTACCGCTTCAAGCCGGCGCTCTCGACCCAAATCGCGATCGATCCGTCGACGACGGCGCGGACGTGCTCGGGCGGACAGAGCATCATCGGCGTCGTGCCCCAGCCGCAGAACTTCAGCTTCTCGCTGCACCACACGTTCCGCTTCTGATCAAAAGCGCGATTATCATCGCGAATCCGGCGTCGCGCCGAGGAAGACGGCTCGCCGGCCACGCGCAGCGCGCGCTGACAGACCGCTCCGTCGAATGCGACCTCGTGTTCACGGAGCGGCCCGGTCACGCGGCGGAGCTCGCGGCGAGCCACGCGCACGCGTACGATGCGGTCTTCGTAGTCGGCGGCGACGGCACGGTCATGGAGGTCGCGGCGGCGCTCGCGTCCCACGCCAGCGAGACCCCGATCGGAGTTCTCGCCGGCGGCACGGGCAACCTTGTCGCGCGCGCCTTCGGGATACCGCTTTCGGTGACGAAGGCGGTTCCGGCCCTCCTCGCGGGTGTCGAGCGCCGAGTGGACCTCGGCCGGCTCGATGGGGGGGGAGGGTTTTCCGTCGCCGCCGGGGTGGGGATCGACGCGGCGATGATCGCTGAAACGCCGGGCTGGCTCAAGCGTCGATTGGGTGTCCTCGCCTACATGATCATTGGCGCGCGCGCCGCGCTGCGCACCGTGGGTCGCCGGGAATTCTTCACGGCCCGGGTCACGGTCGACGGTGTGGTTCACGAGCGACGCGTCGCGATGGTGATGATCGCCAACGTCGGCGCGGTGCTCGGCGAGCGCATGGTGCTTGGTCCGGAGATTCGCCCCGATGATGGGATGCTCGACGCCTGCCTCTTTTCGCCGAACTCGCTGCGCGACGCGCTGCGCATCGTGCGCCGCATGGCGTTCCGCGACTTCGCCGACGATCCGTGCGTGCTGTACGTCGCGGGTCGCCACATTCGCGTCGAGACGGATCCGCCGCGACTCTGGCAGGCGGACGGAGACGTGATGGGCACGACTCCCTTCGAAGCGGCCATCGAACCGTTGGTGGTTCGCCTGCTCGTCCCGCGCGGCTGACCAGTTGACCACGCTCCCGACTCCCGCGCACCGCCTGAGGGCAGTGGAGCAAGCGCCGCTCGCGACGGTCGCCCGCCTGCTGCGCGAGCGCAACCAGCTTTTCCTTCTCCACGAAGCGCTGGCCGAGGTCGAGCGCGCGCGCTCGCTCGAGGACCGTCTCGCCGTTCTCGAGAACTCCATCAAGCGCATCGGCTACGGGCGCGTCGAGACGCACGACGACTTCGTGATGCCGTCGGCCGATCAGGTCGCGCGGCGCATCAGCAACTCCATCGTACTCGCGTCGAACGAGCTCCTCGTCCCGCTGCGCGCTGTCGGCGGCGCGGCGCTCGGCACTCTGGTGCTCGGCGACCCCGTCGACGGCGCGGCGCCGACGGCCGATCGGGTTCGCACCGTGGAGCTGTTCGCGCAACAGGTCGCGTCGATCATCGAGAACGCGAGGCTCTACGAAGAGAGCGAGCGGCAGCGGGGACGGGGCGAGGCGTTCTCCGACATCGCGCGCGCCGTGAGCGGGTCGCTGCGGCTGGACGACGTGATGACGCTTGGCCTCGGCCACGCGATGGCGCTACTCCACGCGCAGGGCGCGACGCTCAGCCTCGTGCGCGATCAACAGCTGATGGTCGTCGCCGGCCTCGGCGCGGGCGAATGCCTTGTCGGCGCGCCCTTGCCGCTCGACTCCAGCTTGAGCGGCCGGGCGATCGCCGAGCGGCGTCCGCTCATCTGCAACGACACGAACGTGCCTCACGCGTATTCGCCGACGCGCATCGCCGCGAACGTCGAGCGCGCACTTATCGCTCCGCTTTTCTCCAGCAGCGGCGCGATCGGCGCGCTGTCGGTGATCAATCGCGAACGACCGTTCTCCGAGGACGACGCCGTCGTGCTCGAGCGGCTCGCCGACCAGGTCGCCGTCGCGGTGACGAACGCGCGCCTCTACGAGGACGCGCAGGCCGTCGCCGAGCGCTACCGGCAGGCCATCGAGGACGAGCGGCGTGCGCGCGAGGCGGTCGGGCAGTCCGAGGCGCGATACAGAAACCTTTTCGAGACGGCGACCGACGCGATCTACACGCTCGATCCGCAGGGTGCGTTCACGTCGGTGAACGAAGCGACCTGTGACCTCCTCGGCCGCGACCGGGCCGATCTGTTGGCGCGAAGCCCGCTGCCGTTCGTGTCGTCGAGCGACACCGGCATGGTGAAGGAGCAGTTCAAGGCGGCGCTGCTCGGCCAGGCCAGACGGTACCAGTGCCGGTTCATTCGGCCGGACGGAACCTCGCGGCTCGCGTCGCTGACGAACTCCCCCATCCGGCACGGATCCCAGGTGATCGGCATCCTCGGTGTGGCGCGCGACATCACCGACGAGCGAGAGCGCGACCTGGCACTCGAGCGCTCGGAGATTCGCTACACGCAGCTCGTCGAATCGGCGTCGGACGCGATCTTCACCGCCGACACGTCGGGACTTTTGACGGGCGTGAACCGGTCGCTCGAGGAAGCGACGGGAAAGAGTCGCGATGAGCTGATCGGCTTGCCTGTGGTGTCGCTGATCGACCCGCGAGACCAGTTGGATGCGCAGGACGGCCTTCGCGCCGCGCTCGCCGGCGAATTTCCGCGCGGCCAGCTCCGCTACACGAATGGCGACGGCGCGGTTCGTCACTGCTCGCTGACCGTCACGCCGCTCACCGAAGCGGGAGTCGTGACGGGAATGCTCGGCATCGTCCGCGACGTCACCGACGAGCGCCGTCTCACCGAGCAGCTGGTGCAGCAGGAAAAGCTGGCGGCTGTCGGCGAGCTGGTGAGCGGCGTCGCGCACGAGCTGAACAATCCGCTGGCGAGCGTCATGGCGTTCGCTCAACTCCTGCTCGTGGCTCCGGCCGACGCGCCGCCGGACCGCGAGGCGATCGACGCGATCAACCAGGAGGCCAAGCGCGCGGCGAAGATCGTCGCCAACCTCCTCACGTTCGCGCGTCAGCACCAGCCCGAGCGCACGATCGCCGATCTGAATCGCGTCGTGCAGGACACGCTCGAGCTGCGCCGCTACGCGATGCGCACGGCGCAGGTCGAGATCGACGCGCACCTCGACCCTGACCTGCCGCTCACGTGGGCCGATTCGTTCCAGCTCCAGCAGGTCGTGCTGAACCTCCTCACCAACGCCGAGCACGCGCTGTCGAACTGGTCGGGAGAAAAGCGAATCGTCGTGACAACCGCACGTCGCGGAGACCAGCTCATAGTCTCGGTCGCCGACTCGGGTCCCGGCGTTTCGCCGGAGAATCTCTCGCGCATCTTCAACCCGTTCTTCACGACGAAGCCCGTCGGCGAAGGCACGGGACTCGGCCTCTCGATCTCGGACGGCATCGTTCGCGAACACGGCGGACGAATTCGCGTGGACTCGCAGCCGGGCCGCGGCGCGACGTTCGAGATCGAACTGCCGCACGCGTTGCCGCCGGCGTCGACACCGACCGGCGGCGACGAGGCCGCCGCTATCGTTCCCGGCACGAAGCGGCTGCTCGTCGTGGACGACGAACAAGCGATCCGGCACGCCGTGTCCATCTTCTTCCGCTCGCTGGGCCACGTCGTGGACGTGGCGTCGAGCGGCGCGGAAGGACTGAGCCGCGCGCGCAACGCCACGTACGACGTGATGCTCCTCGACCTGCGCCTTCCGGACTCCACCGGCGACGCGATTCTTCGCGCACTGCAGAAAGAGGGGCGCGCCCCAGCCCGGGTCGTCTTCGTCACCGGCGACACGCAGAGCGCTGCCGCGCGCGCCGTTCTCGAGGCGACCGGGTGCGACGTGGTAGGGAAGCCGTTCCTTTTCGACGAGCTGGCCGCGGTCGTCCTCACGGCCGAGGCGAGCTGACAGCGTTATCTTGAACGCATGGCTATTCAAGAGCGCGACGCGATGACCTGCCGCGCGTGCGGCAACGAGGAGCGCGCCTCGGAAGGCTATCCGTGCGTGGATTGCGGCACCTTCCTGTGCATCCTCTGTGACCTGCGCGGTGTGACGCGGTGCAAGGCGTGCCAGGCCAAGCGACAGGCGAGCGTGGCGGAGCAACCCAAGCCGGTGCAGTGAGCGCGTCCGTCGATTTCGGCCGCCTCGGTATCGCGATCGGTCACGCGAGCGACGAGCGCGGCGCGACAGGACTGACCGTCATCCGCGGCTCGAAAGGTCCGTTGCGTGCGGGCGTCTGCGTCGTGGGCCGCGCGACGGGCAGCCGCGAGATCGCCGCTGCGTCGGCCGATCATCACGTCGACGGGCGCGTCGACGCCCTTCTGTTCACCGGCGGATCGGCGTACGGGCTCGATGCCGCCGCCGGCGTGATGCGATGGATGGAAGAGCGAGGGCAGGGGCATCCAGTCGGTTCCGGAGTCGTACCAATCGTGCCGGCCGCCGTTGTGTTCGACCTCGCGCCGCTCGGACGGTTCGACGCGCGCCCGACGGCCGACATGGCGTACGCCGCGGCCGACACGGCGCGCAGCGAAGGAGTGTCCGAGGGTTCCGTCGGCGCGGGGACAGGCACGACGGTCGGCAAAGTCGCGGGCCCGGCGTGGTGCATGAAGGGCGGCTTCGGTTGCGCGATCGAATCGACGACGTCGAAAGACCTTTCCGTCGGCGCGATGGTGGTGGTGAACGCGTTCGGCGACGTGCGCGACGCGCGCGGCGAGATCATCGCGGGGGCGCGCCGCCCGAGCGGCGGGTTCGCCGACACGCCGCGCGTGCTCGCGTCGGGTGACATTCGCTCGCTGAGCAAGTTCGACGACCTCGGCGCGCAGAACACGACGCTCGCCGCCGTGGCCGCGAGCGTTCCACTCTCGCCGAATACGTTGACGCAGCTCGCGCGCGCGGCCAGCGCCGCGCTCTTCCGGCGCATCACGCCGAGCGGGTCGTCGTTCGACGGCGACATAGTGTTCGCGCTGTCGCCGATGGCCGACGAAGTCGCGCGCGTCGAAGCGCTCGTTGTCGAGTCGCTCGCCGTCGCCGCGTTGGAAAACGCGATCGAGCGCGCCGTGCGCTGCGCGCGCGGCCGCGAAGGAATTCCGGGTCTCGCCGACGCGCATGCCTGATTCGCCCCGCCGCGAGGCCATTCTCTACGGCGCCACAATTCGCGCGCCGGTCGCGCCGATGCACGGCGAGCCGCGGATCTCGAGCGCGATGATCTCGCAGCAGCTCGCCGGCCACCGCGTCGACGCGCTCGCCGAGGACGGCGAATGGGCGCGCGTCCGCGGGACCGACGGCTACGAGGGATGGATTCATGCCGGCTTTCTCGCCAAGGCGCCGGCGACCACCGCTCGGCAGAGCCGTCGCATCACGCGCATCTCGCTCGGCTGCTCGACGAAGACGGCGTCGGGCGTGAGCCGCGTGCTGCCACTGCGCGCGTTTCTCGCTCCCGACGAGACGCTCACGTCGGGCGAGGTGATCGAGTCGACTCGGCGCGCGGCGAGGTTTCCGCTCGAACCCGGCGCCGTGGTGAGCAGCGCACAAGACGTATTTCGCCGGCACCAGCTATCTGTGGGGCGGCGTCACACCGTGGGGTGCGGACTGTTCGGGGTTGGTGCAGACCGTGTTCGCTCTGCACGGCAAGCAGCTTCCGCGCGACGCGTCACAACAGGCGCAGGCCGGCGAAGACGCCGGCACGGACGCGACCGGAGCGGCGCTCGAGGCCGGCGACCTTCTTTTCTTCTCCGATCGCGACGACAAGCATGTCACGCACGTCGGCATCGCGACCGGTGACAAGCGGATGGTGCACCTCGGTCTGGGCCGCGGCGGCTATTCGGTCGAGCGGCTCACCGACCGGAAGGACGCGTACGTCGCGCTGCTGAGAAAGCGCTTCTTGTTCGCGCGCCGCGTCGTCTAACTCACCAAGCCGTTCGGCACCATCGTCGTCGAGGAGCGGACCTGCACGCCGACGTCGATCGTCGGCTGGTCGTCGACGGCGATCGCCATCGTGTATCCGCCCGGGGAATCCATCGGCAAGTCGAACTGCGCGATGAGCGGCAGGTCCATTTCGAGGACGCCCGGCGGCGGCGGACCGACGTTGAGGTCACCCTGGCTGCGCCACAATTCCTGCCCGTTCGGGCTGAGCCAGCGGAACGAAACGGTGTGAGCGCCGACGTCGGCGCCGCTGCCTTTCATGTGGACGACGAGATTCGCCCGCGGATGGACGGCCGGCAGCGCCGCGACCTGCAGCGCGTCGAAGACGCCGAGGACGTTGAGCTTTCCTTCCTGCGAAAGATTCGCCGCATCGGCGAAAAGAGCGAACGCAACGTGCATCAAGCAACATAGACAGGCCAAAGCCCACACGCCTAGTTTTCGTTGCATGAGCTCTAGCACAGGCGACGCCGCGACAGAATCAATTTTGCCCGGCCGCGCCGACACGGCGCGACCGGGCGGCGGCGTCTGGCTCACTGATGCATCGCTCGTGCTCGTCGCGATCATCTGGGGCGTGAACTTCTCGATCGTCAAGTTCGGGACGTCGCTCATCGACCCGCTCGCCTTCAACGGCGTTCGCGTTCTGCTCGCCGCCGTGTTGCTGCTCGCGATCGCGTTCGCCAGTCGTGGGCCGCTTCCGCCCGCCCGCGAGATCGCGATTCTGCTCGCGCTCGGTGTGCTCGGAAACGGCGTGTACCAGGTTTTCTTCGTCGAAGGTGTCGCGCGCACGCGAGCGAGCGACGCCGGGCTCGTCATCGCGGCCTCGCCGGCGTTCATCGCCATCGTCGGCCGAATGCTCGGTGTCGAGCGCGTCAGCCCGCGCGGAGTGATGGGAATCCTCATGTCCGTCGGCGGCATCGCGTTCGTTGTGCTCGGCACGACCAACGCGACCACCGGCGACGCGACGATCGTCGGCGACCTGCTCGTCCTCGCCGGATCGCTGTGCTGGGCGTTCTACACCGTGCTGCTCAAGCCGTACACGGAGCACCTGTCGGGGCTGCACGTGTCCGCGTTCACAATGCTCGGCGGCGCGATCCCACTGTTTCTGCTCGCGTCGCCGCGGATCGCCGCGACGCACTGGGCGCAGCTTCCCGCAAAGGGCTGGTCGGCGATTCTCTACAGCGGAATCTTCGCGCTCGTCATCGCGTACCTGTTCTGGTATCGCGGCGTGCGCGTGATCGGCCCGACGCGCACCGCGATGTACTCGAACCTCCAGCCGGTCGTCGCGGTGCTCATCGCCTGGTGGCTGCTCGGCGAGACGCCGACGTGGTGGCAGGGCGTCGGGACGAGCTGCATCGTGGGCGGTCTGCTGCTCACGCGAACGTGAAGCTCGTCCTGTTCGACATCGACGGGACCATCCTGCTGACGAGCGGAGCGGGGAAGCGGGCCGTGCATCGCGCCCTCGCCGAAGTGTTCGGCGCGCCGGGACGACTCGAGCATCGCTTCGACGGAAAGACGGATCCGCAAATCGTCCGCGAGCTGATGCGGATGGAGGGACACGCCGACGATCACATCGACGCGCGCATGTCGCTCTTGCTGGATCGATACGTCGACTTCCTGCACGATGAGCTCGACCAGCCGTCGACGGCGGTTCGCCTGATGCCGGGCGTCGCCGAATTGCTCGACGCGCTCGAGGCGCGGCCGGACGTCGTGCTCGGGCTGGTCACGGGAAATCTCGCCGCCGGCGCGGCAGCGAAGCTCCGCGCGGGAGGCATCGATCCCAGGCGGTTTCGCGTCGGCGCGTACGGCTCGGATCACGAGCTTCGCGTCGAGCTGCCCGCGGTGGCGCAGCGGCGGGCGCGCGAAGAGTTGGGGGTGACCGTCCAAGGATCCGACGTCGTCGTCATCGGCGACACGCCGGCCGACGTCGAGTGCGGACGTGCGGTCGGCGCGCTCACGATCGGCGTCGCCACGGGCTACTACTCGGTCGGCGAGCTGCGCGATTTCGGAGCGGACGAAGCCTTCGAGGATCTGGCCGACACGACGGCAGTGGTTCGCACCATCGTCGGCGGCTGAGTGACGCACCCGCCGAGTACATTTTCCGACATGGCGGACACGCCGAGGGGAACGATCGCGGTGAGCGCCGCGCGCGTCGGTCGCGCCGATCTCGGCGAAGGCACGGCGACGGTCGACGACGACGTGCTCACCGTCATCGCGCGCCCGAGCGGCGCCGAGCGCCTGCTCCGGATTCCGATCTCGGCGATCGACGCGCTCGCCATCGACGGACGACGAAGTCGTCGTGTCGGTTCGCGACGGCCGACAGGTCGCGATGACGAGCGGCGATGCCGCGCAGCTCCATCGCGAAATCATCGCGCGGTGCTTCGTGCTTCCCGAGCTGACCCGCACGCTGCGAACCTTCGGGTCGCGACGAGGCCACCGCGGGCGACGCCCCAGCGCCGCGGCCGATCAGCAAAAATTCTTCGCGCCGCTCGTCGACGCCCGGCGCGTCGCGTCGAAGAGTGCGTCCGCGGCAGAGACCATCGCGGCGTTCGAGAGCGCGGCGGTGACGCGCGCGCTCGACGAGGCGCTTCGTCGATTCGCCAGCGAATGGTTCGGGCAGAACGCCCCCGCGCGCCGAGCTCTGGAAGCGGAGCTGGTGGACTCGGCCGAGCCGTTGCACGCCGCGCTGCGCGCGCTCGGCGAGCGCGCTTCCGAGGCGCTGGAGCGCGGCGACGAGATCCGCGCGTGGCGTTCGTGGGCGCTTTCGCTGCGCGACGTGTTCGAGGCCGCGGATCGCGTGTGGGTCGCCCTCGACGCGGCACTCGACGCGGCGCACGTGACGGCGAGCCGCATCCTTCCGCCGACGACTCGTCGATGATCGTCGGCCTCGGCATCGATGCCGTCGACATCTCGCGCGCCGAGCGAATGTTCGCCGACAAGCCTGAGCGCATGCTCGAACGGTTGTTCGGCGACGTCGAGCGCGCGTACCTCGCGACGAAACCGGAGCCTGCACAACACATGGCGGTCCGCCTCGCGGCAAAGGAGGCGGCGTACAAGGCGCTTTCGGGAAACGAGCTGGCGCGCGGGATCGGCTGGCGCGACGTGGAAGTCGTGAGCCGCGACGACGGGTCGCCCGAGCTCCGCTTCTACGGCAGGGCGGCCGAACGGCTTCGCGGAACTGGGCGCGGAGACGATCCACGTGTCGCTCACGCACAGCGCGGCGACGGCGGTCGCGGTGGTGATCCTGGAACGGTAGGACGGCTCGACAGCTCGACGCTTGACGCGGCCGCTAAGCGACTCGTGCCACACGGCCTACACGCCTTTGGCGAATCCCGATATATTCACTCGGCAATGAGGCTCGGAACCAGACTGTAGCCGGGCCGCGTCGGTGCTGTTGACCGGGCGGCCCTTACGATGTCCGCCGCGCTCGGAGCGCGGGCGCTGGGCGCAGCAGGAGCGCCCGACCAGCGCGTCGCGAACATCGTCAGCGTGGCCGTCGAGGAATACGGCAAGGGCGTCGACGAGAAGGGTCGCCTGATCGGCGCGCGACGAATACCACGAGACCGTCGGATTCCTGCACGACGCGCGAACGGCAATGTCGCGTCTGCCGAGCGAGCGAGCTCGCCGCGGCGTCGCCGCTGCTCGACTCGATCATTGCTCGCCGTGACCGCGAAGCGGCCGCCATCCGAGTCTGAGCGCGCTCGCCGGCGGTTCGCGTCGTCGCTTGGGCAGCGAGGCGGCGCTCGAGCTTCCGCGCGCGGCCGCTCGACGCTCGTCGACGGGCGAGCAGGTTGTTCTCCGCCGAACTGCGCGTCGTGTCACGGGCCGCGCGGCATGGGCGACGGACCGGCCGCGGCGACATCTCAACCCAAACCGCCGGCGATCGGCAGCGCATGGCGGTCGCCGACGTCACGCCGGCCATGATGTTTCGCAAGATCTCGGTCGGCGTGACCGGCACCGCGATGCCGTCGTTCTCGCCGCAAGCTGACGGCCGAGCAGCGCTGGAACGTCGTCGCCTACCTCGCGTCGCTCCACGCGTCGCCGCAGCAAGTCGCCGAGGGCGAAGGACTCTACGTCGCAGGGTGTGCGTCGAGTGCCACGGCTCGAGCGGACTCGGCGACGGAGCGATGGCGCGCACGCTGAGCAAGGCGCCGACGCGAGCTGGGATCGTTCGCGTGGCAGGTCGAGCGGAGCGACCGCAGATGGTGGCCGCGATACGCGCCGGGGTCCCCGGCACGCCGATGCCGCCGGCGTCGCGGCTTCACCGACAGCGCAAGTAGCAGAGCGTCGTCGCGTATCTGCGTTCGCTGCCGAGCCGCCAGCGCACGATCGCGGCCGCGGCGCAGGCGGATACCGGACGCGGCGCGAGCGGATCGAGGCCGAGCGGCGTCGAAAGTCGCCGTCTCGCTGCTCGATCAGTCGCTCACGGCGGCGCGCAACGGACGGTGGGTCGACGCCGGCGATCGCGCGTTCGACGCCTATCTCGCGTTCGAGCCGATCGAGACGCCGGCGCGCGCCCGCAATCCCGGCGTCGTCGTCGTCGATGGAGCGAGCTGTTCGGCGACTTCAAGGCGTCGATCAAGGCCAACGACATCGAGCGGCGCGGAGCGCGCGCGCGACGCGATCGACGTCGAACATGCGAACGTGTCGTCGAGCTGACGCAGCCGGCCGGGCAGCGGATCGGAGGCGTTCCTTCAGAGCTTCCTCATCATCGTCCGCGAAGGGTTCGAGGCGATCCTCGTCATCGGCGCCGTCGTCGCGTTCCTTCTCAAGACCGGACATCGCGAGCGGCTGCGAGTCGATCTGGTGGGCGATCGCGCTCGGCGCTGCTGGCGAGCTTGCCTGACGGCCGATCGTGCTGCGGACGGCGCTGCGCGCGATGCCGGCCACGCAGGAGATCATCGAAGGACGCACCCTGCTGGTCGCCGTGGTCGTGCTGTTCTCGGTGAGCTACTGGCTCATCTCGCGCGTCGAAGCGGCGAAGTGGCAGCAGTTCATCCGCGACAAGGTCGACGACGCGCGCTCGATCACGGCGGCGGTCGCGCGCTCGCGTTCGTCGCGTTCCTCGCCGTGTATCGCGAGGGCGCCGAGACGGCGCTGTTCTACCAGGCGCTGTTCAACGAAGGCGCGAACGTCGTGCTGCCGATCAGCCTCGGCATCGTCGCCGGCTTCGCGGTGCTCGCGGTGATCTTCACGCTGTTCTATCGCTTCGGCGTGCGCATTCCGCTGCGTCCGTTCTTCAGCGTGACGAGCGTGCTGCTGTACTACATGGCGTTCGTGTTCATGGGGAAGGGCGTGCACGAGCTGCAGGAGGGCAACGTCGATCCCAATCACGTCCTGCGCGGCTTCCCGACGATCGAGGCGCTCGGCTTCTACCCGACGTGGGAGACTGTTCTCGCGCAGCTGGTGCTGCTCGCGCTGTTCGTCTTTGCGGTCGCGAAGACGTTCTGGCCGAAGCGCTCTGTCACGCTGCCGACGGTTCCCCCCGAGGCGGCGCCGGCCGGCGAAGTCGTCGCCGACGTCGCGTCGCTCACCGCTCAGGTCGAGCGCTTGGCCGCGCGAGTTTCGTCGCTCGAGCGGGACCGCTCCGGAGTGCCGCGCCGCGAGTAGATGCTCGACGCGGGGCTTGCTTGGACTCCGCGCGCCGGATGACGTGATCGGCGGCCGTTCTGGCCTGTACGACTCTGGAACTACAATTTCGCGGAATGAGCGGATTCTCGCGGAGAAAACAAAAAGACCTTTGTTTTTAACAAAGAGTCTCTTGTTTTGCTTGTTCCGCTGAAATCCGAGTAATCCGCGAAATCCCGTTTCTTTTCAAATCGTAGATCTCCAACCAGCGGCGGAGACTTCCTGCCGCCGAGATCCACGTCACGTCACGCCAGCGCCGGGACCTCGCTGACCCCAGGACGGCCGACACCTGTGTTCTTGCGCGCGGCCATGATGAGGACGCCGGCGAGCGTGATCCCGAGTGCGATCACTTGCGCCATGCTCAGCCCGAACGGCGCCCACGAGAAGCGGTCGTCCTTGGCGCGCAGGAACTCGACGATGAAGCGCTCGAGGCCGGCGAGCACGCAGTAGACGCCGAACAGCCAGCCCTCGGCGTGCTTGTGGTTTCGCAAACGCCAGAGGATGCCGAACATGATCATGCCCAGCGCGACCTCGAGGAGCTGCGTCGGATAGACCGACAGAACCGTCGATGGATCCGTGCCTGGCCGAATCGGGGTGTTGAACGCGCGCTGCATCTCGAACGCGGTGGAGGGCGGCGTGCCTTGCGGGAAACGCGACGGCGAGCGGTCCGGTGTACGGCCGGCCGTAGTCGTCGCCGACGGCCCAGCATCCCGTGCGTCCGACGGCGTACGCCCGCGGCGATCGCGATCCCGCCGACGTCGGCGAAACGAACGAACGACAGTTTCTTGTAGCGGATTGTCAACGCGCAGAGCACCACCGAGCCGATGAAACCGCCCCAGAACACGAATCCGCCGCGGCCGAGCAGGTCGCGCCAGTTGTGCGTCACGACGATGACGTAGTACAGCTTGGCGCCGATGAGCGTGCCGAGGAGCGCGGCGAAGAGGACGTCGCTCACGGCGGCCGATTCCTTCTCGCGTCCGCGGCGCGCCAACTCGCGCTCGGAGATGATCTGCGCGATGAGGAACGCGAGCAGCACCGCGATGCCGAAGCCCGTGAACGAGAATCCGAACACGGTGAACGTGAACGGGTGGTGGATGAATGGGCCGCCAGCGGCGCGAATCATAAGATTGGAAATCATGCGGCGACGAGTCCCGGAATGGGCATGGCGGCGAACGCGTTGAGGTCGAGCCCCGAACGCTCGCCGCGCTCGAGGTGGAAGAGGCCCGCGCGGGCGATCATCGCCGCGTTGTCCGTTGCGAGACGCGGAGTCGGGGCAAAGACATCGACACCGTCGCGGGCGAAACGTTCCCGCATGGCCGCGACGAGCGCGCCGTTGCACGCCACGCCGCCGCCCAGCACGACGCGGCGGCGCCCGTACGCCTGCGCGGCGCGCGCCGTCTTTTCGACGAGCGTGTCGACGACAGCGTCCTGAAACGCGCGGGCGATCGGCGCGCGGTCCGCCTCGGACGGCGACGACTTCACGGCGTTGAGCACGGCGGTCTTGAGCCCGCTGAACGACACGTCATAGTACTCGGCGTCCCCGGGACGTTGGTCGCGGCGTAGCATCGGTCTCGAGAACCTTAACGCCTGCGGCCCGTTGCGGACGCGCGGCGTCGCGGCGAGCGCGGCGATGCGTTCGACGTGAGGCCCCCCAGGATACGGGAGCCCCAGGAGCTTGGCAACTTTGTCGAACGCTTCACCGGCGGCGTCGTCGCGTGTGCGGCCGAGGAGCCGGTAGCGCCCCCACGCCTCGACGTCGATCAGCAACGTGTGGCCGCCCGAGACGAGTAACGCCGTGAAGGGAGGCACCGCGGCGGCGTCTTCGAGCACGGTCGCGAAGAGATGTCCCTCCATGTGGTGCACGCCGATCATCGGAACTCGGCGAGCGAACGCGAACGCTTTCCCGAACGCCACGCCCACGAGCAGCGCGCCGACGAGTCCGGGCCCGTTGGTCACGGCGACCGCGTCGACGTCGGTCGAACCTGAATCGGCCAGCGCCTGGTCGACGACGGGAACGATCGCAGTCAGGTGCGCGCGCGACGCGATCTCCGGCACGACGCCGCCGAATACGCGATGCACGTCCTGCGACAGGATCACGAGCGAGCGAACGCGCACGTCGTCGCCGGCTCCCTCGAGGACGGCCGCCGACGTCTCGTCGCAGGACGTTTCGATGCCGAGGATTCGCGTCACTTGTGCGGCGTCGCGGGCGTCGGAGCGGGGACGGGCATCGGTCCCACGAGTATGACCTTCACCTGCGACGGCTTCACGCGAAGCGTGCCGAACCCCGTTGTGTCGACGTCGACAAGGTGCGGCAGCGAATCGGGGAAGGTGATGACGGCGCGAATCGTCTGCACGGTCTTCACTTGGGCGACACGCAGTCGCGGCCCCGACACCTGCACGCTCTCCGGATCGAACCGCGTCGCGATCGGCCCGGTGACGCCGGTCGCCGTGACCGAGAGTGCCGAAACGATCGGCACCTTTCGGCTAGCCGTCGTCTCGAAGCGAAGTGTGATGCTGCGCGGCTGGACGTCGCGCACTACGGCGTCGACGCCCTCGGGCAGGGTGACGTCATCGGGGCGCAGATCGACGACGACCGTGTCCGGCGAGTCGGCCCCGATGGGCCGGCGAATCGCCGGCGGATTGGACGCGAGCTTGATGAGCTCCTTGGGCGAGCCAACGACGATCGCTTGCATTTGAGGCAGCGGATCGCGCAGCACGAGCGAGCTGTCGAGCAACGGCGTGAATCGCACCGGCAAGAGCGCGGACTGCGGCTGCTCCTTGGCGTTGACGACGAACCATATGACGACGGCGACGAGCACCGCCATTCCCTTGAGTCCAAGCTGCTGTGTGAACGCCGCGGTGACGCGCCGTTGCAGCGAGCCGGTGGACCGCGGCGGCAGGGAAGGGGGGAGGGACGGAGGCGCGACGTCTGACATCGCAAACGCGCCCGCTCAGCGATCGCCGCTGTTCGCGACGGTCTTGGGTTGTTGCAGGCCGAGCAGCTGCGCGATCAGCGCGCGGTTGCCGGGCGAGTTCCAGTCGTCGGGGCCGATCCACTTTCGCCGAATCGAACCTTCGCGCCCGATGATGAACGTTTCCGGGTAGCCGGTGGCCTGGTACTCGCGCTCGATCGCGTGCGTCGAGTCGTGGAGCACCTCGAACGTCACGCCGAAATGCTTGGCGAACGCGCGAATGGAATCCTCGCCCACGTAGTCGTCGATGCTCACGGCGACGAGCTTGAGCCCCTTGTCGCCGTACGCCTGGTAGAGCCGTTGCAGACTCGGGATCTCGACTTGGCACGGACCGCACCACGTCGCCCAGATGTTGAGCAGCACGACCTGCCCTTTGTAGTCGGCGAGCGTCTTGTAGCGATTCTCGCCGAGCACTTTCGCGCGGAAGTTCGGCGCGTCGGAGCCTTCGGTGACAGGGAACAGCTGTTCGCGCAAAAAGTGCGACGTGACCGCCAGTCCCGCCGCGAGAATCACGACGATCGCGCCGACGATCGTCCACTGCTTGCGTGCGGTCATACGGTGACTCCGCACAGCGCGCGGAGCGCACCGATCTCCGCCTTCGGATCGCTCGCGCAAAAGACCGCGTTGCCGGCGACGAACGTGTCGGCCCCCGCGTCCCACACGGCGTGGATCGTGTCGCGTCCGATGCCGCCGTCGACCTCGAGCGCGGCGCTGCTTCGCGCTTCGGTCAGCATCGCGCGCGCGCGACGCACTTTGTTCAAGGAATACGGAATGAACTTCTGCGCGCCGAAGCCCGGGATTGACCGTCATGACGAGCAGCAGGTCGAGCTCGGGGATCACTTCACGCACCGCGCTGAGCGGCGTCGACGGGTTGATCGCCGCTCCGGCTCGGCATCCCAACTCGCGAATGCGGTCGAGCTGCCGGTGCAAATGCGGCGAGACCTCGGTGTGCACGGTCATGCCGCTCGCGCCCGCCGACGCAAAATCGTCGAAGAACTTCTCCGGCTCGACGACCATGAGGTGCACGTCCAGCGGCAGCGTCGTGAGTTTGCGCACCGTCTCGATGACCTTCGCGCCGTACGTGATGTTGGGGACGAAGCGCCCATCCATGACGTCGATATGAATCCAGTCGGCGCCGCCCGCAACCACTGTCGCTATCTGTTCGCCCAGACGCGCGAAATCCGCGCTGAGAATGGACGGGACGATCCGAACGCTCACTCGGCGGGCCCCGTCCCCGCTCCGGGTTCGACTCCCCCCGCGACACTGCCGCCGACGTTGCGCAGCCGCGCGGCGAACGCGCCGTCCGCCCCGTGCACCTGAGGCAGCACGCGCAGACGTCCGCGATCGAGCACCGTCGCCGGCACGACGCCCTCGGGCGGAGGATCGAGACGCCAGCCGGGATGCTCGGACAGAAAACGATCGATCTGCTCGTCGTTCTCCTCGGGCTCGAGCGAGCACGTGCCGTAAACGAGCAGGCCGCCGGGCCGAACAACGGTGGCAGCCGCGCGCAGGATCGAGCGCTGCAGCGCCGCCATCACCGCGATGTCCGAGACCTTGAGGCGCCAGCGCGCGTCGGGGTGGCGGCGGAACGTGCCCGTGCCTGTGCAAGGCGCGTCGACGAGCACGAGATCGACCGGCCTGATCGCGGGATATCTCGCGTCGGCGACATACGCGGCGAGCGTCGGAATCTCGAGCCGATGCGCGTTGTCGAGCACGCGCTGCAAACGCCCTAGCGACGAGTCGCTCGCGAACACCGTCGACGCCGCGCGCGACAGCTCGATCGACTTTCCGCCCGGGGCGGCGCAAATGTCGGCGACGACAGCGCCCGTCGGCACGCACGCGTACTGCGCGACGAGCGTCGACGCCGGGTCCTGGATGTGAAACAGTCCCTGTCGGAACGCCCCCAACTCGGTGAGCGACGAGACCGGGCTCGACAGAAGAATGCTGTCGCGCACGAGCGGCGCGTCGTCGACGCGGATGCCCGCCGTCTCGAGCATGGCTTCCAGCTGTTCGCGCACGACGTGATACGGCCGCGCGATGAGCGGGGCTTCGCGATTGTTCGCCTCCAGCAAACGGCGCGTTTCGTCGGCGCCGAATCGCTCCAACCACCGCGCGACCAACCACCGCGGGTGCGAGCCCGCGAGCGCGATCGCGCTCGGCATCTCCGCCGGCACGGGAAGCGAGAGCGTTTCGTGTTCGCGGTCGAGACGCCGAAGCACCGCGTTCGCGAGCTTGCTGGCGCCCATTCCGTGCCGCTGCTTCGCCAGCTCGACGCTCTGCGCGATCGCCGCGTAGGCCGGCACGCTCTCCATGTACAGAAGTTGCGCCGCACCGAGTCGGAGGAGGTCGAGGAGATCGCCGTCAAGCCGCGCGATGCCGCCGCGGACGCGCGCGTCGAGGTGCGAGTCGATCCACGCGCGGCGGCGAAGCATGCCGTAGAGGAGCTCGCGCGCCCAACGCCGATCGCGGCCGTCGAGGCGCGTCGTGCGGTGGTCGAACGCGAAGTCGAGGAGGTCACCGGCGCGAAGATCCGCGCACACGTCGGCCGCCGCGCGCCGCGCGTCGGTCACGCTCGGCGAGGCCGGCTTGCGAAGGGCGCTGTGCCCCACCGTTGCATTCGCCCCGACGTCGTCCCCGCGAACAGCGAGAACTCCTTCCCCTTCGACAACGCCGGCGGGCGACCGGTCCTGATCTGCGCCTGGCATGATGTCTAAGATAGCCTCTCGCCCACCGCGATGCCGCGGCCGCTCGCCCACTCGCGCGGCGACATAGGACGCTTCCCGGCGGGCTGCACGCTTGCAATTTGCACGGAACCGCCTCCTGCGCCGGAGGCGCCGCAGGCGACGGTCATGCCCTCGTCGTCGACGGCGAGGACTTCGCCAGGCAACCGATCCGACGTTCGCGGCGCGACGCGCGCGCCGAACAGCTTGACCTCGTGGATGGCCTCGCCAGCCGATCGCAGCGCGTAGGCGCCGGGTCGCGGATCGAACGCGCGAACGAGCCGCGACACGGTCGCCGCGTCGGTCGTCCAGTCGACGCGCGCCATGGCGCGATCGATCTTCGGCGCGTAGGTCGCCTTGGATTCGTCCTGCGACGTTTCCTCGGCGCGACCCAGCTCGATGAGCGCGAGGGCTTCGATCAGCGCCAGCGCTCCGAGCTCTGCCAGCCGCAATCGCAGCTCGCCGGACGTCTCGTCGTCGGCGACGGGCGTGCGCGCCTGGACGATCGACGGTCCGGCGTCCAGCGCCTTCACCATGCGCATGATCGTGACGCCGGTCTCGGCGTGGCCCTCGCGAATCGTCGCCTCTATGGGCGCCGCTCCCCTGAGGAGAGGCAGCAGCGACGCATGGATGTTGATCGTGCCGCGCGGCGGCAGGTCGATGATCGCCTGCGACAGGATGTGCCCATACGCCACGACGACGGAGATGTCGGGAGCGAGTTCGCGCAGCTGCGCGACGAACTCGTCGCCGCGCGGGCGATCCGGCTGGAGCACGGGGATCGACTCGGCCGCCGCGACGCGCTTTACCGGCGGCGGCTCGAGAATCGAGCGCGATCGTCCGATGGCGCGGTCAGGCTGCGTGACGACGCCGACGACGTCGAAGCCCTCGCCGAGGAGCGCGCGCAGCGGCGGCAGCGCGAAGTCGGGCGTGCCCCAGAAGAGCACGCGCACTCACAGCTCCTCGTCGGGGTGCTCGTGGTTCCGCGACGGGTCGCTTTCCAGTCTTCTGATGAAGCCCGGGTACTTGTCCTTTTCCTTCACCCACTTCGCCATCGCCGAGCGCCGCTTCAGGATGCTCAGGTAGTCGATGAAGAGCTTGCCGTACAGGTGATCGATCTCGTGCTGGAGACAGCGCCCGAGCAATTCGCCGGCCTCGACCTCGAACGTCTGGCCGTCGAGGCCCATCGCGCGCACCTTGACGTGGCCCGGCCGCTCGACGTCGCCGTACACGTCCGGGATCGAGAGGCAGCCTTCCTCGGCTTTCACGCGCTTGGCATCGGCTTCGATGATCTCGGGGTTGATGATCGCGAAGCGAGCTTCCTCGACGCCGATGACGGCGACGCGCTCGGTGCGCCCCACCTGTGGCGCCGCGAGCCCGATGCCTTTGGCGAGGTCCATGGTCTCGAACATGTTCTTGATCAGCTCGCGCAGCTCGTCGGTGATGGCCTCGACGGGCTTCGTCTCCTCGCGCAGCACCGGGTCGCCGAGGACCCGAATGTCGAGGACGCTCACGACGATGACTGGGGGGGCGCGCTGGCGGCCGAGGACGTTCCGACGATGCGCGCGATGCGCCCTCGCTCGACGACGAGCCGCGATTCGCCGGACTTGATCGTCACGCGGTCGTCCATGCGATTCGCGCCGCCGTCTTTCGAGGTATCGCGGATGTGGATCACTTCGCCGACGATGCCGCCGGCCGTGACGATCTCGTCGCCCTTCTTGAGCGACTTGAGCGAGGTCTCGTGCTCGCGCCGCTGTTTCTGCTGCGGGCGCATGACGATGAAGTAGAAGATCGCCGCGAACGCCGCGATCTCGAAGATCAGCGGGCCGAAGGAGCCGCCGCCGGGCGCCTGGATGATCGCGAGCGCCAGCGGCAGATCGAGCGTGGTCATTCCGAGGTCACCGGTCGTGAGAGGTAGCGCGCGAGCCAAGCCTCGCTCCACGCGTCGAACGTCCCGTCGCGAATCGCGTCGCGCGCGTCGCGCATGAGACGAACAAGGAAATGTACATTGTGCAGGGAAAGCAGGCGAAGCCCGAGGATCTCGTCGGCGGTGAAGAGATGGCGGATGTACGCGCGCGAGAATCGCCGGCACGCCGAACAGTCGCACTCCTCGTCGAGCGGCCGCTTGTCGAGGCGGAACTCGGCCCGCTTGATGTTGAGCCGGCCGTCGCGGGTGAACGCCGCGCCGTTCCGCCCCATCCGTGTGGGCGCGACACAATCGAAGAGGTCGACGCCGCGGCGCACGCCTTCGACGAGGTCTTCCGGAAAGCCGACGCCCATGAGATAGCGCGGCCGGTCGCGCGGCAGCTCCCCGTCGACGACGTCCAGGATGCGATACATGTCGGGCTTCGCTTCGCCGACAGATAGGCCACCGATGCCGCAACCCACCCAGTCGCCCGAGTCGCGAATCGATCGGGCGGCGGCACGCCGCAACGATTCGTGGATGCCGCCCTGCACGATCGGAAACAGCGCCTGTTCCTGGCGTGACTCGTTGGCATCCCATCGCGCTACTTCGGCGGCGCAGCGCGCGAGCCAGCGCAGGCTTCGCTCGCTCGCGTCGCGCGCTGTCGGCTCGTCGCTCTGGCCGGGGATGACGTGATCGAACTGCATGATCACGTCGGCGCCGAGGTTGCGCTCGATCCGCATCACGGATTCGGGCGTGAACGCGCGCAGCGAGCCGTCGATGTGGCTGCGAAACTCGACGCCGTCTTCCGAGACGGTGCGCAGCCCCTCCAATGAGAAGACTTGAAAGCCGCCGGAGTCGGTGAGAATCGGCCCGTCCCAGGCCATGAAGGTGTGCAGCCCGCCCATTTCGCGGACGACCTCGTCGCCGGGACGCAGGTGCAGGTGGTACGCGTTGCCGAGGATCATCTGCGCGCCCATGGCGCGCAGATCGTCGGGGTCGAGCGCTTTGACCGTGGCGAGCGTGCCGACCGCCATGAACGCCGGCGTGTCGACGCGGCCGTGGGGCGTAGTGAAGACGCCGGCGCGCGCGGCGCCGTCCTCGCTCTCGATCGTGAAGCCGAATCCGGACAAGGGTGCGTGGTTTGAGTGCTATGCGACGACGTTAGGCGACGACGCTAGATGATCGCCATCGCGTCGCCGTAGGAATAGAACCGGTAGCGCTCCGCGACGGCTTCGTTGTACGCGCGCATCGTCAGCTCGTAGCCGGCAAACGCCGCGACGAGCATGATCAGGGTCGATCGCGGCAGGTGAAAGTTCGTCACGATCCGGTCCACCGCGCGAAAGCGGTGGCCGGCCGGATGAAGATCCGCGTCTCACCCTCGCCGTCGCGAATTCTCCCGTCGTCGCCCGCAACCGTCTCGAGCGTCCGCACGGTTGTCGTGCCGACCGCCCACGCGCGACCGCCCGCCGCGCGCCGGTCGTTGATCGTCGTCGCCGCTTCGGGCGAAACGCGGTACCACTCCTCGTGCATCACGTGCGCTGACGGGTCATCGACCTCGACAGGCTTGAACGTCCCCGCGCCGACGTGCAGCACGATCTCCGCCGTCGCGACGCCGCGACGCTCGAGCGACGACAACAACTCAGGCGTGAAGTGCAGCCCGGCCGTCGGCGCGGCGACCGATCCCTTCTCCCGCGCGAACACCGTCTGGTAGCGCTCTGCATCGTCGGATGCATCCGGCCGCTCGATGTACGGCGGAAGCGGCACGTGCCCATGCCGCTCGATTGCCTCGTCGAGCGACAGGTCGCTCTCGAGGCGCACGATACGCGTGCGCCGCTCGGTAACCTCGAGAATCTCGGCGTCGAAACCCGGCGCGATGTTGACTCGGCGACCCGGTTTGAGCTTTCCGCCCGGCGAAACCATCGCCTCGTAGCGCCCTTCGCCGAGCGACTTGAGAAGCAGAATCTCCGCGGGCGCGCCGGAGGCGCGCGAGCCGAGCAATCGCGCGCGAATGACGCGGGTACGATTCACGACTAGGACGTCACTCGGCGCGACCAGCTCGGTGAGCGCGGTGAATGTCTCGTGGCGGATATCGCCCGACGCGCGATCGACGACCATGAGCCGGCTCGCGTCGCGTCGCGCGAGCGGCTCTTGGGCGATGAGATCGCGCGGGAGGGCGAAATCGTAGTCGGAAGTGCGGTCACCTACGGTCATTTGGGCGAGCTTGACGTTCTGGCGGCTTGCGTGCGAGCGGACGTCGCCGCGGTTGGCGCGAGCCCTGCCGCGAGCATGAGCCGGAGCATGAGCCATGAGCGAGCCACAGTCACTCGAGTTCGACGCGTCGCTTCCCGCACTTTGGCTCAAAGCTCCTGCTAAGGCTCATGCTCGAGGCAGGGCTCGCTTCCGAATCGGCGATGCTCGCCAGCCACGAGAAGCCAGCCTGAGGCCTTTCGCGCCTTTCAAAAGAGCGTCGCTTGCCCTGCTGCCCCGGGGGGGATGATCCCGAAGTGCTCGTACGCCGCCCTCGTCGCCGTTCGCCCACGCGGCGTGCGCTGCAGGAATCCGTGCTGGACCAGGAACGGCTCGTACACCTCTTCGATCGTATTCGCGTCCTCGCCGATCGCAACCGCGATCGTGTTCAGCCCAACCGGGCCGCCGTCGAACTTCTCGATGATCGTGCGGAGGATTCGCGAGTCCATGTCGTCGAGGCCGAACGCGTCGACGTCGAGCATCGACAGCGCCTGGTCGGCGATCGATTTCGTCACCACGCCGTTGCCGCGCACCTGAGCGAAGTCGCGCACGCGGCGGAGCAGGCGGTTGGCGACGCGCGGTGTGCCGCGGGCGCGACGCGCGATCTCGGTCGCGCCGGCCGGATCCACTTCCACTTTCAGCACGTCGGCCGTGCGCTGGACGATGAGCTCCAGGTCGTCGGCGGGGTAGAAGTTCAGCCGCTGCTCGATGCCGAACCGCGCGCGCATGGGCGCTGTGAGCATGCCGAGCCGCGTCGTCGCGCCGACGAGCGTGAACTCCTCGATGTCCATCGTCACCGTGTTCGCCTTCGGCCCATCGCCGAGGCGGATCTCGATCTTGTAGTCCTCCATCGCCGGATAGAGAAACTCTTCGATGATCGGCCGCAGCCGATGGATCTCGTCGATGAACAGAATGTCGCCGCGCCGCAGGTTGGTGAGCGTCGACACGAGGTCGCCGGGCTTCTCGAGCGCGGGGCCGGAGCTCGTGTGGATGTTCACTCCCAGCTCGCGCGCGATCAACTCGGCGAGCGTCGTCTTGCCGAGTCCCGGCGGCCCGAAGAAGAGCGTATGGTCGAGCGGTTCCCGGCGCTGGAGCGCGGCGTCGATGTAGATCCGCAGCGCATCCTTCACCTTGTCCTGGCCGATGAACTCGGAGAGTCGCTGCGGCCGCAGCGACAACTCGACGACGGATTCGTCGACGAGCACCTCGGGCGTGGTGATCTCGGCGCGCGACATTCGGTTCAGACTACCGGTCGGAGGGGAGATTCGGCCAGCGCGCTGGCGGTCATGCGGTTGGAATATACCCGAAGAGCCCCCGAAATTTGACTCCTCTCGCGGTGACAGCTGCTCCTCGTCGAGGAGAGCTCCGGAACTACTCAACGCAGAGGCGCGGAGACGCAGAGAACGGCCGCGAAGGGGCCCTGTCGCGCAACGATCCGGGATTCTTGTTGACAGCCGCTCGGGATGGCCACTCGTTCCGGGGAGGCTCACGCTGCCACGTCGAGGCACCCCGAGCGGCTGTCACAAAAAATCCGGCTCGTAGCGCGAAAAGCTGACCTCTTCGGTCGTTCTCTGCGTCTCTGCGTCTCTGCGGTGAAGCAGTTGCAGTTAAACGGTCGCCCGCAATCGCGACAAACGCTCGGCCGCGTCGTCGAGTGTCGACTGCTTTTTACAGAACGCGAAACGGGTGAACTGGCGGCCGTCTTCCTTGTTCGCGTAGAAGCTCGACCCCGGAACGGTTGCGACGCCGATCTCGGCCGTCATCCACTTGGCGAACGTGACGTCATCGAGATCGCTGATCTTGGAGAAATCGGCGAGCACGAAGTACGCGCCCTCGGGCGTCGCGAACTCGAACCCTTGCTCGCGCAGCACGCTGCACAAAAAGTCGCGGCGCTGCTTGTAGTTGGCCGAGAACTGGTTGTAGTAGTCGGCGCCGAACGCGAAGCCGACGGCGGCGGCGGTTTGCAGCGGCGCCGGCGCGCCGACGGTGAGGAAGTCGTGGACCTTGCGGATCGGACCCGTCTGCGCCGGCGGCGCGATGATCCAGCCGATCCGCCAGCCGGTGCAGCTGTACGTCTTCGAGAGCGACGAGATCGTGATCGTCCGCTCGCGCATGCCGGGCCACGTCGCGATCTCGTGGTGGTGGCCCTTGTAGATCATGTGCTCGTACGGAGCGTCGGTGATCGCCCATGCGTCGTGCTCGACGCAGAGGTTCGCGATCATCGACAACTCGTCGCGCGTCAGCACGCGGCCGGTCGGGTTGTGCGGCGTGTTGACGATGATCGCCTTCGTGCGCGAGTTGAACGCCTTGCGCAGCCGATCCGGGTCGAACGTCCAGTCGGGCCGCTCCATCGGCACGAACACGGGCTTCGCGCCTGCTAGTATCGCATCAGGCCCATAATTCTCATAAAACGGCTCGGGGATGATCACTTCGTCGCCCGGGTCCATGAGCGCCATGAACACCGACGCCATCGCCTCGGTCGCGCCGCACGTCACCGTCACGTCGCGATCGGGATCGACTTCCATGTCATAGAAGCGTCGATACTTCTCGGCGATCGCCTGGCGCAGCACGGGCGCGCCCCACGTCACCGCGTATTGATTGATGTCGCCGTTGATCGCCGTACACGCCGCGGCCTTCATGGCGTCGGGCATCGGGAAGTCGGGAAATCCCTGCGCCAGGTTCACGGCGTTGTGCATGGCGGCGATCCGCGTCATCTCGCGGATCACGGATTCGGTGAACGTCGAAGTTCGTCGGGCTGCGAGCACGTGTCGTCTCCGTCCTGCGGTTAGCCTCGAATCTTGCCGAGCGATCGGCGAACGAGATCGGCGGTTTCCCCCGGCTTTCCACCGTCGTCGAGCGCCGCCTTGACCGCTCGCTCCGCGTCGGGCGTCGAGTAGCCCAACGACACGAGCGCGCGGACGGCGTCCTCGGCTCCGGGTACGCCGCCACCAGGGCGGCCGCCGGGAGCCGAAACATGTAGGTCGTCGAGCTTGTCGGCGAGGTCGAGGATGAGTTGTTCGGCCTTCTTTCTGCCTACGCGCGGCACACTCTGAAGCGTTGCCAAGTCCTTGTCCCGCAAGGCCCGAACGAGGCGGTCGGCGGTGAGGGTCGACAAAAGGCCGAGCGCCAGCGAGGGGCCGACGCCCTTCGCGTCGAGCACCCGTTGAAAGACCCGTCGTTCGTGCGCCGTCGAGAAGCCATAGAGCTGCCAGCCGTCGTCCTTCACGACGAGATACGTGTGCAGCGACGCGGGCTCGCCGGCTCGCGGCAGCGACTCGTAGACGTTGATCGGAATGGCCAACTCGTACGCAACGCCGCCCGCGGTCATGATCTCGACGCGATCCAGCTCTTTGGCGACGAGAGTCCCGCTGACGTGGGAGATCACGGGCGAGCCTCTGTGAGGCTCGCCCTGGGACGTGTGCGGTGGCGGGGTGCGGAGACCAGCCCGGCAATTGCCGCGGCTACGCCGTCGGCTGCGTCGTATGGTTGCGGAGCGGTTTTCAGACGGAGCAGGCGCATGAGCATGAACTGCACCTGCTCCTTCGTCGCCGCGCCCGTTCCTACAACGGCTTTCTTGATCTCGGCCGGAGGAATCTCGCGAATTTCGAGATTGGCGCGACACCCGGCGAGCAGCACGACGCCCCGCGCATGTCCGAGGACGACCGTCGTCCGGACATTCTTCGCGTAGAACACGTCCTCGACGCAGATCGCGTTCGGCTTGTGGCGTTCGATCAGCTCGACGACGCCTTCATAGATGTCGCGCAGGCGAGTGGCGAGCGGATCACGCGGTCGCGTGCGTATGACGCCACATTCGACAAGGGAGACGGCGCCGATGGTCGGACCGTCTCCCTCTACGACACCGTAGCCGGTGTTCGCCGTGCCCGGATCGATGCCGAGGACGATCACCGGGCCGGGGCGAGCGTCACTCGTTGCTCCGCGCCATCTCGGTCACGTCCATGTCGAAGTTCGCCCAGACCTTCTGAATGTCGTCCAGGTCTTCGATCGTCTCGAGCAGCTTGAGCAGCGCGTCGCCGTCCTTGCCGCTCACCTTCACCGTGTTCTTGGGGACCATCGCCAGCTCGCCTTCGGCGATCTTCACGCCGCCGGTTCTGAGCTTGTCCTGCACGGAATGGAAATCGTGCGGGTTTGTCGAGACGAGGAATCGCTCGTCTTCGCGCGTGACGTCTTCGGCGCCGGCGTCGAGCGCCACTTCCATCAGTGCGTCTTCGCCGATCGTCGACGCCTCGACGTAGATCTGACCCTTCTTCTCGAACATCCACGCCACGGAGTTCGGCGCCCCGAGGTTGCCGCCGAGCCGGGTCATCTTGCTGCGAACCTCGGCGACGGTGCGCGTAGGGTTGTCGGTGACCGCGTCGATCAACAGCGCGACGCCGCCCGGGCCGAAGCCTTCGTACGTGACTTCCTTGTAGTCGACGCCTTCCAGCTCGCCCGTGCCCTTCTTTACCGCGCGCTCGATGTTCTCCTTCGGCATCGAGTTGGACCGCGCTGTGTCGATCGCGAGGCGAAGACGCGGATTACCGCCGGGATCGCCGCCGCCGATCTTGGCGGCCATCGTGATCTCGCGGATCAGCTTCGTGAACAGCGCCCCGCGCTTGGCGTCGGTGGCCGCTTTGTAGTGCTTGATCTGCTTCCATTTACTGTGGCCAGCCATATCGCGCGACCAGGCAGTGGGTTCGGGCCTAAATATAGATCCGAGTACGGGGAGCGGAGTGCGGGGAACGGAGTACGGTGACCAGCTGCGGGAGCGGCATTTCTCCGCACTCCGTCACCGCACTCCTCACCTTTCTGGATCCAACATGTCCTCGAATCGCAACCACTGGGCGTAGAAATAGAGGTCGACGTAGCCCGTCGGACCATTGCGGTTCTTGCGGACGATCAGCTCCGTCGCGCCTTCGACGTCGCGGCCCGGCTGGTACATCTGCTCGCGGAAGAGCGCCATCACGACGTCCGCGTGCTCCTTGATCGCGCCGCGCGCGTCGAAGTCGTCGAGCGTCGGCCGTCGATCGGCGCGTGGGCCGAGGTCGCGCACAGTCGCCGTCGTCACGATGGCGACGTGGCGCTCGACCGCGAGGGTCTTCAGGTCCTTCACTGAACGCGCGATCTCCTCGTCGAACAACGCGGTTCCCGAGATCGTCGCCGTCAGGCTGTCGACGAACACGATTTCCGTGAGCGGCAGACCGTCGAGCATCGACGCGAGCGCCGCGACGCCGCCGAAGGGCGGCCGGTCCACGATCGGCAAATTCTCGCGCAGCTTGAGCGCGACCGACCCCGCGTTGGCGCGCGTCATGTCGTCGAGCGTGCCCTGGCGCAGGTCGTCGATCTTCGTACGCGCCTCGATGGCGAGGACGCGCTCGAGCACGCGATCGGCGGACATCTCCGCCGTGAGAAAGAGAACGCGCGACGACGCGAGCGACATGCGAATCGCGAACGCCAGCGCGAGCGCCGACTTCCCGCTGGCCGTGTCGCCGCCGAGCACGACGAGATCGCCGCGCCGCAGGCCGCCGCCGAGCATCTTGTCGACGCTGGCGAATCCGGTGGGGACGGTCCACGGTGGAGGCGCGCCGTCGGAAACGGCGTCGACGCGCGAGAGCAGGACCGAGAGCGGCGAGATGTCTGTTGTGCGCGCCATGAAGCCCCAATACTCACGGTTGCGCAGCCGAGGGCAAGGACGACGATGAGTTCGCGCGTATCACGCGCCCGCAAGTACCGCGGTCAGACGATCGAGCTCGGCGCGTGCGCCCGCGTCGAGATGGTTCCCGGTCGCCGCGCTGACAGCGCGGCAATGCGGCCGCGCGCCGCGCCTCGGCCCGTCGCCGTCGCGTCGATCAGACTTGCCAGCGCCGAGCGAATCGGCGCCGGGAGCGCCATCGACGACAGCCAGCTCTTCGCGTGCGACGCGCGCTCCACTCGCGCCTCGGCCGAAACGCCGCGCTCCGGCAAGGTGTCGTCCGCCAGCCGCGCCGCGAGATACACGGCGAGCGCCACCTCTCGCCGACCGCCGAGCGGCGCCTTGCCGGCGAGCGTCGCGAGCGCCGCGAATCGGAAAGCTGGTGGATGGGACCGCGTACGGCGGATTCGGCATCGAAAGACAATGTGCGTTTTGAAAACGCAGTCCGATAGCTTGGCCGCTCACGCGGCCGATATATTTGGGCCATGGCGCAACCGGCGAAGTCCGTCCTCTGGATCGACGACGAGGCGGAGCTGCTCGAACCCCATCGCATCTTCTTGCGAGACAAAGGGTTCGAGGTCGAAACGGTCACCAACGCCGACGACGCGCTGGAGCTGGTCCGACGCCGCCCGTTCAACCTCGTGCTGCTCGACGAGCAGATGCCCGGCAAGCGCGGCCTCGACGCGCTCCGCGAGCTGCGCGAGATCGATCCGCACCTGGCGATCGTCATGGTCACGAAGAGCGAAGAAGATTCGACGATGACGGAAGCCATCGGCGCCGCGCTCGAGGGCTATCTCGTCAAGCCGGTCACGCCGCGACAGGTGTACGCCGCGGTCACGCGTCTGCTCGAGGGCGCGCGCATTCGCCAGCAGGCGGTCGCGCGCGAGTTCGTCGACGCGCTTCCGCGAGATGCAGACCGAGTCGTTTCGCGGACTCGACTGGCGACAGTGGATCGAGCGCTACGCGGAGATCACGCACTGGGATCTCGACCTCGCCGCGGCGAACGAGACCGGCCTCTACGAATCGCTCCAGGGTCTCTACCCCGACATGCGCCGCGAATTCGCCGGCTTCATGAAGCGGGCGTACCCGGAGTGGCTCAAGAATCTCGAGGGCGACCGTCCGCCGCTCTCGATCGACATCGTGCCCGAGTTCCTGATGCCGATGCTCGACTCGGCCAAGCAGGCGATCTTCGTCGTCATCGACTGCCTGCGCCTCGACCAGTGGCGGGCGCTCGAGCCGTTCATCGCGCCGCTCTTCGACGTCGAGACGACGTACTACTTCAGCATCCTGCCGACGGCGACGCCGTACTCGCGCAACGCGCTGTTCAGCGGACTCTTTCCCGGCGAAATCGCGGCGCGCTTTCCCGACTGGTGGGGCGAGCGCGAAGACGAAACGCTCAACGCGCACGAGCGGCAGCTGCTCGAGGCGCAGCTCATCGAGCTGAATCGCAAGCTTCCCGTGCGCTACGAGAAGATCTCGACCGCCGCCGAGGGCGACGACCTCGAGCGACGCATGTCCCGCGCGATCGCGCCCGAAGGCATCTCGGCGTTCGTCTTCAACTTCGTCGATCTGCTCACGCACGGGCGCTCCGAGTCGGCGATCCTCTACGAGGTCGCGCGCGACGAGATCGCGCTGCGGCAGCTCACGCAGCAGTGGTTCCGGCGATCGGCGCTGTTCGCGCTGCTGCAGGAAGCGGCGCGCAAGCGCGTGAAGGTGCTGATCACGAGCGACCACGGCTCGATCCACTGCCGCACGCCGGCGACCGTCTTCGCCAAGCGCGACGCGACGCAGAACCTCCGCTACAAGTTCGGCGAGGATCTGCGCGCCGAGAACCCGGAGCAGGCGATGCTCTTCACGAACGAAGACTCGCTGCGCCTGCCGCGCCGCGGACTGGGCGCCAACTCGCTGCTCGCGACGGGCGATTCGTTCTTCGTCTATCCGACGAAGCTGCGCGAGTATCAGAGCCGGTATCGCGGCTCGTTCCTCCACGGCGGCGTGACGCCGGAGGAGTGCATTCTGCCGGTCGCCCTGCTGACGCCACGCCGGTGAGCATCACCACGCGCCCCGACGCCGCTCCCGCCCGCGAACGATTCGCCGAGTATCGCCGGCTGCTCGTGTTCCTGCGGCCGCACTGGTGGCGCATGGCGGGCAACGTCGTGGCCAACGTGATCGGCGCGGCGTTCGGCGCGTTTTCGTTCACGCTGCTCATCCCGTTCCTCAACACGCTTGTTCAACCAGCCGAATCCGCTCTCGAAAGCGGCGGGCTGGGTCGAGCGGCTCAGCGCTTGACGATCGGCGCCTTCGTCGACCGCAACAATCCGCGACGGTCGCTGGCGGCGGTGATCATCGTCATCATGATCGTCGTCGCGATCAAGAACGTCTTCGTCTGGCTCGCCGGGCAGTTCGGCGCGTCGCTCCAGGAGTACGTCACGCGCGACATGCGCGACGCCGTCTTCTCGCACATGCAGCGGCTGCCGCTCCGCTACTTCCAGCGGACCAAGGTCGGCCAGATCATCTCGAAGATTCTGTCCGACACCGATCAGACCAAGGCGCTCGTCACCGAGCTGGTGACGCGCACCGTGCAGAACACGCGCCAACATCGTCGCGACGATCGCCGTGCTCCTCGCGATGTCCGTGAAGCTCACGCTCCTCTCGCTCGTCATCGCGCCGCTGCTCACGCTCACGCTGCAGCCGCTGCTCAAGCGTCTGCGCCGCGGGTACCGCCGCAGCCGCGCCGATTTCGGCGAAGCGACGAGCGTGCTGCAGGAAGTCGTGAGCGGCGTGCGCCTGGTGAAGTCGTTCGGCGGCGAGCGCTACGAGGACCAGCGGTTCGGCGACGCGAGCCACCGCTACTCGGAAGGGATGGTCCGCATCAACCGCGTGTCGGCGCTCTCGCAGCCGCTCACCGAAGTGATCGGGATGGCGATCGCCGTGCTGATTCTCTGGATCGGCGCGATCGACGTGCTGACCGGCGTCGGGATGGACGCGGCGTCGCTGATCGTGTTCATGACGCTCGTCATGACGCTCCTGCCGCCGCTCAAGCAGCTCTCGCAGACGCCGACGACCGCGCAGCAGTCGCTCGCCGCCGCCGAGCGCCTGTTCGAGGTGCTCGATGAACCGACCGAGCAGGAGCTCGACCGCGGCACGCGCGCGATAAAGACGCTTCGAGCGCGCGGTCGAATTCGACGACGTGTCGTTCGCCTACGACGCCGAGCCGGTGCTGAGCGACATCACGTTCGACGCGCCGAAGGGCTCGATCGTCGCGCTCGTCGGCGCGAGCGGAGCGGGGAAGAGCACGCTCGTCGACCTCATTCCGCGCTTCTACGAGCCGACCGAGGGTCGCATTCGTATAGACGGGATCGACACGCGCGACATCACCCTCGCGTCGCTCCGCGCGCTCACCGGCATCGTGAGCCAGGACACAGTGCTCTTCAACGACACCGTGCGCAACAACATCGCGTACGCGTCGGCCGGGCAATTCTCGCAGGAGCAGATCGAGCGCGCCGCGCGCGCGGCCAACGCGCACGACTTCATCATCGAGCTCCCGCAGCAGTACGACACGGTCCTCGGCGAGCGCGGCACGCGCCTCTCCGGCGGCCAGCGCCAGCGGCTCGCCATCGCGCGCGCGCTGCTCGTCGACCCGCCGATCCTCATCCTCGACGAAGCGACGTCGGCGCTCGACACCGAGTCCGAGCGCCTCGTGCAGGAAGCCATCGATCGCCTGCTCGCCGGACGCACGGTGTTCGTCATCGCGCACCGTCTCTCGACGATCACGCACGCGAACACGATCCTCGTGCTCGACCGCGGCCGCATCGTCGAGCGCGGCACGCACGCCGAGCTGCTCGCCGAGCGCGGCGCGTACTACCGGCTGCACGCGCTGCAGTTCCGCGACGAGCGCGTCGCCGCGGGCGTCTGACGATGCGCGTTTTCTTCTATGTGAGCAGCCCCGTGTGGTCGGCGTCGGCGCG
This sequence comes from uncultured Gemmatimonadaceae bacterium, assembly GCA_963789315.1. Lineage (GTDB taxonomy): Bacteria > Gemmatimonadota > Gemmatimonadetes > Gemmatimonadales > Gemmatimonadaceae > JAQBQB01. Next base: position 778,988 of record CAWBKI010000016.1, on the reverse strand, counting down.
CGTCGCGATAACCGCCGCCAAAGGTCTCGCCGCGCGTGGGCACGAAGTTGCCGTCGCCTGCGCCGAGGGCAGCCAGCTCGCGGCGCGCACGTCCGACGCGCGGATCGACGCCGTCACGATGGGGAAGTCGGCGTCGGCCGCCGGCGACGCGTGGGATCTGCGCCGCGCTATGGAGCATCGCTCGATCGAGGTCGCCATCGTCACGAACGAGCGCGACCACCTCGTCGTCGCGTCGGCCCGGTTGCTCGGAAATCGCGGGGCCATCCTGCGGCACGTGCGGCCGCTCGAACGAATTCAACTCGGCCGCAGTGGAAAGCTGGCCCTCAAGCTCGCCGCGTCCGGTCTGATCTTTTCCAGCGAGAAGGACGCGACCGAGTCCACGCTGAAGGGTTGGGCCGTTCCGCCGTGCATCGCGCCGCTCGGCGTCGACCCCGCGCCGTTCGACGCGGCCGAGGCGATTCCGCGCGGCGAACTCGGCCTGTCCAGCGACGCACTGCTCGTCGCCTGTTCGTACGAGCCGTCGGGACGCGCCCGCATCGCCACCGTGATGCGCGCGTTCGCGCTGCTCACGCCGCGACATCCCGAGTTGCACGCGGTTGTGTTTGGGCCAGGCTCACTCGACGAAGCGCTGCGCATGCACGCGTCGGCCCTCGCGGTCAACGCATCGGTCACCTTCCTCGGCGAAGTGGACGACGTGCCGGCGGTGATGCGCGCCGCGAACATCGGGTGGGTCGCCGCCGAGGGAGACGCGGGCGCCTACGCCTGTCTCGACGCGATGGCGTGCCGCCTTCCCGTCATCGCCGAGCGAAACATGCTGACGCAGCAGTACGTGGCGGACGGCATCACCGGTCTCTTGCTCGCGCAGGCCGATCCGTCGGACACGGCGTCGGAAGTCGCCGAGTTCATCGCCGACCGCGCGCGATGCGCGGCCATGGGCAACGCGGGCCGCGCGCGCCTTCAGCGCGAGTTCTCCGAGAGCGCGATGATCGACGGATTCGACCGCGCGGTCAACGCGGCTGCCGACCGCGTCAAACAGGCCAGTTGAGCGCCGCCGACGTCATGCACCCGTCGCTGGCCCACCGCGCCGAATACGCGGCGCTGCGGAGCGCCGTGGCCGCCGCCGCGACGCTCAGCTTTTCGCGCGCCGGCTCGATCGGCGACGCGATCGGCCGGCTGGGCTTTTCTCCACTGGGGATTCGGCGACGCGTCGTCGAGCGGCAGGTCGAGGCGGCGCTCGGCATTACCGATCGCGCCGAGATCGAGCGAATCGCGCGCGCGGCGTACGGAAGTCTCGGACGAACGAGCGTCGAGACGGCCATTCTCCCCTCGCGTTCGCCTCAGCAGATCATCGATCTGTTCGAGGACGTACACGGGTGGAACATCGTCGAAGAGCGGCTGGCGCGCGGCAAAGGGTTGATCGTCGCCACCGGACACCTCGGCAACTGGGAGCTGGGCGGCGCGTACGTCGCCGCGCGCGGCATGCCGATCGATGCGGTAGCGCGTCACATGGCCAATCCGCTCTTCGATCGCTACCTGACGCGAACGCGCGAGCGAATCGGGATGCAGATCATCCACGATGACGAAGCGGTGAAGCGCGTGCCGCGTTCGCTGCGCTCCGGTCGCGTCGTGGCGTTCCTCGTCGATCAGGGCGCTGTCGGCCTCGCGTCGACGTGGGTGCCGTTCTTCGGGCGCCTCGCCAAGACGCCGCGCGGACCGGCGGTGTTCGCGCTTCGACTCGGCGCGCCGATCGTGTTCGGCGCCGTGGTGCGGCGTCCCTCCGGACGCTACATGCTCACCTTCGAGGCGATCGATCCCGTCGAGACCGGCGATCGCGAGGCGGACGTGGACCGCATCGTCGCCGACTACACGCTCGCGCTCGAGCGGCACGTGCGCAGTGCGCCCGAGCAGTACTTCTGGCATCACCGCCGCTGGAAGCATCAGCGGCCGGGGACGCCGCCGGAGCTCGGAGATCCGCTGTGAGCCGCGCGACGGATCGTCTCCGCACCGACCGTCGCGCGTGGTTCGGCGTGGGCGTCGTCTTATTGCTCATCGGGCTTGCTGTGGCTGCGCCGCTCGTCGCTCGACACGATCCGTTCGGCATCGATCTCGTCAACTCGCTGCTGCCGCCGTCGCGCGCGCACTGGTTCGGCACCGACGTCCAGGGGCGCGACGTGTGGGCCCGTCTCGTCTACGGCGCGCGCATCTCGCTCACCGTCGGCATCGTCTCGCAGGGGATCGCGCTGTCGCTCGGCGTTTTGCTCGGCCTCATCGCCGGATACTACGGCCGCTGGGTGGACGAAACGGTGATGCGTCTCGCCGACGTGACGCTGGCGTTCCCCACGCTGCTGTTGCTGATCGCGCTCGTCGCCGCGCTCCAGCCGAGCCTCACCGTCGTCTTCGTCACGATCGGCGTCGTCGGGTGGGCGGGGATGGCGCGCATCGTCCGCGGACAGGTGCTCGTCGTGCGCGAGCTGGAATTCGTGCAGGCCGAGCGCGCGCTCGGTGCGCGCGACACGCGTGTGATCCTGCTGCACGTGTTGCCGAGCGTCATCGCGCCCGTCGTGATCGCCGGCACGCTCGGTGTGGCCGGGGCGATCATCGCCGAGTCGTCGCTCTCGTTTCTCGGGCTTGGCGTGCAGCCGCCGACGCCCAGCTGGGGTTCGATGATCGCCGACGGCCGCGATCTGTATCAGCTGCGGCACGCGCCGTGGACGTCGGTCTTTCCGGGCCTGGCGATCGGCGCCGCGGTGCTCGGATTCAATCTCATGGGCGACGCATTGCGCGACGCGCTCGACCCGCGCACCCTGAAGACTCGCATGCCCAGCGCGTTGACCAACCCGGCGACTCCGTGAGGCGCCTCTCGTGACTTCCCTCGTTGAAGCGAGTGCATCGTTCGACCTCGACGCGCTGCGTCGCGAGGAGTTTCCCGCCGTCACGACGGCGAAGACGGTCTTCCTGAACCACGCGTCCACGGGACCGTACCCGCAGCGGACGATCGCGGTGCTCGACGAGTGGAACCGGTTCCGCGCGAATCCGACGCTCGTGTCGCAGGATCTCCAGTTCGGCACGCTCACCAAATCGCGCGAGATCGTCGCGTCGATGATCGGCGCCAGCCCCGCGGAGATCGCGCTGGCCACGAACACGACGTTCGGGATCAACCTCGCCGCGTTCTCGCTTCCGCTGAAACGTGGCGACGTCGTGTTGTCCCCGGATCTCGAATTCCCCGCGAACGTCTACCCGTGGATGCAGCTCGCCGAGCGGCGCGGCATCGAGTACCGGCGGCTCGAGTGCGACGACGGCGTGCTGCACCGCGACCGCCTCGAGCGCGAGCTGGAGGACGAGCGCGTGAAGCTCGTCACTGTGTCGTGGGTGCAATTCGCCTCCGGCGCGCGCGTGGATCTCGCCGCGCTCGGCGCGCTCTGCCACGAGCGCGGCGTGTATTTCGTGGTCGACGCGATTCAGGGTCTCGGGCCGCTGACGCTCGACATGTCGAAGACGCACGTCGACATCCTCGCCTGCGGCGCGCAGAAGTGGCTGCTGTCGCCGTGGGGCGCGGCTTTCGTCTACGTTCGGCAGCCGCTCATAGAAAAGCTCGAACCGCACGACGTGAGTTGGATGTCGGTCGAGGGCTCCGACGATTTCACGCGCCTCACGAACTACGACCTCAAGTGGCGGCAGGACGCGCGCCGCTTCGAGTTCGTGACGCTGCCCTATCAGGACTACGCGGGGATGAACGCGAGCCTCGAGCTGTTCAAGGAGATCGGATTCGCCAACGTCGCGCGCTGCGCGCAACGACTCGGCGAGCGGATCGTGAACTGGGCGGTGGCGCGCGACGACGTCGAGCTGGTGACGCCGGCGGATCCGCGCTATCGCGCTGCGGTGATAGCTGTGCGTCCTATAGAAGCGCTCGCCGCCAGTCGGCGGCTGTCAGCGGCCGGCGTGGTCCATTCGTTCCGCGAGGGCGCGATTCGGTTTTCGCCGCATTTCTACAACAGCGACGACGAGATCGATCGCGCGCTCGCGCTCATCGCGTCGTGACGCGGCGCGTCCTCAGGGCTCCGGTGGCTTCTTGGCGGCCGCGGTCGTGTCCGTCGGATGATAGCGGAGCGTGTGGATGACCACGACGCCGCATTGCGAATTGAGAACGCTGTACTTCAACGGTGTCTCCGCGGCCGACGCGTAGTACTCGATCGCCTCGATCTCCGCGACGGGAACGCTGTTGATGTCGAACAGCGGCTCCCAGACCTGACTTGCGCCTGACCCGCGACCGCCCCCGGTTTTCTGCCCGCGGAAGACCAAGTGATCGTCGACGTAGACCAGGGCATAGCAGTCCCAGAGCGGCGCTCGTTTCGCAACGTCCGACGTCATCCAGGCCGAGCTTGCCGCCGCCGCCTTGCAAGGACGTCACGTTCTTGCGGCCCGACCCGACCCACGCGTACGGCCCCATCGCGAAACACCTTGATTCCGGGCAGCGTGGTCAACACCGCGCCCGTCGATCGCCCTTCCTGCGGCGCCAACTCGGCCCGCGTGAGAAAGTGGCCGAGCCCGAGCTTCTTGTTGACCTCGAAATCGTCGAGCTGGTGATCGACGGCCTTCTCGGTCACCACGACAGAGTCGAGACTCGTCGCGCGAGCCATGCGGATGTGCCGCTGGACCGTGCGACCGGCTTCGATCGCGACCTGCGCCTCGACCGGGCCATATCCGACGCGGCGCACCAACATGTGTTGCGCGCCCGGCGGAACGTCGCGCAACGCGAACGCGCCTTGTTCGTTCGTCAACGTCGTCTTCGATACGTCGGGCAAGCTCACCTCGACGCCGCCGACCGGCACGTTCGCCGAATCGGTGACGATGCCGGCCAGGATCCCGGTGGCCGCCACCTCTTTGTGGAGCACGATCTCCGTTCGCGCGAACCGCGCCGATGCCGGAACGCGTACGCTTCCCGACTGACCGCTCGCGCGATCCGTCAGCGCCTTGAGCGCGAGCGCCGTGTCGAGCGGCACGCCGCACAGCGCAAATCGTCCGCGCGCGTCGGCCGTCGCCGAGACCCACTTGGAGGCGTTTGCTCCCACCGGCCGTCTTCCACTCGCCGCTGACGGTCCCGGCGAGCGACCCCGTCGAGTCGTCAGCGAGTCTGAGTCTGCCGAGCAGAATGCCGCCGCTCCCGTATCCGCCGTCGCCGCACGCCGTCGCCGCGATCTGCAACGCGCTCGGCACGCGCACCGCGACGTTCGTCGTTCCGCTGCCAACCGTCACCGGCGCCGAGTAGCCCGCGTTCAGCGAATCGAGCGACGGCGTGTGAATCGCCAGCATCTGGTCGCCACTCGGCGCGCCCGCGATCGTGAATCGTCCGAGCGAATCCGCGGTCGCCTGGAGCGCCGTCCCGCTGACACTCACTCGAGCGCTTGCAACGCCTTTGCCGGACGCGGAGTCGACGATGGTCCCGCGAATCGTCTGCGCGGCGGCGACGCGCGAGACGAGCGCGATCACCAGCGCAACGACGATCTCTCGTCCTTTCATCGAGACCGGTCGTGCGCCGGCGGCTTCGGCGACGCTGACGTGGTGTCCTTCGAGTGATAGCGCAGCGAGTGAATCACCAACACGCCGCACTCGGAATTGAGCGACGCGTATTTCATCGGGGTCTCCGCCGCTGTGGCGTAGTACTCGATGGCCTCGATGCTGGCGACCGGGATGCTGTTGATGTCGAACAGCGGTTCCCACTGATCCACCGGGCCGTAGCGGGTCATTATGTGGAACTTCTGGCCTCGCCACATCAGGCTGTTGTCCAGATAGACGAGAGCGTAGCACTCCCAGAGCGGCGCGAACTTGAGCGAGTCGCTCTTGTCCAAACCCAACTTGGCGGAACCGCCCCCGTGGATGGAGGCCGCGTTGTGGCGGGAGGATCCTATCCAGCCGTGCGATCCCATGGTATAGACCTTTGCTCCGGGCACTGAAGTCAGCACCGCGGCTGTCGACCGCCCTTCCTGAGGCGCCAACTCGGCGCGCGTGAGAAAGTGGCCGAGCCCGACCTTCCGATTCGCCTCGAAGTCGTCGAGCGCGTGATCGGTGGACTTCTCCGTGACGACCACCGAATCCAACGTCGTGCTCCGCACCAGCATGAAGTGGCGCTGGATCGTCTGTCCGCCGACGAACGTCAACTGCGTCTCGACGGGACCGTAGCCGACGTGCCGCACGACCACGTGCTGCGAGCCGGCGGGAACGTCGCGCAGCACGAACGCGCCTTGTTCGTTGGTCCCGGTTCCCTTGCCGAGGTCCGGCAGCATGACCTCGGCGTTGGGGATCGGCTTGTTCGTCGAATCCGTCACAACGCCGGCGAATGTCGCCGTGGTCGTCACCTCGCGACGAAGCACGATCTCCGTGCGGCCGAAGCGCGCGGCCGACGACACGCGGAATCCCGCGGCCTGGCCGCTCGCCCCGGCGGTCACCGCGCGCAGACTCAGCGCTGTGTCGAGCGGAACGCCGCAGAGCGCGAATCGTCCGCGTGCATCGGCGGTCGCGGAGACCCACTTGGGGGCCGCGCCTCCGGCGGCCGTCTTCCACTCGGCGCTGACCGTTCCCGCGAGCGAGCCCGTCGAATCGTCGGCGACCTTGAGTTTGCCGAGCACGATTCCGCCGCTCCCGTATCCGTCGCCGCAAGCCGTGCCGGCGATTTGCAACGCGCTCGGCACGCGCACGGCGATCGTCGTGGCGGCGCCCGAGACCGTCACCGCCGCCGAGTAGCCGGCGCTCAGCGAATCGAGCGACGCAGTGTGAATCGCGAGCGTCTGATCCCCGCTCGGCGCGCCGGTGATAGTGAATCGGCCGAGCGAGTCCGCCGTCGCCTGAAGCGTCGTTCCGGCGATGCTCACACGCGCGTTTGCGACGCCTTTGCCGGACGCTGAATCGACGATGGTTCCGCGAATCGTTTGCGCGGCGGCGGCGTGCGCGGCGATCGACGCGACGATCGCCGTGGCGAAGCATCGTTTCACTCTCATGACGGCGGTTTACCTCCGGCTGACGTCGTGTCGGTCGGATGGAAGCGAAGCGTGTGAATGACCAGCACGCCGCACTCCGAATTGAGCGTCGCGTACTTCATCGGCGTCTGGGCCGCGGTGGCGTAGTACTCGATGGCCTCGATCGACGCGACGGAGATGGTATTGATGTCGAACAACGGCTCCCACTGAAGCACGGTGCCGTGGAGATGCGTGATGCTCCTGAACTTCTGTCCGCGAAAGACGAGATGGTTGTCCAGGTACACCAACGCGTAACAGTCCCAGTGAGGCGCACGCTTGAGTTCGTCCGCATCGTCCAGCACCGCCCCGCCGCCCAGGGAGGTGGCGTTGTGACGCCCTGATCCAACCCACGCGTACGGTCCCATCGCAAACACTTTGATGCCCGGCATCGTGGTCAACACAGCGCCCGTCGATCGCCCTTCCTGTGGCGCCAACTCAGCTCGCGTGAGAAAGTGGCCGAGCCCGAGCTTCTTGTTGACCTCGAAATCGTCGAGCTGGTGGTCGACGGATTTCTCCGTGACGACAACCGAGTCGAGCTTCGTGCTTCGCACCATCGTGATGTGCCGCTGGATCGTCTGTCCGTCGACGAACGTCAGCTGCGCCTCGACTGGACCGTAGCCGACGTGACGCACGACAACGCGCTGCGCGCCGGCGGGAATGTCGCGCAGCACGAACGCGCCTTGCTCGTTGGTCGCCGTGCCCTTGCCGAGGTCCGGCAGCGTCACCTCGGCGTTGGCGATCGGCTTGCTCGTCGAATCCGTCACAACGCCGGCGAATATCGCCGTGGTGGTTCCGCGAATCGTCTGCGCGGCGGCGAGGTGAGACGCGATCGACGCGATGAGCGCCGCGGTGAGCCATCGTCGCCCCGTCATCGTGGCGGCTTTCCCGGGGCAGCGGTCGTGTCCCGATGATACCGGAGCGTATGAATGACAAGCACGCCGCACACCGCACCCGGCGTGAGGTACTTCGCCGGTAGTTGCGAGACCGAAGCGTAGTACTCGATGGCTTCGATCTCCGCGACCGGAATGCTATTGATGTCGAACAGCGGCTCGGACTGATTGGCAGTCGGCCTCCCCGCGTACATCCGCATGTTGTCGAGATACACGGCGGAGTAGCACAAGCCCGACGGCGCACCCTTCGTCGCATCCCCCCCGCCGAGAGGGTTGGTCCCCTTTCCGGAAATCGATGTCATCATCGTCTGGGCGCGGGCGCTCGAGACGAAGCCGTACGGGCCTCGCCCGACGACCGAGATGCCCGGTATCGAGCGCAAGACTGACCCGGTCGACACGCCCTCCAGCTTCGCCAGCTCCTCGCGCGTGATAAAATGGCCGAGGCCGAGCCGTCGATTGTCCTCGAAGTCGCCCAGCACCGGGTCGTACCCCTTCGCCGTCACGGTCACCGAGTCGAGCACCGTCGCGCGAGCCAGCGCGATGCGCCGTTGCAGCGTGCGCCCGGCCTGAAACGTGAGCCGCGTCTCGACGGGACCGTAGCCGAGTCGTCGAATGCGCACGAGCTGTTCACCGGGCGGGATATCACGGAGCGCGAAGGCGCCGTCCGCGGTGGTGAGTGTCGTCTTGACCAGCTCCGGCACGCTCACCTCGGCACCGCCGAGCGGGCGATTCAACGAATCGGTCACGAAACCGGCAAGGACCGCCGTCGTCGCCGCCTCGGCGCGCAATACCAACTCCGCACGAGCGAATCGCGCGGCCGACGACACGCGAACCCCAGCCGATCCGCTCGCGCCATCGGTCGTTGCTCGCACGCTCAACGCCGCGTCGAGCGGCACGCCGCACAGTGCGAACCGGCCGCCCGGGTCCGACGTTGCCGAGATCCGTTTGGGCGACTCCGTGCCGGTCGCGGCCCACTCCGCGCTGACCGTTCCGGAAAGCGACGCCGCCGAATCGCCGGCGACGCGGATTTTGCCGAGGACGATCCCACCGTCCCCATAACCACGGCTACCGCACGCCATCGCCGCGATTTGCAGCGCGCTCGGCACGCGTACAACGACCGCAGTCGTCTCACCCGAAACAAGGACCGGCACGGTGAACGACGCATTCACGGAGTCGAGCGACGCCGTATGAATCGTGAGCGCCCGATCTCCGGCTGGCACGTTGGAGAACTCGAATCGCCCGACCGAATCAGCGACGTCTGGAGCGCGGTATTGTAGACGCCGACCCGCGCATTCGGCACGGGTCTGCCCGACGTCGAGTCGACGACTGTTCCGCGGATCGACTGCGCGACTAGCGATCGCAGTCGCCATCGAGGCGACGATTGCCGCAGCAAGAAAACGGCGCACCCTCATCCGAGGCCTCCGTCCGTGGCCGTCCAGCCGTCAAGCTGTCCAGCCGTCAAGCTGTCCAGCCGTCAAGCCGTGCCGCCAGCCGTCCTGCATACAATTGCAGCCCGGCCTTACCCCGTCAAGACCGCGTCACCCGGACGAGAGCATACGTCTTTGCGCCTTTTCGAATCAACAGATACTCGCCGCCGAGCAGCTCGCCAAAACCGATGGGCTCGCGCTCGGGGCCGAGTCGGCGGCCGTTCATGTAGACGCCGCCCTGCTGGACCATTCGCCGCATGTCGCCCTTGCTCTTGAAGAGCGCGTCGGGCCCGGTGCACAGAACGTCGAGTACGTCGCCGGTCGTCAGCTGGTCGGCGAAGGCGACCGTGAACACTGGAATCTCGAGCGCCAGCGCGGCCAGCGCGTCGCGCGAGAGCGCATGGGCCTCGCCGCCGCCGAAGAGCAGGTCCGACACCTCGCGGGCCGTCGCCGCCGCGCGCTCCCCGTGCACGCGCGTCGTGACGTCGGCCGCCAGCGCGTGCTGCGCCTCTCGCTTCTCCGGCGCCGCTTCGACCGTACGCTCGTGCGCCTCGATCGCCTCCTGCGATCAGCAGCGTGAAGTACCGCAGGTACTTGCCCGCGTCCCGGTCGTCGACGTTCACGAGGAATTGATAGAACTTGTATGGCGACGTGAGCGCCGGGTCGAGCCAGACCGCGCCCGCCTCGGTCTTCCCGAACTTGGTCCCGGCCGCCGTCGTCACGAGCGGCGACGTGATCGCGTGCGCGTCGAGCGCCGCCGTCCGGCGAATCAGCTCGATCCCCGCCGTGATGTTCCCCCACTGGTCGCTGCCGCCCATCTGCAATCGAACGTCGTGGCGCCGGCGCAGCTCGAGAAAGTCGTACGCCTGGAGCAGCATGTACGAGAACTCGGTGTACGAGATCCCCGCCTCCATGCGCCCCTGCACCGAGTCCTTCTGCAGCATGTAGTTCACGGTGAAGTGCTTGCCGACGTCGCGCATGAAGTCCACCGCCTTGAGCGACGTCAGCCACTCCGCGTTGTCGAGCAGCTTGGCGGCGTTCGAGCCGGTGAAGTCGAGGAATCGCTCGAGCTGCTTCCCGATCGCCGCTGTGTTCGTCGCCGTCGTCGCGGCGTCCGGCAGCGGACGCTCGGATGCTTTTCCCGACGGATCTCCGATGAGCCCAGTGCCGCCGCCGGCGAGCGCGACGGGCCGGTGGCCGTACGCCTGCAATCGCACGAGCAGCATGACGACGAGCAGGCTGCCGATGTGAAGACTCGGCGCTGTCGGATCGAAGCCGATGTATCCGGACAAGGGGCCCGCGGCCAGCGCGTCGCCGACGTTCTCCGTGTGCTGATGCAACAGCCCGCGCCACTTCAGTTCATCGAGCAATCCCGGCTTTGGCATGGGTCAAACTTAGGGCGGACCGGCCGGAAACTCATATCTTTCCTCGCGTGATCAGATATCGCGCGCGCTGGGTCGTGCCCATTGTCGCCGAGCCGCTGCGCGACGGTGTCGTCGCCGTGGACGGCGATCGCATCGCGTTCGTCGGTCCGCGCGAAGAAGCTCCGCCGGGTGACGACAACGACCTCGGCGACGTGCTGCTGCTTCCCGGTCTCGTCAACGCGCACACGCACCTCGAGCTCACCGCGATGCGCGGCTTTCTCGAGGACCTCGACTTTCGCCGCTGGATCCTCCGACTGACCGCGGCTCGCCGCGACGTGCTCGACAGCGACGCGCTGCTCGACTCGGCGCGCTACGGAATCGAGGAAGGACTGCGCGCCGGCGTCACCACGTACGCCGACACGAGCGACTCCGGCGTCGTCGTGCGCGCGATGCGCGAAGCGGGAGTGCGCGGCATCGTCTACCAGGAAGTGTTCGGCCCCGATCCGGCGCAATGCGAAGCGTCGATCGCCGGATTGCGCGAGAAGGTCGCCGGGCTTCGCTATCTCGAGACGCCGCTCGTCCGCGTCGGCGTGTCGCCGCACGCGCCGTACACCGTTTCGGATTCTCTCTTTCGCGCGACGACCGACTTCGCGAAACAACACGGCCTCCGCATGGCGATCCACGCCGCGGAGAGCAGCGAAGAGCAACGTCTCATCGCCGACGGCGCCGGTCCGTTCGCCGACGGACTGCGCGGCCGCGGCATTCACGTCGGCATCCGCGGCCGCTCGCCGATCGACATGCTCGACAGGCTCGGCGTGCTCGACGCGCGGCCGCTGCTCATTCATTGCGTGCGCGCCGACGAGGGCGACATCGCGGCGATCGTGCGAAGCGGGTGCGCCGTCGCGCATTGTCCGATCTCGAATTCCAAGCTTGGCCACGGCGTCGCCCCGCTCGTCGAGCTCCTCGCCGCCGGCGTGACGGTCGGCCTCGGCTCGGACTCCGTGGCGAGCAACAATCGCATGGACCTGCTCGACGAGGCCCGCGTCGCGCTCCTCTCGCAGCGGACGCGTCTCCAATCGTTCGAGACTCCGTCCGCGGCCGACGTCCTCGAGCTGGCGACCCTCGGCGGCGCCGCGGCGCTCGGCCTGGAGGACGTCGTCGGATCGCTCGAGGAAGGGAAGCAGGCCGACCTCGCGGCCTTTCCGCTCGACGCAGTCGCCCCGACGACGGATCCGACGACAGCCGCCGTCTTTGCGCTCGGCGGCTCTCAGGCCGCGTTCGTTGCCGTGGCCGGGAAACCGCTCGTGTCCGGCGGACGGCTCACCGCCGGGCGCCCGGAACTTGCCGCGAGGATGCAGGAGTTGGGTGATGCGCTCGCCGATTGGCTCGACGCCGGGGGGGAAACGAGACCGTAGCGACAATGGAGCGATTGGGGGGTATTCGATCTTGTCGCGTCGCTGGCGTCTGAATAGCTTGCTGTAGAGCCTTCCGGCACATGCAGTTGCGCCCGTAGCCCCATGTTTGGCCAAGTTTGGGCGCTCCGCCGTCGACCGCCCGTCGCAGTTCTCCCGCCGCTGTACTGGGGGAGTCCGTGTGCCGATCCTCGAATAGAGGGAGGGGAAGCTTCGTGGTGCTTGGTTGCCTGGCCCTGAACGCATCGTACGAGCCGCTGACGATGGTCCCAATGCGTCGCGCGCTCCGACTCGTGATTGACGGCAAAGCCGAAATCGTCGAGTCGGACTCCGACCGCGTCGTGCGGTCAGAGCGCCTCACAATGCCGAGGCCAGCCGTAATCCGCCTGACGAAGTTCATCCACGTGCCGCGCCGGTTCCGTCGCCAGGTGACGAACACGTTCCTCTTCGCGCGCGACCACTACATGTGCCAGTACTGCGGCCGCCACATGACGGAGTTCAAGCCGCGCGAGGCGCTCACGCGCGACCACCTGATCCCGCTGTCACGCGGCGGCACCAACGAGTGGACGAACGTCGTGGCCGCCTGCAGCGCCTGCAACACGCGCAAGGGCAATCGGCTGCCGGAAGAGATCGGGATGCACCCGCTCTCGCACCCCGTCGAGCCGCACTTCGTGCACCTCAGTTGGGCGGTGCGGCGTCTCACGCCGACGCAGGCGCGGTACATCAAGACGTTCTATGGCACCGAGGTACTGCACCATCTGGAGCAGCTGGAGAATCGGGGGCTGAGAACTACTGGACTGCGCAGCTGACAAACGGCGCGACTGAGTAGGGGCGCACCTGAGAAGGGCGCGACTGACTAACGGCGCGAACTGCGCGACTGACTAACGGCGCGGTTTTAAACGGCGACGCGCTAGAGGCGTTCCAGAGCATTCAGCATCTTGATGATCGTGATGAGGCGATTGCGGAGGCGCCAGAACATCGCCCTATCGATGCGTCTCGTCGCGAAGTTGGACCGCAGATGCCCGATCGTCTCCTCGGCCTCGCCTCGCGCCACGCGTAGCGGCTGAACTCTGCCGCCGTCCGGCCCGCGACCAAACGCCTCGTCGATGCTGCTGACGATCGCGTGGGCGGACCTACGCATCTGAGAAACGTGCAAGAGCCGCCGCCCGCGGTCGTCGATGAGCCGGTTGATCTCATCCTCGACGACTTGCGCTGCTTCGAGGACGGCGAGATGCCGGTGGTTGTCCATGCGCGACGTTAGCGTCGGCGCTCGCCCGAACCACCACCGCCTCGTCGCGACTCGGATCATTCCAACGCAGCGCCCAGCAGTCGGGGCCTTACGCAGTTTTGCAGTCGCGCCCCTCGCGCAGTTTTGCAGTCGCGCCCCTCGCGCAGTTTTGCAGTCGCGCCGTTCGCGCAGTTTGGCGGTCGCGCCGTTCGCGCCCTTCGTCAGTCGCGCCCTTCCGGAGTTCGCGCCGTTACTTAGTCGCGCAGTCAGTCAGCTGCGCCGTCAACGCAGTTTCATTGTGCCTCGAACACGTCCGACCTCTGCTCATACTTCCTCTTATCCCCACCCAGTATTCGCGACACGAGCGTCCCAATCCCGCTCCATATCCCCCGAAACACATTGCTCCGCCTCGGCGCCGACGACCCGCGCAGCCACTGCTCGAGCGCATCGAGATCGCTCACCGTGAGCGTCTGCACGTCCACCGAAAGATTGTAGTAAAAACTCCCCGCTCGATCAGGATGGATCGCGGCCCGGTACGGACGACCGAATTGCACTTCCGCCGCCGAGAGCGATGAGAATCCGCCGAAGTTCTCGTTGATGCCGTTTGCCATGGTATGGCGACGCACGTTGAACAGCTGGCTCGTCGGGTCGTACTCCACGAACACGTCCCACTCGGTGAAGTTGGCGCGATCGTCGCCCCCGAATCCTCCTTTCGACCAGAGCTCGAGCCGGTAGTGGATGCGCGCCGGGAACCCGTTGCGCAGCAACTCGCGCGTCTTCGAGTCGGCGAGCAGGTTCGCGCTCGTGATCGACGGCCCTTCCTTCGTCGCCGTGCCCGGCGTGACGGCGACGCCGAGACGCACGCCGCCCTCCTGCGCGAGCAGAGGCGAGGCGAGCGCGCCAAGAATCAGCGCGACGCTCCCCACGATCAGCATCGCCGACGACCGGCGCGGCCGACGGCTCAAAACCGATGCCTCAGCCGGAAGAAGAAGTTCATGCTCTGCGCCGGCGTGGAGAGCGACTTGGCGCGCGTAGACGCCGATGCCGCCGACGTCGAGACCGAATCCGATGTCCGTTCGGAAGCTCGACAGCGGCGGAATCTCCGTCGAGCCGATGCCCACGCTGCCGGGCGCCGTGCCGACGAGCCAACCGCGCCCCGCGTCGGCGAACACGACGTACGCGACGTCGCCGTGCTCGCTGTGATAGTTCCGCGGCCAATCAGGCCATCTTCCCGTGAAATCGAAGCGCAAATCGCCGCGGTACTCGACCTGCGCGAGCATGATCCGATCGCACTGCGCCGGTTGTCCCAGCAGGAGCACTCCGCCGTAGTTGCAATCTCCGACGTTCGGGCTGACCACCGAGCGGAAGTCGTATCCCGGAATCGCGCCCGGGCCGTCCACCGAGAGGCGTCGCTCGAGCGGCAGCTCGTTGCCGCCGAGCCACCCGCCGGCGACGAGGCGCAGGTTCAGCTGGTCGTTCGGTCCGAGGCGATTGTAGCGGCGAAGGTCGAGGAAGCCGCGCGTGTACTCGACGTGATCGCCCGCCTGCGTCTCCCGCACGAGCGACGTCGGGCCGACTTCCGTCGGACGGCCGGCGCCGTGCTCGAGATTCGCCAGCGCCAACCACCCGGACCACGGGTCGTTCTGATCGGTCCGCGAATCGAACGTCAGCGACAGCGTTCCGATGTGGAACACGCCCGCGTCGACCTCGGGATTCGCGCGCCAGTCCTCCGCGTCGTTGAACAGCGTGAACGGATTGTTGAGCAGACGCGAATCCCAGTGCTCCTCGCCGTACGTGCCCGGTGAGGCGGACGTTGCCGGTGCCGTAGAGCGTCGCGATCGCCGTCGCGCCGTGCCGCTGGAAGTAGTCGCGGTAGTCGCGGCGCACGAGAAACGCGGCGAGCGCCGTCTCGACGCTGCTCAGTTGCCAATCCTCGACCGGGTCGACGACGCTGAACACCCGCCCGCCGATGCCGATCCCGCGCTCTCGGCCGAAGCGCACTTCGCTCCGCAGGTCGTGGCCGACGTCGCCGTTCTCCGACTCGAAGCTCCCCGTGCGCACGATCGCCGACGCGCCCGCATCCACGCTTCCCCACGGCGTCAGCCTGTGGAGCACCGGCCCGACGTTGAGCGGCCATCCTTCGACGCGGTTGTACGCGCCCGCCTGGACGATGCGCACCGCCTTCGCCCAGTTCTCGTCGTGCTCTCGCTCGAGGCGGCGCCACCACGTGTCCTCGTCCGCCTCGCCGGTCGTGATCGCGACGATCCGTTCGCCGTCCTGCCGATACACGAGCGAGTCGGCGTACGTCCGCACGCCGCCGTCGACGCGCGCCGAGTCCGCGCGCTCCAGTCGCCCGCCGATCACCAGCAATGCGCCGTCGACGCGAGCCGTGGCGCGCAGCACGACACTCGCGTTGAGCGCGAGCACGTTGCCGGTCACGTGACCCGAAATGAGAAGCGGGCCGTGCTGCACCGCCACGTTGCCGCTCACTTCCTGGCCCGCGGCGATCTCGACCTGCTCCGTCGCGCGCAGCGCGTTCTGTCCGTTCCACCGGTCGACCGCTTCGCGCCGCACGTCGCGCGGCACCGACGAGCGCGCCGTCGACACTGCCTCCTGCGCGTCCGCCGGAACGGCGCGCAAACTCGCGGCGGCGCACGCTGCGCCGATAAACACAAAGGTTCGCCTACACATGAGAACTCCAGTCAAGGATCGCGGACCGTCGGCCGCTACTCGGCGCCGACGGCGATGCCCAGCCGTCGCATCCTTCGATACAAGTTGGGCCGGTCGGTGCGCAGCCGCCGCGCGGCCTCGGCGACGTTCCCGTTCGCCATCGACAGCGCGCGCGAGATCAGCGTTCGCTCGTAGTCGTCGAGCGTGTCGCTCAACGATATGTCGAGTTCGGCGGGGTCGGGGAGGGGAAGTGACGTCGGCGGCGTCGACGTTCGCGGCGCGCGCTCGAGAGGCAGCACCGCCGCGACGTCGGCCTCCGTCACGCGACGGCCGGCGTGCAGGATCGCCAGACGCTCGACGATGTTCGCGAGCTCGCGCACGTTGCCGGGCCAGCGATGTCGCGACAGCGCGTTGATCGCGTCCTCGGTCCAATCCGGAACCGCTTGTCCCGTGCGCAGCCGGTGCAGCGCGGCGAAGTGGCGCACGAGCGCGGGATGTCGCCCGGACGCTCGCGCAGCGGCGGCAGCGGGATCGGAATCACGTTCAGACGAAACAGCAGATCCTCGCGGAACGCGCCGTCGATCACACCGCGCGCGAGATCCTTGTTCGTCGCCGCGACGATGCGCACGTCGACGCGAATCGGCTTTCCGCCGCCGACGCGCTCGATCTCCTTCGCCTCGATCGCGCGCAGCAGCTTCGCCTGCGCCTCGGCGCCGAGGTCGCCCACTTCGTCGAGGAACAGCGTGCCGCGGTGCGCCAGCTCGAAGCGGCCGATGCGCCGGTCCGTCGCGCCGGTGAACGCGCCGCGCTCGTGGCCGAACATCTCGCTCTCGACGAGGTCGCGCGGAATCGCCGCGCAGTTCACGCGCACGAACGGACGGTCGCGCCGCGCGCTGCCGGCGTGAATCGCCGCCGCGACGAGCTCCTTGCCCGTGCCCGACTCGCCCGTGATCAGGACGCGCGCGTCGCTCGGCGCGACGCGCTCGATCAGCGCGCGCACCTGGCGCATTCCCGGGCTGTCGCCGACCATCTCGCCGCTCAGTCCGAGGTCGGCGCGCAGCGTTCGCGCCTCGCGCCGCGCCTGCCGCAGCTCCAGCGCCGACGACAGCGCGAGCAGCACGCTCTCGGGGCTCAGCGGCTTTTCGAGAAAGTTGAACGCGCCGAGCTTCGTCGCCTTCACGGCGTCGCTCAGCCCGGCGCGTCCGCTCATCATGATGACCGGCACGTCGGGGAGCGACTCGCGCACGCGCGCGAGCGTCGCCAGCCCGTCGAGCTCGCCGGGCATCATCAGGTCGAGCAGCAGCGCGTCGGGCTCCGCCTCGAGCGCGCGCGACAGGCCGCCGACGCCGTCGTGCGCGTCGCGCACCTCGTAGCCCTCGGCGCTCGAGCAGCGCGCCGACCATCCGGCGGATGTTCGGCTCGTCGTCGATGATCAGCACGCTCGGCATTAGACTTCTCTAAGAGGTCGAGTCGGCGGCCGGCAGGGCGTTCTTCTGCATCTCGGCCATCAGCTTGGCGGTGAACCGCTGCGCCTCGGCGATCCGCTCGACCTCGATGGCGATCGCCTCGACGGCCTGCTCGATTCGCTCGAGTCGGCTCAGCACCTCGGCCGACACCTGCGCCGGCGCCGAGGGGGCGCGCTCGAACCGTCGCGTGAAGGCGCGGATGATCGGAATGCCGAGCGCGATGATCGCGATCGTCGTGAAGAACGCTTCGCTGATCTCGATCGCGCCCGGCGGAATGACGTCGGCGGAACCTGAACGATCGCATCGCGATCAGGATCATGTCGACTTCCCGAACGTGGCGCCGCCGGACTCACTCGCGGCGGGGTTGCCCCGCTCCGAGAGCAAGCTTCGTCGTGAACCGCTGCCCCTCGGAGATGCGCTCCACCTCGATCGCGATGGAGTCGATCGCCTGCTCCATGCGCTCGAGTCGCGCCGCGACCTCGGGCGTAATCGCCGGCGCGATGGGCTGCCGCTCCATCCGGCGCGCGAAGGCGCGCGCGAGCGGCACGCCGATCGCCGTCATCGCGATCATCACGAAGAACGCGATCGGTACGAGGATGTCCTCATTATGCATGCGCTTCCTCCACTCCATTGCGGTTGCCGTCGACGGGCAGCACGAACCGAATCTCCGTTCCGCCGCCGATGCGGCTGCTCGGCGCTCACGGCGCCGTCGTGCGCGAGCACGGTCTGCCGCGCGATCGCGAGTCCGAGCCCGGTGCCGCCGGGCTTGGACGTGACGTACGGATCCCAGATGCGCGACAGCTGCTCCGGCGAAATGCCGCACCCGGTGTCCGCCACCGCGATCTCGACCGCGTCTCGCCCCGCTGCGCCGTGCGGCGCACGCGCACGCCGACGGCGCCGCCGTCCTTGCACGCGTCGACCGCGTTGAGCATCACGTTCGACAGCGCGCGCGCCAGCGCGTCGTGATGACCCTGGATCATCGGCACGTCGTCGGCGACGTCGACGTTGACGTTGACGTCCGGCGGAATCGTCGCGCGCGCCGTGTAGCGCGCCAGCTCGCCGACGTCGACCTCGGCGCGCGGTCCTTCGGGCAGCCGGCCGAACTGCGCGAAGCTGCGCGCCATCGCCTCGAGACGCGGCGACTCGATCGCGAGCACGTCGACCGTCTCGGCGAGCTCGGGCGGCGCGTCGCGGCGCAGGCGTTCGACCGCGAAGCGAATCGGCGTGAGCGGATTCTTGAGCTCGTGCGCGACCTGGCGCGCGCTCTCGCGCAGCGCGGCCGAGCGTTCGGCCTCGACGGCTCGCGCGCGACCGAGCTCCAGCTCGCCCGCCATCTCGCGCATGCGCGCCGCAGCACCTCGAACTCCGGCGCGCCGCGGCGCGGCGGCGTCGTCGGAAGTGGTTCGCCGCGGCCGATCCGCTCCGTCCAGCCGACGAGCTCGCTGCAGCGGCCGGCTCAGGTTGCGGCTCAGGTGTCCGGCGACGCGCGACGCCACGAGCCGACGATCACGAGCCGCCGATGAGCGTCGCGAACGCGAGCATCTTCGCGCCGCTGGCGAAACACGAAATCCGCCTGGCGCGAGTGGACCACGCTGCTCCGCAGCACATCGCTCGTGCGCGTCGATGCGCTCGTCGCTGCGCGTCGCGAGCAGGTTCGCTCCGCGGATCGCCGTCACCGCGCGCTCGCCCGTCGCCGCGACGCTGTCCCACGCCGCGGTCGCCCGAAACGAGCGGAAGCACGAACGATCCGGTGGCGCTCCACGCGACGGCAGATGAGGATCGACGGAACGAGGGCGAACGCCAGCAGAATGAGGAAGAGGCGGCCGCGAAATCCGACCGCTTCACAGGCGGCTCCTACGAGGATGCGGGCGACGACGGTTTCGGGGTCTCAACATACTGGTGGTACTGGGCACCAACCACCCTGAGAAACGACCATGAAGACCCACACCGACTACCTCACGTTCAATACGAAGCTGCGCCAGGAGATCATCGACATCACCGACGCGGTCGAACGCTGTCGGGCGTCCGCCGAGCATCGCGAGGGCATGGTGCTCGTCTCGGCGATGCACATCTCCGCGTCCGTGTTCGTGAACGACCACGAGCCGGGACTTGTGGCAGGACATCCTGCGATTGGCTCGAGCAGTCCGATCGCGCCGTGGGATCCCGAGCGCTACCGCCACAACAGCGGCACGGGCGAGGACAACGCGGCGGCGCACCTGCGCTCGCTCACGATCGGCCACGAGGTGATCGTGCCGGTCACGGCCGGAAAGCTCGACCTGGGCCCTTGGCAGCGCATCTTCTACGGCGAGTGGGACGGACAGCGTCCCAAACGGGTGATTCGTCAAGGCGATGGGACGCCTCATTCGATGCCGCAGCATGGCTTTACCGCGGTGATGCGCCCTAGATTTCCGGTTCTGACTCAGCAAACCTGATGCATGAATTCTAGACATTCGCGCTCGCCGACTCGCGTCGGCGAGCGCCCTCATTCACCGCGGTCCGCAGGCGATGATCGCGCCGACCGTCCCGTACGTCCGGCGCCCATCCACGCGCCGAACGCCGCGCTCCTCATCGACTTCGACAACGTCACGATGGGGATCCGCTCCGACCTCGGGAAGGAGCTCCGCAGCCTCCTCTCGTCGGACATCATCAAGGGCAAGGTCGCGGTGCAGCGCGCCTACGCCGACTGGCGCCGCTATCCGCAGTACATCGTTCCGCTCGCCGAGTCGTCGATCGACCTGATCTTCGCGCCGGCGTACGGATCGTCGAAGAAGAACGCCACCGACATCCGCCTCGCGATCGACGCGCATCGAGCTCGTCTTCACGCGTCCCGAGATCGGCACCTTCATCCTGCTCTCCGGCGACTCCGACTTCTCGAGCCTCGTCATCAAGCTCAAGGAGTACGGCAAGTACGTCATCGGCGTCGGCATCCGCGAATCGTCGAGCGACCTGCTCGTCCAGAACTGCGACGAGTACTACAGCTACAACGCGCTCGCCGGCCTCGTGAAAGCGCAGCGACGACGAGCCCGCGCGCAAGTGCGATCCGTGGGAGCTCGTGACCGAAGCCGTGCAGCGCATGAAGCGCAACAACGACGTCATGCGCTCCGACCGCCTCAAGCAGGTGATGCAGGAGATCGACGCGACGTTCGACGAGAAGAACCTCGGCATCTCGAAGTTCTCGACGCTTCTGCCAGGAAGCCGCGCAGAAGGGCCTGCTCGTCGTCACGAAGCTCGACAACGGCCAGCTCGAGGTCGACCTGCCGCGAGACCGCGCCGGCCGGCGAGCCGCGACGCGCGGCCGAAGAGACGTCCGCCGCCGAACCGGCGGCGGCAGCAGCGTCCGGTGACGCCGTCCGGAGCAGAAGAGCGCCCCAATGGCCGTCGCCGTGGCCGACGCGGCGGACGCGGCCGTGAGCGATCGTGAGGGCCGCGAGCCACGCGTCCCGCGCGAGATGACGACGACAGCCGAGACGCCGGTCGCCACGCCAATGGCGGCGACGCCGACGTCGCGGCGCACACAGTCGCATCGCACGCCGTCACGCCGACGCCACCGGTGAGCCGCCCCGCCGTGAGCGATCAGTTGGAGTTGGCCGGATCGGCAGCGGAGGCCAGACCCGCCGGTGAAAACGCGGCCGGAACGAGCGGCGATCGCCTCACACGCGCCGAGGCGTTCGATCTCGTCCAGCGGACCGTCGACGATCTCGTGCGCGACGACGAATCGATTCGCGCCAGCGACGTCCGCGCGCGCGCGCGCCAGCTCCTCGGCCGCGACTCCGACAGCCTCAGCGATCGCATGTTCGTTCGCATCCTCAAGGACGCGCACGACGAAGGCATCATCGACCTGCGCCGCCGCGGCAACGACTTCGAGATCGCGCGCGCGACGGAATCGGGATCGGTGGCCGATCAGCTCGCGAAGAACGAAAAGGTGGCCATCGCGCAGTCGCAGCCACCCGCCTCCGGCCGTCCCAACGCAGCGACTCGGCATGGGTCCCCGTGGCGGGGGCGGACGGAATCGTTCGGGCGCCCGGCCTGGTCTGCCGAGCGCGCCGCCTCCCGAGCTGCTCGCCGTCGGCGTCGTTGACGAGCCGGCACCAGCCAAGGTGAAGGTGGCCGCTCTCGTCGAAGAAGAGACAAACGGCGGTCCTCCCGCGCCGCGCGGCAAGCGCACGCGTGGAAGTCGCGCGGCGACAAAGACGGCCGCGAAGAAAACCGCGACAAAGACAGCCGCCCGCCCTGCGCGGCAAGAAAGCCGCGCCGTCGTCCCCGGACGAATGACACGATGCGCCTGACGAGGTTGACATGACCGCGAACGCCGCGCCCAAAGCGCGGCGTTCTCGTCTCAAAGAGGGTGTCGGTGCGCCGCTTCCAGCGTCGTTCTACGACCGTCCCACCGAACAGGTCGCGCGCGACCTCCTCGGCGCGATCCTCGAGTGCCGCACGCGCGACGGCGTCGCCGCCGGCCGCATCGTCGAGACGGAGGCTTACCTCGGCGAGCACGACCTCGCCTGCCACGCCGCCGCCGGCCTCACCGCCCGCACCGCGCCGCTCTACGGCCCGCCCGGGATCGCGTACGTGTATTTCATCTACGGCATGCACTGGTGCTTCAATGTCGTGACGCGCGCGAAGGGAGAGCCGAGCGCGGTGCTCGTGCGCGCGATCGAGCCGGTGCGGGGCATCGAGTTGATGCGCGAGCGCCGCGGCGTGCGGCGAGACGTCGATCTCACGAACGGTCCCGCGAAGTTGTGCGACGCTCTCGGAATCGACGGCCACTTCAACAGCGCCGTTCTTCAGCGCGGACCGCTGACGATTCGCGAAGGTTCCTCGATCCCCGATTCACGCGTCGCGATCACACCGCGCATCGGCATCACTCGCTGCGCCGATTGGCCTCTGCGATGGATCGTCCGCGACAGCGAATACATCTCTGGCAAGACCCGGCTCTCCACTCTCGGCTGACGGCCGATCGGCCGGATCGGTCGCCCGTCCGACGGCGGCGATGACTCAGCCGGGCTGGCATGTCGTCTTGCCGAACAGTCCGATGCAATCGCCGTCCGGCCGGGCCAACTCGCCGCCGAGCAAAGTGGACTGGCCGCGCGGTGCGGTGGGCTGGCCGGAACGACCGATCCGGTGGCGCGAGCAAAAGTCAAATTCGTGACACATCGCCGATTCGCTCGCCGCGCGGGCGAGTGAGTTGGCCGGTCGATACGACAAACTGGGCGATGCGACCGGTACAATGGATGTAGCGTCTGGTCCGTTCGCTCGAGCGACGAGTCGCCTGCACCGCGCTCACGATCACCTGATCGGCACGACCGGCGCGCCGTCTGTCGCGACGAGTGCGCCGGCTACCGTGACCGATTCGTTGACCGGTCGGTCCAGCCGCCTGCCCGCGTGGGAAAAGTCGCCTGACCCGATCGTCAAGCTGCGCGGGCCGGCGTGACTGGTCGCCTGGTCGAGCGGAATGGATCGGTGAACGCGCGACTTGGTTCAGCGCACGCGCTGGAAAGTGCGGTGGCCGGTTGGAAATGTCGGGTGACCGAAAAACCGGGTTGAACGCTCGAGACGAGAGGTTGCGGCCAGATTTGTAGGGGTCGCGCCGGCAATGAGCAGGAATCATCGGCCCCTCTACCTCGAGTGACGCCATTTCGGGGGTCGGCGCTACCCAGTAGGGAGGCTCGCCTGTCGGTAGTTCGCCCGGCCGACCCGCTCGGTCCGACGAACCCGGGAGTTTGTGGGAATCGAGCCCTCCTACTTAGGTCTTAGCAGCGAAAGCGAATTCGGGTACCGTGGCATTTTGATACGCTTTTCTAAACGCTCAATCCAGAACGTTTATCGAAATGCCGCGTCATTCGGGCGTCACGAATGACGCTCGCGTGACACTTTCGGGTGTTTCCCGAAGGGTGTCGAGGTACCCGAATTACGGTTCGCTGCTAAGACCTAAGTAGAGGGGCGCGTTTCTGAATTGTTGCTTGCTTGGGGGAGGGGGGCTCCAAACCCGTCGGCGGGCCGATAGCCGCAGGCCGGCAGTTCAGTGTATCGCGTTCAACGAGTCGAGCGTCTTGCGCGCCCCGATCAGCGTCGAATCGATCGCCAGCGCCTGCCGCAGGTAGCGTCGCGCCTCGCCGACGCGGTTTGCCGTGACCATCGCGTGCCCCGCATCGACGAATACGGCGGCCGTGTCGCCCGCGCTCGCCGTCGCCACGGCCGCGGCCTTCTCCGCGTCGTCGAGTCGCCCGCTCTGCGCGTACCCGTTGCTCAGCAGGGCCAGGTTTTCGGCGGACGGCACCTCGCTGTTCGCCGCAACCTCGAGGTAGCGCACGGCCTCGTGCCCGCGGCCCAGGGCGACCAGCCTGCCTCCGAGCGCCCAGAGAAGCTCCAGATCGGCGCTCCCCATTCGCTCGACGTACGGGATCGCCGCACCGGTCTCGCCCTGTGCGAGAAACGCGCGAGCGATGCCGTCCGTCGCGCCGACGTCGGTCGAGTCGATCGCCAGCACTCGCCGATACGACACGACCGCGCTCGGCCATTCGCGGTTGAACGCCGCCATCAGCGCGAGACTTCGCCATGCCATGGAATAATTCGAGTCTACCTCGATCGCCTTACGAAACATTGCCGACGCGTCCACAAACGACGCGGGCCCGCGCTCGAGATACACCAGGCCGACGCCGACGTAGCCGCGCGGATTGTCGGGCGCCTTGGCGATCACGTCTCGATAGAGCGTCTCCGAGCTGCGGTATGTCAGGCCCCGTACGGCGGTGACGGCGACGAACGCCGCCGCCAGTATTCCGAACGCGACGCGCTCGACGGTCAGCCCCCTCGCGTAGCGGCGCGCCAAACGCTCGGCGCCGATCGCGACGAGGACAAAGATCGCGGCACTCGCCAGATAGATCCGCCGCTCCGCCGCGATCTCGGTCTTGATCGGCACGACGCTCGACGACGGCGCCAGCACGAGAAAGAACCACGCGCCGAGAAAGCCGAGCCACATCCAGCGTTTGCGCGTGAACGCGATGATTGTGCCGATCGCGCACGCCGCCAGGAGAACGAGCCCCGGAATGCTGCTGGCGAACGCCACCGGCCGCTCGCCGTAGTCGAACGTCAGCCCGCTCGGCCACACGAGCAGCCGGAGATATCGCGCGATCGCCCACGCCTGCGTGTAGAAATACTGATACCACGGCACGCCGAGTCCGAAGCCGACGCTCTGGCTGCGCGCCCCGGCCAGGATCGAGATCACGACGATGAGACCCGTCGCGGCGAGCGCGACGTAGAGCCTGCGTCGCTGCCGGTTCTGCCACAGCGCCGCCCACGACTCGGCGCGGAACGCTCGGTCGTAGAGCAGAACGACGAGCGGCGCGGTGATCATCACCTCTTTGCTCGCCATCCCGAACGCGCAGACGGCCGCCGACGCGACGCACCAGCGCGCCGAGCGCTTCTTCGAGTCCCAGGCCCGAATCGATGCGTACAACGTCCCCGCGTAGCAGAGCGAGACGAGGAGCTCCGTGCGTTGAATGACGTAGTCCACCGCGTCGGTCTGGATCGGGTGGACGAGCCACAGGAGCACCGCGAATCCGGCCACCCGTTGCGCATCCACGTTCGCCGCGGCCGACCGATCGCGGTCGATGGTGCGCCTGATGATGCCGAACAGGAGCAGGCCGCACGCTATGTGGAGCAGCAGGTTGAGAAGGTGATACCCGACCGTCTTGTTCGGCCCGTCGGGGTCGCTCCGCTGGTCGACCCCCAGCGCCTCGTTGATCGCGTAGTTGAGCGCGAGGCTGACGTTGACGAGCGGCCGTCCGGCGACCGCCGTCTGCGTGGGCGGAAGAAGCGCCGCGGGCGACAGCGACCGGATCGTCTGGTTCTGCTGAATCGCCGGCAGGTCGTCGAACTCGAACGGCGCGCGGATGGCCGACGCGTACGCCGCGACGGCAGCGACGAGAAATACGGCGAGCCAGCCGAGTCGGGGTGGGTGACGCGTGCTCACGCGCCTGCTAACCCCAGCGTTCCCGTTCCGTTTGTCGCTGTCTTGCTCTGCCGTTCACCGGTCCACCGGTCCACCGGAAAACGAAGCGGCCGGCCCCTTGGGGGGCCGGCCACTCAGGTTTCTTTGTCCAGCCGTCCGGTCAGTTCTTGTCGATCGACGATCCGACGTTGTACCGCACGCCGATCTCCAACGAGAAGTTGAACGCCTGCCCATTGTAGAGCAGGAAGTTGTGCTGGGTCGGGTTGACGGTCGCCTGGCCGAACACCGAGAGGCCGGTGAACCGGTATTGCGCACCGGCGATCCCGAACGGTGAGAAGCTCACCTTGTTCTGCTGAATCAGGGCCTGCGTGAAGGCGAGGTCGTCGACGTTGTTGAACGGCGGCTGGCCGTCCGCATCGGCGATCGCGTTCAACGAGAACCCGGCGCCGCCGTACGGATGCCAGCGGTCGTGCTCACCCGGGAACCCCATGATCGCCACGTCGAGCTTGCGCAGGTTGTTGAGCCTGATGACGCGAAGGGTGGCGTCGGACTCGCCCGAGGCGGCAAGCGTCGAGGTATTGAAGAACGCCTGGCCGGCCGAGATGTACAGGCCGCCGTGCGTCCGCGTGATCAGCCACTCGGCGCCGATCATCGGCGCGAACGAGTACGAGCCGCCGGTGTCGGCCACGGAAAGGCCGCCAGCCTTGACGCCCCAGAACCACGCGTCCTTGAACGGCCGCCCCTGCTGCGCCGTCGCGAGTGAAGGAAGCGCGACGACGGAAGCGGCAATCGTCAGGGCACGAAGAATTCGCATACAGGTCCTCGACAAGGAGAGAACTTCGGTTGGTCTCTATGTCGGACGAAACGACGCCCCCCGGGTCACGCGAGAATTTCGGGCGGCGAAAGGGCTAAAGTCGGGAGTGAAAAGAAACGATACTATCGAGGAAGAAGGCTAAGAAAACGCCCAGTTAGAGCAGGCCCAGCTTTCCCCCGACCTTCTTGAACGCGCGAATCGCCTCGTCGAGATCGTCGCGCGTATGCGCCGCCGAGATCTGGCAGCGCACCCGCGCGGTCCCCTGCGGCACGACCGGGAATCCGAACCCGGTGACGAACACCCCTTCGTCGAGCAGCATGTCGCTCATCCGAATCGCCGCGGCCGTCTCGCCGACGATGATCGGCACGATCGGCGTCTCGCCCGGAAGCGGCTTGAACCCGGCCTCGGTGATCTGCTCGCGGAAGTATTGCGTGTTCTCGCGCAGCGTCTCGACGCGCTCGCGGATGCGTCTCGACATAATCGCACCGCCGCGAGCGCGCTCGCCGCGACGGTCGGCGGCAGCGCGTTCGAGAACAGCTGCGGACGCGCGCGCTGCGTGAGCATAGTCGCACAGCGCTTCGGGTCCGGCGACGAATCCGCCGGCCGCGCCGCCGAGCGCCTTGCCGAGCGTCGACGTGATGATGTCGACCTCGCCGAGCACGCCGAAGTGCTCGGCGGTCCCGCGTCCGGTCTTGCCGAGCACGCCGGTCGCGTGCGAATCGTCGACGATGACGATCGAATTCGTGATCGCGCGCGATCTGCAGGATGCTCCGGCAGCTTCGCGATCGCGCCTTCCATCGAGAAGATTCCGTCGGTCCAGATCATGCGGCGCTTCGCACCCTTTCGCTTCGCGAGCTTCGCGACGCAGATCGTCCATGTCGCCGTGCTTGTAGACGGCGGTCGTGCACTTCGTGATCGCCTTGGCGAGGCGGATCGAGTCGATGATCGACGCGTGATTGAGCGCGTCGGAGACGACGAAGTCGCCCTCCTGCGACGATCGTCGCCGTGAGCGCTTCGTTCGCGTTCCACGCCGACACGAACGACATCGACGACTCGCGTGCCGACGAACCGGCGAGCGCCTGCCTCGAGCTCGCGGTGGATCGTGAACGTGCCGCAGATGAAGCGCACGCTCGCCGTGCCCGCGCCGAACTTCTTCGAGTCCGTCGATCCCCGCCTCGACGACGCTCGGCTCGTCGCACAGGCCGAGGTAGTTGTTCGACGAGAGAATCAGGACGTCGCCGCGCCCTTCCATCTGCACGCGCGCCGACTGCGGCGAGTCGAGATAGTTGAGCGCTTGTAGACTTGTCGATCGCGCTTCGAGTTGCTCGATCGTGTCCTCGAGCGATTCTCGGCGAAGCTTCCGTGTTGCAGTGTCATGCGTCTCCGTCAGCGCGACCTCGAAGATGACCTTGCCGGCCTCGCCCGACTTGATCGACCCGGATCGCCTCGTCGGCTGCTCCAGCGGGAAGCGGTGCGTGATCACCGGCGTCGGATCGAACTGCCCGGACCGCAGGAACCGCGTCATCTGGAGCCACGTGTCGTACATCCGGCGTCCGACGACGCCGTAGATCGTCAGGCCCTTGAAGATGATCTCCGTTCGCGAAATCGATGTCCATCGGCTTGCGACGGAATGCCGAGCATCTGCACGCGGCCGCCGACGCGCACGAGCGCGAACGCCTGGTGGATCGCCGCGGGAACGCCGGACATCTCGAGCACCACGTCGACGCCGAGTCCGTCGGTGTGCTGCTTGACGACGGCCTCCGCTTCCGTCGGGATGCACGACGTCGTGCGCGCCCATCTGCTTCGCGAGCGCGAGCCGCGTGTCGTTCACGTCGCGACGCGATGATGCGCGACGCGCCCGCCGCCTTGCAGATGCCGACGGCGAAGATTCCGATCGGGCCGCAGCCCGTGACGAGCACGGTCGCGCCGGGGATCTCGCGCCGTCAGCGCCGTGTGAAACGCGTTGCCCATCGGATCGTGAATGCCGCCGATGTCGAACGAGACGTTGTCGTCGAGATGCCAGACGTTCGTCGCCGGCATCGCGATGTACTCGGCGAAGCAGCCGTCGCGGTCGACGCCGATGATCTTCGTGTACGGGCAGACGTGCGAGTTGCCGGTGCGGCAGAGCAGGCATCGTCCGTCGACGATGTGGCCCTCGGCCGTCACGCGATCGCCTTCGTGACGTCGGTGACGAGCGTGCCGACCTGCACGACCTCGCCGGCGAACTCGTGGCCGACGATGATCGGCGGCTTGACGCGCCCCTGCGCCCAGGCGTCCCAGTCGTAGATGTGCACGTCGGTGCCGCACACGCCGGCGCGCCGGACGCGAATCAGGACTTCGTCGTCGCGGATCGTCGGTTCGGGAACATCCTTCAGCTCGAATCCCGGTCGAGCCGCTGCCTTCACAAGCGCTTTCACGCGTGCTTTGCTCCGTGAGAGTTGGTTGGGGCGTGCGCCGCGCGCGCTATGAAAACCTTGCGAAAGCGCTGCAGGCGGCGCGCACGAAACGTCGCACCGTCGATGGTACGACGGAAGCCTCGCTCAGTACGTCGGAACGCCGATCCGGATGCTGCCCGGCGGCGCGTTCACCTTCATCGCGCTGTCGGCGAGCCGGCTCATTTGCACCATGAGCGGAGGCGCGTTCTCGGCCACGACGATGCTGTCCGCCAAATGCTTCGCTTCGGCATAGCGTCCCGCGCCGAGCAACGCGGGCGCCAGCGCCGCGACGGTAGTGATCTGGCGCGGATCCTCGGCCAGGCTCGCGCGGAGCAGCGTGACGGCATCGCTGTCGTCGCCGATCATGCGAAGCCGCTCAGCCAGAAAGTTGCGCGGGCGCCAGCTCTCGGGGGCGAGGTCGATTGCCCGTCGAAACGCCGCGATAGCGTCGGCCGCGCGTCCTTGGCTGAACAACATGTCGCCGTACACCTGCTGCACGCGCCAGCTGAGTGGCGCATCACGAACGCTCGCGACTGTGAGCGTCACGGGGTTCTGCCAGATGCGTTGCCGCTCGGCGCTGCGCGCCAATTCGGCGAGCACCACCACGCCGGCGGCAAGGGCGGCGATCGTCCGCGCGCGCGTCGTGACGACGGGTCGCTGCCTCGCGACAACCGCCAGCACGCCGCCGAGCGCGAGCGCGAATCCCACGCTCGGCAGGAAGAGCGTGCGCTCGGCGAGGAGGATTCCCGTCGGAATCACGACGTTGCTCACCGGAAAAAGCGCGACGCAACACCACGCGAGCCCGAACGCGATCGCCGGCGCCTGTTTGCGTGCGAGCCAGATCGCCATCGCGACGACGACGACGATCGCGAGTCCCATTGCCTCCGCGCCGCCGAACGACGTCGACGCCACGAATTCGCGCGGCGAGTACTCGGCTCTCAAGTGCACCGGCCAAACGAGGAGCCGCGTCCACTCGGGTACGATCTGCAGCATCGTCAGGAGCCGGCCGCCGAACGTCTGCCCGCGCAGCGCCTCGGCGATCATCGTCGGGCCGACGACACCGCTCAGCACCAGAGTCCGAACGGCGATCATCACCGCGGCGATCGCGATCAGCAACGCGAATCCACGCCAGAGCTGTCGCACACGCTCGCCCACCGCGCGACTCGGCGCGAGAAACATTTCCGCGAGAATCAAGAACGCCGGGATCAGCAGTCCCTGTTCCTTCGAGAATCCCGCGATCGCGTAGCCGGCGCCGAGCATCGCCCAGTCTCGCGCCGAGAGAGTGCCGGGCTCGCTGCGACGACGGTCGACGTAGAGCACGGTCATGAACGTGGCGAGCGCGCCGACGATCAACTCGTTCTGCGTCACCGCCAGCGCGACAGCTTCGACGTGCACCGGATGCGCCGCGAAGATCACCGCGACAAAAAGCGCGATCGACGCCGGCATGAGCCGCAACGCCAGCCGATACACGCCGACGCTAGCCAGCGCGTACAGCGCGTAGCTCACGATCCGAAACACGAACGGCGCCCCATCGCCCAACGCGTACTGCCCCGCCAGCAACATGGACGCGACCGGCCGATACAAATCCGGCGCCGCCGGCGGCGGCCAGTAGGGAAGTGTGAGAATGTCCCGCAGGGCGCCCCCCCGAACCCGTGGAGCCGCGTGGAGCCGACGAGAATCGAGAGATCGTCCTGCGTGAACGCGTTCAGGATCCCCGCGATGCTCGCGACAATCGCGACAGCGCACACGACCGCCAGGCCGCCTTTCGGGATGCCCGTCGCCGGACCCGCGCGCTCACGCCCCTTCGCGTCGCCCGCCGATCTCCGTCTCCTTTTCGAACCTACCTGAGCCTTCGTCTCGGCGCGCATCCTCGCCGAAATTACGCACCCGCGCTAACAGCCGCTTGTGGACTGAGCGCTCCGGGTTTGGCTCGGTCTGGCGTGTTCGGGTGAGGGCTCGGGGTGGGGTGCTCGGGGTGGGGCTATCCTCCGCGGACCAGTGCACTATTGCCGACACTGCCCGGCAATAGTGCCTCGGCTCCGCTCCGGACAGTCCCACCCGCTCGCTCGCTCGAATCTGCGAACGTCAGACCGCGCGCGTGTCGCGGTCATGCCGCGAGCGCAGACGACCGCGCAGAGTGCGGCCGACGAATCGAACCTCACGCAGCGTTGCGCACATCCACGGAGGCAGCGCCGAGACGGCCCGGGGTCTGGAGCGCGAGCCGAGGCAATGCTGCCGGGCAGTGTCGGCAGCATTGCACTGGTCGCGCGGAAGACCTCGGGCGGCTCGGCGCGTGTGAGCCGAGACTGTTACTTGCCTTCCTCGCCCTTCTCCTCAGGCGGCGGCGCCCACACGTACGCGAACCTCGCCGGCGCTAGATCCTGACGCGCCCCCGGCGAGATGATGATCCCCATCGGTTCCTGCGGGGCTTGTACCTGGGTTGCCTTCATATATGAGGAGATGCGGAAAGGAGCCGGCTCGAAACGTCGCGTACTGGATCGTCTGGCCCGGCGGCGAGAACGGTTCGCCGCAACGGGCCCCGCGACGGGCTCGGCGTGTTCCGCCGGCCGCAGTCTCTTTAGCACCCATGGTGCCGGACTCGGCGTCCGATGCTAAGAGATTTCTCACCAACGATTTGCGTTTGCGAGCGGCCCGGGAAACAACCCCGTCGGTGTCGCTCGGACACAGCTCAATCTGACACAACGCGTCAGATCGAGACAGCCGCGGCCGGCGTTAGGCGGCTCCCTTTCGAGCGAAGAAAGTCTTCGCTCGGCCCTCGGACCGTTCCACCGTCACTTCCCACCCTTTGTAGCGGCTGCGCAGTTCCTCGAGTGACACTGAAGTTCCTCCGCCCGCGCTCCGCGCCGACGGTGGAATCGTGCGCACGAGATGCACTCCGCCGCTGAGCGTCGCGCGCTGCAGATCGGCTATCACTCGCGCGCGTTCGTCGGACGAGAGCCGGTCGAGCGCCGCGGGATTCACGATCACAGCGTTGAGCAGTCGCTCGCTCGGCGGTGTCCATGACGAGAGATCCGCGAGCTCCGCGTGCACGCGACCCGCGAGCCCCGCGCCGATCGCCGCCTGCATCACGCGCTCGACCGCGTCGATCTCTTCGCCGAGTGTGGTGACGTCGCAGCCGTTGGCGGCGAAGTAGAGCGTCGAACTCTCGTCGTTGGCGTCCGCCACGAGCACGCGACTGTCACTCGACGGTTGGAGCGCGCGAACAAGCACGTCGTCCGGGCCAAGTCCCCAGTGCTCCGGCCTGCGCAGCTCGTCGATCAGCCTCACCCGCCGGCGACGCCACGTGTCGTAGCTCGGGATGCGCAGCCGCCGCACGATGATGCGGTCGACCTCCTCGCAGAGAAGCAGCTCGGTCAGCGCGAACTGGGGCGCCGACGCCAGGACCGCTACGGCCTCGTCGCCGATGGCGAGCAGCACGCTGCGCGCGACCGACTCCTTGTAGTTCTCGATCTCCTGCTCGACGTAGAGCTGGTACTCGTGTCTGAGCGATCGCGTAGGTCGATGGGGCGAAGGAGAGGAAGGCGCCATGCCGCTGCGGTCGAGATAAGACGGGGCCGAATGCGCGTAAACCTAGACGTCACATCGAGTTTCGCAAGTGCTCATGCCGGTTCGACGTGTACCGTGACCTCCGATGTGCCGAAAGCGCGCTCGATCGCCTCCTCCACCGCGTCCGCCAACCGGTGCGCGTCGTCCACCGAAGTCCGTCCCGCGACGACGATCGTCACTTCGGCGAAGAGTTGGCCGGACGCTGTCGCACGAGACCGCGTCTTCCGCACGTCCCGAATCCCCGGAACGGCTGCCACGACGCTTTTGAGCGCCTTCGTCTCGATCGCGGCCTGATCGACGAGGATCGGGATCGAGCGGCGCAGGATGCCGACTCCGCTCCACGCGATCACGAGAGCGACCGCGATCGCCAGCGGCGCGTCGAGCCACGCGAGCCCGGCGCGCGTGAGCACGAGCGTCAACAGCGCGAGAAGCGTCACGAAGATGTCGCCGGCCGTGTGCGAGGCGTCGGCGGAGAGAAACGCGCTCCCGAACCTTCGCGCGCTCGCCCGCTCGTATAGAACGACGAACACGTTCACGAGCAGCGTCGCCGCGATGACGCCGACGTCGCCCGTTTCGATCGTGGCAGGCGTGCGGTGAGTCGCCAGCGCGGTGATCCCCTCGCGCAGCAGCTCGAAGCACGAGATCGAGAGAAAGCCCACGATGGCGAGCGCGCCGAGCGTCTCGAACTTGTCGTGGCCGTACGGATGATCCTCGTCCGGCCCGCGCGCGGCGACGCCGACGAGCGCGACGCCGATGAGGTTGTTGAGCATGTCGAGCGTCGACTCGAGCGCGGCGCCGAGCACCGTGAGCGAGCCGGTGCGAATGCCGACGATGACCTTGACCGCCGCGACCGCCGCGTTGAGCAGCAGGACGACGACAAGCACGCGTCGGACGCCGGCCCAGTCCGCGGGCGCGCTGCGCGCCATGTTCGAGCCGGAGGGCGTCGTCATCGGACGGGGCTTGGGGGCAGGGGCAGGGACGGTCACCCGTGCAACTTGCGTGGCCGTCGAACTTCCGGTCAACCGCGAGCGAGAATGCCAGAGCTACCCGAAGTCGAAGGCGCTGCGCGACGGCTCCGCCGCGCCATCGTCGGCAAGCGAATCGAGACCGTCGACCTGTTGCACCGCTCGCTGTTACGGCGGCTCAAACCGGCCCAGCGGCGGTCGCTGCCCGGCGCCGTCGTTCGCGCCGTGGATCGCCGCGGCAAGCACCAGCTGATCTCGTTCGACGACGGGCGAACGTTGCACGCGCACTTTCGCATGACGGGCGACTGGACCATCGACCGCTCGAGCGATCCGCTGCCTCGTTTCGCGCGCGCGGCGATCGTGTTCGACGACGGGACGCGCGTGGTCCTCGACGATCCTCGCGCGCTGAGCACGCTGGACCTTCACGCGTCCGGATCGCCGCCGGCGCTCGCGCTCGGCCCCGAGCCGACCGACCGCTCACTCACCGCGAAGACCTTCGCCCCCGTGCTCTCCAAGCGTCGCGGTCCGATCAAGCCGGTGCTTCTCGACCAGCGCGTCATCGCCGGCATCGGCAACATCTACGCGGCGGAGTCGCTCTGGCACGCACGCATCTCGCCGACAGCCGCCGCGTCGTCGCTCTCGACCCGCCAACTCTCCGCGCTCCTTTCCGCCCTCAGACTCGTGATTCGCCGAGCGACGGGCGCGCGATATACGGACGACTCGACCGCGCGGCTCGCGGTCTACGACCGCGAAGGGAAGCCCTGCCGGCGATGCCGGACGCCGATTCGGCGGATCGTGCAGGCGGGGAGGTCGACGTACTACTGCCCCGGTTGCCAGGTCTAGCGGGGAACGGGTGCGGTGGCGGAGTGCGGAGATGGGGACGAGTGCGGTGGCGGGGTGCGGAGAGGGGGACGAGTGCGGGGGCGGGGTGCGGAGAGGGGGACGAGTGCGGGGGCGGGGTGCGGGGAACTGGGACGAGGGCGGGGGCGGAGTGCGGCGTTTTGATTACGCGCGAGCTCGAATGGTGATGGTCGCGGGGATCGGCCGGACAACCTTCCGGCATGACCCAGACTTCAACGCCCGCGGATCAACTCGAGTGGGAACGCGGCTATCCCGACGCGATAACGAGCGACGCGATCTGGAAGCTGCACGCGTATCGAACGGCGCTCTATCTGCTGGATCTCGCGCGAGGCGACGTTCGCGTCGGGCTGAGGCGCGGACTCGATCGCGACTTGGCCGGCCAGCTGCTTCGCGCGGTGGCGTCGATCAGCGCCAACATCGCCGAAGGGTACAGCCGATCGACGCGCGGCGATCGACTTCGATTCTTCGGCTACGCACTTGGCTCGTTGCGCGAGTGCCCCTCGTGGTATCGGGCGAGCAGCGATTTCCTGGCGCCAGGCAGCGGCCGACGATCGCTTTCGCGTTCTGGCGCGAATCCGCCCGCTCTTGCTCGGAATCATCCGTTCGACCCGCGCGCGAAGTCATCCGCGCCACGAATTTGAGCCATAGCCAACCCGCTCCCCGCACTCTGGCACACGTCCCAGTTCCCCGCACCCCGCCTCCGCACCCGTCCCAGTTCTCCGCACCCCGCCCCCGCACCCGTCCCAGTTCCCCGCACCCCGCCCCCGCACTCCTCCCACCCGCGATCAATCCAATGCCTCGAGCAGCGCCCCTTTAAGGTATCCTGTTTCCGGAATCGTCATGATCTCCGGATGGTCGATCGGCTGCCCCGTGATCGCGCGCAGCGCCACGCGCCGCCCCGAGTCCGCCGCCGCCGACCGGAGCATCTCGAAGAACTCGGCCCGCCCCACGTGAAAGCTGCAGCTCGCCGTGAACAGCAGTCCGCCCGGCGCGAGGACGCGCAGCGCGCGAAGGTTCACGTCCTTGTATCCGCGGAGCGCGCCGGGGACGGAGGCGCGCGTCTTGGCGAACGCCGGCGGGTCGACAACGATCGTGTCGAAGCGCTCGCGAGCGCGCTCGATCTCGCGCAGGTAGTCGAACACGTCGGCCTCGACGAAGCGGATGTTCGTCAGCTCGTTGCGGGCCGCGTTCTCTTCCGCGCGCTTCAACGCGTCGCCGGAGACGTCCACGGCGACCACGCTCTCGGCGCGCCGGGCGAGGTGCAGCGCGAACGAGCCGTGGTAGCTGAAGCAGTCGAGGGCGCGGCCGCGGGCGCGTTCGCCGATCATCACCCGATTCTCGCGCTGGTCGAGAAACGCGCCCGTCTTCTGTCCCGTCCACGGCGCGGCGAGCGTAGCGCACGCCGTGCTCGTTCACTTCGATTTCCTGCGGAACGTCGCCGGCCAGGAGCTCGACGCCCGTCGCGAGGCCTTCCTTTTTTCTCACGGGAGCGTCGTGGCGGGCGAGAATCCCGTCGGGTGAGAGCGTTTCGCACAGCGCGTCGACGATCGGCGCGCGAAACGCCTCGAGACCGGCGCTCAGCAGCTGCACGACGAGCCACCGATCGTAGCGGTCGCAGACGAGCGACGGGCAGGCGTCCGCCTCGCCGTGCACGGCGCGATACGCGTTGGTGACACGTGGCGAGCGGTGCTCGGCGACGGACGGCGGCCTGAATCCGGTCGCGCCACCAGGCGTGGTCCAGGTCAGCAAGCGGGCGCGCGTCGACCATGCGGAGGGCGATCTCCGACGCGGGGCTCCAGAGCGCCGTGCCGATTTTCTTGCCGCGGTGGTCGAGGACGACTACCGCTCCCGCCGGCCGGTCGGGACGAACCGTTACATCGCTGCGGAAGATCCACGGGTGGCCGAGGGACCAACGGCGCCCTGCGCGGGCCGAGACGTGGGCGGCGTCGGTCATCGAGGTGCTTGTCTCACAGGGGGATCCGCTCGGGCCGTGGAACGGACTGGAATGTATCCGAGTTGATCTTGCGGCACTTTGAACCTGACGGTACGTTCCTGCCCGCTCGACCCGCCCGGGACGGCTTGCCACGTCCAAAGGCCTTCCGAGGCAGTGCATGTGACGCTTTGTCATCCCCGCCGAGTTAATACGTCCGGTTGTCATTGAACTACTCCATTCGTCCTCGCCCCACGCGCTGATTGAGCGCCGCCGCGATAGCGGCGGCTTGCGGTTTTTGTTGCGGTGCCCGTGACGTGAACGGCCATGAATTGCGGCCGAAGCGACGCGGTGGATGCGCAAGACCTCGCACGACAGCAGGCGAACCGACCGTAGGTGCAGAGTGGCTTTTCCCCTTTTTCCCCCCGAGGGTGTGAGAGATGACGACCAGGACCACGTTGCATCGTTTTCCAGTGGTCGCCGCGTCACTGTTGGGCCTCTGGCTCGCAGTGCCGGCTAGCGCACAAGCACAGGGCGCGGTCATCACCGGTAAGGTGATGAGCGAATTCGGTCAGGCAGTCGACCAAGCCAACGTCTACATCAATGATCTGTCGATCTCGGTGGGGACGAACGCCCAAGGCGTGTTCACGATCACGGTTCCTGCGGCCCGCGCGCAGGGACAGGCGGTCAACCTTCGCGTTCGCGCGATCGGTTACCAGCCCGGCGTCATTCCGATCCGCCTCACGGCGGGAACGCAGACGCAGAACTTCACACTGAAACAGGACGTGAACCGGCTCAACGAAGTCGTCGTCACCGGATCGATCGAAGCGACCGAGCGCGCGAAGGTGCCGTTCGCGATCGGCCGCGTCACGTCGGAAGAACTGCCCGTGCCGTCGCTCGATCCGATGACCTCGCTCGAGGGCAAAGTCGCCGGCGTGCGCATCGCGTCGACGAGCGGCCAGCCCGGATCGACCCCGGACATCATGCTCCGCGGTCCGACATCCTTGAACCTGAGCGGCCGGAGCGGGAACCCGCTCATCGTCGTCGACGGCGTCGTCATGAACGTCGGCAACCTCGGTGAGCTCGGTGGTCTCGACATCGAGTCGATCGAGGTCATCAAGGGCGCGGCGGGCGCGTCGCTCTATGGAACGACGGCAGCCAACGGCGTCATCACGATCAAGACCAAGCGCGGCGCCAACAGCGACGGCATCACGGTCAACGCCCGCGAGGAATACGGGGTGAGTGACCTGAACAGCGCCAACTACGGCCAGCCGGTGAACCACCATCTCCAGCTCGACGAGACCGGCAAGCGCTTCTGCATCTCCGGCATTTCGACGGCGTCGCCCTGCTCGAAGAGCGTCGACTTCATGACGGAAATTCTGCGCATCAACAACGTCAACGCGGATACGAACCGCACGCCGCAGAACTTCCAGTGGAATGGTCTGAACAACACCGACGGCTCGCTGGAGAACGTCTTCCAGTCCAACATCTGGCCGGGCAAGTACTACAACACGCTCGCCCAGGTCTCCACGTCCGCGCCGACCAACCTCAGCTCCCTCGACGCGACGGGCAAGATCGGCACGGTGCGCTTCTTCGCCAGCGGCCAGTTCACCAACAACGGCGGCGCGCTCAAGCAGCTCCAGGGTGACATTCAGTCGCGCGCGCGTGTCAATCTCGACTACGACGTCCGGAGCAACCTCCTGCTCTCGATCAGCACCGTGTACGACAAGGAAACGATCGACGAGCGGGCGTTGGACTTCGGCCTGTTCGGTTCGCTGCTGCGCGGCGCGCCCGCGGGCACCGAACTACCTTGCGTCGGACACACTGGGTCGGCCGATCCTCCAGGGCGGCGGCTCGGGCATTCGCGGCACGGGCAACGGCGCCGCGGCGTTCCTCTATCCGTTCTCGGCGTCGACCGACGAGTTGATCGCCGGCCGGTACATCGGCTCGCTCACCGCGACCTACTTCCCGGCTGATTGGGTCACCTTCGACGGCACGTTCGCCTACGACAAGCGGTCGCGCTACAACAACTTCGACGAAGCGAAAGGCTTCCGCACGATCACGACGAGCGCGTCGCAGAACTTCGGGCAGATGAGTCTGTCCAACTTGAACACCGAAGCGATGAACGGCAGCTACGGCGCGCTGTTCCGCAAGAACGTGACGAGCGACCTCACGGCCCGCTTGACCCTGCGTTCGCAGTTCGACCAGACCTATTCGCTGAGCAGCGCCGGGTCCGGCCAGCAGTTCGTGGTCAAGGACGTCTTCACGCTGAGCAACACGAGCACGCAGCAGACCGCGACCTCGAGCAGCAGCACGATCAAGGACGTCGGATTCGTCTCCGGCGGACAGCTCGACTACAAGGGCAAGTACATCGTCGACGCGACGTACCGCTACGACGGCAGCTCGCTGTTCGGAGCCGGCAACCGCTGGGCGCCGTTCGGCCGCGTCTCCGGTGTGTGGCGTGTGTCCGAGGAGTCGTTCTGGAAGGTTCCGCACATCACCGATTTCCGCCTCCGCGGGTCGCACGGTACGGCAGGCAACACGCCGTCGTTCACCGCGCAGTACGAGACGTACAACTGCGGCACCACCGGCTGCTCGCTGGCGCAGGCCGGCAACCGCGACCTCAAGCCTGAGACGACGGCGGAGACCGAGTTGGGCACGGACTTCACCCTGTTCAACCGTCTCGGCATCGAGCTCACGAAGGCCGACTCGAAGACGAAGAACCAGATCCTCAACGTTCCCACGCCGTCGAACCTTGGCTTCACGAACCAGTGGAAGAACGCCGGAACGCTCGACAACCACACGTGGGAGCTGGCGGCCAACCTGCCCGTCATTTCCAAGCGTGATTTCAGCTGGAACATGAAGGGCACGTGGGACCGCACCCGCAGCTACATCAGCGAGCTGTTCGTTCCCGAATACTTCGAGACCGGCGGCACGGGCCAGGGTACCGGCAACTTCTTCTTGATCACCGCCCGCAAGGACATGCAGGACGGTGTGCCGGTCAACCAGTACGGCGGCATCTGGGGTCGCAAGTTCTACAAGACCTGCAGCGACATGCCGAGTGCCGTGCAGTCGCAGTGCGGCGACGGCAAGGCGTACCAGGTCAACGACCAGGGTTGGGTCGTGTGGGTCGGCGACGGCAACACCTGGAAGGACGGTATCACCAAGAACCTCTGGGACACGAAGCTCCCGTCGGCGCAGTCGCCGTGGAACTATCCGCTCTACTTCGGTCACCCGATCGTCGATCGTCCGTTGCGCGGTCAGCCGGGCGAAGGCACGGGCAACAGCCACATCATCGGCAGCGCGTTCCCGAGCTTCCGGTTTACGTGGAACAACACGCTCACGTACAAGCGGCTCACGTTCTATGGGCTGCTCGACGGCACGATCGGAAACCACATCAACAACCAGGGTGAAGGCTGGGGCCTGCTGGACTTCGCCTCGAACTACTTCGACCAGGGTGGCAAGTCGGTCGAGACGGCCAAGCCCGTGGGCTACGGCTGGCGCGTTGGTGGGTCGGAGGGAGCCGGCGACGGCGGGTTCTACGACCTCCTCGGACCGAACAACTACAACACCGAAGACGGCTCGTACGCCAAGATTCGCGAGATGAGCGTCACGTACCGGCTCGGCCGAGTTCGTGGCATCGGTGGAGACTGGACGCTCGGTCTCGTCGGTCGAAACGTGTTCACCTTCACGCACTACTCCGGTTACGACCCCGAAGTCGGCGTGGACGGCGGCAACGCGGGCTCAGGCCTGATCAATCAAGTAGATGCGTTCGGTTATCCGACGCTCCGCACGTACACGGTCTCTCTGTCCACGCGGTTCTAGGAGCCTGACGACATGATTCGCAAACTCATTCCGTTCGCTGCGCTGGTGTCGGTGATCGCGGCCGGCGCGTGTAGCGACAACTCGCTGGCCTTTCAGAACCCGAACTCGGGCGACACGAAGCGTGTGCTCGGTTCGCCGGCGGACGCCGAGAACCTTCTAGGCTCGTACTTCAAGCGGTGGGTCGTCGGGATGTACGGAAGCACGACCGACATCCAGGGAATGGCCAACATCTTCTCCCTCGAGAACATGTCGAGCCTGGCGAACAACTGTCAGAACTCTCACTATCCGTTCGGGACCGCGGTCAACTACAACCAGCCCTCCGGCAACGTCTGCACCGGTGAGAACCAGCGGCTGTACGCGATCCTGGGCGAGGTCAATCGCGTAGCGACGAGCTTCCTTACCGCGCAGGCGGGCGGCCTGACGCTCGGCACCGCGGCTCGCGACAACCGCGACGCGGCGTTCGCCGAGTTCCTGAACGGCATCGCCATCGGCTCCGTCGCGCTCTGGTACGATTCGCTCGGCGTCGTGTCCGTTGGCATGAGCACGCAGGACGCCGGCAAGTTGATCAGCTACAAGGCCGCGGGCGATTCAGCGCTGGTGCACCTCCAGAACGCGATCGACTTGGCGAACAAGTCGAACACGTCGGGTGACGGGTTCCCGCTACCTACGGCTTGGATTCCTTCGCCGACGTCCTATTCGCAGGCGGAGTTCATCAAGCTCGTTCGCACCTACCGCGCGAGGATTCGTGCGAATCTCGCGAGGACGCCGGCCGACCGGGGCGCCGTCGATTGGGCGTCGGTCATCGCCGATGCGCAGAACGGCATCAGCACCGACGAGGACGTGACGTCGAGCACCACCAATGGACCGAGCATGTCCGGCTGGCGGTCGCAGTACGACTCGTTCAGCACCTGGGACCAGATGCCGCCGTTCATCATCGGCTGGGCCGACACGTCGGGCAACTATCCCGCTTGGATCGCCCAGGCTCTCGGCGCACGCGGTTCGGGAGGCCAGAACTTCTTCATGGCCACCCCGGACAAGCGATTCCCACAGGGTGACACGCGCACGGCACAGCAGGCGGACTTCAAGATTCAGTCGTGCGAAGTCGCGCAGGTTGCGCCGGCATATTCATGCGCGCGCTACTTCGTGAACCGGCCGGCCGGCAACGATCAGTTCGTCGGTCCGGGCTGGGGCTTCTCGCAGTACGACTTCGCGCGGTTCCACGGCTGGGCGCAAAAGGGAGACGCCGGAAGCGCCCGCAACGGGACCACGCCTATTTTCGTGAAGCCGGAGCTCGACATGCTCCAGGCGGAAGGCCTTTACAGAACGGGCCAGTTCGCCGGAGCGGTTGCGCTCGTGAACATCACCCGCGTCAAGAACGGGCTACCGCCGCTCACAGCGTCCGACGCGACGTCGCCCGTGCCTGGGTCGGCGGCCACTTGCATTCCGAAGGTGCCAGCAAGCGCCCGGCTTCAACACCGTCGGGTGCGGCAAGCTGCTCGACGCCATCAAGTACGAGAAGTACATCGAGACGGCGTTTACGAACTTCTCGGGTTGGTTCCTCGACGAACGTGGCTGGGGTGACCTGCCGGCCAATTCGCCGACCTTCTGGGCCACTCCGTTCCAAGACATGCAGGCGCGCGGCTATCCCCTGTCGGCGATCTATGGTACCGGCCCGGGCCCCGGCAATGCGCCGGGTTCAATTGCTGTTGGACCGACCACTTACGGCTGGTAGAGAGGTTCTGGTGCTGCGTCGCAGTCGTCGTGCGCTGGCGGCGGTCCTGTTGGCAGGCTGCTACACGTTCGAGCCTGTTCAGGGGCCGACGCCGGCGGTAGGGACGGAAATCGCATTCGACATCAACGACGCCGGGCGCGTGGCGCTCGGCGGCTCGATGGGGCCGGAGATCGCTCAGATCGAAGGCCGGCTGGTGGAGAAAGGATCGGCGGACTATCTGGTTGCCGTCACCGCGGTGCACTTGCTCCGCGGCGGTGAGCAGGTCTGGTCCAAGGAGCCGGTTCGCATCAAGTCCGAGTACGTCGCATCCGTCTACGAAAAGAAATTCTCCGCGGTGAAGTCGATAGCTCTCGGGGCGGTCGGTGTGGGAGTCGTAGCGGCACTCGCCGGCCGTTCGCTGATTGGAGGGGGAACCACCGACCCTCAAAAACAGCCCGGAGATACGGGCCAAACCACTCGTCGTAAGCCCTGATCGCGGGCCACGTCGCCAACCTTCACGGAGTACGTCATGCGTCGCATCTATCAACTCTCGGTGCTTTGCCTCGCCGCAGGCGTCCTGAGTGCGTGCTATCCTGACCAGGTCGTGAACACGGAGAATATCCCGACAGCGGGCATCCGGTTCATCAACGCGGTGCCCGACAGCAGCGGGGCCTTCGGGTTCGACCTGCGCTTCGTCGACCTCGTCGAGTCCAACACCCAGTTCTACATGACGTTCCGCGACGGGCCGACGCAGTCGGTGACGAGCGGAAACTCGGATACGCTGATCATCGGGTCCAAGCTTCAGCTCAAGGGCGCACGGGCCGGCTCGCGCCACTTCCGGATCTTCCTGAGCGACACGCTTCAGTCGATCGCGTCGATGGTAGTCGTCGACTCGACCGTCACGCTGGTCGCCGACTCACAATTACACGTTCATCCTGTGGGGCAACGGCCGCTCGGCCAAGGGCGCCGCGGACGCGATGCACCTGACCATGCTCGACGAAGCGCCGGCTGATCCGGGCACGTCGGTCGGCGTCCGCGTCATCAACGCCACGAGCTCGGCGATCGACGCGAGCGCGTACGCCCGCGGCACCGCGGTGCCATCGACTCCCACGTGGGCCAGCGTCGCGCCATACAGCGCGTCGACATGGGTGAACCAGACGCCCGGCATGATCGACTACAACATCAGGGCGGCCGGCGCCACCACGGCCATGTTCGCTGATCGTCAGGCGCTGCCAGGCGCCGCGGCGTTCTCTAGCGCCGGAACCGGCGGCAAGCTCGACATCGAGGCGTCACCCGGCACGCTCGTCGCCGGATCCGCCGTCACAGTGATCGTGTTCCCGCGCTCGGTTGCTGGCTCCAGAGCACCGCAGGGCGGGGCGTTTTCGATTCCCAACGTCGTGACCATGTGGGATCGCCGGCCGCCAACCCCGCCTGGGGTCTGACGACTCGCGTCAACTGAAGGGGCACGCGAGATTGGCCGTCGGGCTCTTGCTCGACGGCCTTCTCACTTTGGCGACCCGATGCCATCCCATCGGGTGGGGGGGGAAGAACGAACATGACGACGCGTTGGTTCCTCGCGGCGGCATCGGCACTGGCGATCGCCGTGCTCGGGTGCGGCCAGCCGGCGGCAAGCGGGCCCGCGCCGCGCGACCGAAATCTGCTCACGCACGACGAGATCGTGACATCGGGGCGAGATGGATCGGATCTCTACGAAGCGGTGCAGAGCCTCCGCCCGCATTTCTTCGAGCCGCCCCCGGGCGTGCAGCCCGCCAGCAGGCCGCAGGGGACGACGGTCTACATCGACGCGCGTCGCGTCGGCGGCATTGAGGCGCTTCGCAGCCTTACGGCCGGTGCTGTCGAAGAGGTGCGCTACCTCGGCCCTACGCAGTCGCAGAACGAGTACGGACCGCGCGCCACGGTCGTCACGCTGGTGGTCAGGCTTCGCCACGTCCGTCCTGACACTACGTTTGGGGTGACGCTCTCCGGCCGGTGATCGGCCGGCGGTACCAGGGCCCCTCCTCGTAGTTCATGACCAGTTCTCCCCCCTCCTCGCCGACACCAATCGCGGCGCCAGCAACAGCCGTCGGCGGTTCATTCAGCCCGCCGGCGAGCGCCAAACAGGGCTCGATCTTCACTCCGGCGATCGACCTTCTTCTCGTTGGCGGGCTGTCGCTGATCGTCTTCGTGCCGCTCCTGCTGAGCGGCCGGACGGATCTGGTGCTCGTTGGCGCGGGAGCACAGGCGTGGATCAGTACCGCGATCAACATGCCGCACTTCATGGCGTCGTACCGCCTCGTGTACCGCGATCGTGAGACGATCGTGAAGCACAAGTGGGCGTCGATCTACGTGCCGCTGATCCTTGTCGCGTACATCGCGTTCGCGGTGATGGAGATCCAGTACTTCCTCCCGCAGGGCTGCACGGAAGCGATTCGAGCGAACGTCGCCGACCCGGCGTGCCGCCCGCTCCTGATGACGCTCCTCATCGCCATCGCCAGCGGCTATCTCGCGTGGCACTACACAGGCCAGGTGTGGGGAATGATGGCGTCGTACGCCTACCTCGGCGGCGCGCGCTTCGAGAAGTCGGAGCGGCTGCTCATCCGCACTGGGCTCCGCATCCTGCTGGCGTGGCACGTCTGCTGGTTCGTCTACACGCAGTTGGACAAGCCATTCCGGGGCGTCGTGCGGCCCGTGTACATCGTCGTCAGCGCCGGCATCGGGTTGGCGTTCCTCCTCGGCGCGATCGGCCTCTACAGAATGTGGCGCCGCACGGGCGTGCTGCCCCCGGCGCGCACGCTCGTCGCCTGGATCGCGCTGTTCGTCTGGTACGCGATGATGGCGCGCGACCCGAGAGCGCTCTTCTGGATCCAGATCGCGCACGCGCTCCAGTACCTCGCGTTTCCGGTTCGCGTCGAGATCAACCGCACGATCGCCGCACGCGCCCGCGGCGCGACGCGTCTGGCGCGCCACATGGCGCTCTACGGGCTCGGGCTGCTCGTGGTGAGCGTCGTGGTCACGCAGCTGGTTCCCGGCACGGCGATGAGCATCATCGGCAACGTTTTCGGTGAGGCGCCGGGCAAATCCGCGCCGATTCTGCTGCTGATGTTCATCAACATCCACCACTATTTCACCGACGGGGTGATCTGGAAGATCAGCAACCCCGAGGTGAGAAAGGACCTCTTCGCCCACGTCTTGCCGCCCGACAAGGGTGGCAAGACCGCCAAGGCGGGGAAGGGGGCCAAAACAGGGGTCAGCGGGGCGCCAGCGCGTCGCGTATGAGAGGGAGACCCCCACGGCCCCCCAAGGGCCTTGCAGCCCCGAGCCAAACGAGAATGTCCATGCGCAGTCGTGCAGCTACGGTCGCGTCGTCCCTGCTATTTGTCGCCGGCGTCATATCGGCCGCCCCCGCTCGCGCCCAAACTCATCGTCCGCAGGTCCCTACGAAGC
Organism: uncultured Gemmatimonadaceae bacterium; assembly: GCA_963789315.1. GTDB lineage: Bacteria > Gemmatimonadota > Gemmatimonadetes > Gemmatimonadales > Gemmatimonadaceae > JAQBQB01. The sequence continues at coordinate 734,021 of CAWBKI010000016.1, read as the reverse complement.
CGGCTCAGCTCGTCTTCGTCGTCGCGCCGACCGGAAACGAGGCGCGGTATCGGGTTCGTGAGCAGCTCGTCGGCCTCGACCTCCCCAACGACGCGGTCGGGGCGACGAAGGACGTCACGGGACGGATCGTCGTCGGCCGCGACGGGAAGATCCTGCGCGACAGCTCCCGCATCGTCGTCGGCGTCACGAGCCTCAAGAGCGACAAGACCCGCCGCGACGGATACGTGCAGAAGAACACCCTCGAGACCGCGAAGTATCCGCAGGTCGCGCTGGTGCCCACGATGTTCGACGGGCTGACCGAGCCGATCGCGCCCGGAGCGACGAAGACCTTCTCCGTCATCGGCGATCTCACCGTGCACGGCGTCACGCACCCGACGACCTGGCACGTAACCGCGCACGCCGAGGGGTCGGACGTCGTCGGCTCCGCAGCCACGATCTTCACCTTCAAGGACTTCGGCCTCGACCAGCCGCGCGTGCCGGTTCTCCTCAGCGTGGCGGACACGATCAAGTTGGAGTACGACTTCCGCTTTTCGCCCGAAGCGAATCCGTAGTCTGGTCTCTGGTCTCTGGTCACTGGTCTCACGGTTTCCCAGAGACCTGAGACCTGTGACCAGAGACCTGAGACCAGTGTATTGACGAACGCGCTGTCCGAGCGCAGCGTTTTACGGACGTCCTGAAGCAGATTCAGACCCGTCGATCCCCTCCCACCCATCGGCTCGCCGTCGTCAACGAGGACCAACACTCATGAACAGACGATCCCTCAAAATCGCCCTGATGGCCGCGCTCCCTGCGCTCCCGCTGCTCTCCCTCCCCGCGCTCGCCCAACGTGGCGGCGGGGGCGGTGGCAGCAGCAAAGTCCAACGCGGTGACAAACAGGCTGACTTCAGCTCGATGACCGGCAGCACCATCAAGCTGTCGAACAAGGACATCGAGAACGTCAGCCCGATAAAGCTGCTGATCGACAAGCGAAAGGACCTCAAGCTCACCGACGACCAGCTCGCCAAGCTCAAGGACCGCGAAGACAAGCTCAAAGAGTCGATGAAGCCGTCCTTCGACGCGCTCGATTCGCTGCGCCGCATTGCCACGCCGGCGGGGCGCACTCCCGATGAAGGCGACAAGGCGCGCATGATGGACACGCGGCGCCGGTTCACCGAAGTCGTCACCGGGATTCGGATTCAGTACGACGGGGCGGCGACGGACGCCGTGTCTCTGCTCGACGAGTCGCAGAAGAAGCAGGCGACCGACCTGATTCAGAAACAGCACGCCGAGACGGACGATATGGTCCGCGACAAACTCGGCGGCGGTCCTGGGTCGCACTAGTCGCCTCGCTCGAGGGCTGTTCGACATCCCGACGATGAACCGACGCGCGGCCGCGGGCGTGGCGCTCTGCCTGTCCGCGGCCGCCGGCGCGTGCGGCGCGCCTCCAACGCCGCCGTGGCATCAGGAGACCGGCTATCGCTGGCGCGACCTCGTCGTGCCGAGCGGCGAGCCGGGGTTCACCGCGATGCCCGCGAACAAGACGGGCATCCGCTTCGAGAACGACGTCAGCGACTCGCTGTTGCTGGGGAATCGCATTCTCGGACAGGGAGCGGGCGTCGCGCTCGGCGACGTCGACGGCGACGGCCTCCCCGACGTCTTCCTCGCCAAGACGCAGGGCTGCAGCGCCCTCTACAAGAACCTCGGCAACTGGAAGTTCGAGGACATCACAAAGGCCGCCGGCGTCGGCGCGTGTGACAGGAACTCCACCGGCGCCGCGTTCGCCGACGTTGACGGCAACGGCACGCTCGACCTGATCCTGCTGTCGACGCGCGGGCCGAACGCGATTTTTCTGAACGACGGCCACGGCCACTTCACCGAGCACCGCGACCTCGGCCTCGACACAACCGGCAACGGCGGCACGACGGTCACGATGGCCGACGTCGACGGCGACGGCCGCCTCGACATGTACGTCGCGAACTACAAGGCGTACAACATCGACGACAGAATTCCGCCGCAGCAGCGCGCGATGAACCAGATGCTGCGCCAGGTCGGGCCGAACAAGTTCGAGGTCGTCCCGGATTTCCGGAACGAATACAAGATCGTGATGCGTCCGGACGTGGGCGGCATGCGCATGAGCCAGCGCGGCGCTCTCGACGAGTTCTACACGAACGACGGCCACGGTCACTTCACCAAGGTCCCGTTCACCGGCGGCCGCTTCCTCGACGCGCAGGGCAAGCCGATCGCCGAGCCGGCCGAGTCCTTCACGCTCGACGCCAAGTTCGTCGACCTGAACGGCGACGGCGCGCCCGACCTCTACGTCAGCAACGACTTCGAGGACGTCGACGAGCTCTGGTGGAACGACGGGCACGGCCACTTCAAGCGCGCCGACTGGACCGCGCAGCGGCAGATCAGCAACTCGGCGATGGGTGTCGACGTCGCGGACGTCAACGGCGACGGGAAGCCCGACATCTTCGTCACCGACATGCTGAGCAACGACACGCACAAGCTCCGCACGCAGATCCCGACGCACACGGCGTTGCCCAAGAAGCCGGGCGACATCGAGACCGAGCTGCAGCATCAGCGGAACACTCTCTTTCTGAATCGCGGCGACGGCACGTTCGCCGAGGTCGGGATGTACGCCGGCGTGCAGGCGAGCGGCTGGTCGTGGGGCACGCTGTTCATGGACGTGGACCTCGACGGCCGGCCCGACATCCTCGTCGCCAACGGCCATCTCTGGGACATCATGGACGCCGACGTCCAGGAGGCGCTCCAGAATCGCCTGTTGAGCTTTCCGTGGCAGCGATTGCGCTGGCAGTTCCCGCCGCTGCCGCTCAAGAACGTCGCGTTCCGCAATCGCGGCGACCTGACGTTCGAGGACGTGAGCGCGAAGTGGAATTTCGGCACTGAGGCCGACTTCTCGCACGCCATCGCGGCCGCCGATCTCGACGGCGACGGCGACCTGGACGTCGTCATCAATCGGCTGCACGCGCCGCCGCTCGTCCTGCGCAACAACGCGTCGGCGGCGCGCGTCGCCGTGCGTCTCACCGGCGACGCGCCGAACACGCAGGCCGTCGGCGCCAAGGTCCGACTCCTCGGCGGCGCGGTTCCCGAACAGGAGAAGGAGATCGTCGTCGGCGGACTGTACATGTCGCACAGCGACTACGAGGTCTCGCTCGCGATGGGCAAGTCCGACAGCGCGACGCTCGAGATCGATTGGCGCGACGGCCGCCGCACGACCCTGCACGGCGTGAGGCCGAATCGTTTGTACGAGATCTCCCAACAGACCGCCGCGCCGCCCGTGCCGGCCCAGCTGTCCAGCCGTCCAGCCGTCCAGCCGTCCAGCGATGCGCTCTTCGAGGACGCGACGCCGCAGCTCGGCGGGCACACGCACGTCGATCCGTGGTTCGACGACTGGGAGCGGCAGTTCCTGCTTCCCAACTCGCTCTCGCAGCTCGGTCCGGGCGTCGCCTGGTTCGACTACGACCGCGACGGCTATGAGGATCTGCTCGTCGGCGCCGGGAACGGCGGGCGGCTCGGCGTCTTCCACAACGAGCACGGGCACCTCGTGCCCAAACCGTCGCAAGGTCCCATCGCGCCGGCGGACTTCACGACCGTCCTCGGCGTGGCGGGCAACGGCACGAACAGCGTGTTGCTCGGCGTAGCGAACTGGGAAGGGAAGGACGTGCCCGCGGCGTTGCAGGTGAACGCCGGCCCGCAGGGCGTCGCCGCGGCGGCGACGACGGTCGTTCCGTCGCAGCCGTCGTCGACCGGCCCGATGGCCGTCGCGGACTACGACGGCGACGGCACGCTCGACCTGTTCATCGGCGGACGCGCGCTTCCCGGGCGATATCCGGTGCCCGCGTCGTCCGAGCTCTATCGAAACATTCGCGGCACCTATGTCCTCGACACCGCGAACACGCGGATGCTCAAGGACGTCGGCATGGTCTCCGCCGCGATGTTCGCCGACATCGACGGCGACGGTCATCCCGATCTCGTGCTCGCGCGGGAGTGGGGTTCGATTCTCGTTCTGCTGAATCGCAACGGCAGCTTCGTTCCGGCGCCCGACTCGTGGGGCTTCAACAAGTGGACGAGTCGTTGGATCGGCATCGCCGCGGGCGATCTCGACGGCGACGGCAAGCTCGACATCGTGGCGACGAGCTGGGGGCGCAACGTGCCGGCCAAGGCCGACACAGCCGATCCGCTGGTGATGGTCTACGGCCGCTTCGCGCCCAACGCCGAGGAGGAGATGGTGGTCGCCAAGAACGATCCCCGTCTCAAGGGCCTGGCGCCGCTGAACAGCTACGCGCGTGTGAGAAGTGTGATGCCGGATCTGGCGACGCGCATCCCGACGTTCGGCGCCTACGCCGACGCGACGCTCGACCAGGTGCTCGGGCCGCACATCGAGGACGTGCAGCGCCGGTCGGCGGCGACGCTCGACAACATGGTGTTCCTCAACCGCGGCGACCACTTCGAAGCGCACCCGCTGCCGATGGAAGCACAGTTGGCTCCGGCCTCGTACGCCGGCATCGCCGACTTCGACGGCGACGGCAACGAGGACGTCTTCCTGAGCCAGAACTTTTTCCCGACGGCGGTCGGCCTTCCGCGCTATGACAACGGCCGCGGCCTGCTGCTCAAGGGCGACGGCAAGGGCGGACTCACGCCGATGTCAGGCGCGCTCTCCGGCATCGAGGTGTACGGCGACCAGCGCGGCGCGGCGTACGCCGACTACGACCACGACGGCCGCCTCGATCTCGTCGTGTCGCAGAACGGCTCGACGACTCGGCTCTTCCACAACCGCGGCGCGAAGCCCGGCCTCCGCGTTCGCGTCGTCGGCCCCGCGTCGAATCCCGATGCTGTTGGCGCGCAGATACGCGTCGTCTACGGCGATCGCATGGGACCGGTGCGCGAGATCCAGGCGGGTTCAGGCTACTGGTCGCAGAACGGCGCGACGCAGGTGTTCGGTCTCTCGGGAACCGAGTGAGAGTTGGCCGCCCATTTTCTGAGGCGGCCTATGCCCCTAGCACACTATCACGCCAATCGTCCGGCACGCTCCTCGAGACTCGTGGCGTTCATCATGACGGCCTCGACCGCCGGGTGGGCCTTTGCGTGTACCGATGCGCGAGGGCCTACAGGCGATCTCACACAGCCATCGGCTCGTCTCGCTACCGCGATAGCCGGCGCAGATACGGCGTGGAATCACGTTGTTATCGAAATGGCGGTAAGGCGCAGCGGCGGGATGCCGACTTCAGGGCGCCGTGTCGGCACCCAACGGAGGTGTTGCACGACAGGTTCACATCGAGCGCTGGCTCGAAAGCGACGGATGGAAGACCGAAATCGGCTTGGAGCAAAACCTGCGCACGGCTGAGGACTCTGGCACGATCGCCAGAGTGCGGTTTGACACGCGCGGGTCGATGCTCGCCGCGTACGACGCACGCGGTCGCGCAATGGCCATTCCGGCTCGCACCGCGCCACAACGAACATCGGCGGACGTCACGCGACTCATCGTGTCACTTGCTAGCCCCGCCGCCCAACGTCGGCTCGCGGGTTCGGCGCAGTCGCTTCTCTCCAGTACCGCGTCCGTTGCGTTCACTCCGCCGACCGGTGCCCTACGCACGGCCCGCGCTGGTGGCTCGCAGGCGGCAGGAGCGCCGCCACACGCGAACCTTGTTTGGCTCGACCAGCTCATCGTGACGCCGGCAGCGCGCGCGCGTACTGTCGCTCGTCTGACACGCGAATACGGCGCGCCGCTGGAGCAGTCGGGAGCCGAGGACCACTATCGCATGGTTCGTGGCGACGTCATCGAGGACGAGGTGTTCGATCGTTCGATCGGCGCGGTCATTCAGCGGACGGTGTCCTCATCGAAGGGACTGCGATTGCGTATGACGAAGGAGTTCGGGCCAGCGGTAAACGGCCGCTACGTCCTCCGGCGAACGCTGGCGGAGTACCCGGCGCCGGACGGCTCCCTGACCAAGCTCACGCAGGGTTCTCCCCTTCCGGACCGACGGCACGCGGGTGTATGCGGGTTCTGTAGTCGGGGCGGTCTTCGCGGTAGACGCTGCCACGGGACAGCAGGTCTGGCGCGCGGATCTGGTTCCGGGTACGGACAACCAAGTCCGCGTGATCGCCGTCCGCGATAACCGCGTCTATGTAACGATCTTGTACGATGGTCCTTTTTACTCGGGCCGTGTATACGCGCTCGACGCCGGAAACGGTACCACTCTTTGGAAGTACGACCTCGGGCGACTGAGCCTGGCGCGCGATGCGATCCTGGACGCGCCATCCGTAGCGGGATCGGCATTTCTCGCCGCCTCTGATGACGGGCGGATTGCAGCCCTTAACGTCTCGACCGGAGGACGTCTTTGGACCATTGATCCGATAATTCGAGAGCCCGATGACCGACGAATGACTGTGTCGGGCACCGTCCTGGTGGCGACCTCGACGGGCGGAACGAAGGTGACCGATGGAACGACCGTGACCGATTTCATCGCCGGCTATGATTTCACGACAGCACGGGAAGCTGTGGCGGGTGCCGTCGGATCAAGGCTCGGCGCAGGGAAATCTCAACCGGGTCACGAGTGACGCCGACTTGGCCTACGTTCCGTTCACCAATGGCGTCATCGGTGCCTATGAGCTAACCACCGGAGCTCGCCGATGGCTTCGCCGACCGCCGGTGGGCATGTTCGTAAGCGCGCCTTTGATCAGTCACGACACGATGTTTGTAGCCGGCTGGGATGCCGCGTACGCCATCGCCAGGTGAGCGTTGAGGGCCTCTCTTGTGACCGGGCTCACTCGAGTCGCGTGTCGACAAAACATGACAAAGGCTCCGGGCGGCACACACCTAGTGGAATAGCATCACAGAACCATAATTCGCCCTTGCGTCGCGTGAACCCATCTCATAAAATCGCCGGCGATGCAGCAGCGCGCCGGCGAGTCCAGGCGCTCGCTGCCGGCCACCACCGGCGGCGCGCGCGCCCCTGATTTCCTCTCCAATGTTCGGTCTATCGGGAACTCCCACTGAGATCTGGGTCCGCTGGCCCGGCGGTGGCGAGACGAGAACGCCTGTTCCCGCTGGCGCGAAAGAAATCGTCGTCAAGCGCTGACCGGTCCACCGGTCCACCGGTCCACCTACTTTCTCAGCCAAACAAAAACCGTCGCGCCGCAGACATTGTTCTCCGGCGCTTGCCCGCGGATCGGCTTATTTCGGTTGATGCTCGTGACCGTGCGGCGCGCCGGCGGGGTCGTGTACGTCTCCATTGCCTCGATGTCCGCCGCGTCGATCGCCCAGAGCGGGAGCCGCCGCGGTCCGCCGTCGATGACCGCGGAGCACGTGTCGTCCAGGTTCTTGTTCGCGCCCAGCCGCGCGAGCTGAACGCCGTCTTCGATCCCCGTCTTGTTGATGTCCTCGCGCGTGTAGATGTTCGACCACACCGGATTGCGCCGCGCGAGCCGCGCGGCGAGACCGTCGAACGCCATGGCGTCGCGATTGTTCTGGCCGACGTTCGTGGGCGTGAGCCAAACCGTCATGCGCCGCCCGCTGTCGCTCGGCACCGTGACGCTCACGAGACGCGTGCGATAGCCCGGCCGCGAGACGCTCACCATGTACTTCCCCGGCTTGAGGTCGAGGTAGAACCGGCCCAACGAGTCGCTCAACGTCCGGTGGTCGCTGGCCATGACCGCCACCTGCGCGTCGCCGACGATGTTGTACGCGGTGTCTCCGATCACGCCGCTCAATCCACCGCGCGCGACCGACGTCACCACCGGCGGCAGCGCGCGGATCCCCAGCAGAATGGAGAAGGACACGACGCCGCCCTTGTCGTCGACCGTCGTCGATTGCACCTGCGGGTAGTAGCCCAGCCGCCGAGCGAGAACCTGGTACGGCCCGGGCTTGACGTCGTCGAAGCGGAAGGTGCCGTCTGACTTACTGATCGTCTGGCGCTTGAGCGACGAGATCACGAGCTCCACGCTGTCGACCGGGTTGCCGAGCGTGTCGGTCACGATGCCGACAAGCGTCTTCGGACCCGCGGGCTTCGGCGCCGCCGGCTGCTGCGCGTTCGCCGACTGGCTCACGAGCAATCCGCCCATGAGGCTCGAGAGCAGCATACACACCAGTCCGCGACGATACATACGGTTCTCCGTTCGTCAGGATCAGGAAAGCCCAACTCTCTAATTCTAGTACGGCTCATCCCCGCCCGGCGTTTGGGCTTCCCCCCCCCCGACGGTAAGCGGCACCTCCCAACACAACTGCAACTACCACTACCTGACGCAGAGGACGCCGGAGGGCGCAGAGCCGCAGAGGTAACGGCGAAAATGCTTTTCTTGGGAACGACCTCGGGGCGCCACGCGTGGCATCCCGAGGCCGTCCCACAAAGGCTCTTTCGTTGTTTCCTCTGCGCCTCTGCGCCCTCCGCGTCCTCTGCGTCAAGTAGTAGCAGTTGCAGTTGCTAGTTGCAGTTGCAGTTGTAGTTGCAGTTGCCCGTCAGGTAGGTGGAGGCCCGCCTTGCATGAGTCGTGTCGCGCGCTCGAGATAGGCCGCGGCGTCCGCGTTGCCCGGATCGATCGCCAACGCCGCGCGAAAGTGCTGGACCGCCTCCGAGTATTTCGATTCGCGCGCCAACGCCACGCCCCAATTCAAATGGGCGTCGGCGCTGCCCGGCTGCAATGCCAGCGCGTGCTCGTAGTGTGCTATCGACTCGGCCGGCCGCTCCAGTCGCACGAGCGCGTTCCCCCAGTTGATCTCGGCGCTGGCGTTGTCGGGATTCAATTCGAGGGCGCGGCGATAGTGGACGATCGCGCTGTCGACGAGTCCGATGCTCGCCAACGCGATACCCAGATTGTTTTCCGATTCGTCGGATCCAGGCTTCAACGCCAGAGCGCGCTCATACGCCGTGATCGCGTCCTGCGTGCGGTTCCTTCGGGCCAACCCGACGCCCAGACCGTTGTACCCCTCGGCGTAATTCGGCGCCAGCGCCACGGACCGCTCGCTGAACGCGATCCCGTCGTCGACGCGGTCCTGTTTGTATCGCACGTTCGCCATCGCGCTCTGCGCGATCGCCGACGTGCTGTCTACCTGGAGCACGCGAGACCAGAGCGTCTCCGGACTCTTCCAGAACTCAGTCTGTCTCCACGTGAGCGCGCCGAGAATCCCCAGTACGGCCGCGAGCCCGAAGACGGAGATCAACGCTCGCGGGCGCGGCAACATCAGGAACGCCATCGCACCGAGCATCGCGAGCGCGGGCGCCGAGTGGTACGTGTAGCGGTCGGCCGCGATCTGTGGCCCGTTCTGCACGACGCCGAGCATCGGCAGCGAGATGACGACGAACGCCGCGATCGCGGCCGTCAACGCCGGTGCGCGCCTTCGCGCGAGCCACGCCGCCGCCGCGAGGCCGAATACGACCGCATAGCTGGCCACGAAGCGAAGCGCCGTCGGGTCGACGTGCTGCGGCATTTCGTAGAGCGGCGCCAAGCCTACCGGAACGATCGTCTTCCAGGAATAGAACGCGAGACTGTACGCCGACACGGCCAGCTTTTGTCCGAATGCCAACTGGCCGGGCGGATGCAGCGCGACGATCGAGAGAACCGCGGCGCCCGCGGACAGCGCCGCGAACGGAATCAACTCCCGCGTACACTCGGCGCGCCTCGCCGCTCCACCAGCCGGCGGATCCGCCGAGCCGCTCGAGCGGATAGACGTTCAAGATCGCCAATACCGCTGGCACGGTCATCGTCGTGGCCTTGGAGAGAAGCGCGCACGCGAACAGCGCCACGGCGCTCCAGTACCGGGCCGTCGTTCGCGGACCGTCGACCGCGCGCAGATACACGAGGACGCTGGACATCGCGAAGAACGCCGACAGCACATCGCGCCGTTCCGTCGCCCACGCCACCGACTCCACGCGCAACGGATGGAGCGCGAACAAGAGTGCGGCTGTCGCCGCGCCAAGGGTCACGAGATCGTCCCGCCCCTCGAGGCGCGTCCACCCACTATCGCGAAGGAGCCGGCGCGCGATGGCGAACACCAGCACCGCGTTCGCCGCGTGGAGGAGAAGGCTCGTCAGGTGATAGCCGAGCGGGTTCATCCCCCACAGCGTGTAGTCCAGGCCCAGCGTCATCCACGACAGCGGGACGTAGTGCCCCATGTGGAACGTCGTCCACATCCAGTGGAGTTGGGCCGGCCCCAGGCCGCGGAAATGCTGGTTGTCGAGGAAGTTCTTGTCGTCGTCGAAGCTCACGAACCCGTTGTCGAGCACGGGCAGGAACGCGACGACCGTAACGGCCGCGATCGCGAGCGGGATCACCCACTCCCGCGACGCGCGCGCCGGCGGCCTACCCGACTTCACGCGCCGGGGAGACGACTCCAAACGACGATCGTTCCGCAAAACGTGTTCTGTGTGTTCCCCTGCCAGAACTGCGCGGGCGTCGTGGACGCGCCCCGGTACAATTCGATTCCCTCGATGTTGCTCGCGGGAATCCGGTCGAGCTCCATGTTCGTGACGCGCTGGCCGTCCAGCCACAGGTTCGGCGGACAGTCGCGGTGGTTGATCGACGACGTGCCGGTGAAGCGGACCGTTTGGTCGCCGTTTCGCGTTCTGAAAAGCTGGATCCCCGGCACGGTGCGGAGCGCCTCGGCGGCCTGCCCGCCGCGCAGCTCATCGAGCTGTTGGCGCGTGATGTACGTGCCGATCCCTTGCGTCCGCCGCACGTAGAACTCCTCGATCCCTTGGCGAATGTGTCGCTCGGCTGCATCGACGGCGACGGCTTGCAGCACGGCCGGCTGCGCGACGAGCACGATCTTCACGGAATCGTGTTCGCCGCCCGACAGAACGACGGTCTCTTCCTGCGGCTTGTACCCGAGCCGCCGGATCGTGATCTCCAGCTCGCCCTTGGAGAGTTTGCTCAGCGTGAACTGGCCCTTGGCGTTCGTACGTGCGACTTGTTTGATCGACACGGCCAGGATGTCGGCGATCTCGAGGGGCGAGCCGTCGGCCGAGTCCACGACCACCCCGCGCAGCACACCCGTCTGGGCCGCGACCCGCTGTGCCCCAGCCACGACTGCGACAAGGCAGGCGCAACAGGCGAGGAGGCGTATCTCGCGGCTACCCAAGTGCCGCGGCACCTCGGCGAACCACCGCATCGTGCGTCCCGCGTTCGAGTGAGTGGGATTTTCGGCGAAGATATGATGACGAGCAGGGCCGCGCCACTACACCAACGTCGTACGAATCCTATTTGGGGCGAAGTGTATCCCCGCGCCGTCCGCCGGCGACGTCGACCGAGTCCCACGCTCGGCGCGCCTGGGCGACCGCCAGCTCGTGCGCGGCCAGATCCTTCCTGAACTCGTGGTGGCCGTCGGGGAAGGCCACGAAGTACTTGAATGGGACGTTTGCGGGGTAAAGCGCTGCCTCGATGCTCGGCTTTCCCGGCGAGGCGATCGGGCCCGGCGGGAGGCCCTTGTGCTTGTACGTGTTGTACGGCGAGTCGACCTCGAGATCCTTGTAGAACACTCGCGCCACATGCTTGCCGAGCGCGTACTGGACCGTGGGGTCGGCCTGCAGTAGCACCCCTTCTCGAAGCCGGTTGAGATAGACGGCGGCGATGACCGGCCGCTCCTCGGGCATGCGCGCCTCCTTTTCGACGAGCGACGCGAGCGTCATCACGTCGTTTCGAGACAGGTGAATCGTGTCGAGGCGGGCCGTCCACTCCGGCTTCCATATCTGCTCGAACCGGTGCACCATCGCGGCGACCGCGGCGCGAGGCGTCGTGCCGTCAGGGTAGACGTACGTGTCGGGGAAGAGGTACCCCTCGAGCGTCGGCGTGGACAGGTCGAGCGAGTGGAGCAGCGCCGGTGTCGCGTCCGGCGGCGACGATCGAGTCGTGTGTCGAGCCGAGCTTGGTCTCGAGCGACGATTCGATCTGCGCGAGCGAAAAACCTTCGGGGATCGTGACGATGTGGACGAGTCCCTTGCCGGCCCGCAACGCGTCGAGCACGTAGCTCCAGCTCGCGTTTCGGTGGAACAGGTACGTGCCGGCGCGAATGTCGCGGTCGTTGCCGCGGATCGATGCGTAAACTCGAAAGCCGCGTGCGAACGAGATCACCTGCGCGTGCGACAGCGACTCCGCCGCGACGCGCATGGATGCGCCCGGCGGAATCGTCACGCGCACGTTGGCCCCGTGCCCGGCGCCGCAGGCGACGAGAGTCGCCGCGGCGGCGGCCAGCGCAACGTTCCGCATTGAGGCCTTCGCGCGAATCATTCGCATGCTCTACCGTTTGCCCGTCCGCGGTCCACCGGTCCACCGGTCCACCTACACTGGTCGATCCAGCACCCGTTGCAGTAACACCGCCGCGGCGAGCGCGTCCACGTCACCCTTTCGTCCGCGCGTCGATCCGCCCATCTCGCGGACGGCGCGCAGGGCGGTGGCCGTCGTGTAGCGCTCATCCACGAGCTCGACCGCCTTGCCCGACCGCGCGCCGATCGCCTCGGCGACGAGTCGCACCTCGCGGGAGCGCGGCGTCTCGTCGCCGTTTCCATCCAGCGGCAGCCCGACGACGAACCCGCTCGCCTCGAGCGCTTCCGCGCGTCGCAGGAGCTCCGCGATCGGCGGGCGCTTTCCGGCGCGGCGGATGATCGCGCCCGCCGGCGACGCGATCGTGCCCGTCGGATCGCTGATCGCGAGCCCGACGCGCTCGCTCGCCGTAGTCGATCGCCATCAGCCGCCCGCGCGCCTCGTTGGGCACTCAGCCCTGCGCCATCTGCTGGAAGAACTCCTTGTTGTTCTTCGAGCGCGACATCTGCTTGAGCAGGAACTCGATCGCCTCCGCCTCGGGCATGTCGGCGAGGAAATTGCGGAGCAGGTAGACGCGGTTGAGCTCCTCCTGGCTGAACAGCAGCTCTTCCTTTCGCGTCCCGGACTTGCTGATGTCGATCGCGGGATAGACGCGCCGCTCGGCGATGTGGCGGTCGAGCACGAGCTCCATGTTGCCCGTGCCCTTGAACTCCTCGAAGATCACTTCGTCCATGCGCGAACCGGTCTCGATGAGCGCGGTGGCGACGATGGTGAGCGAGCCGCCGCCGTCGATGTTGCGCGCCGCGCCGAAGAACTTCTTCGGCTTCTCGAGACCCTTCGCGTCCACGCCGCCCGAGAGAATCTTGCCCGACTGCGGCGTCACCGTGTTGTGCGCGCGCGCGAGCCGGGTGATCGAGTCGAGCAGGATGACGACGTCCTTCCTGCTCTCGACGAGCCGCTTCGCCTTCTCGATCACCATGTCGGCGACCTGCACGTGGCGCGTCGCCTCCTCGTCGAAGGTGGACGCTATCACTTCGCGCGTCGACGCTGGCGAGCGTGTCGGTGACTTCCTCCGGCCGCTCGTCGATGAGCAGCATGATGAGCGTCACCTCGGGATGATTCTCGACGATGGCGTTGGCCATCTTCTGGAGCAGGATCGTCTTGCCGGCGCGCGGCGGCGCGACGATCAGCCCGCGCTGTCCTTTCCCGATCGGCGCGATGAGGTCCATGACCCGCATGCTGAGATCGCCGTCCTGCGTCTCGAGGCGGAGCCGGCCGTCGGGATAGCGCGGCCGCAAGTTGTCGAAGGTCGACCCGCCCCTTGGCGACCTCGGGCGGATCCTCGTTCACCGACTCGACCTTCAGCAGCGCGAGGTAGCGCTCCCACTCCTTCGGCGGACGCACCTGGCCCGACACCGTGTCGCCGGTGCTTCAGATCGAACCGCTTGATCTGCGACGGCGAGACGTAGATGTCGTCGGGGCCGTACAGATAGTTCCAGTCGGGGCTGCGCAGAAAGCCGTAACCCTCGGGCAGGATCTCGAGCACTCCCTCGCCGGTGAGCGCGACGTTCACCTCGAGCAGCTTTTGCTCGATGCGGAAGATGAGATCCTGCTTGCGGAGGCCGTCGTCGACGTCCACGAGATACGATGACGCCATCTCGTGGAGCTCAGGGACGGACTTCCGTTTCAACTCGGCGATGTTCAAGAGGGGAGGGGGGACGCGACGGTGGGCACCGCGTATGGCTCTGAGCGGTACGTACTGAAAGGAATGGGCCGTTGGCCCTAAGATCCGAATGCGAGTTCAGCGCCAGCGCCGGCGCCGGAGGGGCGGAACTGTGTGCTCGGTTCGGACGGGATTGGGTGGGAAGGGCGAATTTGTGGGGGGCCTTCGAGCCGTAGCTCAGCCATGCCAGGTGCGCGCGACATCGCGACGTACCGTAGAGCGCGCGCTGTGCCGCACGATGGTGGGGCGGCGCCGTGAACTGAGGAACTGAGGCCAGCGAAGCTATGGACGCCGGCCGAGAGGGTCAAGGACGCGCGCGACAGGATTCGAACCTGTGACCTTCGGCTCCGGAGGCCGACGCTCTATCCAGCTGAGCTACGCGCGCAAACGGTGCGACTTCAATGCCCGCCGCGCCGCCAGAAAGATGCCGGGTCCGGCGGTTGGAGGACAGGTCTCCATCCGTGTCTGAGACCTGCCCCTCGCCCCTTTCGCGTTTCCGCCCGAGCAAAACTCAGTTCGGCGGCCGTCCTCCCCCTCTTCCTCCGGTCGATGAGTCCGGTCTTGCCGGCGCCGGGGGCGAATTCCAGAATCCCGACGTCGGTGCGGCTTGGTTCGCCGTCTCCTTTCCAAAGAACAGCGTGTTGAAGATCATGCGGAACGACGCCGTCGGTTGGCCGCGCCAATCCGGATTGAACGCGAAGAGCACGACATGTCCGTCGCCGTGCTTCACGTCGAGCGCGGCCGCGTAGCCCTTGATGTACTTGTCGCCTCCCGGCGTGATGAATCCCGATCGGAGCGGCGACGCGTCGGCTGGAAACTTCGCGATCACCGCGCCCGAGAAATCCTGGTCCGGTCGTGAATGCCGGCGGCTGATTCACCGTCACGTCAGCGCGCTCCGGCATGCCGGCCATCACGGGATGTGACGGGTCGACCTGGATCTGCATGATCGACGTGCCGGTGAAGTAGTCGCTGTCGCGACAGGCCGGCGGTGGTGCTCTGCACCGGAAGCTGCAGCGCCTGCGCGATGCCCGTCGCGCCGTTGCCCCACGACAGCACGGTGCCGCCGCCGCGCACGAACTCGTCGACCGCGTGCACGGCGTCGGTCGGCTCCACCCGGGGCGCCGCCGCCGCGGCCTCCGCGACCGCCTCGTCCTCCCCGCCGCCACCGCCGCCGCCGCCACCACCACGACCGCCGCCGATCCCGTTCGGCAGCACGAGCACGTCGAACTTCGACGCGAGATTGCCCGCCGCGAGATCCGTCGGATTCACGACCGTGTACTTGATGCCGAACGTGTCGAACAGCCACTGCGTCCAGTTCATGCCTTCGTTGCGCGAGACCGATGCGCGGCGGCGAGCCGGACACGATCGCGTCCCTGGCGCCAGACGTGCGCTCGCCCGTGACCCAGAGCTCCTTCGCCCACGCATCGAGCGTCGCCGGCGCCACGCCGGACAGCACGTATCGACTCGCGTCCGCCGGCTGATTGGAAGCGTCGACCTTGCCGCCCGCGGCGAGCGCGCGCGCGAGAGCTTGAACGAGTTGTTCTGCGCGGGATCGAGCAGACACTTGATCGCCGGTGCCGGTGAATCCGCCGGCGCGCGGGACGATGCCGGCTGCCGTCGGCGTTCATCGTGAGCGGTGCATCGGGCAGCCGTGTGCCAATCGACGGCCTTGCCCGGCGGCACCGGCTTGAGCGCGGCCTTGAAGTCGGCGGAGAGCGGCGTCGACGCCTCGATGACGTTCACGCCCATCTGGAACGGCAGCGTCCACCCGGCGGCGTCGTACGGATTGTCGTCCGCGTTCTCCGGATAGTGCTGCACCTCGAACACTTCCTGCACGAGCGACGCAAACTCCTGGTTCATCGGGATGACCCAGTCGCCCTTCGGTGATACGTCGTGCCGTTGTACGACGCGTCCCGGTCGAGCTGGCTGATGCGAATGCCGTGAAACGCGAAGCGACGCAGCAGCTCGACCGGCGCGACCGGATCGTGCTGGTCCTGCGGGATGATGTACGCGAACGGTCCCTTCGTGCTGTACTTCTCGATGACGTCGCGTCCCGACTGGTAGCGGTTGTAGATGACGTCTTCCTTGAACTTCGCCGCGTAGCGGAGCGTCGCGATCGACGCCGTCACCATGTAGTTCACCGCGTCGCGCAGGCTCCACTTGCCCTCGAGCCAAGGGCTCAGGTACAGCGGCGTCGGGCGCGTGTCCTGATACTCCTTCGGCAGATCGGCGATCGTGCTCGTGCGGGTCGTCGCGCAACCGCCGCCCTGCGTCTCGGTCCACCACGACGGGATGTTCTGGTACACCGGCATGTAGTCGATGTACCCCGGGTAGTACGCGTCGTACGTCGCGAGCATGTGTGTCGCGCCCGGCTGCTCGTGCGCGTCGAGCTCCTGCGCGATGAACGTTCCGATCGTATTGATCTCGCGCGCCGGGATCGGCGGGGCGCGGAGGCCGACGGGATCGGCGAACGGCGGGATCCAGATGCGTGTCGGGAACGGCGACGACTGGTGGTGCACGTAGATGATGTCGGGCTCCCACTCGCGCCACACGCGCTGCCGCACGCGCGAGTCGATGCCGTTCATCATGTAGCTGTCGCGGTTGTTGTCGTGGCCCATGTACTTCTCATAGGGCTCGTTGGTGCCGGGCCGGCCGAACATCGTCTCGCGGCAGTTCTTGACGACGATGTCCTGCCCGTCCGGGTTGATCGTGGGCCAGAGGAAGAAGATCACGTTGTCGAAGATCTCCTTCATCTGCGGATCGTTGGCGTGCGACAGAATCTCGTAGGCGAGCTGCGGCGTGTGCTGCGACCCGGCGATCTCCGACGCATGCAAGCCGCCGCTTATGTCGACGAAGACTTTTCCCTCGCGCGCGATGCGGTGGGCGGCCGAATCGGTCAGCCCCTCCGGGTGCGCGATGCGCATGTTGAGCTGCCGGTAGTGATCGAGCTTCGCGTAGTTCTCGGGCGACGTGATGATCGCCGCGGTCCACGGCCGGCCGAACGACGTGGTGCCGACGTTGATCAGGTGGATGCGATTGCTCGTCTTCGCGAGCTTGGTGAAGTAGTCGATCGACTGTTCGTAGTCGACGAGGTTGCTGTCCTTGCCGATCGGAAATCCGAACACCGACTCCGGCGTCGGGATCGACGACCCCACTGGGGCGCTCGACGGTCGCTGTGCGGCGGCCGAGGCCGCGGCGGCCAGAGCGATGGGCAGGAACAGCGTTCGGGCGGGACGCATGATCCGGGACAAGGTGGTCTCCTCGGGTGATTTCAATGTGCGACGATGCGAAAATGCGATGCGCGGCGGCATCGCACCAGCGCTGGCCTGCTGCGAAAAGGGGAACCGAAGACGGGCAGCACGCTTACATCTATTATGTGACCGATACGTGGTCGCCCGTGGTTCTTGACGTTGGCTCTCAGAGCCGGTACCGTCTCCGCCACCCAAACCCGTGAAGTGCCCTGGGTTTGGACATGTCGGCGCCGTGGCAGTCCACCGCGCAGTCCCCGCAGTCCAGCAGCTGTCGAACCGCAGTCCCCCGCATGCACCCACCCGGCCCGCCGACGAACTCCGGGGCCGGTTCGTTGGCCGATATACGTATGTCGGTCGTTCCCCGCTCGACCTCCCTGAAAGGAGTGACAATGACTTTGGGACGCTGGAAGATCGCCGTCGCAGGTGCAGTGCTCACCCTCGTTTCCCTCGGCGGTCGGTTGGCCGCGCAGGGGGGCACCATCACGGGGCGCATCACCGCGAAGGAGGGTAGCCAGCCGCTCCCCGATGCGCGCGTGATCGTCCTCCAAACGAGCCTTTCCACCAGCTCGTCTGAAGACGGCAAATACACGCTGCGCAACGTGCCCCCGGGTAGCGTAACGATTCAAGTGTTGCGGGTGGGCTACCGCTCCCTGAAGCGAATCGTGGAAGTCCCTGCCGGCGGAACGGCCACCAGCGACTTCACCCTCGAGGTCGCAGTAGCGCAGCTCGAGGAAGTCGTCACGACGGCGACGGGCCAGGCGCGAAGGGTCGAACTCGGTAACGCCGTCTCCACGGTCGACGTGGCGAAAGCGGCCGAAGTCTCCGAAATCTCGAATACCGCCGACATGCTGACCGCCAAAGCGCCCGGCGTCATCGTGTTGCCGGGATCCACGCTCGGCGGCGCACCGACGGTACGCGTACGCGGCGTCTCGTCGATCAGCCTGTCGAACGCGCCCATCTGGGTCGTCGACGGCGTTCGTATCGCGACCGACAACCTGACGACCGGCACCGACACACGCTTCTCGCTATTGAACAATCTCAACCCGGACGAGATCGAGGACATCGAGATCGTGAAGGGCCCGTCGGCGGCGACGTTGTACGGGACCGATGCCGCGAATGGCGTCGTCGTCGTCACGACAAAGAAGGGTCGAGCCGGGGCATCGCGATGGTCGTTCGGTGGCGAGTACGGCAACGTCGACGACCGCAACGACTATCCGGACATGTACGCGAATTGGGGACACACGCTCGGCAATCCGACGAAACAGGTGCGTTGCCAGCTCGGGACGATGGCTTCGCCGGGAACGACGCCGACGTCGAACAACACGTGCATTTCGGACAGTGTCACGCACTACAACCTCCTCGCTGACCCGTCGCGAACGTTCATTCACGCTCGGCAACCGCAAAGCCGCCAGTGCGCAGGTGAGCGGCGGCTCGGACGCAGTGCGCTACTTCGCGAGCGGCGGGCTGAACAATGAGGTCGGTCCGATTCAGATGCCCGGCTTCGACGTGCAGCGCTTCCAGTCGCAGAACATCAAGGTGCAGGACGCGTGGTTCCATCCGCTGGCGCAGCAACAGGCGTCCTTCCGGACGAATCTGAGCGCGTCGGTCAATCCGAAGTTCGATCTCACGGCGAATGCCGGATTCCTGAAAGAAGACAACCGGATCGAGCCGGAGAGCGACCTGATCATCGCGCTCTTGTACACCGGTCTGCAGAACTACGGCTTCAAGGGTCCGGGACTCGACAAGGTGACCACGCAGGCGAAGTACGCCGACGGCACCGCCGTTCCGCTCAACGACTATCTGCAGTGGGATCCCGGCGACATCATGCAGGCGACGAGCTTCAGCGACGTCCAGCGAATGCTCGGCAGCTTCAATGCGAGCTGGCGCCCGATGCCCTGGATGGCGAACGAGGGAACCGTTGGCCTCGACCTCGTTTCGTCGAACTACTTCCATCTCTGTGCCCTGAACCAGTGCCCGCCGCAGAGCGCCACGGCGCGAATCGGCAACATCAACGACAACCGTCAGAGCAACCGCAACTTCTCGGCAAAGGTCGTCAGCACCTCGAGCTGGAACGCCAAGCCCTGGGCGAACCTCAAGACCACGTTCGGTGCCGACTACGTGAATCTCGAGACTGACTTCATCAACAGCACCGGGCAGGGCCTGCCGCCGGGCGCGACGACGGTGGCCGCGGCCACCACGATCACCGCGAGCGAGCAGCAGCCGACGGTCACGAAGACGCTCGGCGTCTATGTTCAGGAAGCGGCCGCGCTTCGCGATCGCGTTTTCCTCACGGTGGCAGCTCGCTCGGACCAGAACAGCGCCTTCGGCACGAACTTCCAGCGCGTGCTCTACCCGAAGGCCAGCCTGTCGTGGCTGTTGTCCGATGAGTCGTTCTTCCCGAAGTCGTTGGACTTCCTCAGTCAGTTCCGCGTGCGCGCTTCATATGGCGCAAGCGGTGTCCAGCCTGGCCGGACGCAGGGGCTCGTCACCTTCGCCCCGGGCACCGTGACGATCGACGGTCGCAGCTCGACCACGGGCACCGACACGCCGTCGTTGAGCGCCCAAAACCCGGGCAACGCGAACCTCAAGCCCGAGCGGTCCGCCGAGTTCGAGACCGGGTTCGAGACCTACTTTCTCAGCAACCGCGTCCACCTCGACTACACGTTTTATCGAAAGACCACGCACGACGCGTTGATCAGCGTGCCGGTCGCTCCGTCCGCGGGTGCGGCCGTTACGAGCCTGCTTCAGAACGTCGGCTCGACGCGGAACTCTGGACACGAATTGCAGCTCAACGCGCAGCTCGTCGACAACAGGCGATTCGGCTGGGACATGACCATCACCGCGTCGCACAACACCGCGCTCATCGTCGACCTCGGCATCGATCCGTCGACGGGGGTTGCGCGCATCATTGGCGCCGGCGGACTCACCGAGCAGCGCAACGGTCAGCCGATCGACGCGCAATGGTATCACCCGTACACCTACACCGACGCCAACCACGACGGGATCCTTCAGGTCAGCGAAGTGCACGTCGATTCGTCGTTCCAGAACTACGGCAACGCGATCCCGCGCGACCTCCTGGCGATCAACACGGGCATCGATCTGTTCAACCGCAAACTGCGATTGACCTCGCTGTTCGACTCCAAGGGTGGCTACAGCACGCAGGATGGCGCCGACAACTTCCAGTGCAACTCGGTGCCCCTCTCCTGCCAGTCGACGCAGGATCCGCACGCATCGCTGGCGCAGCAGGCGGCCGCGATCGCCAAGACGTACGGAACGACGATCGGGACGACGTCGTTCAAGTCGGGCGCCGGCTACTTCATGAACGGACAGTTCTGGAAATGGCGTGAAGCGTCGGCGATTCTGCAGCTCCCCCGGCGCGTGAACAATCTGCTCCGCACGGCGGACGGCTCGACGCTCGTCTTCAGCGCGCGCAATCTGCATCTATGGAGCAGCTTCTGGGGCATCGATCCCGAGACGAACTACGGCGTGAACGGCTCGGAGCTCCAGAATGAGTTTCAAACGGCGCCGCCGCCGACCTATTTCGTGTTCCGTCTCAATCTCAAGTACTAACCCCATCGAGGACGAGGTTCATAATGTCGTTTGTGACCAATCGCGCCCGATGGATCGCGACCCTGACCACGTTCGTGGTCGGATCGCTGGCCGTCGCGGCATGCAACGTCAAGCAAGAGCTGCTCGCTCCACAGAATCCGGGTCTGGTGGACCCGGGCGCCGTCGCCAACGCGGCGGCGGCGTACGCGCTGAAAGTCGGCGCCGTCGGCAAGGTGACGGCCGTCGTCGACTGCGGCGGCAACTCCGAGTGCCTGTGGGAGGAGGTCGGCAACCTCACCGACGAGTATCACAACGCCGACTTCCAGAACACCCGTCAGGACATCGACCAACGGTCGATGGGCGACGACAATCCGTCGAATCCGTATACGAGCGTCACGCAGGAGCGCGGCTTCGTCCGGGATGCTATCGCCGCCGTGAAGCAGTATATCCCGGACAGCACCGCGGACATCGGCGAGATGTACATGTCGTTGGCCTTTCTCGAGATGTCGCTGGCCGAGAACTACTGCAACGGGATTCCGCTGGGCCACACGGTCGCCGGCGTGTTCACGTTCGGGCCGGGCCTGACTGACGCCCAGGTGCTCGACAGCGCATCGGCCCACCTCGATTCGGCGTTGGCGATCAACACCGGGACGAGCCTGCAGGCGGTGTTCATCAAGCAGACGTCACAGATCCTCAAGGCGCGCGTGCTGATCGACCAGGGCAACTTCGCCGCGGCGCCGGCGCTGGTCTCGGGGGTTCTGTCGAGTTTCAGCTATAACATGGGAACCTCCCAGGCGAAGGGTGTGAGCCTCGGCCTGTGGTCGATCGTGAATTCAACGGCGCGACTCAGCGTGAGCGACAGCGCGGAGATCGTAAACGGCTCTCCAACGCCCACGAAGAACGCGTTGCCGTTCGCGTCGGCGAAAGACCCACGCGTGCCGGTACTGTTCGGCAACTTGGCGAGTCCGCCGGTCGTGGCCGAGGACGGTTCGACGCCGCAGTTCATCGAACAACTTTTTGGGCGGTTCGATCCGATCCCGATGGTGTCCGGCATCGACGCGAGGCTGATCGAGGCCGAAGCGAAGCTCCAGGCCAACGATATCGCGGGCATGATGACGATCCTCAACGCGCTGCGGGCGGCACCGCCCAAGATCAGTAACTTTCAGCCCGCGACGATGGCGGCCCTTCCGACGCCGGCCACCCAGGACGCCGCCACAACGTTGTTCTTCCGCGAGAAGGCGTTCTGGACGTTCGGGCGCGGCCAGCGCTTGAACGACGACCGCCGCCAGATGCGCCAGTATCATCGGACGGAAGACCAGGTGTTCCCGACCGGTTCGTACTTCAAGGGCGGCTCGTACGGTCACACGATTCAGCTTGCGGTCACGAATACGGAGCTCTCGAACCCGCTGTTCAAGGGCTGCACGGACCGCAACCCGTAGCCGGTTCGTGCGGTTCGACCTGGACAGCCCGCGGCCTCGCGCCGCGGGCTGTCTTGCTATCGGCGAGGGTCCTCGTCGCGATCTTTCATCGGGTGGGGACGGATTCGCAAACCCGCCATCCCTACGGTATCATCTCATGATCTCCCGACTTTACTCGAGGTTCGTATGCCGCGCTCCGGCTGGTTTCTCGCCATCGTTCTGACAGCAGCGCCTCTTTTCGCGCAGCAACCGCACGCCCCGCCCGCCGCGAAGCCGACGCTGACCAGCGCCGACTACGCCAAATGGGAGACGCTTGGCGCCGGTGCGCTCTCGCCCGACGGAAAATGGGTTGCGTTCGACTTCCGCCGCGGAAACGGAACGACCGAACTTCACTACCGCACCGTCGGAGCGGACAAGGACCAGTCGGCGCGCTCGGCGAGCAACGCGCAGTTCTCAGCGAACAGCCGCTGGCTCGTCTATACGATCACGCCGGACACCGCGGGTGGACGCGGCGGTCGCGGAGGGCGTGCGGGCGGCGGTGGAGGAAGAGGCGGCGGCGGAGCACCGGCCGAGGGCGGCGCGGCTCCGAATCGAAACAAGGTAGGTGTCGTCGATCTGCGAACGGGTGTCGTCACGACGCTCGACGACGTGCAATCGTACACGCTGAGCGGCGACGGATCGCACGTCGCGCTGCGCCGCTATCCGGCGGGCGGACGCCGAGCGGCCGACGTCATCGTGCGGGACCTCGACGCGGGAACCGAGTTGGCTTTCGGCAACGTCTCGGAGTCGTCGTGGAGCGAGGATGGTGCGATGCTCGCCATGACGATCGACGTCGACGGCCACACCGGGAACGGTGTCCAGATGCTCGACACGCGAACGGGGGCGATCAAATCCCTCGACGCGAGCGACGCCATCTACACCGGTCTCACGTGGCGCGCGCACTCGACCGACCTCGCGGCCATGCGTAGCAAGCCGGACAGCGCATTCGCCGACACTGCGTACGCCGTGCTCGCGTGGCGTGGGGTGGGCGCAGCCGCTACGAAGCAAGTATATGATTTCTCGAACGACCGGTCGTTCCCGGCCGGCCTTCGCGTCGCCGCGTATCGTACGCCGACCTGGTCCGACGACGGCTCGACGCTGTTCTTCGGCGTCGCGCAGCGCGAGGCGAAGGTCACACTCGAGCGCCGCGCGCCGGGCGAGCTGCCGCCGGCCAAGGTGCAGGTCTGGCACTGGAAGGACGTGCGCGAGTTCCACCAGCAGGAAGTCAGCGCCGGCCAGGATCGCTCCCGCACCACGCTGGTTTCCTGGCACATCGGCGAGCCGTCGGTCGTTCGCCTGAGCGTCGACCCGCAGGAGACGGTGCAGATCTCGGAGAACGGCGCCGCGGCGTTGGCGACCGATGAAGGACCGTACGCGCGCGAGTTCATGTCGGGCCGCCAGTACCGCGACGTCTATTCGGTCGACGTCACCAGCGGCAAGCGCACGAAGATCCTGACCAAGTCGCTTTACGGCGCGACGCTGAGCCCGAGCGGCCGATACGCCGCGTACCAGCAGGACGGCCAGTGGAACGTGCTCGACCTCAAGAGCGGTACGCGCACGAACCTCACCGGCAAACTCAAAGTCG
Organism: uncultured Gemmatimonadaceae bacterium; assembly: GCA_963789315.1. Classification (GTDB taxonomy): domain Bacteria; phylum Gemmatimonadota; class Gemmatimonadetes; order Gemmatimonadales; family Gemmatimonadaceae; genus JAQBQB01. The sequence continues at coordinate 710,204 of CAWBKI010000016.1, read as the reverse complement.
GCTTCGTGAATACCGAGGACGACCATCCGGTGCCGGAGCGGCGCGCGTACGGGCTCGCCGGCTTCACCACGGCCGAGAAGTCGGTTCTCGTGAACGACCGCTTCGACCTCTGGCAGATCGCGATCGACGGATCGTCCGCCACGCGCCTGACGAAAGGCCGGGAGGATTCGACCGTGTATCGTTGCGTGAACGAAGGCGGCGGGGGCGGTGGCGGCGGCGGCCGAGGAGGGCGGGGCGGCGGCGGGGCACGATCGACGCCGTGCCAACTCGACGGTGAAGGCAGAACGATCGATGCGTCGAAGCCGCTCGTGCTGTCGGCGACCGGCGAGTACAACAAGAAGAGCGGGTACGCGCGGCTCACGATCGGCCAGCCGGCGCAGCAGCTCGTCTGGCTCGACAAGAGCGTGACAGGTCTCCGGCGCGCCGAGAACGCGGACGTCTTCCTGCTCGAGGAGCAGACGGCGGAGGAGTCGCCGAACTACTACGTCGCCACTGCGTCGCTCGCCGACGCCAAGCGCGTGTCGCAGACCAACGCGTTTCAGACCGACTACGCGTGGCCGAAGCAGGTGCTGATGAACTACAGCAACAAACGCGGCGACAAGCTGCAGATGATGCTGACGTATCCAGCGAACTACGAGCCGGGCAAGAAGTATCCGATGGTCGTCTACTACTATGAAAAGCTGTCGCAGGGCTTCCATCAGTATCTGATGCCGAACGAGCGGAACCCCTATAACATCTCCGTCTTCGCCCAGAACGGATACTTCGTGCTTCGCCCGGACATCGTCTTCCAGGCGCGCAATCCGGGTTACTCGGGGCTCGACTGCGTGACGTCGGCCGTCGCGGCGGTGGAGTCGAAGATCGCCGACATCGACGCGAAGCACGTCGGCAACATGGGACACTCGTGGGGCGGCTATCAGTCGGCGTTCTACGCGGTGCACAACCACGGCACTTTCGCCGCGTCGATCGCCGGCGCGCCGCTCACCGACTTGATCAGCATGTACGGCTACACGTCGGGCAACAGCGGTCTCCCCGAGACCGGCCACTACGAGACGAGCCAGGAGCGCATGCAGGTCCCGCTGTGGGAGGACCCGCAGGCCTACATCCGCAACTCCACGGTCTACGCCGTCGATTCGCTCCACACGCCGCTCCTGCTCGAGGAGGGCGACGCCGACGGAAACGTGAACCATTTCCAGAGCGAGGAGCTGTACAACTTCGGCCGGCGTCTGGGCAAGCAGGTCGTGTATCTGGTCTACGAGGGCGAGAACCACAACGTCGCGCGTCCGGAGAGCCAGGCCGACTATCTCCACCGGCAGCTCGAGTGGTTCGGCTACTTCCTCAAGGGCGATCCGCCGGCGCCGTGGATCACCGACGGCGAGACCTACCTCGCGCGTCAGAAAATTCTAAAGGATGGGACGACGGCGCCGGGAGCAGGTCCGGTGCAAGCTGGGAGCGCGACAGGACGCGGCGGCAGGCCCTGAGCGAACGATTTCCGGCGAGAAGCAGGGTCCCGACTCCCGGCTCAAAACACCTAGCTCCTACCTCTCAGCCAGCCAGCAAAAGGCCGGCCGAGAGGTTGAAGCCGGGAGTTCCCGAGCTGGGAGTGATTACCGACACTTCATTCCAATTCATGCGACGACATCACGCGCTCTCCCTGGCTCTCGTCTCGATCCTCGCGTCCACCTCGGCGCTCGCCCAGGACAATCCCACCGGCGACGCGATCGTCCAGAAGATCTACGACGAGGGAATGCATCGCTCGCAGGCCGCCCGCCTCGCGCAGGTGCTGATGGACTCGATAGGGCCGCGGCTCACGGGATCGCCGGCGAACCGCGCGGCGAACGAGTGGCTGCTTCGGACGTACAAAGCGTGGGGAGTCGACGCCAAGAACGAGCAGTACGGCACGTGGCGCGACTGGACGCGCGGACCGAGCCGGCCTCGAGCTCGTCGCGCCGCGCGTGCGGGTGCTCGAGGCGACGATGCACGCCTGGAGCGCGGCGACGCCGGCGGGCGGCGTCACGGCGGACGTCGTCATCATTCCGACGGCGGCCGAAATTGGCGACAGCGCCGGCTTCGTCCGCTGGCTCGGCGGCGTAAAGGGAAAGCTCGTGCTCGCGAGCATGCCGCAGACGACCTGCCGTCCCGACTCCGACCTTCGCTTCTGGGCCGACTCGGCCGTCTACCACCACGCCGTTGCGCTGCGCGACAGCGCGCCAGCAGAACTGGAACGCGCGTCTCACCGCGGCGCGGTGAACGGGCGCATGCTCGGCCCGGTCCTCGAGCGCGCCGGGGTCGCCGGCATCCTGTCGAACACGTGGTCGCGCGGGTGGGGCGTGGACAAGATCCAGTCGGCGCGCGCGACGCTCGTCCCGTCGTTCGACGTTTCGTGCGAGGACTACACGTTGCTCGCCCGGCTCGCGTCCAACGGACAGCATCCGCGCGTGCACGCCCTCGCCGAGGCCACGCTGGCGCCGCAACGAGGCCCCCGTCTTCAACACAGTCGCCAGGATCAACGGATCGGAGAAGCCGAACGAGTACGTCATGCTCTCGGCGCATCTCGACTCGTGGGACGCCGGAAGCGGCGCGACGGACAACGGCACCGGCACGATCACAATGCTCGAGGCGATGCGCATCCTGAAGACGGCTTACCCGAATCCCAAGCGGACGATTCTCGTCGGCCACTGGAGCGGGGAAGAGGAGGGGGACATCGGGTCGGGCGCGTTCGCGGCCGACCATCCGGAGATCCTGAAGGGACTCCAGGCGCTGTTCAACCAGGACAACGGCACGGGCGAGATCGATTCCGTTCAGACGAACGGCTTCATCGACGCCGCGCCCTCGCTCGCGCGCTGGATGTCGCGCATGCCGGCTGATCTCACGAAGAACATTGCGCTGATGCTGCCCGGCGTCGCGCACGACGAGAGCACCGACAGCGACGCGTTCGACTGCCGCGACGCGCCGGCGTTCTTCCTGTCGTCGTCGGATTGGTCGTACACGGACTACACCTGGCACACAAACCGCGACACCTACGACAAGATCAACTTCGACGAGGTGAAGCGGAACGCGACGCTTGTGGCGATGTTCGCGTACCAGGCGTCCGAGGACCCGAACTTCGTCTCACGCGCGCGGCGTGTGCCGCCGACGAGCCCGCGAACGGGACAGGCGATGCAAGTTCCGCAGTGCGACCGAGCGCCGCGGAGCTGGAAGGACGCGCAGCGGCCGTAGGGTTTGTCCGGTCCACCGGTCCACCGGTCCACCGGTCTTCGCTATCGCGACGCCGGCGGTTTTCCTGTCGTGTCCACGCGCACGCCCTTCAACACGCGGCGGTTCGTCTCGAGCTTGGACAATGACTGCCGGTCAATGGACAGATGGGCGAGATAGCTGTGGTTGATCGCGTCATACACGCGCCCATCGAACGTGATCTTGCCGGCTCCGTCCTTGCCGCCCCATGTGTCGGCGAGCAGCGTGTACGACAGGCCCGTGAACTTCAGCTTGGTGCCGGACTCGAAGCTGACGTCGATCGTGTTGCCGTCCGGGTTCACGTCGACCGCCACGCCAGGCGTGCCCTCGAGGACGTCCACTTCTTCGATGAACTTGCCGTCCTTCGTGACCAGCTTCCCGTGGGTCACCTGCCTCTCGCCCGACGACAGTTCACGCTGCAGGGTGATGGATTTGGCGAGATAGAACTGGAGCGACTTGATCTCGGCCGGCGTAAGCGAGCTCTGATCGCGGAGCTGTCGCGTGAAGTCGATCCGGTCCTCTTTCGAGGTTGGCGCCGGCGAGGACGACGTCACCCCGCCTTGCGGCACCGACGACGTGTGAGAGCAGGCGACCAGGGCGATCGCGGCGCATTGACGAGCAAATCGGGCGAAGCCCATTGGCATCCTCGGCTTCCAAGTTCAGTTGGCTGATCGGAGAGCGCCGCGTTTGGCGGCTGGGTGGCGGGAGACCACCGCGCAGAATCGTACCGACCCTGCGTATGGAAAGATCCCGGTCCCATGGATGCTGGCAAGGCTCTCGGCCGAGAGGTTCGGCGTGCCGGTGTCGTCAAGCCGCACGGGGCAACGGCGCCGTGCGCCGCCCCCCGGTGCTGCTCGACGCGGGATCTACTCAACCGATGTTGTGGAGTCCGAGGATTCCCGTGAGGATGGTGCCCAGGATCGACGGGGAGCCGTTCACCACGGTGCCGTACTGCGCGTGCTTGGCGAACCCGTCTTCGTAGCCGCGACGGAACCCTTCGCGGAAGTAATAGTTGTAGTCGCTCTGCGGCAGGTAGTTGCCGCTATAGCCGAAGTTGGCATCCTCATAGCCGTACGACTGCTGATAGTTCGAGGCCCAGTGGTCCTTGCGATCGGCGCGTCCGGCCTTGAATCCCTGGTCGTAGCCGTTGTTGACCGCCTGCCGCATCACGTCGGCGCCGTATCTGTTTGTTTCCCGATCGGTCGACCCGACCGTATAGCGGAAGGTCATTGGGGCCGAGTAGTAGGGGTCGCGCGAGTTGCGCGGGGTGTTGAGCCGCTGTTGTTGCAGTCGGAGGTTCGCCGCGTACTGCTGGTTCACGGTGTACTGCGCGCTGCGTTTCTGCTGCTGCAACGCCGCCGACGCCTGTTGGGTATTGCGCACTCGGTCGACGAGCACCGCCTTGTACGCCGTGTCGCGCTGGCGCTGGTCGTTCACGCGCTGCTGTTGCTCCTGCGCCGGGATGGCCTTCGGATCCTGCCCGCGGCCGCGACCGCGACCCGGATCACCTTGGGCGTGGGCGACGCCGCCGACGAGCAGCAATGCGGCGAACGTCGTGAGAGTTGTCGATCGTTTCATGAGGTGTTGCCTCCAGGCAACGAGTCTTGGCGAAGCGCCAAGGTAATCAACCGCTTGTCTAAGGCATCAGTCGTGCCATTAGCACTCTATCATACAACGTTTTAGAATCTACGCCGCCGCGTATCGCGCCGGAGGTACGAGTTCGCGCAGCACCTGGCCGAAAGCAGCCGGCGACACGGGAAGCTTGAGCCATCTGACCCGCTCCACCGGCGCGAACGCCGCCACCGCCGCGCTCTTCTCCGACGCGTGGCAAATCACCATCGGTACGCGCCGAGCCGAGCTCTCGACGATCAACCGGTGGACCAAACCGACCTGCGCGTCATAGTCGCAGATCACGACCCTCGGCTGCGTCCGCGTCAGGGACAGCCACGGCCCCTCGAATTCCGTCGGAAATGCCGCCGTGAAGCCGCACTCGGACACCATTTGCCCGATGGTCGTGGAAAAGGCCGCGTTGCTCGATGCGACCAGCACCCGACCCTTACTCTTCGCACGCCGAACGACACCCGTATCCATCATTCCCCCCAAAAAAGAGACCCACGATACTCGAAGCCCATCAGTGGCACTTTCCGCCACTCTGATCCCACACCCGTCCCCCGATCTCGATGAACGCGGATCGGTACTCGGCGGCGCCGAGCGTCAGCAGCAGCACGCCGGCGCGCCCCTCGATTCGATACAGGCTGTTGGCGTTGATGGCGCTGAATCCGCGCAGCTCTTCACCACCCGTACCGGCGACGATCTCCGTGATCCCCCTCGACGTATCGGCGATGCCTTCCGGCGTCATCGGGCGAAAGCGCTCGTAGTCGTGATCGTGGCCATTGAGCACGAGATCCACGTCGTTGTCGTAGAGAATCCGCCACAGCGGAATGAACCGGCGGTCGCTGCCGTGCCACCCGGAGCTGAATCGAGGATTGTGCCAGTAGGCGATCGTGCAGAGCTTCTTGTGCGCCTTGAGATCCTTCGCGACCCAATCCATCTGCGCCTGCCGCGCGGAATCCGTGAAGCTCGAGCCTACGACGATCTCGCTGTTGACGACGACCACGTGCCAGGCGCCGACGTCGTAGCTGTAATAACCTTTACCCTCGTCGCCGGCCGCCTGTCCGAAGTACTTGTAGTACCCATCGGCACTCGGAGTCTGGTATTCGTGGTTGCCGGGAGACGGATGCAGGCTCTTGATGATTCCTTTTTGCGGATCGCCCCAGGACGGCGCGAAGCACTCGTTGAACTGGGCGGTCGTGCCGGACGAGTAGGCGTTGTCGCCCAGCGTGAAGACCGCATTGTCCACCTTGGCGATGCTGTCGGCCCGAAGGACGCTGTCGACCAGTCGCGCGGTGCCGAAGCTCAATCGCTGCGAACAGCTGGCGATGTCCCCAACGCCGACCATCACCGAGGCTCCGGTGAGCGCCACGAGGGCCGCGGGCGATGCGGCGGGCGGCGGCGTGAGATCGACTGCTGGCTTGCAGTCCAAGACGAGCAGCGCGACCAGCAACGCGACGAGTGGACCCACGGACTGCCTGAACCGCATGACCGTTCCTATTGTTTGCGCGTGAAGAGTGCAGGCGACGACAGCCGCCGCTCAGAAGTTCAGACCGAGACCGAGTCTCAATCCGGTTTGACCGGGCTCCGTCGTCCGCGTCAACGTGACGACGGGCGACGCTTCTGCCGCGCCAAGCCAGATTCCCTCGCCGGTCCGCGAATGCCATCCGCCGGGCGAACTGCCGCCGACGTACACGCGCCCTGCCTCGGCGATCCCGAGGACGCCGGCGCGCAACGGCACCAAGGCCGTGAAATGCGCGAGGGGAATTCGAAGCTCCGATGTCGCATAGAGCGACGCGTCGCCCGCGTACCGCTGCGGATCCATGTACCGAGTGGTTCCTTCGCCGCCGATCGCCGCCGCTTCGTAGAACGGAAAGTCGCCATACAACTTCTTGCCGCCCGTTCGGACGATGAGCAACGGCTGCGTCGGCACGGGGATCGTCACCGATGTGGCGATCGCGGCGTCGAATACCTCGAACGGCGAGCGCACGTCCATCGCCGCGGGGAAGTAGGACCCATTGAGCTCAATCAGTACTCTATGATGCGTGTGCTCCTCGCTGTCGGCCGCCGCCTGCCACTCGTAGCGTGCGCCGAGTTGCATCCCGGCTTGGGTGAAGGAGCCGAATCCGTACGGGCGAGCCGTCGCCAGGTATGGGCTTCGCGCGCTGTCGCTGACCGAGTGCTGGATCACGGGCCCGAGCGAAATGTCGGTCGTCGATCCGATCGCGAGCGCGACCGCGGGACGAAACATCCACTGCCGCTGATGCACCGCGAAGTATGGATTCGTGCCGCCGGAGTCGGCGGTCGCGTTTCCGAAGCCGTTGAAGTTGGTGAATTCGAAATCGGACGCTCTCGCGACGGCCGCGAAGTGAATTGGCGAAGACTCGAGTCGCCGATCCGCCACGACGGTGACCCGGGCTCCGCGAAACGCGGTGGCGTACTCGCCGTCGATCGCGACCATCGATTCATACGGGCGCTGGTCGAATCCATAGGTGTACTTCGCGACGCCGATTCGCGGCGTGATGCCGACGCCACGGTGATCACTGATTCCTACGCGCGGCATGTATGTCGTGCCATCGTCGCGCCCCGGCGGCGCGAGCGTTCCGTTCCGCGGTTCCCACGGCCGCCGATCGAACATCGTGTCCGACCCGTACGACACGCCGGCGACGGCGCCGGAATCGTACAAACGAGCGACGTGCCGCTGTCCGGCCACCGTCGACGAATCAATGAACGTGTTGGCCCCATTCCCGCCGATGATTCTGACGGGAATGCTCTGCTGCACGTGACCCGTCACGACGGCCGTGTCGTCGCCGCCGTGCAGGTAGATGAGGATCTCGGACGTCTCCCGCGCATCGAAGCGTCGAGCAAAGAACGTCGTTCCTCCCGACTCGAGGCGAACGTCCACGGCGCCGTCGCTCAGCCGTGCGACCAGCGCGCGATCGGCCGCGTCGGTCCCGTGCACATCGACCCGGCCCGCGAGCAGGCGGTAGTACTCGTCCGCTGCCCTGGGCAGCGCGTCGCGGCGCTTGACGAGCACCGCCTCGAGCTTTGCGACCGAGGCCTGATACTCGAGCGGCATCGCCCGCGCGGCCTCGTTGATCACGGCGTCGGTGACGTGGGCCTGCACGGCCAGCGCGATCGAATCCCACACCGGCTTTTCGAGCCCCGCCAGCAGCCGCGCGTCGAATTCTCTCGGCTGCGTGAGTCCCACCACGTCCGGCGCGTTGCCGAAAGAGATCAGGCTCGTTTTGCCTAGCGCGGCAAGTCTGAGGAGAAAGCCGTCATAGGACACGAAAGCGTGATCTCTGTCGCGGGCGATCGGTTGCCATTCTTTCTTCGGACCCGACTCCATCCGCGCCCACTTCCATTGGCCGGAGTGACGATCGTTGTCGTTGATCAGGAAATCGGTCAGCCGCGCGGTAAGAAACGCACGGGCGTCGGCGTGCTCACGAGGGTCCTCGTTGAGAAGCTTCAGCAGCTCCGGGCTGTCGATGATTTTCGTCGCGCCGGCAAACCCCGGCGCGCCCTTCGGCACGTTCGGGTACTGCTCGATCATGCCGAGACGTCCGGCGAAATCCGCGCTGAATTTGCCGAGCGCGGAATCATTGGGCATGACGACGAGCACCGCGGTCGGATGCAGGACGCCGCTCGCTTCGAGGATCGGCGCCGAGATTTCAGCGGCCGCCGGATGCTCGGCGCTGACTTGGTCCTGATAGAAGCGACCGACCGGCGTGTGCTGGAGCCCCTCGGGCGTGCCAGTCGCGCCCTTGTCGGAGAGACGGAACACGTACTCGCTGCCGTCCGAGGTCTCGAAACGCAGCGACTTGGTCTGCATCCCGCCGCCTTCCTTCGTCGGATGAAGCCCGCCGAGGTACGTCTCCCAATCGAGCACGGGGACGCGAATCGGCATCGCCCACAGGTCGCGGTACGTCCCACCCGCGAACCATCGATAGAGCGTACCCGCCTGGTACCGTGCTCCGGCCGCGACGGTGAGGCTTTCGGGCTTGAGCGTGGGCGAAGGCCCAGGCTGTGCCGCGAGGGGCCATGAAACCACAGACACGAGGGTCGCGGTCCCGATGACGATCGACGCGGCACGCCATGTGGCGTTCATACGGCTGCCTCAGCCTTCTTGCGTTCCTGGCGAACCTCACCGGCTTCCTTTGCCAGCGCATCGCCAACTTCAAGGTCCGCCTGATCGATGAACCCATTGCCGCCCGACCGGATCGCCGTCAACATCGCGTCGCGGTTCACCGACTTGCGTGTGCGAAGGAGATAATAGAGCTCGGATGGCTTGCCGGCGTTGGTGACGACTTCGTCGAGCTTCCATCGCTTGCTCACGTCATTGAGCGTTTTCTCGATGTGCTTCTGTGCGCCGTCCAACTCGGTCGTGGTGACGGCGAGGACGGCGTCGAACCGCGGCTTCTTTCCATTCCGTCCGAGGAGAACGCGGACCCGGTCGAATCGTTCGGCCAGCGCCTCCACTTTGTTCGGCGTCAGCGCGAGAACGAGGTCGCGATCGGGAACGACGTTGCCACCGTGGTCCTTCCCGGCGAGGTCGCCGAGCGGCTCGGCCCATTGCGACGACGCGGTCGGCTCGAGCACGGTGCGCCCGAAGTCGTACCGCCAGAGGACGACGAGGACAAAATTGAAGATGCACGACAGCGTCAAGGCGATCGTGATGTCCTGAACGCCCGCGGCGAAGCCGACGGCGATGGCGAGAAAGATGAACACGATATCGCGCGAGTCGGACATGTTCGTGCGGAACCGCACGGCGGCCACCACGCCGCCAAGGCTGAACGCCAGCGCCAGGCTGTTGCTCACGATCAGCACGACACCGGCGACGATCATCGGCAACACGATCAGCACCTGTACGACGGACTGGTTGTGGCCTTGCGCCGACCGCGCCGACATGTACACCCAGGTGACCGGCAGCATGAGCGCCAAGGTGCTGAGGAGAATGAACGCGGTGCTCAAGCCGAACGTGGCGCGCCTCATGAGATCAGCCGGCGGCGCTTGCGACTGGGCGGCGGAAATGCTGTCGCGCAACAGCGCCGCGGGGGCCTTCGCAAGGTGCTGCAGGCGGTCGCCGGTCAGCAGGCCGTCGAGGCCCGGAAAGAACTTGAACACGACGATGCCGACGATCGCGAGGAGCGCGTAGTAGGCGGCGAGGCGCCGAATCGGCCGCGAGGAGCCGAGCGTGAGATACGACATCATTCGCGTGAGGAAGCTCATCCAAGGAGCCTACGCCTCATCGCCGCGATCACCCATCACACGAACGGGTGATTAAGTAGGTACGTCGGCGGCGCGATCAGCTATCGAGCAAATCCACGACGCGGGCGAGCGTCGGCGCACGACGCTCAGTCGCCGGATCGAACCACGGCGCGCCCAACCCGCCTACGCCGCCACCGGCGGCAATTCGACGATTTCGAGCCAGTACCGGCCAAGCACGTTCATGGCTTCCACCAATCCCGAGAACGTGACCGGCTTGGTGATGAAGGAGTTGACGCCGAGCTGGTAGCTCCTGATGACATCGGCGTCCAGGTTCGACGTCGTGAGAATCACGACCGGGATGTCGTGCAGGGTGACGTCGCCCTTGAGCAGCCGCAGCGCCTCGCGGCCATCCATCTTCGGCATGTTGAGGTCGAGCAGAATCAGTCCCGGCCTCGGCGCGGACCCGGTTTCACCCGAATACTTTCTACGCTGGTACAGGTAGTCCAGCATCTCCTCGCCGTCTTCGACGAATCGAAGCTCGTTGGAGATGTGCGCGTCTTCGAGCGCCTGTTGGGTCAGCATCCGGTCGTCGTCATCATCGTCGCAGATGAGAATCGTGATCGGAATCTTGTGCTTGTCTTGCATCATCATGGCGTGTACTCCATTGCCGTCTGGTGGACGGGGAGGTTGACGGTGAACGTCGTTCCCTCGCCGACGACGCTCGTCGCGGCGATGCTGCCGCCGTGACGCTCGACGATCTTTCGGCAGATCGCGAGTCCCATGCCGGAGCCCTGAAATTGCGTCCGCGTATGGAGTCGCTCGAACATTCGAAAGATCTTTTCGTCGTGCTCCTGCTTGAAACCGATCCCGTTGTCGGTCACGGTGATCGTACAGACGCCGTCGCGCGAGATCGAGGCACCGAGCTGAATCACCGGCGCCACGTCCGGGCGGCGAAACTTGAGCGCGTTGCTCAAGAGATTCTGCACCAGCTGGCGCATCTGCAACGCGTCGGCGTCGATCGCCGGCAACGTGCCGACCTCGATCCGGCCGCCGGTGTCGGAGACGGCCGTCTCGAGGTCGGCGACGACTTCGCGCGCGATCGCGGCCAGGCTCGTCGGCGCGAAGCCTGCGGCGTGCGTCCTGATCTGCGAATAGGCCAGCAGATCGCCGATGAGGGCGCGCATGCGCGCCGCGGCGTCGAGCATCCGGTCGAGGTATAGGCGCGCGTTGCCCTCGAGGAGCGGTCCAGCCGAGGTGCCCAGCCGCTCGCCAAACGATACGATCTTGCGCAGCGGCTCCTGGAGGTCGTGCGATGCGACAAACGCGAACTCGTTCAGCGCCGCGTTCGATCGCTCGAGCTCCCGGCGCTGAACGGCGAGGAGTCGCTCGGCGAGCCGCCGCTCGGTCACGTCTTCGATCGCCAGAAGAATGAGGCCCGAGACGCCCGTGCCGTGCGAGACGAGCCTGGCGTTCAGCTGCATGATCTTGCGGCCGATTCCCGGAAAGACGTGGTCGACGTCGATGTCGAACACCTCGCGCTCGGCGAAGAGCCGGTCGCGCAACAGCGCCCGAAGAGGCGCAATGTCCCATTGACCATTGCCGAGGGCGAAGAGCACCTCACCGATCGTGTCCTCGGGTGCGACTCGAAAGGTGCTGAAAAACGTGCGGTTGGCGTGCGTGACGCGGAAGTCGGAATCGAGCAAGAGCAGCGGCTCACGCACGGTGTCGATGATGTCCAGCAACAAGCGCTCGTCCGGCGAGCTGCGGCCAGCGTCGGGGCGGGCGTTCGCTCGGGAGAACACCTCGTTGCGCGTCATGTGACGTAGCGTACGAGTCGGTTGGACTGCCGACAATCACACGAACGGAGTAGGAGACCTACTACCGCGCCCGAAACGTGGGGGATGGCCGCGGTAGTCGCCGGCGGTAGATTCAGTTTCTCGGCGGCCATTCCCTCCTTCCCGCGATTCGCGCACTCCATGTGCAAGGCGGCGCCCCTCTGTCCGGTGACATGATCAGGGTTGCGATCGTGGACGACAATCGCCTCGTGCGCGAGGCGCTCACCGCGATGCTCGATCGGCTTCCCGATCTGCGCGTCGTCGGCACGAGCGTCGCTGATCCCGCGTTCATCGAGGAGGCCAAGCCAGACGTGGTGCTCCTCGACGTCGGCCTGGGGGACGAGGACAGCCTCCGCGTCGCGGCTACGCTCGCCAAACAGGCCCCAGGCACGAAGATCATCGTGATGGATCTCATTCCGATGAGCGAAGACATCGTGCAGTTCGTGAACGCGGGCGTGTCCGGTTTCGTCCTCAAGGACGCCACGTTCGACGAGTTCGTGGCGACCATCAGGTCAGTGGCGGCCGGGGGCAAAGTGTTGCCGCCGCGCATGGCGGAATCTCTGTTCTCGCAAATCGCCAATGCCGCCGCCGCACGCGGCCGCGAGCACGTCCTCGAGGACGTGCGCATGACGAAGCGCGAGCGCGAAGTCATCGAGCTGATTGGCGAGGGCTTGAGCAACAAGGAAATAGCCCAGCGGCTCAACATCGCGGCCCACACGGTGAAGAGTCACGTGCGCAACGTCATGGAGAAGCTTGCCTTGCACACGCGGCTGCAGATTGCCGCGTACTCGCGTCGAGACGGCCCGCCCTAGCGCTGCCTCGGGCCGCGGCCGCTGCCCTGCCTGGTCCCACAAGTGGCGTAGGGCCCCGACCATCCCTTCGTGCGATGGCTGGTGCGCACCGATGACGCTTATCGTGCCTGGGTGAATCCGGGATCCAGTCGAGCGCACATCGGAGCCGTCGCCTCTCCCCACCGCCGCCATGATCGGCGACCGCGCCGCACTGGCCCGCGAGCTGCTCGGGCGCGGACCAGTGGCTAATGGGGAACTCCCACAGACGGGCGCCGACCTTCAGCGCGCTTTCGCGCGCGTATCGGACAATCTCCGCCGCTCGCTCGGCGAGGACGGATACCGCGCTCTGATCGGGCGCGCCATCGCGCGGGTGGAGTCCGACCCGCCCGTGTGGACCGCCATTCGATACGCCGGGCTCGGAATTGATCTGGACGTCATCGTGGCGGTCGAGCGTCACGGGGCCAGTAGTGTAGGCGCCGCGCTCGAATCGCTGGTCGCGGCGCTGTACGACATCCTGAGCGACCTCATTGGAGCGGAAATGGCGCGAAATCTCCTGGATCACGATGACACACGTCGGGCACGCGCCGGAGGCGAGCCATGAGCGTCTCAGAGCCATTGGTGATCCGCAACATCGCCACGGGCGTGCCGGGCCTCGACGCCGTCCTCGGCGGCGGGCTCTGTGAGTTTTCGTTCAACCTCATCGCGGGTGCGCCGGGGTCGGGAAAGACGACGCTCGTGCAACAGATTCTGTTCGCCAACGCGACGCGCGAACGGCCGGCGCTCTATTTCACGGTCCTTGGCGAGCCGACGATCAAGATGCTCCGCTACCAGTCGCAGTTCGATTTCTTCGACACGGCGCGCGTGCCCGCGGCGGTGCGGTTCATCAACCTGGCCGCGGAGGCGACGGGCGGTAACCTCGACGCCGTCTTCCAACGCGTTGGGGCTGAAGTGGCCTCGGTGCGGCCGTCGTTCATCGCCGTCGATTCGTTTCGGACGATCGTCGGCGAGCATCAATCGCCGGCATCGGGCGGCGTCATCGAGCTCGCGCGCTTCGTCAATCGTCTCGCGCAGCAGCTCACGACGTGGGAGGTCACGTCGTTCCTGATCGGCGAATACGTGGACACCGAGCAACGGCACCCCGTCTTCACGGTGGCCGACACGATTCTCTGGCTCTCCGAGGACGTCGATCGCAATTCGGCGACGCGCAAGCTGCGCGCGGTCAAGGTTCGCGGACGAAGCCCGATGCCTGGGCTGCACACGTTTCGGCTCACCGACGCGGGCATGCAGGTCTTTCCGCGCATCCCGGAACAACAGCGGCAACGCGTCGTTCGGCGCAACGTGCGCCTTGCGACCGGAGTGCCTGGGCTCGACGAAATGACCGGCGGCGGCATTCCAGCCGGCGATGTGGTGCTGCTCACCGGTCCGGCTGGAAGCGGCAAGACCACGTTTGCCACGCACTTCATCGCGCAGGGACTCAGCGACGGCGAGAGTTGCGTGGTGGCGGTCTTCGAGGAATACCCCGAATCGTATCTCGCGCGCGCGAAAACGGTTTCGATCGATCTCGACAGCATGGTCGACGGCGGACGGCTCGCCATCACCTATCTTGCGGCCTCTCGACTTGTCGGTCGACGAGATGCTGGCTGAAATCCAGGCCGCGGTGGAACGCGTCGGCGCGACGCGCGTAGTGATCGATTCGCTCTCCGGGTTCGAAGTCGCGTTGGCGCCGACGTATCGCGCGGACTTTCGCGAATCGCTCTATCGCCTCGTCGGCGCCCTCACGGCGACCGGCGTCACGGTGCTGATGACCGACGAGGTCGTCGATGCGAATCCCGGAGGGAGATTCACGCACGAGCGCGTCTCGTTCATCACCGATGACATCATCGTGCAACGATATGTCGAGATCGAGGGCAGGCTCCAGAAGGTGCTGTCCGTGGTCAAGATGCGGGGGAGCGCGCACGCGACCGATTTCCGTGCCTACTATCTGACGTCCGACGGCGCCGTCATGGGCGAGTCGCTCTCGGGCTATCGCGGGATCACGACCGGCGTTCCGGAGCTCGCGGACGCGGCGATCGCAGTCGGTGTTCCGGAGCTCGCGGACACAGCGATCGCGGTCGGCGCCGATGGATAGCGTGGTGCAGGGCGGACTCGCAGACGAGGAAACGGCGGCGGCACCGGAGTTGATCCGTCAACGCGCGATCACGGAGCAGTTCCTGCTCTCGGCGCTGCGGGCGCGCGACGCTTCGGACGAGGCGGTCGCGGCGAGCCATCGCGCGACGTTCCTGGCCGCGGCCAGCCGCGAACTCACCGTGTCGCTCGACGACGAGACCGTGCGCGAGAGGATTCGACGGCGCGCACTGCCACGTGAGGGCAGCTGGTGCATCGTGGACGTCGTGGAGTTCGACGGGGCGATTCACCGGCTGCCCGTCGCGCATCCGGATTCGGAGAGGCAGGGCGCCGCCGAACTGTTCGCCGACCGCTGGTTCCCGCCGCCGCCGCCGCTGAGTGCCGGCTCGAGCGACCAGCGGGTACTGGACCGGAACGAGGCGCACCGGGTCGCGGCGCGTCGCGCGCTCGGCTTCGGCGGCTTGTTGGTCGTGCCGCTCGTCGTGCATGCGCGCGTGCTCGGGGCGATCACCTTCATCACGCGGGAAGACGACCCGCCGTTCTCGACAGAGGAGGTCGCGCTCGCCAGGGACCTCGCCGACATCTGCGCCCTCGCTCTGGAAAACGAGCGGCTCTATCGCCAGGCCCGCGAGCTGAGCCACGCGGCCGACCTCGCGAACCGCGCGAAGTCGACCTTCCTCGGCAAAATGAGCCACGAGCTGATGACGCCCCTCAATGCCATCGGCGGCTACGTCTCGCTGCTCGAGATGGGGCTCCGCGGGCCCGTGAGCTCTGAACAAATGCTCGACCTCGAGCGTATTCGGCGGAGCCAGGAAAACCTGCTTACGCTGATCTCGGAGCTGCTCACGTTCGTGCAAAGCGAAAGCGGCCGATTGGAGTACCGATTCAGCGCGGTTTCCGTTCAGGGGATGCTCCACGAGGTCGCGGACACGCTCCGCGGCGCTGTCGACGACCGCCGTTTCGCGCTCGTTCATTGGCCGTCGGATGTCGACGCGATGATGTGGGTCGATCCGGACCGCGCACGGCAAATTCTACTGAATCTCGTCATGAACGCGGTCAAGTACGCCACCGCTGCGGGCGGGCAAATCACGCTCAGCTTCGCCACGACGCCGCAGGCCGTGTCCATTCATGTGGCCGACACCGGTCCCGGAATTCCAGGCGAGAAGTTGGTGGCGATCTTCGAACCCTTCGTTCAGCTCGCGAGCGGTCTCACCGAGCGGCGCGGCGGTGTGGGCCTGGGGCTGACGATCAGCCGTGACCTGGCGCGGGCGATGAAGGGCGATCTGATCGTCGAGAGCACCGTGGGTGTCGGGTCGCGGTTCATTTTGCAGCTGCCGCGCGCGGGCACCGCGACGTCCGACGTGACGGGCGACTCAGGTAAGGCAATAGCGGCCACGTCCGCGATGGCGAACGTGGCCGCTATTCAATAGAAAGGTGGTCGGGGCGACTGGATTTGAACCAGCGACCTCCTGCTCCCGAAGCAGGCGCTCTACCGGGCTAAGCTACGCCCCGCCGACTTTTCTTTCCGCCGGCGATCCACCGCCGTTTTAGCGCGCCCAGAAGGACTCGAACCTCCAACCTTCTGATCCGTAGTCAGATGCTCTATCCAATTGAGCTATGGGCGCATGGGCGGTACAAGACTCGAACTTGTGACCTCCACGATGTCAACGTGGCGCTCTAACCAACTGAGCTAACCGCCCGAAATCCGCGGAGACCAGAGCCGGACTGAACCACCACAGACGACTCGAGCCCCCGCTGACGTGGAGAGCGGGAAACGGGACTCGAACCCGCGACCCCAACCTTGGCAAGGTTGTGCTCTACCAACTGAGCTATTCCCGCGGACTACGACGACTGGTGCTTTCGATCACTTTCCGACAACGCAAAACCCAACCCGACCGTTCGTCCCAACCTTCATCCCAACAGCGAGGGCGTCCAACGCTTCGATTCGCCTCGCCAGTGGAGGCGAGGGGAATCGAACCCCTGACCTCTTGAATGCCATTCAAGCGCTCTCCCAACTGAGCTACGCCCCCGCGCCTGCGGGCGGCTCGACCGCTCGACGGCTAGACAGGCAGACAGCGTTTTCTGATCATCGTTCGTTAGCTGTCCAGCCGCCCAGCAGTCACGCTGTGAAGCAGCGGTTCCGCAGGAACCACCAAGTATAGCCGGGGGTATCCGCGAGTGTCAACGAATTGGGACTGGCGTAAAACTGAAAGGCCGGTATTTTGCAGCGCCTCTCGTAACTCGCTTCGAAAGGTGCGCGTAGTGTCGGTGCAGAGTAGGTCTGGTCGGTGGACGCCGCGCGGGCTGTGTACCGCAGCACAGCGGAACAGCAGAGCAGTGACGCATTGTACACCGTAGCGACGCGGTATCGTGGGCTGGCCGCCGCTCCTTAGATACGACTCCAATCGCGCCCGCAGGCGCGAGGGCAATCCGCAATCATGACCGAACTCAAGCGTCGACGCCGCCGCACGGCCCCCGCTGGGATCGCTCCGAACGAACCCGAACGCGATATCCTCGACCAGTATCTCTACGAGGTCTCGACGTATCCGCTCCTCAAGGGAACCGAGGAGATCGACCTCGCGAAGAAGATCCGCGCGGGCGACCAGGACGCGCTCCAGGAGCTGGTGAAGCGCAACCTCCGCTTCGTCATCTCCGTCGCCAAGAAATACCAGAACCGCGGACTCCCCCTCATCGACCTGATCGGTGAAGGGAACGTCGGCCTGCTCACGGCCGCCCGAAAATTCGACCCCGATCAGGGCGTCAAATTCATCTCCTACGCCGTGTGGTGGATCCGTCAGGCGATCCTGTCGGCCCTCGCTCGCCAGGGGCGCACGGTCCGCGTGCCGCTCAACCGCACCGCCGACCTTTCGAGAATCATCAAGGCGTCGGAGATCCTCCGCCAGAAGCTGAACCGCGAGCCGAGTCCCGAGGAGCTGTCCCAGCTCACCGGGCTCTCGGTGGACGTCGTGCAGTCGCTCGCGGCGCTCAACACGAGCGACGTCCGGCTCGACGCGCCGATGGATCCCGAAGGCGATCGCTCGCTCATCGAGCGCTTCGTCGCCGACGAGATGCCGGACACCGAAGAGGAAGCGATGAACCGCTTCCTCACCGACGAGATCGAGCAGGCGCTCAGCACGCTGCCGCCGCGCGACGCGAAGGTGCTCCGGCTCTACTTCGGCCTCGAAGGCGGCCGCGAGCACACGCTCGAAGAAATCGGCTCCATGCTCGGCGTCACGCGCGAGCGTGTCCGCCAGCTGCGCGACCGCGCGCTCAAGCGCCTGCGCGAAGGCGACGTCGGCCGAGCGCTCGGCAGCTTCGCGGCGTAGGCAGTTCGAAACGGAGAAAGACAAAGGGCCGGCCCAACGCCGGCCCTTTGTGCGTTCGGCAGCCTGGGAACACTAGCCGCGCGACTCGGACGGGATCACATTTCTGCGCCGCACTCGGCTTCCCACCGGCCAAATGATCCGTCTCGTCGACGTCTACAAATCGTTCGGCCCGAAGCACGTGCTGCAAGGCTTCACCCTCGACGTCCAAGAGGGTGAGACGATGGTCATCATCGGCTACTCGGGCACCGGCAAGTCGGTCGCGATCAAGCACATCGTCGGCCTGCTCGAGCCGGACTCCGGACAGGTGTTCGTGGACGACCTCGAGGTGCCGCGCCTGAGCCGCCGCGAGCTCTACGAGCTCCGCGCGCGCATCGGCTACGTCTTCCAGTTCGCCGCGCTCTTCGACTCGTTCACCGTCGGCGACAACGTCGCGATGGGACTGCGCAAGCAGCAGGAGCTCTCGGAGGACGAGATCCACCAACGCGTCATGGAAGCGCTCGATCTCGTCGATCTCCCAGCCGTCGTCGACCGCTACCCGGCGGAGCTTTCGGGCGGCATGCGGAAGCGCGTCGGCATCGCCCGCGCCATCGCGCTTCGCCCGAAGTACATCCTCTACGACGAGCCGACGACGGGACTCGACCCGGTCACCAGCGCCGTCATCGACCAACTGATGATCCGCATGCGCGAGAAGCTCGGCGTCACGGGCATCGTCATCACGCACGACATGCGGAGCGCGTACACGGTCGGCACGCGCATCGCGATGCTCTACGACGGCCAGGTACGGCAGGTGGGAACCGTCGACGAGATCCGGCACACGACCGATCCGATCGTCCGTCAGTTCATCGAGGGCAGGCCGAACCTCGACGACGAGGGGCCGGAACACGTGACCGCCGAGCGCCGCATCCAAGAGCCCGAGGTCGATCGACGGTCGGGCGTCGAACGGCGCACGTGATCCCGTGACTCGCGCGCCGGGCATTCCGCATTCGCGCTGACCACGCGACGCCGTCCGCGGTGCAGCCGGCGATCGTCCTCTATGCGCAACGCGAACGAACGCGGGCGCTCATGAAGACGGCCTTTCCGCGCCGGCGCGCGCGAGTCCTCGTCACTCGGTCGGTCGTGGATTTCCAGGCGGCGTTCAAGTCCGAGCTCGTCGACGCCGCGGTCGTCGACATCGGAAGCGCGCACGAGGACACGTGGCGCGTCGCGTCGCTCGCCCGCGAATATCCGAGCATCCCGTTCTTCGGACTCGCCGCGCTGCGAACCGCCGACGGCCCCGCGCTCGCGCAGTGCGCCGCCTACGAATTCGCCGACGTCCTCGTCGACGGCGTCGACGAAGCGGCGGCGAGAGAAGTCGTGCAGCCGCTCGCCTTCTCGTCGCGCTTCGCCCGTGCGCTGGATCGCCCCCCCCGGCCGCTCGCGCTTGATTCGCCGCTCCAGTCCTCCGCGTGGCGCTTTGTCGTCTCGCACGCGGGGCGCCCCGTGCGCACGTCGTCGCTCGCCGAGACGCTCCAGGTGACGCGAGAGCACCTCTCGAGGTCGTTCGCCGCCGGCGGCGGGCCGAACCTCAAGCGCATCATCGACCTCGTGCGCATCATCGCGGCCGCGGAGCTGGCCAAAAACCCCGGCTACGACCTGCGCGACGTCGCCAACATACTCGGCTTCGCGTCACCATCGCACTTGGCGAGCACCGCCTCGCGCGTCGTCGGAACACGCGCGGCGTCGCTGACTCGGTTGCGCACGGTCGATCTGGTTGATCGGTTCGTAAAAGGACATGGCAGAAGTAGGGGCTGACCTACGATGCCGTCCCCGACTCCTTGGCCTGACTAGCCGCTTCGAGCTGTCGTTCCAAGTACACGAGATACCCACCGAGCAGTCTGTTCACACCCTGGATTCGCGCCGACAAATCAGCGTGGGTGTGAGCCGAGACGAGGTCCGCCTGTCGCGCGATCGCGAGTTGGGTCTCGAGGCGAAGCAGCTCGCGCTTCGCGGCGCGGTAGAGCTGGCGTTGCTCCGGCGCCGTGTAGCGGCCATAACCGTCGGCGATGGCGCCGGCAGCCGAGAGGGCGGAGATCATGATGTGGTCGGTGACCACCTTGGTCTCACGTTTCGCCGATTGGCGTGCCGACCGAACTGTCTCGGCGGCGAGCGCCACGGCTTCCTGCCAGACTTTGAGGTCGCGAACTGTGCCGGCCATGGAAAGGTGGAGAGGTGGACGGGTGGATGGGTGGACCAGTGGGTCGGCGTTCAGTGTGGGGGAGAAGCCGCGAACTTGCGTCATCGTTCGAGCGCGAGTTGCATCATGGGTGCGCGACGGCCGTCCGTGCGCGGGGGACGGTCCAATTCATGGGGGAACAGGGATTTAGCTCGACTTCCCCGCGATGGCAGACAACTTGTGCTTGCTCGAAGTCCTAGCTTGTGATATTTTTCACAAGCTACCAGGCCCCACCAACGCCCCTCGATTTCCATCACCGCGTATGGCCTCCGACACCACGCTCCGCCCCGGCGAAATCAAGGACATCCTGCTTCGCGAGATCGAAGCCGCTGACCTCCACGAACTCGATGTCGAAGAGGTCGGGACGCGTCCTCGAAGTCAAGGACGGCATCGCCCGCATCTACGGCCTCCAGAAGGCGATGGCCGGCGAGATGCTCGAGGTCACCTCGTCCGAGACCGGGCAACACGTCACCGCGCTCGCGCTCAACCTCGAAGAAGACAACATCGGCGCGGTCATCCTCGGCGACTATCTCCAGCTCAAGGAGGGCGACGAGGTCCGCCGCACGGCACGCGTGCTCGAGGTGCCGGTCGGTCCAGCGCTCGTCGGCCGCGTCGTCGACGCGCTCGGCCGCCCGATCGACGGCATGGGCGACATCGACGCGAAGATGACCCGCAAGGTCGAATCGCAGGCGCCGGGCATCATCGTGCGCCAGCCGGTGAAGGAGCCGCTCCAGACCGGCATCAAGGCGATCGACTCGATGATCCCGATCGGCCGCGGACAGCGCGAGCTGATCATCGGCGACCGCGGCACCGGCAAGACCGCGATCGCGATCGACACGATCATCAACCAGAAGGGCACCGGCGTCATCTGCGTCTACGTCGCGATCGGCCAGAAGGCGTCGACCGTCGCGTCCGTCGTCGAGCGGCTCAAGCAAGCCGGCGCGATGGAGTACACGATCGTCGTCGTCGCCTCGGCGTCCGACCCGGCGCCGATGCAGTACATCGCGCCGTACTCGGGCTGCGCGATGGCCGAGTACTTCATGTACAACGAGGGCAAGCCGACGCTGTGCGTGTACGACGACCTGTCGAAGCAGGCCGCCGCGTACCGCCAGCTCTCGCTCGTGCTGCGTCGTCCGCCGGGCCGCGAAGCGTTCCCGGGCGACGTGTTCTATCTCCACTCGCGCCTGCTCGAGCGCGCGGCGAAGCTCAGCGAGGATCCGACGGTCGTGGACGGCAAGACGATCCTCAAGCCGGGCGGTTCGCTCACCGCGCTGCCGATCATCGAGACGCAGGCCGGCGACGTGTCGGCCTACATCCCGACGAACGTCATCTCGATCACCGACGGCCAGATCTTCCTCGAGTCCGACCTGTTCTACGCCGGCGTTCGTCCCGCGATCAACGTCGGCATCTCGGTGTCGCGCGTCGGCGGCTCGGCGCAGATCAAGGCGATGAAGCTCGGTGGCCGGCCGTCTCCGCCTCGACCTCGCGCAGTACCGCGAGCTCGAAGCGTTCTCCGCGTTCGCGTCGGACCTCGACGCGGCGACGAAGCGCCAGCTCGAGCGCGGCGCGCGCACGGTCGAAGTGCTCAAGCAGCCGCAGTACCAGCCGATGCCGGTCGAGCAGCAGGTCATGATCATCTACGCCGTGACGAACGGCTTCATCGACGACGTGCCGGTCGCGCGGCGTGCGCGAGTGGGAGAAGGGCTTCCACGAGTTCATGGCGGCGCAGTTCCCGCAGGTCGGCGACGGCGCTCCGCACCGAGAAGGCGCTCTCGAAGGAGACCGAGGCCGAGCTCAAGCGCGGCATCGAGGCGTACAAGAAGACCGCGGTGGCGACGAAACTCGGCGGGCATCACGAAATCGGATCTGTAGTGAACACATTCGCCACGACACGCTCGGCCGAGAGAGTCCATGGCCAAGGGTCGCGAGCTCAAGGGTCGCATCAAGTCCGTCGAGAACACGCGCAAGATCACGCGCACGATGGAGATGGTGGCGACGTCGAAGCTGAAGCGGGCGCAGGACCGCGTCGTCGCGGCGCGCCCGTACGCGCAGGCGCTGCGCGACGTGATCGCGAGCCTCTACTCGCCGGACCTCGCCGAGCAGTTCCCGCTGCTGCGCCAGCCGGCGAAGGCCAAGCGCGCGGCCGTCCTGCTCATCACGTCGAACCGCGGCCTGGCCGGCGCGTTCAACGCGAACCTGATCAAGGAAGCGCGCGCGACGCATCGCGCGGCTCGAGGGCGAGGGCGTCGAGGTCGACCTGCACGTGGTCGGCAAGAAGGGCGTCGGCTACTTCCGCTACATCGGCCGCAAGGTGGCGAGCAGCCGCACCGACATCGGCGATCGGCCGACGGCCGCGAACGCCGCGGAGCTGGTGAACGATCTCACCGCGGCATTCGCGCGCGGCGACATCGACGCCGTGTACGTGGTGTACGCGAAGTTCAAGTCGGTGCTGTCGGCGCCGCCGGCGACCGTTCAGGTGCTGCCGGTGACGCCGCCGCGAGCGACGCGAAGCGCCGCGACTACCTCCTCGCCCCGAACGCGCAGGCGATCCTCGGCGAGCTGCTGCCGCTGTACGTGCGCAACGCGGTGTACCGCGCGCTGGTGGAGATGACGGCCGCGGTCAGGCCGCGCGGCGCACCGCGATGAAGAACGCGACCGACAACGCAGGCGACATGCTCAAGATCCTCGGCCGTACGTACAACCGCGCGCGGCAGGCGCAGATCACGCAGGAAATCGCCGAGATCGTCGGCGGCGCGGCGGCGCTACAAGGGTGAGGCAGTTCCTGCCGCCCGTCGCAGCCGCCTGACGACTAGAGTGCCAGTCTCGCAGTACCAACGCTATTAGGAAAATCTCCATGGCAACCGCCACAGCGATTCACAACATTGGAAAAGTCGTCCAGGTCATCGGCCCGGTGCTCGACGTCGAGTTCGAGGCCGAGCATCTGCCCGAGCTCTACAACGCGCTCGACATCACGGCAACGGCGGACGACGGGTCCGACATCCGCGTCGTCGTCGAGGTGCAGCAGCACATCGGCCGCAACCAGGTGCGCGCCGTCGCGATGTCCTCGACCGACGGGTCGTGCGCGGCATGGAGGTCGTCGACACCGGCGCGGCCGATCTCGGTGCCGGTCGGCGCCGCCGCGCTCGGCCGCATCCTCAACGTGCTCGGCGAGCCGGTCGACAACGGCGCGCCGATCCCGGAGGACGCGCTGCGCTGGCCGATCCATCGCAAGCGTCCCGACTTCGTCAACCTCGAGCCGAAGACCGAAATCTTCGAGACGGGCATCAAGGTCATCGACCTGATCGCGCCGTTCGTGAAGGGCGGCAAGATCGGTCTCTTCGGCGGCGCCGGCGTCGGCAAGACGGTCGTCATCATGGAGCTGATCAACAACGTCGCGAAGGGACACGGCGGCAAGTCGGTGTTCTGCGGCGTGGGCGAGCGCACGCGCGAAGGAAACGATCTCTACCTCGAGATGAAGGAATCGGGCGTTCTTCCGAACGTGCGCGCTCATCTACGGTCAGATGAACGAGCCGCCGGGCGCGCGTCTGCGCGTCGGCCTCTCCGGTCTCACGGTCGCCGAGTACTTCCGCGACGCAGGAGAACGCGGACGTGCTCGTGTTCATCGACAACATCTTCCGCTTCACGCAGGCGGGCTCCGAAGTGTCGGCGCTGCTCGGCCGCATGCCGAGCGCCGTGGGCTACCAGCCGACGCTGGCGACCGAGATGGGCGACCTGCAGGAGCGCATCACGTCGACGCGAAACGGCTCGATCACGTCGGTGCAGGCGATCTACGTTCCGGCCGACGACATCACCGATCCGGCGCCGGCGACGGCGTTCGCGCACCTGGACGCGACGGTCGTGCTCTCGCGCGCGATCACGGAGCTCGGCATCTACCCCGCCGTCGATCCGCTCGCGTCGTCGTCGCGAATCCTCGACGCCGCAGTTCATCGGCGAACGCCACTACAAGGTCGCGACCGACGTGCAGCGCATCCTGCAGCGCTACAAGGAGCTGCAGGACATCATCGCGATCCTCGGCATGGACGAGCTGTCGGAAGACGACAAGCAGATCGTCGGCCGGGCGCGCCGCATCCAGCGCTTCATGTCGCAGCCGTTCGCGGTGGCCGAGCAGTTCACCGGCATCCCGGGCAAGTACGTGAAGCTCGAGGAGACGATCTCGTCGTTCGAGCGGCTCGTGGCCGGCGAGTTCGACACCCTGCCGGAGCAGGCGTTCTTCATGGCGGGCGGCATCGACGACGTGGTCGAGAACGCGAAGAAGCTGCAGAGCTGAGGCGCGACGATGCTGAACGTCTCGGTGATCTCGCCGGAGGCGGTGCTGTACGAGGGGACGACGGATTCCGTCGTCGCCCCGGCGTTCGACGGCGAGGTCGGCATCCTGACCGGCCACGCGCCGATGATGACGCTGCTCGGCAAAGGCGTGCTGCGATTGGGCGGTGACGGCGGCCGACGCTTCAACGTCGACGGCGGATTCCTTCAGGTCGTCGACAACATCGTGCGCGTCGTGACGGAGAAGGCGTCGACGGCGTAGACGAGCCGCTTGCGCCTCGCTGGCCACGCTATCAGGCGAGAAAATTCAACGCAGATGCCGCAGATCTGAACAGCAATCCCGCAGATCTGCGGCATTGTTGTTTTTGTCTGCGGCATCTGCGTTGAATTCTTCTCAACCCGCGTCGGTGGCTCGAAACAGCGAGCGAGCCTAGCGTAACAGCCGATCGACGAGCGCGAAAGATCGTTCGGCGGCACCGACGCCGCTTCGGACGAGCGCGCGAGCGAAGTCGCCGGCATCGCGGCGCGCGGTGGGATCGGTGATCCAGAAACGCAGCCGGCGCTCGGCCTCGGCCGCGTCGGCGACCGACGCGCCGCCGTGGCGCTGCACGAGGAGCGCGGCGTCGCGGCTGTCTTGAAAGCGCGGTCCGAAGAGAACCGGCGCGCCGAACGCGGCCGGCTCGAGAACGGAGTGAAGTCCGGCCGCGTGGAAGCCGCCGCCGACGAACGCAACGTCGGCGAGGGCGTAGAGTTCGCCGAGCACGCCGACGCGATCGACGACCACGACGTGCGTGTCGCTCGTCGCTTCGTCGAGACGGTCCGCGCGCAACGAACTTCGGCCGGCCCACGCCAGCAGTTCGGCGACGTGTTTGTCCGTCGGTTCATGCGCGGCGATGACGAGTCGCGCGTCGAGGCCCGCACGGCGCAACGCTTCGAACGCCGGGAGGAGCACCGCTTCGTCCGATGGCCACGTCGATCCCGCGACGATGATCGGGCTCGCGCCGCGCAGGCGCCGGAGCAACGGTGACTCGCGGTCGACCGCCTGGGCGCGCGCCCACACCTGGTCGTAGCGCGTGTCGCCGGTGACGGTGATCGTCTGCGAGCGAACGCCGAGTTGGACGAGCCGGTCGGCGTCGGCCTCGTCGATCGCTCCGACGACGTCGAGTGCGGCGTACGCGTCGCGCAACAGCGCGCTCGCCCCGAGCGATCGGCGCGAGGATCCGCGCGCCAGCGTCGCGCTGACGAGGCCGAGTCGGACGTCGCGCTCGCGGGCCTCGCGGGTGATCATCGGCCAAACGTCGAGTTTGGAAAAGACGAGCGCCGTCGGTTGCGAGCGCGTCGAGGGCGGCGCGAGCGTCGCCCGGCGTGTCGAACGGCAAGTAGTCGGTGAAGTCGACGTCGAGCGAGCGGGCGAATGCGGCCGCGCTCGGCGAGAAATGCGTGTAGGCGATCTGCACGTCGGGCCGGCGCGACCGCGCCAGCTCGAGGACCGGGCGGGCCTGCAGACCTTCGCCGACCGACGGCGCGTGCATCCAGAGAAGCGGACGGCTCGCGTCACGATGTGCCTCGGCCCAGCGGCGGTAGCGCGACCGGATGCCGCGCCGCGCGCGCAGCGAGCGCAGGATTTTCGAGTTGCTGTCGGGCGTGACGAGCGCCGCGCCGCGAGCGATCTGCGCCAGCGCGCGATATCCGAGCTGGACCGGAAAACGCACGCTGTCGCGAGTAAGGCGGCGGTGAGGCTACTTGCCTTTCGCGGCGAGCGCCGCGTCGAGCGCGCCGGCCACGTCGGCGTCCGCGCTCGCCAGCTTCGTGGCGCCGACGATGAACGTCGGCGTCGAGGTCACGCCCACCTGCCGCGCGCGATCGTAGTCGGCCTCGATGCAGCGGCTGCGTGAGGTGCTGGGACATGCACGTCCGCCACGGGTCCATGTTCGACGTGGTTGTGGTTCGCAAGCGTGTCGAAGAACGACGCCGGGTTCTGGAGCACTTCCCAGATCTTCTGCGTCGCGAAGAGCGAGTCGTGCATCGGCCAGAACTTGTCCTGCACCGAGGCGCACATCGCCGCTTCGGCCGACGGGCAGGGCGAACTGGTGGATGCTGAGCGGCATGTTGAGGTACGCCATCCGCACGCGCCCAGACTTCACGTATTTCTGCACGATGTTCGCGAATTGACGCGTCGTGCCACTGTTTGCAGAACGGGCACTGAAAGTCGCTGGCCATCACGAGCCAGACCTTCGCGTTCGAGTCGCCGAGGATGCGGCCGCGGTCGGCTCGCGCGTTGATCGAATCCGGCGCGCTGGTGGCGGCCGGAGCCGCGGACGCCGTGCTGGCGACAGCAGCAGCCGACTTGCCGGACGATCCGGCGGCGTCGCCGCGGGAACACGCGGCAACCAAAAGAACGGCCGCGGCCAGTTCGACGGTTAGCCGTCGCAAGCTTCCAACAGAACGGTATGACATTGTCGTCCTTGAATCTACGTGCAGGCGCGACACCCGCCAATCGGAGGCGTGGCCCGCCGCTCGTCCCATGGGCGCTTCCACCTGGGGAAGGAGCGGGATAGCCTTCGACCGTGCACATCCGCGCGCTCGCGCTCTTCGTTTTCGCCTCGCTGACAGCGGTGGCCCGAGGGAGCGCTCAGGCGCAGGGGCTCCAACTCCCCGCGCCGGTCGGCTACGTCAACGACTTCGCGCACGTCATTCCGGCCGACAAGGCGGCCGCCATTTCGGCGATCATCGACGACGTGAAGGCGAAGTCCGGCGGCGAGATCGTCGTGGTGACGCTGCCCGATCTCAAGGGACGCCCTGTCGAGGAAGTCGGGCTTCAGATCGGCCGCCAGTGGGGCGTCGGAACGAAAGGAAATCCCGGCGACCCGGCGAGAAATACGGGCGTCATCCTCCTCGTAGTGCCGAAGGAAACGAGCGCCGACGGGAGCGGGCACATACGCACCGAAATCGGATTCGGCGCCGAAGGCTTCCTCACCGACGGCACGACGGGCGAATTCCGCGACCTCGCGATTCCCTATTTCCGAAATCGTGATTACGGCTCCGGCATCCTGCTGATGGTCGACAGCATCGCCGCTCACTTCGCGAACGAATACAAGTTTCAGGTCAACCCGAACGTTCAGCCGCAGATCGAAGTCGAGCGGCCGGCGCCGCGGGGGCGTTCCGGGGGCGGCATTCCACCTGTCGTCTGGTTCGTGCTCCTTTTCATCGTCCTGTCGTTGATCAGCGGACGCCGGGGTCGCGGCTGTGGGGGCGGGGGATGCCTACCCATCTTCCTTCCGATTCGGCGGCGGTGGATGGGGCGGGAGGAGGCGGTGGTTGGAGCGGCGGTGGATTCGGTGGCGGCGGGGGCGGTGGCGGTGGATTTGGTGGTTTCGGAGGTGGAGGCGGTTTTGGCGGTGGTGGCTCCAGCGGATCTTGGTGACCCATGGCGCGAATGACACTCGACGAACTCGTCAAACAGTTGCGCGCGGCGTACGGGACGGCACTCCGCTCGATCGTGCTGTACGGCTCGTCCGCGGGCGGTGAAGCCGGCGCCAAGAAGCCGGACCACAACGTGCTCGTCATCGTCGACTCGCTCGACGCGTCGCGGCTGCGCGCGGCGTCGGCGGCGTCGCGCGCATGGGTCGACGCCGGCAACCACGCGCCGCTCACGCTCACGCGCGAAGAGTGGACGGGATCGGCCGACATCTTTCCGATGGAGTACGCCGACATTCTCGACCGCCACCGCGTGCTGCACGGCGAGCCGCCGTTTGATGGGATTCAGCGTCGACCTGAAAGACCTGCGGCTCCAGCTCGAGCAGGAGGCGATGGGGAAGTTGATTCGACTGCGACAAGGGCTTGCTCGGCGCGGGGAACGATCCCGAACGCGAGCTCGAGCTGTTGGCGTCGAGCCTGAGTCCCATTCTCATCGTCTTCCGCGCGTTTCTCCGGCTGCACGCCGCGCGTCCGCCCAAGGACAACATCGAGCTGGTGGAAACGGTCGCGCAGCGCGCGGGGTTCGACGCCGCGCCCTTTGCCCGAGTCGTGCGGCACATCCGCGGCGACCCTGCCCTCAAGCCCGCCGAGTCCGGTGAAGTGTTGGCCGGCTACCTGCGGGGGGTGGAGCGCCTGGTGGGCGTATCTCGACCATTTTCAGCCAGTTGGGTGAGGTTGTCACCCGGCTGGGCCGTCGTCGCGTAGTGTGAGGGCAGGTCACTTCCACCCACAGTTCGTCTCTCGGAGCACGACAATGAAACGCTGGCTCGCCCTTCTGCTGCTGCCGCTACTCGCATCGTGCGGGTACAACAACATTCAGCGGCTCGACGAGCAGGCCAACTCGGCGCAGGGGCAGATCGAGGTGCAGTTGCAGCGCCGCGTCAATCTGATTCCGAATCTCGTCAACACCGTCAAAGGATACGCGACGCACGAAGAGCAGACGCTCGACGAGATCACGCGCGCGCGCGCGGGACTCCAGAGCGCGCTGCAAACGCGCGACCCGACCGCTATGGCGAATGCAGACGCTCAGCTCACGTCGGCGCTCAGCCGTCTGAGCGTGAATGTCGAGGCGTACCCGAACCTCAAGGCCGATCAGCTATTCATACGTCTGCAGGACGAGTTGGCCGGCACCGAGAATCGGATCGCGACGGCGCGCACGGACTACAACCAGGCCGTGCAACAGTACAACGCGTACATCCGCCAATTCCCGGCCGTGTTGACGGCGAAGGTGACCGGCGCCAAGGAACGCAAATACTTCACGGCGGATGCGTCGGCGCAGCAAGGACCGCCGACGGTCGACTTCTCGAAGCCGGCGCCAGCGAAACCGTAGCGACGCGGCTAGCGGATCGCGCCGATCACGCCAGAGCGGGGCAGCGCGCCGGGCTAATCACGCGCCGAGCCGCCCGAGGTCGTTCCGCGCGACCAGTGCAATGCTGCCGACACGCCCGGCAGCATTGCCTCGGCTCGCGCTCCAGACCCCGGCCCGTCTCGGCGCTGCCTCCGTGTGCACGCGTGATTCAGCGGCGAGCTAGGTCACGACGGTGTCGGATAGGTCCGGCGCGTGGGAGCGAGCCGCCGTTCACGCGTCACGCCACGCACGCGAACGGGCGAGGCGAGCGGGTGGGGCTGTCCGGAGCGGAGCCGAGGCAGATTGCCCGGCAGTATCGGCAATTCTGCACTGGTCCGCGGAGGACAGCTCCGACCCCGAGCCCCCAAACGCCGAGCCGTCAGCCGACGGTGAGTGTCGGTTTGGGGAACAGCGAAGGGCCCTTCGCGACGTGCCATCCCGCCACGTCAAGCGATTTCACATCGTCGAAGCGCTGATCTTCGACTCGCCCCGGGCCGCCGATCTGCGTCCATAGCTCCTGCGCCTTGTTCGGCATGAACGGCGCGAGGTGAATCGCGTGGCGCGCCAGCTGTCGGACGATCGCGGCCAGCACGCGTTCGAGCTCGCCGCGCGACTCCGGTTTCTTCGCGAGCGCCCACGGCTGCTGTGACTGGACGAACTCGTTGCCCGCGCGACACGCAGGACATCACGCGCTTGAGGCCTTCGTGCAGCAGGAAGCCGCGGCTGCCATCCAGCGCGCCGTGATACTCGGCGAGATCGGCGGCGTCGGCGCGATCGATGTCCATGGCTGAGCCGCGCGGGACGACGCCGTCGCAGTATTTCTCGACCATCGCGATCGCGCGGCTCGCCAGGTTGCCGAACGCGTTCGCGAGGTCCGCGGTGTACCGCTCGTCGAAGCGCTCCCACGAAAAGCTGCCGTCGGCGTCGAACGGCACCTCGCGCAGCAGGAAGTAGCGGAACGCGTCGGCGCCGTATCGGTCGATCGCCTCGTCGAGGTCGAGCCGCACACCCGGCCGATTTGCTGAACCGCTCGCCGCCGAGCGAGCACGAAGCCGTGCGCCCAGACGCGCTCCGGTAGCGGCAGCTCGGCGGCCTGCAGCATCGCCGGCCAGATCACGCGGTGTGAAGCCGCGTGATGTCCTTGCCGATGACGTGCAGCTGCGCCGGCCAGCGGTCGTGGTAGCGCTTGTCGGGAAAGCCGGTCGCCGTGAGATAGTTCGGCAGCGCGTCGAACCAGACCCACGTGCCCTGCTCTTCGCCGTTCGACGGCTGGAGCGGGAAGGGAATCGCCCACGAGAGCCGCGAGCGCGTGATCGAGATGTCCTCGAGCCCCTGGTCGAGCAGCGAAAGGATCTCGTTGCGGCGCGTCTCGGGCTCGAGGAAGTCCGGGTGTTCGGCGAAGAGCCGCCGCAGGAACGGCTGGTAGCGCGTCAGCCGGAAGAACCAGTTGCGCTCCTTCGTCCACTCCAGCTCGCGCGTCGGGTGCAGCACGCACTGGCCGTCCACGATCTCGTCGTCGCGCTTGAACAGCTCGCAGCCGACGCAATACCAGCCTTCGTACGACTTCTCGTAGAAGTCGTCGGGCGTGGAGCTCGTGGATGCGCTTGATGAGCGCGCGCACGCCGCGCTTGTGGTCGTCGCCCGTCGTGCGGATGAACTGATCGTACGAGATCGAGAGCCGCTGCCACATCGCCTCGAAGTGGTCGGCGATGCCGTCGACGAACTGCTGCGGCGACACGCCTTGCTCGGCGGCGGCCTGCGCGACCTTCTGCCCGTGCTCGTCCATGCCGATGAGGAAGTACACGTCGTCGCCGCGCAGGCGGCGATACCGCGCGATCGCGTCGGCGCCGATCTTCTCGTACGCGTGGCCGATGTGCGGATCGCCGTTGGCGTAGTCGATCGCGGTCGTGAGGTAGAACTTGCCCATCAAGCGCCGCCGGGCGGCGTGCCGTCGGGAGGCCCACCGGACGGTCCGCCGCCGTCGCCGCCACCGGGACGATTGCGACGCCCGCCGCGGCGCCCGCGCCGGCGCCGGGGACGCTTCGATGTGATCGTCGGGCGGACTGGTGGACTGTTGAGCGGATGGGTCGCTGGACGGCTGGACGGCTGGACGGCTGGACGGCTCCTGCGTTTCCGCTGCGTCCTCGGCCTCCTCCGGTTCACCGGTCCACCGGTGCACCGGTCCAGCCTCGTCCGAGCGGCTCGAGCATGACGACGCGCTCTCGCGACGACCGCTTCCTCGAGCACGATGTCCTCTTCGTGCTCGTCGAGCGTCACGATCCTCGGACCGGCGCGAACGGAAGCGGCGCGCCGACCTCCTCGGCCTCGGCGCGGAGCTCGGCGAGCAGAATCGTGCGCTGCTCGCCGTCGTCGGCGCGCAGCGTGACGCGCTCACGGAAGATGTCGTTGGCGATGACCTTCTCCTCGCCGCTTGCGTCGTGACGACGATCTTGCCTTCCTTCGGAAAGCGCTTGCGGCTCTGCACGTAGAACTCGTGCTCGTAGCGCAGGCAGCACATCAGCCGCCCGCACGCGCCGGAGATCTGCGACGGGTTGAGCGACAGGCGCTGATCCTTGGCGACGCCGAGGTTGACCGGTCGCAGCTCGGGCAGCCACGACGCCGAGCAATACTGGCGGCCGCAGCGGCCGACGCCGTCGAGCCGCTTCGCCTCGTCGCGCACGCCGATCTGCTTGAGCTCGATCCGCGTGCGGAACATCGACGCCAGCTCGCGCACGAGCGCGCGGAAGTCGACGCGCTTCTCGGCGGTGAAATAGAGCGTGAGCTTCTTGCGGTCCCACTGCCACTCGGCGTCGGACAGCTTCATCACGAGCTCGTTCGCCTTCACGCGCTCCATGGCGCGGCGGCGAGCGTCGTCGTCCTGCGTTCGCAGCTCGTCGGCGCGATGAACGTCGTCGCGGCTCGCCAGCGCGGCGCGCCTTGTTCGTGGTGCCCGCGTTGCCGTAGCCGTGCGGCACGCCGGCGTTCCGCTTCTGCGCCAGCTCGCCGACGGCGTGCACGAGGCCGAGGTCCTCACCGCGGTCGGCGTCGACGATGACCGCGCGACGTGAGCGGCGGCGGCTCCTCGGACTCCCAGAGGAAGAACTCCTTTCGATTGCCCTTGAAGGCGACTTCGATCAGGTGCGCGACGGGATGGCGCGGTCGGGGACGGCGTCGACGACGGCGTCCAGCCGTCATTCCGCGAACTGTCCCATTCGCAGGAACTTCTCGCGGCGCCGGCGGACCAGCTTGTCCGGCTTGAGCCGCGCAGATCCTCGAGCTGGCGCACGAGCGTGTCGTGCAGCGTTGCGCGGCGGTGGCCTCGTGGTTCGGCGTGCGCGCCGCCCGGCGGCTCCGGGATGATCTCGTCGATCACGCGCAGCTCGAGGAGATCCTGCGCCGTGATGCGGAGCGCGGTGGCCGCCTTCTCGCGCATCTCCGGGCTCTTGCCGTCCTTCCAGAGGATCGACGCGCACCCTTCGACCGTGATGACCGAGTAGACGGCGTTCTCGAGCATGTACACGCGGTCGGCGACGCCGAGCGCGAGCGCGCCGCCGGAGCCGCCCTCGCCGATCACCGTGGCGATGATCGGCACCTCGAGCCGGCTCATCTCGAACAGATTGCGCGCGATCGCCTCCGACTGGCCGCGCTCCTCGGCGCCGAGTCCGGCCCACGCGCCCATGCGTGTCGATGAACGTGATCACCGGCACGTGGAACTTCTCGGCGAGCTTCATGAGGCGCAGCGCCTTGCGATAGCCCTCGGGGTGCGGCATCCCGAAGTTGCGCTTGAGATTCTCCTTGGTGTCGCGGCCGCGCTGGTGGCCGATGACCATGATCGTCTCGCCGTCGAGCCGCGCCCAGCCGCCGACGATCGCCGCGTCCTCGCGGAAGGCGCGATCGCCGTGCAGCTCGATGAAGTCGGTGAAGGCGAGGCGGATGTAGTCGAGCGTGAACGGCCGCTTCGCGCTGCGCGCGACCTGCACGCGCTGGCAGGGCGTGAGGTTCCTGTAGATCTCGTCGCGCAACTCGGCGAGCTTGCGCTCGAGCGGCGCGATCTCGTCGTCGACGTCGAGCTGCTGGCCGCCGGCGAGCCTCTTCAGCTCGTCGATCTGCTTCTCCAGCTCGACGATCGGCTTTTCGAAGTCCAGTGTGGCAGAAGTGCCCATCGTCAGTTCCTCTCGGCCCCGCCCCGCACCCGCTCCGACCCGAACGAACGACCCTCACCCGATCCGCGCCGAGCAGCGCGCGCAGATCGCGCAGCGCGGCTTGCGACGCGGCAAGCTTCAACGAGCGCGAACTTGAGCCGCGCCCGCGAACCACTGCCGTCGCTCCACCGCACCTCGAGCGGCGGCGAGGTGCCGGGTGCCGTCGCGTGCGTCTCGACCACCGCGCGCACGTCGCGCATCACGTCCGGCGTGAGCGACATCGTCCGGATTGGCAGATCGATCGCCACCGCCACTGCCCCGTTCAGTGCGCAGCTCCGCCAGCGGGGTGAGCGACTCGACGATGAACGTCGGGTTCTCGGCGTCCTGGTCGCGCTTGGAATAGCCGCCCTTGAGCAGCACGGGCACGTCGGTCTGCACCCGGTCGGCCAGCATCGCTCCAGGCTTCCGGGAAGACCAGCACCTCGGAAGATCCCGAAAAATCCTCGACTGTCAACCGCGCGAACTCGGCGCCCGATCGTCTTGCTGATCTGCCTCTTGATCGCGGTGACGACGACGGCCAGCGACAGCGGCTGATCGGTCCACGTGCCCGAGCTCGCGACACGGTGTGCGTCGCGAACAGCTCGCACTCGGTGCGGAACGGCTCGAGCGGATGGCCGGAGATGTAGAAGCCGAGGATCTCCTTCTCCTTCGTCGAGCCGCTCGGACTCGCGCCAGCGGGGCGATGTTGGGGAGCGACGGCTGCGTGCGTTGGCGACCGAGCGTCGATGGTCGTCGGCGCCGCCGAAGCAGCGAGCCCTGGCCGGTCGCCGCCTCCTGCTGCTGGAGCGACGCTTCCTGCGAGCGCGCTGTCGAGCACCGCCGCGATACTGCGCGCGGTGGCCGCCGAGGGTGTCGAGCGCGCCCGACGTCGATCAGCGCCTCGAAGACGCGCTTGTTGCAGAGGCGGAGATCGACGCGCTCGCAGAAATCGATAGAGCGAGGTGAAAGGTGTCTCGGCCGCGCGCGGCGAGGATCGAGTCGATCGCCGCGCGTCCGACGTTGCGGATGGCGCCGAGGCCGAAGCGGATCCGCTTGTCGCCGACGACGGTGAACTTGTAGCCCGACTCGTTCACGTCGGGCGGCAGCACCTCGATGCCCGAGCTCGCGCGCTTCGTTGATGTACTTCACGACGCGTCCGTGTCGCCGATCGACGACGAGAGCAGCGCGGCCATGAACTCGGCCGGGTAGTGCGTCTTGAGCCACGCCGTGTGATACGAGAGGACCGAGTACGCGACCGAGTGCGACTTGTTGAAGCCGTAGCGGCCGAATGTCTCGATCTGGCCGGCGAGCTCCTCGATGATCCGTGCGGTCGTAGCCGCGCGCGACGGCCTTCTCGACGAACTTGCCGAGCTCCACGCGAATGAGCTCCGCGTCCTTCTTGCCGACCGCCTTGCGCAGCACGTCGGCTTCGGCGAGCGAGATGCCCGCCAGACGCTGCGCGATGCGCATCACCTGTTCCTGGTAGGTGATGACGCCGTACGTCGGCTCGAGGATCTCGCTCGAGCTCGGGCAGCGCGTACGTGACCGGCTCCTCGCCGCGCTTGCGCCGGCTGATAGACCTGGTGCATGCCGGCGTCGAGCGGGCCGGGGCGCATCAGCGCGTTCGATGCGACGAGGTCGTCGAAGCGGTCGCAGCGCATGCTGCGCAGCAGGTCGGTCGCGAGCGGCGACTCGAACTGGAAGACGCCGGCGGTGCGGCCCGCGCGCAGCATGCGGTAGGTCGGCGGCGTCGTCGAGCGGGAGCGTGTCGAGATCGGGCGCCTTGCCGGTCGCGTGCCTCGATCGTCGGCGAGCGCGTCGTGGATGACCGTGAGCGTCGTGAGGCCGAGGAAGTCCATCTTGAGCATGCCCGCCTTCTCGAGCGCAGTTCATGTCGTACTGCGTCACGACCACTCGTTCTTCGTCGCCGGATGCCGGAGCCCTTCGTGGTCTGCGTGCAGATCGGGCACGTAATCGTCGAGCGGGCCCGGCGCGATGACGATGCCGGCGGCGTGGACGCCGGTGTGGCGCGACAGCCCTTCGAGCGCGATCGCGTAGTCGAGCAGCTGCCGATAGCGCTCGTCGCTGCTGTACAGCGCGCCGACCTCGCGAGATCTTCTCGATCGCCTCCTTGACCGTCAGCGAGAAGTTCGGCTGATTCGGAATCAGCTTCGCGAGCGCGTCGGTCTCGGCCGGCGTGAAGCCGAGCGTGCGGCCGACGTCCTTGATCGCCGCGCGCGACTTCAGCGTCCCGAACGTGACGATCTGGCCGACGGAGTCGCGGCCGTACTTCTGCCGCACGTACTCGATCACCTCGCCGCGGCGCTCGAAGCAGAAGTCGACGTCGATGTCGGGCATCGACACGCGCTCGGGATTGAGGAAGCGCTCGAAGAGCAGATCGAACTTGAGCGGACAGACATCGGTGATGCGGAGCGAGTACGCGACGAGCGAGCCGGCCGCCGAGCCGCGGCCCGGTCCGACCGGAATGCCGCGGTCGCGCGCCGCCTTGATGAAGTCGGCGACGATGAGGAAGTAGCCGGCGTAGCCCGTCTTCGTGATGACGCCCAGCTCGTAGTCGAGCCGCTCGCGGACGTTGGCGGGCAGCGGATCGCCGTAGCGCTCGCTTGGCGCCCGCCGGCGCCGAGCGGCACGAGCAGATCGTTCTCGGTCGTCGACGCCCGTCGGGAGCGGGAACGACGGGCAGGTGGTACTTCTTCGCGAACTCGACGTCGACCTGGTCGGCGATGCGCGAGCGTGTTCTCGAGCACGTCCGGATGGTCGGGGAAGCTGCTCGCGCATCTCCGGCGCGCTCTTGAAGTAGAGCCCGCGGTCGTACCGCATCCGGTCGGCGTCGAGCTGCGATCCTTGCCGAGGCCGATGCAGAGCAGCACGTCGTGCGAGTCGTGGTCCTCGCGCGCGCAGGAAGTGCGCGTCGTTCGTGGCGATGACGGGGAGGTCCGAGCTCCTTGGCCAGCGCGAAGACCTGCGCGTTGAGCTTCGCCTGCCCGTCGGCCTCGTGCGCCTGGACCTCGAGGTAGTAGCGGTCCTTGAAGAGCGTTCGCGTACCAGCTCGCCGCTTCGCGCGCCGCGGCCTGGTCGTCGGCCATGAGGTGCGCGGCGACCTCGCCGGCCATGCAGGCCGACGAGACGATGAGCCCCTCGCTGTACTTGGCGAGCAGCTCGCGGTCGACGCGCGGCTTGCGAGTAGAAGCCCTCGGTGTACGCGAGCGACGAGAGCTTGACGAGATTCTGGTAGCCGATGGCGTCGCGGGCGAGCAGCACCAGATGGTAGTAGGGCTTGGCCGCCGGGGGTCGGTCGCGCCGCGGGCGCGCCGGTCGCCCGGGCGCGACGTACGCCTCCATCCCGATGATCGGCTTGATCCTCGCCTTCTCGCCTTCTCCTGGAACTCCCAGGCCGCGTGCAGATTACCGTGATCGGTGATCGCCAGCGCCGGCTGTTCGAACTCCAGCGCCCGGCGGATCAGGTCGTCGATCCGGTTGGCGCCGTCGAGGAGCGAGTACTCGGAGTGGCAGTGGAGATGGACGAAGGACATCATGCAAGATAGCCGCGACGGCTGGACGGCCTGACAGCTTGACGGCCGTCTAGCTGTCGCGCTGTGCAGCCGTCTAGCCGTCTCGGATGCGCAGAATCCGCCGCGTTCTCGCGGTC
Source organism: uncultured Gemmatimonadaceae bacterium (assembly GCA_963789315.1). GTDB lineage: Bacteria > Gemmatimonadota > Gemmatimonadetes > Gemmatimonadales > Gemmatimonadaceae > JAQBQB01. The sequence continues at coordinate 672,903 of CAWBKI010000016.1, read as the reverse complement.
CTCGTGCTCCTGCTGATCGCGTGGCTCGTGCTCTCGCCGACGGGGCGGTACCTCGTGCGCGCCGCGTGGGCCGAGGCGATCCATTCTGGCTCGGCGCCGGTCGATCGAAGCGATCGTTGCGGATCCGGCGACGCCGCTGGAGGCGGCGGCGAAGTTGCGGCTCGTGCTCGCGGCGCGCGCTTTCGCGGCCGACTCGATCGAGCTGCGAACGCGCAAGAGCTTCACGACGTACACGCATCTCGATCGCGACACGCTCGTGCTGGTGCTCTCGGGCGCGTACCGGGACAGCTCGCGCCGTACACGTGGTGGTTCCCGATCGTCGGCCGGGTTCCGTACAAGGGGTTCTTCGACTTCGGGGCCGCGCGCGCGGCCGAGCATGATCTGTCGGCGAGGCTTCGACGTCTATCTGCGACCGTCGCCGGCGTTCAGCACGCTCGGCTGGTTCAACGATCCGTTGCTGTCCACGTCGCTGCGCGCCGACACGATCGACCTGGCGAACACGGTCATTCACGAGCTGACGCACAACACGTTCTACGCGCCGGGCCAGGCCGTCTTCAACGAGTCGTTCGCGAACTTCGTCGGGGCCCGCGGCTCGGCGTGGTTCTTTCGATCGCGCGGCGATTCCGCCGCGGCCGACCAAGCCGACGCACAATGGGCCGACGACAAGCTGTTGGCGCAATTCTGGTCGGTGTTGTACGCGAGCGTCGACTCGGCCTTTCGCGCGCACCCGACGGATTCGCTCGCGCGCATCGCGGCTCGCGACACGCTCTACGCCAAGGCGCGCCATGATCTCGTCACGACGCTCGGGCCCCAGCTGCGCACGATTCCCGCGGCCGCGCTCTCTCGCGTGCGGCTCGACAACGCCGCCCTGCTGGCGCACCGGATCTACAACACCAATCTCGACCTGTTCGATCGGGTCTGGGTTCGCGAGAACGGCGACCTGCGCCGCGCGATCCCGCGCATCATCGATCTGGCGAAGAGTCAGCCGGGAGATCCGTTCGGAGCGATTCGGTCGTGGCTCGATTCGGCTCCGGTCAGCGCGCCGACGAAATGATTCTTGCGTTGTTAAAAAACAATAAGTAGTTCTTGCGTAGTTGTCCGTTTGTTTCAGTTCGATCTGTTTGTGTCCGTGTACATATCGTTGATGCCTGAGTGGCGCGAGAGTCTTTCCCGCCGCTCAGGCAGCAACAATTGGTACACGGACACAAACGGCTAACAAACAGAAACAAACGGAGAACGACAAGAACGGTCTTGTCGGAGCGCCGCTCCGGCCACAAGCGAGACCGAGAAAAATTGACGCAGATGACGCAGATTTGAAAAACAATGCCGCAGATCTGCGGAATCGCTTTTCAAATCTGCGTCATCTGCGTCTAGCTTGCTCGCCCTTCCGGTGGCCCGCTCGGCGGCTCGAATCGACCGCGCAAGAGTGCGCGTAGGTCGATGGGGGGTGAATCGGCCGGAGTCTGACGTTCAGTGGGCGCCGGTGCCGCCGGATTTTGCGGCACGACGCGCTGCATCTTGTCGCGCACGCCGCGGTCGATGAAGCGCGACAGCTGGTCGATCGAGTAGTCGGAGCCGCGGCGCGTGGCGTAGACGTTCAGCGGATACGTCACCGCGAGATGGTTTCGCGCGCGCGTCATCGCGACGTACATGAGGCGCCGCTCCTCCTCCAACTGATCCTCGTCGTCGAGCGATCGCGACGACGGGAACCAGCCGTCCACCGCCCAGATGACGAACACCGCGTCCCATTCCTTGCCCTTCGCGCTGTGCACGGTGCTGATGACGAGCGCGTCGTCCTCCTCTTCGCTGCCCGACCCGAGGTCCTGCGTGCTCTGCGGCGGCTCGAGCGCGAGCGCGGCGAGAAACGCGGCGCGGCTCGGGTAGCCGGCGGCGATCACGCGAAGCTGATCGAGGTCGGCGAGACGCGGCTCGGAGCGATCGTACCGTTCGCGAGCACCGCATCGTAGAGCAGGCGGACTTCATCGATGTCCTCGCCGACGCTCCCTCCGCTTCGCCGCGCTTCGCGCCGCGCAGGCGTCGCAACAGGTCGGCGAGGTCGCGATGCGCGTCGCGGGCGCGCGGCGGCGGCTCGAATCGGGCGAAGGCGTCCGGATCCCACGACCGGTCGGCGAGCGTCTGCATTATCGCGCGGGCGGTCGCGTCGCCGATGCCGGGCATCAGCATGAGAATGCGATACCAGCTCACCTCGTCGCGCGGGTTCTCGAGCACGCGCAGGAACGCGAGCACGTCCTTCACGTGCGCCGCCTCGAGGAACTTGAGGCCGCCCCACTTCTCGAACGGGATGTTGCGGTTCGTGAGCTCGATCTCGAGGTCGGCCGACATGTAGCCGGCGCGCACGAGCACCGCCATCTCGCGAAGCGGCATGCCCTCCTCGTGCAGCTCGAGAATGCGATCGACGACGAAGCGCGTCTGCTGCTGCTCGTCGCGCGCCGTGACGAGCCACGGCGGCTCGCGCCGTGCGCTCGCGTCCACAGCTTCTTGGTGAAGCGCTCGAGCGCGCGCGAGATGAGCGTGTTCGTCGTGTCGAGGATCGGCTGCGTCGAGCGGTAGTTCTGCTCGAGCGCGACGACCTGCGTCCCTTCGAACTGCTTCGGAAAATCGAGAATGTTGCGGAAGCTGGCGCCGCGGAACGAATAGATGCTCTGCGCGTCGTCGCCGACGACGGTGATGTTGCGATGCGTGCGGCACATCCCGCGCAGGATGCGCGCCTGGAGCAGGTTCGTGTCCTGGTACTCGTCGACGAGGATGTGGTCGTACAGTCCCGCGATGCGGTCGGCGAGCGCCGGCGACTGCTCGAGCATCATCGCCCAGAAGAGCAGCAGGTCGTCGTAGTCGACGAGATTGCGCTCCGCCTTCCGGCTCACGTACTCGGCGAAGATGCGGATCATGCCCGGCATCTGCTCGAGGAACTGCGGGACCTCGCGCTCGATCAGCGTCTCGATCGGGATTTCGGTGTTGATGTGCCGAGAGTAGACGTAGTGCAGCGTTTCCTTCTTGGGGAATCGCTTCTTCGGCTTTGCCAAAGCCGAGGCTTCCGCGGGCGAGCTGCATGAGATCCTCGGCGTCGCCCTGGTCCATGATCGAGAAATCGCGGGCGAGGCCGGCCTCGGGGCCGAATTGGCGGAGCAGGCGGTGGCCCGTCGCGTGGAACGTTCCGCCCTGGACCCGGGTTGATGCCGACCCGACGAGCCGCTCGGCGCGGGAGAGCATCTCCTGCGCGGCGCGGCGGGTGAAGGTGAGCAGGAGGATTCGTTCGGGGGGCACCCCCCGTTCGATAAGATGCGCCACCCGGTACACCAGCGTCCGCGTCTTTCCGGTGCCGGCGCCGGCGATGATGAGCAGGGGCCCGGCGCCATGGGTGGCGGCAGCGGCTTGTTCGCGGTTCAGCTCCGCGGTCAAGTCGCGGGGGGTGGCGTCGACACTGCGCTCACGGGGGGGATAGACCAGGGGCGCGGTGGAAGCGACGTCGCTCGGGGCAGGCATGGCGGCAAGATATCGCTTCGGGATGGTTTCGGTAGCGGTGTGGTGAGGGAAGTCACGCGGAGTCAATGGATTGGTGACGGTGGCCGAGTCGGCGTGACGGGTTCACGTTACCTGAAACGGGCGTCCGCGTCCTATTCCGATGCCAGGCCCATACGGGCCGGGTGTCGCGTGGTTTTATGTCAGTTTTCTTTGCTTCGCGGGACCACGCTGACGGACCGAGAGCCGACGACGGCTTGAGAAAACAGAGTCGTAAAACGTGTAAATCGCTCAGGATACTCGTTCTTGACCGCCTTGACGGTCGCCGATATCTTGCGTCGCTTGCCGAACTGACTCTTTTTGTGCCAGTAATGCGTTTTGCGAGTTTCCATGGGGAGGAGCCACGCCTCCCCGAGCGTCGCAGACGAGCGCGGTCGTTTCACCCGGAGTTCGTGGCGCGCTGTGACGATGTGCGAAGTCGAAAGGGTAGCGCAGTTGGAGTTCAGTGTTTTCACACGCATCACTTACCAGGGGGTAAGATGCCATCCGTTTTTCGTTCTACAGTCTTACTGGGCGCACTGGCGCTTGGTGTGACTTCGGGCCTCACGGCCTGCGGCGACAAGATCACGCAGACCACGACCTCGAAGGACAGCAGCGTACAGTCGGTATTGGTCTCGCCGCCGGGCCCCGTCCCGCTTAAGGTCGGCGACAAGGTCACGTTCGCCGCGTCGGTTACTGGCGGTCCGGATCTGACCAACAAGGCGGTCACGTGGAAGTCGTCGGCGCCGACCGTGGCGTCCGTCGACAACACCGGTTTGGTGACGGCTCTCGCGGGCGGTACGGCCTCGATCATCGCGACCTCCGTGGCGAACACGGGAGTCTCGGGCGCCGCGGTAGTTACGGTGGCCGCAACCGTCAACGCGACGGTCACGATCGGCCAGATCAATCAGACGGTCTGCGGCCCGTCGTGCGCATCGGTTCCGGCGACGCTCTCGAACGTGGCGAACCAGTTGGACGTCACGCTCAACGTCGATCCGGGGACGCAGACGATCTCCGAAGTCGACCTGATCATGAACTGCACGGGCGCCGGTAACTCGGGCCAGGACACGGTCGTGGACAAGCAGACCGTTAACGCGAGCGACGTCGCGCCGCTGTCGGTCGAAGCCGCCACGTCGCCGGTCACGCTGAGCTTCAACACCGCCGCGTTCAACCCGACGACGGGCGTCGTGGCGCTTCAGGAACGGCCCGTGCACGCTCAAGGCGAAGGCGATTACGGGGCCGGCAGCCAGAATGCGAACAACCCGCAAACGTTGACGCTGAACAACCTGAACGTCATCGTCGCGACCTTCGCCACCACGCCCGGCACGGGTCAGATCGCGTCGGCGACGGATGCCAACGGCTTGCTCTGGCGCGCCGGTTCGGTCACCGTGACGGCGATTCCGATCATCTACACGTCCGCTAACGTTGCCACGGGCTCGATCAGCCTGATCAACTCCGGCAGCGACGACGCGCTCGGCAAGAACGGCGTGGTCGTAGCGCGGCAACAGCGCGGTCGGCACGATCACCGGCATCACGCCGACCTCCGGTGTCATGACGGCGTCATTCCCGCTTTCGACCACGGCCACCGGTGGCGTGGGCGGTGCGGTCGTCGATACGCTGGGCGTGCAGGTCACGCACGGTGGACAACGCAGGAAACTCCGGTCCGACGCTCAACGGGTCGTCGACGAACTTCATTCGCCTCGACAACCGCGCGCCGGACATCACCACCACGCCGCCGATCTTCATCGCCGGCACGCAGAACACCGCGAACGGTTGGGTCGGTAAGGCCTTCGTCTTCAGCTCTGCGGCTGGTTCGTTGAACCTCGGCAGCGCCGCGACGGACAACCAGGTCGCCATCACTGCGATCGCACCGACCAGCCCAGGCGGCGGCGGCGTCGACAAGGTTGTCACGAACACCCAGTTCGCGCCGAGCGGCACCACGACGTGGACGACGTTCACGAGCGTGACCGCCCTGGCGGAGACGCCGGCGGCGACGGGCGCTGTGGCGTACGACCTTCGCCTCATGGAGTGCGACGCGTTGGGCAACTGTGCCAACACGGGCGTTCTCACCACGTTTGGCGTCGACCTCACGGCTCCGACGGAAATCAAGGGTTCGGTTCCGAAGGATCTTGAGATCGTCGGTATTGGCCAGGCGCTGAGCTCCACGACTCTGCAGGTTGCCGGCACGGATCCGCAGGGTGCTAACGGCGTCACCGGCTCGGGCTTCGGCGCGAACCCGGTGTTGGTCCAGGAGACCCGCTTGACGTCGGTAGCCCCGGCCCCCGCGGGCGGTCAGACGAGCCTTTGCACCATCGGCACCGCGGCATCGCCGGCAGGCACCGGGTGCAAAACCCCGTTTGTCGGGAACGCGTTTGCGTCGCCGCAGACGGTCGCGTTGACCACGGCCGTTCCGGGACAGTACTCGCTGGTGTTCCAGGTGACCGACCAGGCCGGCAACTTGTCGGCTCCTGACTCGGTCCGTTACTATCTCGACCAGGCAGCTCCGGGCATGAGCGGTGGTATCTCGATTCCCGCTAACATCACCAGCGGCAGCACGTTCACGGCGTCGGGTGTCGACGACATGGACTTCTCGTTGGTGAACGCGGTGCTAACCTACCCGGTTATTGGTGTGCCGATCATGATCCCCGGCACGTCAAGCGCGGCGGGCGTAGCATTCGACAACGTGCTCACGCGTGCCTCGACGGCCACGATCACTCTGGCCAACTTCATCCGTCAGCTTGGATTGATTGATGGAGCGGGCAATGTCGCGGGCGAGAGCAAGCCGACTCAGATCGGCATCCGCGGTGTTGACGCGGCGAACAACTTGAGCAGCCCCGACGTCGCGGCATTCCCACCCACGAACATCACGACCGGCACGACACTCGCCGGAACGACGCTGGGACTCACGCTCACGGCGGATAACTTGACGCTCTCGAACGGCACAAACAACACGGGCACTCCGCCCAAGTCCGCGACGCTGACGGCGACGGTCAATGCCCTCAACGCCAACGCGGGTACGCCGTTCGCCCAGGTGTGTTTCTACATCCAGAATCCAACTGGTGCACAGAACGGTCAGGCTGACGCGGTCACGCATGGCGCCGCCAATGAGCTCTTCCAACTTGGCTGCACGGCGACGACCACGACGATCCTGGTCGGAACACAGAAGCAGATTCTGTCGACCATGGTGTTCGATCCGAACGCGCTGTACGGTACCGCCGGCACTCTGAACATCTTTGCGGTCGGTATCACGGCGGCTGGCGATGCAGTGATCAACCCGGCGGGGATTACGATCACGCTGGCCAACTAAGCTGGTGGCCAGGCAGTAGCAGTAGACAAGAAGAAGCTGGGCCCCGTCGAAGTTCGACGGGGCCCAGTTTCTTTTTCACTCCTCGATGAAGACCGCGCGCTAGTGCTTCTTGAGCGGAACCTTGAGCACCGTGGAAACGCTGTCCCAGAAGGGCCACCCGCGCCCGATGAGCCGGTTGTCGACGAAGACTATCGGCGTCAGCTTGTGGTACGGGATGGAATCGGCCGGCAGCAACCCGCCGTTGTGCGGCATCGGCATCTTCGTGTTGTCCGGCGTGAAGTAGAGCACTTCGTAGTTTTTGCCGGCGACCAGGAATCGGTCCCGCCAATAGACGTTCGGGAAGGAATCGGGGGTCGCTCCCGAGGGGGCGGTCGGCGCCGCCTTGGCGTCCTGCTTGATGACGTTCATCGCGGAATCGCGAGAGATGCCGGAATCGAGCGCCTTCACGCGCTTGTCTTCACAGGCGGCGGTGAGCACAGCCGCTCCAAGCCCGGCGGCGAGAAAAGCCCTGCGTCTGACGGAATAAGGGTTCATCGGTTCTCCTCGGTGAGAGTTGGTGAGCTGCGCCCGGACGAAGGGAGACGCCCAGGAGTGAAAAACTAGCCAATGTCGGCCACCTGGTGCGGCCAGGCCGTCGCCGTAAGCAGTGGGCCGACTCGGTTTTCGGGTTTTACCCGGACTCCGTGAGCGGGTTTCCCCCCACGATCGTGGACGCCACGGTTCTTGAACCGAAAGGCGGTCAGAGTCAGTCCACCGACTGAGCTGCCGATTAGCGCTCGTCGGCCAACGACACGCCGGCGATACGCCCGATGTCGCGTGGACTCAGCTCGAATGCCGAAGCGAGCGCGGCGATTACGGCGCATTCCACACGCGACATGTCCACGGTGTCTCCACCCGCCTCGCGCGCGATCGACGTCATCGTCACGGCCTCGATCCCGCACGGGACCATGAGGTCGAAGTAGCTGCAGATCCGTCGTCACGTTGAGCGCGAAGCCGTGCCAGGTGACCCAGTCGCGCGCGTGCACGCCGATCGACGCGATCTTGCGGCCCTCGCGTCCAGACGCCGGTGAACCCGGCGTTCCGCTCGGCGGCGATGCCGAGCGTCGCCGAGCGCGTCGATGAGCGCCTCCTCGACCTGGCGCAGATACCAGTGCAGGTCGCTGCTTGTGGCGCTTGAGATCGATGATCGGATAGCCGACGAGCTGCCCCGGTCCGTGGAACGTGACGTCGCCGCCGCGCTCGACCTCGAACAGCTCGACGCCGCGCGCCGCGAGCAGCTGCGGGCGACGCGAGCAGATTCCGCTCCTTCGCCGAGCGCCCGAGCGTGACGACCGGCGGATGCTCGACCAGCAGCAGCACGTCCTCGGCGATCTCGCCCGCTGATGCGCGCGCGCGCCACCGCGCGCTGGAGCTCGAGCGCCTCGGCGTACGGCACGAGGCCGAGGCGTGACCCACAGCTCGCTGCGACTGGTTCAGAGCTCAGGTGACAGCTCGGTCACTGGCGAACAGCGCCTCAGCTGTGCCTCAGACCCGTGACGTCAGCCGTGACCTCAGCCTCAGCCGTCAGCATCGCGCCTACGCTGCATCATCTTGCCCAGCGAATCGAGCGCCGCCTCGGCGATCGCCTCCGACAGCGTCGGATGCGCGTGAATCGCGAGGTCGACCTCTTCGACGGTGAACTCGTTCGCGCGCGCGACGACGAGCTCGTGAATCAGCTCCGTCGCGTGCGCGCCGACGATGTGCGCGCCGAGGATCTCGCCGTACTTCGCGTCGCGAATGATCTTCACGAAGCCCTCGGTCTCGCCCGACGTGCGCGCGCGGCCGTTCGCCGAGAAGGGGAACTTGCCCGACCTTGTAATCGAGCTTCTTGTCCTTGCACTGCTGCTCGGTCAGCCCGATCGACGCGACTTCGGGATGGCAGTAGGTCGCGTTCGGGATGTTGCCGTAGTCCATCCCGTGCGTGCTCTTGCCGGCGAGCAGCTCGGCGAGCACGACGCCTTCGCGCTCGCCCTTGTGCGCGAGCATCGGCGGGCCGGCGACGTCGCCGATGGCGTAGATGCCCTTGGCGGTCGTCTCCATCTTGTCGTTGATCTTGATGAAGCCGCGGTCGGTGAGCTGCACGCCGGCTTCCTTGAGGCCGATGTCCTCGACGATCGGCGCGCGCCCGGCGGCGACGAGCACGATGTCGGCGGTCGATGTCCTTCTTCTCGCCGCCCGCGTCGACCGTCATCGAGACGGAGTCCTTGCCGGCCTTCACGTTCGAGATCTTGGCGCCGGTGACGCACGGTGATCCCGCGCTTCTTGAACGCGCGCTCGACTTCCTTGGAGGAATCGGCGTCCTCGAGCGGGAGAATGACCGGCATCACGTCGATCAGCGTCACCTGCGATCCGAAGGCGTTGAAGACGTCGGCGAACTCGCAGCCGACGGCGCCGGCGCCGACGATCACGATCGACTTGGGCGCCTTCTCGAGGATGAGCGCTTCGTCGGACGAGATGATCGTCGTCTTGTTCAGCTCGAGGCCCGACCTGCGGCAGACCGCGGCACGCGGGAACCGGTCGGAGATGATGACGGCTTTCTTCGCGTCGTGCTTCTCGTCCTTGCCGTCGGCCGTCTTGACCGCGACGACGTTCTTGCCGGCGAGCGTTCCGGTGCCCTTGATCCACGTGATCTTGTTCTTCTTGAACAGGAACTCGACGCCCTTGGAGTTCTGTGAGCTCACCGCGCGCGACCGCTTCATCGCGACGCCGTAGTCCAGCTTCACCTCGCCCGGAGTGACGCCGAACTCGGCGCGCGTGCTTCACGTGGTTGGCGAGGGAGGCGGATTCGAGCAGGGCCTTGGCCGGGATGCACCCCCAGAGGACGCAGGTGCCGCCGAGCTCTCGTCGCTCGACGACGGCGACGTGTTAAGTCCGAATTGAGCGCATCGAATGGCGCCGACGTAGCCGGCCGGGCCGCCGCCGATGAAGATGACGTCGAAGGAAGCCATGGGAGTGCGAGTGGACCGGTGGACATGGCTCGACAGCATGGACGGCGATGACGGCTGGACAGCGCAAGCGACGGCTGCCTGGCTGTTGCAGCCGTCTGGCTGTCCAGCTGTGTCGCGCTCTCCTGCGTCATCCGTGACGCCGACCAAAGATACCGGGGTTCTAAAAGACGGCGCTACCAGCGCGGGAGTCGGCCGCGGGTACGATACGTGATGCTTGCCGGAATTCTCACCGATCCATAAGGTGTAGCACCATGGCGAACGCGGGACTGGGGGGGGCATGGGCAATGGCTGGAGGCGCCTCGTCACCATCTGCGCGGCAGCTGTGCGCCGCAGCGGGCACACCGCTGCGTGCTCAGCTCACGCCGGTATCGGACACCACGCAGCGCGACTCGATCCCGGCGACGCTCATCGGACACGTCGTCGACAGCGTGGGCGTAGGACTCCCCGGCGCCGAGATCACGCTCAACAAGTCGGACAGGGTGCACGCGATCACCGGCGACAGCGGCGAGTTCCGCATCGCCGGCCTCCCGTCGGGCGCCGTCGTGTTCAACGTGCGCCGCATCGGCTTCGAGTCGGCGAGCTTCACCGCCGTGCTGAAACCCGGCAAGACGCAGCGCGCCAAGTTCTCGACTGACGCCGACGGCCCAGGCGCTGCCCGTCATGGCGGTGTCGGATACCGCGACAAAAACGCATTGGCTCGACCACTTCGGCCGTCGCAAGTCGACCAACCGCGGCACGTTCATCGCCGCGCGGAGATCGAGCGCAAAGGCGCGCGAACCGGCACCGACGTCGTCCGGACGGTGCCGGGCGTTCGCCTCGTCCCGCGCCGCGGCGGGATCGGCAACCAGGTCGTGATGACGCGCGGCGACGGGCCGCGCCAGTGCGTGCCGAGATGTTCGTGCACGATATGCCGTACAGCGGCACGCTCGACGACTTCATCGCCGAGGACATCGAGGCGGTGGAAGTCTACGTCGGGACGTCGGAGATGCCGCCGGAGCTGGACAAGGCGGGGAAGGGGATCTGCGGGGCGATCGTGGTGTGGACGAGGGATCCGCGGAAACCGCCCGAATAGTCGCGACAGCGCGAACGGCGCAGGCTGGCCGGCCACTCTTGGTTCGAATCGCCCGTTCGATGTATCGGCTTTCCGCTCGAAGTCGGAGGTCTGACGTCCGACATCGGACATCAGACCCTGCGTTGCGCCGAGGGCGCCGGATCAACGTTGGAGGTCGTCCCGTCACGCCGGGTCTGATGTCAGACGTCAGACGTCAGACACTGATTTCGAGCGCACAGCCGTACCGTCCTCGCGAGACAGACCTCAGAGTGGCCGTGATCCCGCGCTCTTTGCAGTTCTCAGCCGCGCAGATCAGAACACCAACATCAACGGATTCTCGATCAGCCGCCGCAGCGTCTGCAGGAACGTCGCGCCGACCGCGCCGTCGACGGCGCGATGATCGCAGCTCATCGTGACGCGCAGCGCGCTTCTGCACGCCGAACGCGCCGTCCGATCCCGGCACGACGACGTCGTGCGCGGTCGCCGATCGCCAGGATCGCCGACTTCGGGCGGATTGATGATCGCCGTGAACTGATCGATGCCGAACATGCCGAGGTTCGAGATCGAGAACGTCGAGCCCGTGTACTCCTCGGGCTTGAGCTTCCGCTCGCGCGCGCGCTTGGCGAGCTCGCGCGCTTCGGCGGCGATCTCGCTCATGCGCTTCTGGTCGGCGTCGAAGATCACCGGCACGATCAGCCCGTCGTTCGTCGCGACGGCCATGCCGAGGTGGACGCGGTTGTGGTGGCGGATGCGGTCGCCGAGCCAGTGCGCGTTGACCTCGGGGTGCTGCGCGAGCGCGGTGGCGACGGCCTTCATGAGGATGTCGTTGACCGAGACCTTGAACTCGTCGCCCATCTCGAGCCATCGCGGCGCGCATCTCGGTGACGCGCGTGAGGTCGAACTCGGCGGTGAGGTAGAAGGTCGGGATCGGGCCGATCGACTCGGCGAGACGCTTGGCGATCGTCTTTCGGATCTGCGTGAGGCGCGATGTCCTCGAAGTCGGCTCGACGGCTGGACGGCGCGGACGGCCGGCACGGCCGACCGCGGCCGCCGCGGCGCTGCGACGGCGGCTTCGATGTCGCGCTTGATGATGCGGCCGCCGGGTCCCGAGCCGTGCGACGCCCGAGAGATCGAGGCCGCGGTCGGAGGCCAGGCGGCGCGCGAGCGGCGAGGACCGACGTGGCCGCCGTTGCCGGTTGCGGCGGGTGGGCCGCTGGACGGCTGGACGGCTGGACGGCTGGACGGCGGCGGAGCGCGGGGCGGCGGCTGGCGCAGTCGCGGGCCGCGGCCGCGGGCTGCGTTGGCCGGCTGGCCTGCTGTCGAGCCGTCGGCTGTCCGGCCGCCGGCGCCGGCTGTCGGGCTGTCCGGCCGCTCGCCGCGGCCGCCGCGCCGCTCCCGCGCTCCGCGATCAGCGCATCGATGTTCTCGTCCGCCGCGCGCGATCACGCCGACGAGCTGCCCGACCGGTCTCGCGTCGCCTTCGTTGACGAGGCGCTTGCGCAGCACGCCGTCGCCGCGCGCGACGAGCTCCATGATCGCCTTGTCCGTCTCGACCTCGGCGAGCACGTCGCCGTTCTTCACGGCGTCGCCTTCGTTCTTCAGCCATTTGACGAGGCGCCCCTCTTCCATCGTGGGGGAGAGCGCCTCCATGAAGACTTTGGTTGCCATTTCGCGTTAGCTGAGACCGGAGACCAGTGACCTGAGACCTATTCCAGGTACATGACTTTGCGCACCGCCGCGATCGTCTTGGCCGCGTCGGGCTTGGCGGCGCGCTCGAGATTCTTCGCGTAGGGCATCGGCACGTCGGCCTGGTGCACGCGGAGCACCGGCGCGTCGAGCGCGTCGAAGCAGTCGCGCTGGATGTAGTCGACGACCTGGGCGCCGATGCCGGCAGATCTCCCAGCCCTCCTCGAGCACGACGGCGCGATTCGTCTTCTCGACCGACGCCTTGATCGCCTCGACGTCCATCGGGCGGACGGTGCGCAGATCGACGACGTCGACGTTGATGCCGTCCTTCGCCAGCTGGTCGGCGGCCTGCATCGCGACGAGCGCCATCTTGCCGGTCGTGATGATCGAGCAGTGGTCGCCCTCGCGCTTGAGATCCGCCTTGCCGATCGGAATGAGGTACTCCTCGTCGGGCACCTCGCCCTTGATGTTGTAGAGCATCTCGCCTTCGAGAAAGCACACCGGGTTGTCGTCGCGAATCGCGCTCTTGAGCAGCCCCTTGGCGTCGTACGGCGTGCCCGGCGTGACGACCTTGAGGCCGGGGATGTGCGCGAGCCACGACTCGAACGCCTGCGAGTGCTGCGCCGAGAGCTGCAGCGCGGCGCCGTTCGGGCCGCGGAAGACGATCGGGATGTTGAACTGGCCGCCCGACATGTAGAGCATCTTGGCGGCGGAGTTGACGACCTGGTCGAGCGCGAGCACGGCGAAGTTCCACGTCATGAACTCGATGACCGGACGCAGGCCGACCATCGCCGCGCCGACGCCGACGCCGGCGAACCCGAGCTCGGTGATCGGCGTGTCGACGACGCGCATCTCGCCGAATTCCTGGAGCAGGCCCTTCGAGACCTTGTACGCGCCCTGGTAGACGGCGACTTCCTCGCCCATGAGGAAGACGCGGTCGTCGCGCTGCATCTCTTCGCGCAGCGCCTGGTTCAGCGCGTCGCGGATACGTGATGACTGGCATGTTCGTCGGTCGAGCTCAGGCGACGGCGTCGACGTCGCTCGTCGTGTCGACGAGACGTCCTCGTACAGCGCTTCGAGCGGCGGCTCGGGGCTCTTGTCGGCGAAATCCCAGGCGTCCTGCACGACCGCCTTGATCTCGTCGTCCATCTTCTGGAGCTCCTCGTCGGTCAGCTCGCCGTGCTCCATGCATGTGCGTGCGCAGAAGCACGATCGGGTCGCGCTTCATGTGCTCGTCGAGCTCCGCCTTCGTGCGATACGTGCCGCTCACGGCGTCGGACATCGAGTGGCCCATGAAGCGGTACGTGCGCGACCTCGAGCAGCGTCGGCGTGCGACTCCGTGCGCGCGCGATCGACCGCTTCTGCACGCGCGGCGCGCACCGCGAACACGTCCTGCCGTCGCACGACGGCGCGCGACATGTTGTACGCGGCGCCGCGCTCGTAGATGTCGTGGATCGCCGACGCGCGCTCGAGCGCCGTGCCCATGCCGTAGCGGTTGTTCTCGATGACGTACACGACGGGCAGCTTCCACAGCCCGGCCATGTTGAGCGCTTCGTGGAACGCGCCGGTGTTCACCACCGACTCGCCGATGAAGCAGAAGCACACCTGATCGCCGCCGCGATACTTGATCGCGAAGGCGACGCCGGTCGCCAGCGGCACGTTCGCGCCGACGATGCCGTGGCCGCCGAGGAAGTTGAGGCTCTTGTCGAACATGTGCATCGAGCCGCCCTTGCCGTGCGCGCAGCCGTCGACTGCGGCCGAACAGCTCGGCCATCACGGCGCGCGGCGTCATGCCGCGCGCGAGCGCCTGGCCGTGGTCGCGATACGTCGTGATGACGTAGTCGTCGGCGCGGAGCGACGAGAGCGACGCCGGTGCTCACCGCTTCCTGGCCGATGTACAGATGGCAGAAGCCGCCGATCTTGCCGAGCGCGTACGCCTCGGCGCGTGCGCTCCTCGAAGCGGCGCTGGAGCAGCATCGAGTGCAGGAGCTCGTGATTCAGCTCCGGGCTCGACTGCCGGCGCGTTGCCATTCGTCGACGGCGCGTTGGCCGACTTCGCTTTCGGCACTTTCGATGACTCGATGTCTGTAACGGCTGTGCCGGTACGTCGGCCCATTCTTAGCACGCCGGCCGCCTGGACCTGCTCCCAGGCGTGATAGCTCGAGCGAACGAGCGGTCCGGACTCGACGTGCCTGAATCCCATCGCCATGCCGATCTCGCGCAGCTGGCGGAATTCGTCCGGCGTGACGTAGCGGTCGATCGGAATGTGCGAGTCGGATGGTCGCAGGTACTGGCCGAGCGTGAGGATGTCGACGTCGACGGCGCGCAGGTCGCGCATGACGAGCTCGACTTCCTCGAGCGTCTCGCCCATGCCGAGGATGATGCCGGTCTTGGTCGGGATGTCGGGCGCGATGCGCTTGGACGTGCGGAAGATCTGCAGCACGCGCTCGTAGCGGCCGCCGGGACGGCACCGCTTGTAGAGGCGCGGCACGGTCTCGGTGTTGTGGTTGTAGATGTCGGGGCCGGCCTCGAGCACGGCGCGGATCGAGTCCTCGTTGCCCTGGAAATCCGGGACGAGCACTTCGACCGAGCAGTCGGGCAGCCGCTGTTTGATCTGCCGGATCGTCTCGGCGAAGATGTACGCGCCGAAGTCGGGCAGGTCGTCGCGATCGACCGACGTGATGACCGCGTGTCGCAGCCGCATCTCGGCGATCGCCTCGGCGACGCGCGTCGGCTCGGCGATGTCGTACTTGGGCGGCCGGCCGTGCGCGACGGCGCAGTAGGCGCAGTTCCGCGTGCAGACGTCGCCGAGGATCATGAACGTGGCGGTGCCGTGCTCCCAGCACTCGCCGACGTTCGGGCAGTGCGCTTCCTCGCAGACCGTGTGGAGGTCGAGCTCGCGCATCAGCTGCTTGAGCCGCAGGTACTTCGGCCCGCCCGGGGCGCGAACCTTCAGCCAGGACGGCTTTCGCTCAGGGAGCGGTTCGGCGCGGTGGCGGCCAATGATCTGGTACAGCGGTTCGGACAAGGGCGCGGAAGGTTGGGAGCCTTGGGTCTGGCGCGGGCGCGTGGAACTGGTTGGGCGGGAATAATCTAGAGCCGAAGGAAAGTGCTCGGAAGAACGGAATAACCTACCCGAACATATGTTGAAGGTTAGTGATATTTCATTGGGTGTGCGGGGGGCGGAGGCGGGGTGCGGGGACCTGGGACGAGGGCCCACCGATATCGGAGCGAGGGGCCGTCCGGAGGACAACGCCCGAGTCGGCTAGTCGGTGAACCGTGACACGGAGAATCGGCCTATCGCTGGATGCGCGGGCGGGGCGTGCTCCACGAAGGCGCGGACGGCCACGGCGGTGGCGGGCGCGAGAAGGATTCCGTTTCGGGAGTGACCGCAGGCGTAGATGAGCGAAGGTGACTCCGGGTCCTCGCCGAGGATGGGGAGCATGTCCACTGTGGCCGGACGGAGGCCCGCCCATCGGCGGGTCACGCGGGCGTCGCCGAGGGCCGGGCAAATAGCCGCCGCGGCCGATCGGAGCGCGTGCTCGGCCTCGTCGCTCGCGTTTGTGTCGAAGCCTGCGCGTTCGCTCGTTGCGCCGGCGACCACTTCGCGGCCGCGCGGGACGAGATAGACATGATCGGCGGCGACGGGCCGGTGAATCAGGTCCGGCGCGTCGAACGCGATGATCTGGCCTTTGAGCGGGAACACGGGAACGCGGCGCGGCAGCCCGCCGATCCGCGGCGACCACGCCCCCGCCGCGAGAACCAGAGATCTCGCACGAAACGAGCGCCCGTCGCGGGTGACGACGCTGGCCGGCGATTTGGTGACATCGATGGCCACGACGCCCGCGCCGTTCGTGATCGTGACAAGCGGGTGTCGCTCGACGGCGTGGCGAAGCGCGGCAACCAGTCTCGTGCTGTCCACGGCGCCGTCGCGAGGGTGGAGCAGCGCGCCGTTCGGTGCGTCGAGCGCGGGTTCCGCTTGCCGAACCTCGGCGCCGGTCAGCCAGCGGGAGCCGTGTTCGGGCGTCGTCGGTCGCGATGAGCAGATCTCGAGGAGTCCGTCGAGAATCTCGAGCGAGGGGTCGAACTCGCGCAGCGGCGCCAGGAAGGCCGGAAACAGGTCCAGGCTGTAGCGGAAAAATTCTCGAATCTCACCGTCGCGCTGGCCCACGGATGGTGCGAGAATACCCGCGGCCGCTCCGGATCCGGCACCGGGCTCGGACGCGCCGAACAGCGCGCACGAGGCACCGCCGCGCGCGAGCTCGAGCGCGGCCGACAACCCGATGATGCCGTCGCCGATGACGGCTGTGTCGAAATGAGATGACGAGGGTGCGGGCACTACGGATTGGCCCGCGAACCGAGGGGATGGATCGGCTGAAACAGCCGGAGGCTGTGAATCGTAGAATAGGGTGCAGGTAGGGCTGGCTTTTTGCTCATTCGGGAGATCCCGCGCATGCTCCGCACAATTTTTTCGATCGGCCTGTTTGCCGTGCTCGGTCTGATCGCCCTGAAGTTCATTTTTGGAATTTTCGGGATCGCGGTCGGTTTGTTCGTTTCCTTGCTCTTTCTAGCCCTCAAGATCGGGCTTGTCCTGCTCGTGGTCTACTTCATCATCCGGATCGTGAGTCCGGATACGGCGAGGAGTCTCAGGGAGCGGTGGTCGGGTAGACCGTAGGACCGAACCGCAAGAGTTCTCAGAACACAGACCGGTGGGCCGGCCACTCCAGGTTCGAATCGCCCGTTGGATGTATCGGCTGCGCGCTCGAAGTCGAGGTACTGACATCCGATGTCGGACATCGGACCCGGCGTTCGAAGGAGGGCGCCCAGATGCGCCGTGGAGGCTCCTCCGCGTCACGCCTGGTCTGATGTCAGAAGTCAGATGTCCGACACTGACTTCGAGCGCGAAGCCGTACCATCCTCGCGTGACAGACCGCAGAATGGCCGCGCTCCCGCGCTCTCTAGTAGTTGCGCCCCTACGCCTTCGAGCCGATCGAGAACAGTCCACACTAGCAACGGCATCATGATCTCGTGGTGCCCCGTGATCTCGTAGCCCTTTCCGCCGTCGAGCGTGGGTCGCTGCACGACGTTCACGCGCGGACGGTAGTGGCGCTGCATGTCGAAGTCGGCCGTGACGAAGTTGCGCGGTCGGCCTTCGTTGAGGTTGCGCGCGATGGTGAGCGCCTTGAGAAAAACCTCGGGCATTATCACCGCGCTGCCCAGGTTGAGCACGACGCCGCCGTCGTCAATGTCGGTGAGCGATGCGGCCAGGCGCCGAAAATCGCGGTGGCTCGTGTCGCCGATCGCCGCGCCGTTCGCGGCCGGATGCTGGTGAATTATCTCGGCGCCCAACGCGGCGTGGACCGTCGCGGGAATTCCCAACTCCGTGGCAGCGCGAAGGAGCGACATCTCCGGGTGCGCGAGATCCGATCGCGCGACGAGCGCGCGGCCGACCGATTCACCCATGCCCTGCTGCGCGCGCATGCCCTCGACGAACGCGGCGTTCATCTCGCGGCCGGTCTCGTCGGCCATGCCGAACGTGCCGTCGCGCAGTCCGGCGGCGACGTCCTCGGAAGTCGCGCCGAAGCGGGCCACCTCGTAGTCGTGGATCGCCGCCGACCCGTTCATCGCGATGTGCGTGATGACGTCGCGTCGCATCAGCTCGATGAGCAGGGGCGAGATGCCGGTCTTCACGATGTGGCCGCCGAGCATCGCGACGACGCCCCGCTTTTTACGCGCGGCACTGGCGATCGCGTCGGCGACGGCGACAAAATCGCGCGCGACGAGGACGTCGGGGAGCGATGCGACGAACGCGCGGAACGACCGATCGTCGCGCGGTGGATGCGCGAACTCCTCGGTCTTCACCTTGTTCGGGCGGCGCGCGACGGGGACGGTGCGGATCGCGGCGAGATCCGCTTCGCGCGTCAGTCGCGCGGGCGCGGAGTCGCCGTGTCGGTCGGCGGCTTGCTCGCGGGCGCCAGAGGAGTCGCCGTCGGGGAGGGGGGCGGGCGGTACGATTTGAGGTAGAGGCTGAGAGAACCGAAGCGCACGCTCGACTTCATCTGCAGCATGATGCGATTGTCGTCGTCGGAAAGCCAGACCTCGGCGTGTCCGCCCTCATTGAACAGGCTCGTTTGAAAGATCGGCTGCACCACGATCGCCGGGTATCTGCCGGCGGGAACGTCGATGGTGTCCTTGCGGAGGACCTTGAACCGGATCGGATTCTTCGCGGCCTTGAAGTAGTCGTTGAGCGTCGTGTCCATACCGACGTGAAGCGGCACCGTGCGGATATAGTAGAGGAACGAGCCATCGTCGAGCGGGTGCTCGACGCTGGCGGCGGGCGCCTTGTTGTTCTCGATGTACTCGCGCTTGTCGGGGAAGATCTCGTAATGCCGCTTCGGCTCGTACGACCCCTCGTCGATGTCCTGCCAATAGCGAAGCGACGAGAGCGTGTGTGTATCGAGCCACGCTTCGTACTTGTCGTTCACGCGGTAGAACAGGATGCCGCCCTTTATGCGGAAGACTGTGTGCCACGTGTCGATGCCGCGCACGGTGTCCATCGGCAGCACCTCCATCTCGCCGCTGCCGACCGAGAGTCCCTTGTACTTGACCTGATACTCGAGGCGCTCGCCGACGCCGAACGGCACGCGCGCCGGCTCGGCGGGACGTGCGGGGGTCGTCGCGGCCGCGGTCGTGTCCTGGGCGCTGGCCGGCAGCACGGCCAGAACGGCGCCGATGAACAGCGAGCGAAGCCCGGCGCCTCGGTGGAACATCACGACGCCGGCCGCTCCGCGCGGAGCCCGCGCCCGGCGCGCAGAAGGGCGAGTCCGTCGGCCCACGGTCGGATTCGCGTGTCGCGCATTCGAACGTCGTACCGAGGCTCGAGCGAGACGGTCTCCACCCGCCGGGCACGCGGAGCGGCCCGGAGCAGGAGCGACAGGTTCGCCGCCCAGCCCTGACCCTTCGCCAACGGCGCGTCGCCGACGTCCTTCAAGAGATCTCGAATGAGCGAGATTCGATACAGCCGCAGCGCGCCGAACGGGTCGCTCACACCGGCGACGCCGCCGGCCCGCCGGCCGGCCCACGACGCGATCCAGCGGAGCCGTCGCACCGCCTTCGGCGTCGACTCGGGCAGCGTCCGCTCGGCGACGACGAGGTCGGCGCCGCCCTCGAAGCGCTTGATCAGCTCGGGAAGATGCTCGGGCTGGTCGGTAAAGTCGGCCTGCATCGTGATCAGGCCGTCGCGACGCGGATACTTGGTCCGCGCCGCGGCCGCGCGGCAGAGCGCGTCGAGCGCCCTGTCGTAGCCGAGGTGCTCGGCCGCGCCGAGGATCGTCAGCGGAAGCACCTCTGTGTAGCCCCGGAGGACTTCGCCCGTCGAGTCCGAGCTACCGTCGTCGTAGACGAGGATCTCGTAGTCGCGCGGATAGTCCTGGAACACCTTCCGGATGCGCCACAGCAGCACGCCGATCGTTTCGGCTTCGTTGTACGAGGGAATGCAGAGGTACAGCACGGAAGTCGAGGAGCGGAAGGGAGCCGGAAAGGCTGAAGACGACGGGTTAACTCAATCTACCGAGTGCAATACACGCGCGGCCGGGCGGGGGTTCGTACGGGTAACCGGTGATCGGCCCAGTGCGTCATACAAGCAGTGGCGCGGGACTGGCTCTTTGGAGCTTGGGAACCCCGCCCCAAATCGCCCAGCGGTGTATCAAAACGTAGCAGGGAGCCCGATGATTCTCGCCGATACGCGGTACCGCCTCACTCGCGACGACGCACAGCTCGCCGCGCGGCTGCTGGCTAGCGAGTCCGGCCAGGACCTCGCGACGCTGGAGACGATGCTGGCCGACGAGGGAATCGACGCGATTCTCGACGACCCGCGGCTGTCCGCGGCGCTGAGGCGCGACCCCCGTGGAGCGCACGCGTCATTGACGCTTTTCGCGTACGTGATGATCCGCACGGCGCTGCGGCAGGCGGGCGAGTCGGACCGCGGCATGGCCGACTACGTGACGTCGATCGTTCTCAACTTCGGCGTGCGGGGCCGGGCGCTCCGCATCTCGGACTCGGACGACGAGGTCTACGCCGCGATCGTGGAGCTGTGCGAGGACCTGAACGACCCCGACGCGCGCCGCAGCTTCCTCGTGCGCACGCACCTCGGCAACTACGCGCTCTGGCTCAGCGGCATCTTCCCCGACTTCATCGAGCAGCGTCACTCGCAGCGCGGCGGTCCCGACCTCGATTACTACGAGGCGATGGGGCGTCGCGGCTTCCAGATGGCGGCCGACCATCGGCTGGCCGAGGAGCACGGGCTCACGACGTTGTTCGCCAACGCGGCCGCCCACTTCGGGCTGCTGCGGACGGCGCTGAACACGGTGAGCGACACGCTGTTCTTTCCGGCCGTGAACTCGCCCGAGCGGTTGATGCGCCAGGTGAGGGACGAGTTTCGCTGGAAGCGCCCGGCGTAGGCTCTCAGTCTCCCGACCGCACGGCTTCCGCGAACGCCGAGAACAATCGACGGTCCCAGGGTTCGGGCGTGCCCGTGAGCTCTTCGGGGTGCCATTGGACGGCGATCATCCACCAATCGTCGTGAGTCGGTTCGAGCGCTTCGATGATGCCGTCGGGGCTCGTCGCCGAAACGCGCAGGGTCGGCGCGACGGCGTCCACGGCCTGGTGGTGCGACGAGTTCACGGCGATCGTCGTGTCGCCGACGATGTTCGCCAGCGAGCTGCCAGGCTCGATCGCGATCGGGTGCACACGCTCGGTGCGCCGGCTCGATTGATCGTGGTCGGCGGCGGACGGTTTGAGCGACGGAATGTCCTGGATCAACGTCCCGCCCAGCGCCACGTTCACGACCTGCGCGCCGCGACAGATGGCGAGCGTCGGCATGCGTCGTTCGCGGGCGGCCCGCGTGAGCGCGAGCTCGTACTCGTCCCGCCCCGGATGCGGCGTTCCCATGGCCGGGTGCGGATGTTGCCCAAAGTGCTCGGCGCCGACGTCTTCACCGCCGGTGAGCACGAGTCCCGCGACGCCGTCCAGTGCCGCCGTCGCGATCGCGGCGTCCACCGGCGGGAGGACGAGGGGGATCAATCCCGCCGAGGCGAGCGCGCTTGTGTAGGCCTCGTTGACGCGAACGCGCGAGCGCCCGCGTAGGGATTCGGTAGTAGCCGAGAGAATGACGAGGCGCGGTTTTTTCATGTCGTCACCGGTCCACCTGTCCACCTGTCCAACCGTCGACCTGTCCACCCGTCCACCCGCAACGTATCGTACACGCGAGTGCTCGGAGGAGCAAAGAACCGCATGGCGTTCGAGGGCTTTCGACGTTCATTCGACGAGTTGCTGTCACGCGCCACGCGGCCGGAGGAGCGGCGGGCGATCGCGTCGCGCATGAAGGACACGCTCGTGCAAGCTCGGCTCGGCCTCGACGACCTGCGCGACGGGCTCGCGAAGGCCCGTCAACGGCTCGCGAACGAAGAGCGGGAGTTGGAGACGGTCCGGCGGCGAAAGCAGCTCGCGGAAGGCATCAAGGACCGCGAGACCACCGAATTGGCCGCAAAATATGAGCAAATGCACGCCGAACGTGGCGAAGTGCTCCGAAAAAAGGTCGCGGCGCAGGAGGCCGAGGTGGAGCTGGCCGAGCGCGAGGTGGCGGAGATGTCGGCGGAGCTCAAGGCGGCGCTCGCCGGCGCACCCATGCCGAACCACGTCGGCGGACCGGTCAGCGACGCTGAGTTGGGACTCGACGACGAAGCGGCCGCGTCCTCGATGCGTTCCGAGATTGACGCCCTGGGCCGCCAACGAGACCGTGCCGATCGGGAAGCGGACGCGACGCGGCGCCTCGACGAGCTGAAACGCAAGATGGGGAAGTAGGCGATTCGGATCCTCGGTAGTCGTCGGTCGGGTCCGGCCCTCGTCGCTTTTCTCGCCGCGTTTGTCCTCGCGGCTCGCGCGGGCGCGCAGGACACCGTCTTCGTGCACTGTTTCGGGCAGCGCATAAACGGCATCGTCGTGCGAAGCTCGGCGCCCACGGCGTCGTTTCTTCGTCGGGCGCCGGTGCTGCGCGACGTCGTGTCGGCGATTCACGTCACGACGAATCCCGAGGTCATTCAGCGCTTTCTGCTGCTGTCGCGCGGCGACGCGTGCGACGAGCTGCGCCGGTCGGACTCAGAGCGCATTCTGCGCGCGCAGCCGTTCATCGCCGAGGCGGCGGTGCGCGCGATTCCCGACACGGCCGGCGGCGTCACGCTGCTCGTCGAGACGAGCGACGAAATCTCGCTGGTGCTCGACGCCGCGATCGGCGCCGGGCATCCGTTCGTTCGATTCTTTCGCTTCGGGGACGCCAACCTCGACGGCGAGGGGTTGTACATCGCCGGGGATTGGCGAAACGGCGGCGCGTTTCGCGACGCGTTCGGCGGGCGCCTCGTCGACAACCAGATGTTCGGCAAGCCGTACACGTTCAGCGCGCAGGCCTACCGAAATCCGTTGGGAACGTCGTGGGCGGCCGAAGGCTTCCACCCGTTCTACACCGACATCCAGCGCCTGGCGTGGCTGGTCCAGCTCGGATCGCTCGACGACTTCGTGCAGTTCGAGAACGACATCAACTCGGCCCATGCGATACGCCTCGTGCGGAGCTTCTTCGAGCTGGGCGGGGTGCTGCGCATCGGGCCTCCGGGGCGGCTGAGCCTCTTCGGGCTGGCGATCGCCGGCGACGACGAGCGTCCGGGACAGACCCAGGTGCTTGTCACCAGTCGCGGCTTCGCGGTCGACACGAGCACGCAGCTTCTCAACCGATACGTCGACCATCGCATCGCCCGCGTGAACCTCCTCTGGGGCATCCGCGACATCGGCTTCACCCGGGTGAAGGGTCTCGACGCGCTGACCGCGACGGAGGATTTTCCGATCGGCTTCCAAGCCGGCACGACGTTCGGGCGCAGCGTCGTCGCGCTCGGCGCGCGAGACGACGACATCTTCCTGTCGAGCGATCTCTACGTCGGCGCGATCGGCCACAACAACGCGCTCCGGCTTCAGATCGAGGGCGAAGGGCGACACGACAATTCGAGCAACGTCTGGGACGGAATGCTCGCCAACGGCATCGCGATCCAGTACCTCAAGCCCGTGCCGAACAACACGACGACGCTTTCAGTCGCGTTCAGCGGCGGTTGGCAGCAGCGCATCCCCTACAACTTCACGCTCAGCGACCCGGTGGGCGGGGTTCGCGGATATTCGGGCTCGAACACGCCGGGAGCGCGCCGCTTCGTCGCCCGCCTCGACACACGCCAATACGTGGGGCGTCCGAACGGAGTCGCCGACGCGGGATTTGGCGCGTTCGTCGACGCCGGCCGCTTGTGGGCCGGCGACATACCCTATGGCGTCAACACCTCGACGCGCGCGTCGCTGGGCGTGAGCCTCCTCGGCTCAGTGCCGCCCAACTCGCCGCGGATTTGGCGGCTGGATCTCGCGTACGCGCTCAATCCCGAGTTTCACGGACGGCGATTCGAACTTCGATTCGGCAGCTCGGATCTCACGACGTTTTTCTTGCCGGAGCCGTTCGACGTGCAGGCGACGCGCGAGCAGACGGTGCCGTCCAGCGTGTTTCGCTGGCCGTAAGAGGCATCGGGGAGCGGCTCGTAAGAGCCGAATTAGTTCTGCCCCCCTCCCCCAAACAAACCGGCGACTCAGAGAGACGCGCCCCTCTACTTGGGTCTTATGGCCGACCCCCGAAATGGTATCAATCGCGCCGACCGAAACGCGCCCGAAAATGTCACGCGAGCGTCATTCGTGAGAGAATTGTAACATTTTTGGCGCCAAAACACCCCCCGGCCATAAGACCCAAGTAGAGGGACGCGCGTTCGAGTCGAGACACGCGCCCCTCTACTTGGGTAATAGCGCCGGGGTGTGTTTTGGCTTCAGGTCGCCGCCACAATGTTACAATTTCTTAATGTGCGATCTGCGGATTGACGACGGATTGACATTTTCGGGCGGGTTTCGGTCTGGCCGATTGACGCCATTTCGGGGGTCGGCGCTATTACCCAAGTAGAGAGGCTGATGATTCCTGCCGATTGCGCGACCCTCACCATCCCGCCGCAGACTCCTCGTCTGGAGTCTGCAGCACGTCTTTTCGGTCACCAGACATTTCCAACCGGTCACCGCACTTTTCGTCGCGCGCGCCGAACCGAGTCGTGCGTTCACCGATCTGTTCCGCTCGGCGACGCGACAAATCCGGCCGGCCAGCGACCTTCGTCGGTAGGGTGAGGCGAGTTTACCGACGCAGGCAATCGGCTGGACCGACCGGTCAGCAAATCAGTCAGGCGAGCCGGCGCACTCGTCGCGACAGACGGCGAACTCGATGCGCCGAGCGGTCGATCGTGAGCGCGGGGCAGGCGACTCGTCGCTCGAGCAAACAGAGCAGGCGCAACACCCGATGCACCGGTCGCATCGCCTAGTCAATTGGATCGACTCGCCAGTTCACTCGCCCATGTGGCCAGCGAACCGCCGACGCATCACGAATTTGGTTTTTCTCTCGCTCCCACCGGATCGGTCGGTATGGCGGGCGCACCGTACAACTCGGCCACTCCGCGTTGCTCGGCGACGAGTTGACCCGGCCCAGCGGTGATTGCATCCGAAGGCTCGGCAAGACGAGACGCCGGCATGGCTGATTCATCACCGCCGCCGGACGGGCGACCGATCCTGCCTTTCAGTCCTACGAACGCTCGGCGCTCGACGGTAGACGATACCCCGGCACCGCTCCACCATCGACGTCCGCGTTGACTAATCACCGCGCTCGCACGATTCGTCTGCTCACACGCCAACTCTTAATCAACATCTAGCACATGGACGGGAGGACAGGAGCGTGATCGGCGCAAGGCCGCGCACGTTGCGTGGTAATGGCTACGCGCCTGCGACGGGTCCAGCCTCAGACGACCGCCAAGCCCGTCCTCGCATTCGGGTTCGTCGACGGCACTCGCTTCACGATCTTCGACCTTCTTACGATCGCGACGAGGATCGATCCTCCCGTTCCGGCTTGAATCCGCGGCGCGCACCTGAGCGCGGCGTCGCCCTTCTTCACGTGATGCCGTGCCGTCCATCTGCTGATGTAGTCGCGTCGTCGATTCTACGCGCTAAGGCGGAGCTATCTCATGTTCTCACGGCGTCTCGTTTCGATGCGATTTCAACCGTCTGCTGAACGCGTCATCTTTTCATCACAACGGCCCGCGTGGTGGTGTCCGGCCGCCCGTGATCTCACAGATCCCGCTTGCCGGACTCGACGGTCGCCCGATCGACGCTCACCGAGTGTGGCGAACAGCATAACGCCTCGACTGACTGCGAGCACGTGAGCGGGTGCCCACGCGCGACGAGGTCGGTGAAACGTGAAGCGATTGCCTTCTCGTACCTGCCGCGCTGGCGAAGGAGCGCGCCTATATCGCGCCACGGCGCGCGGTCAAGCAACCTCGACGTCTAGCTGCCGGTCGCCACGCCTTCTTCGCCGTACGGCAAATATGCCTGGCACCGCCGGTTCTGGGTCTTCCCGTCCCCGACCGAGCCGGAGAAGCCGATCGGGCGCGATCTGCTGCGTGACTGTGGCAGAAGCTCGAGGCGAAGGCGAACTCGATCGCGTGCGCGGGCGCGGCTGGCACAGCCTGCGGCGCAAGTCCGCCACCGATCTGAAACACGACACGCCGCTCGCGGATCTGGCGCGCTCGGCGGTTTGAAGGATCACAATACTGTGTTGCGCTGCTACATACGCCCGGACGAAGTCACGATGCGTGCTGCGCTGGCCAGACGGGCGCAGCGTCGAGCATCCGGCTGACGCACGAACGGACACGTTGAGCGGACACACCTCGCCCGAGATCACAAGAGACCAGCCCCGCCGAGCCCGTAGGCCCATCCGGGCAACACTCCAGAAAATGGGCCTGGGTAGAGTTGAACTACCGACCTCACGCTTATCAGGCGTACGAATGTACTTCAGAACTCCGGCACCATGCCGGTTTTCCGAGAGACAGACGCCCGATCCGCCGACTTTTGTCTGCATCACATGCCGGACTGTTGACCTGCAACGGGCACACGAACGGGCACACGGTCAACCGCAGCGACCGACGTTCCTAGCCCGTTATGCGACCGCTCGTATGAGTCCGACCGATGCCGCGAGCGATAGGAAATGGGGTATCGCTGACGACGCTCGGGGCGAGACGAAGGGGTTGCCTTTTGTGCGCTATTTCAGCTTCGCTACGGCGGCCTTGGCGAGAACGGCGTCCTTCGACTTTTCCTGGTCGAGCGTGAACGGCTTCTTGGGCTTGAGCTGAGTCACAATGCGGATGGAGAATGCCGTGTTGCCTTTGCGGACCCAGATGAAGGGACTCTGGCTGTTTGGGTAAATCTCATAGAAAGCCTCGTCTCCGATCCCCGAGACCGGCTCGACCTTGATCGCCGTGATCTTCGGATGCTGCGCGATTTTGAACGACTCCACTGAGTGTGTGTTGACCCCAACTTTTCGACTGCTGTCCGACATGGCCGGATCGGCCGACCACATGCAACTCGTCGGGCCAGCGAACTCCTTTCCGGGCTGACTCTTCTGTTCCAGCGCCGTCGACGCATCGGCGGCGGTGAGAAGCGTGCACGCCGCCGGCGCGTCTTGCGCATTCGACGGCGCGTCGGATCGCGGCGCGACGAAGGTCGTTGCCGACGTCGACGCCAGAAGCAGCCCAGGCGTCAGGATCGAGAGAAGTCTGCGATGCGTGCGCATTGACAGAGTCCGCGTCAGGTGGAGGTCCCAAACGGTACCCCGGGTTCGGCACCCACGGCAAGCGAGCACGACGGTCACTTATCAGGCCTGCACGCTCTGCGTAAGCCGCTTGAGCAGCGGCACGAACAGCAGCATCAACGCGGCGGCCGCAAATCCGGCGACGACGAAGATCATGTAGAAGCCTTGCTGCGTCGCGCTCACCGATTGCAGAAATCCGCCGATGCCGCCGGCGATGGCCTGCGGTTTCTCGCCTGGCGTCGGTGTGAACGCGGCGACGGCGCCGGCGATCTTGCCAGCGACGGCGTTGGCGAGAAACCAGACGCCCATGAGCAGCGATGCGAAGCGCACCGGCGCGACCTTTGTCACGTACGAGAGGCCGACCGGCGACAGGCAGAGCTCTCCCCACGTGTGGAACGTGTACGCGGCGACGAGCCAGAAGGGGCTGACGAGCACGCCTGTGTCAGCACGGGCGCCGCCCATCACCATGAAAAGGAAACCGGTCGCGAGGAGGGCGAGGCCGAGCACCATCTTGAGCGCGGTCGACGGCTCGCGTCGCCGCCTGCCGAGCACGGTCCACATCCACGCGAAGAGCGGCGCGAAGACGATGATGTCGAACGGATTGACCGACTGGAACCAGCTCGACGGAATGTTGAACGAGCCGGCCTTGAGATTCGTGTTCTTGTCGGCGAACAGGTTCATCGAGCTGCCCGTCTGCTCGTACGCCGACCAGAAAAAGACGACGAAGAACACGACGATGAAGAGAGCGATGACGCGCTTGCGCTCCTCGCCGTGCGACCCGAGCAGACTGATCAGTGAGCGCCGGCCCGATGACGACGCCCATCAGAAGACCGAGCGCGCTGCCGTTGCCGAGGAACCACGCGAGCGCGGCGCCGAGGACGACGCCGATCGTGGCGTGGAGAGTGGTGTTCGACTTCGGGCCGGCCGTCGGCCGCTCCGGTGAGCGACGGGTCGCTTCGCGTGGGCGACGTGCCGATGCCCGGCAGATACTTGTCGCGGCCCCAAAGGTAGGTGACGAGTCCGAGCACCATGCCGACGCCGGCGCACGCGAAGCCCCAATGCCAGCCATAGCGGGGATTCTGAGCGAACCATCCGCAGAAGAGGGGACCGAGGAACGCGCCACGTGTTGATGCCGACGTAAAAGACCGTGAAGCCCGCGTCGCGGCGAGGATCGCCCTCACGATAGATCTGCCCGACCATCGTCGACACGTTCGACTTGAAGAAGCCCGTACCGATGATGATGAGACCGAGTCCGGCGTAGAACGTCGTCATCCCCGGAAATGCCATCGTGAAATGGCCGAGCGAGATGACGATGCTGCCGATGACGAGCGAGCGTCGTGTCCCGATGAGCCGGTCGGCAAGGAAGCCGCCGATGACCGGCGTGAGGTACACGAGCATCATGTACGTGCCGTACAGATTCGTAGCGTGCGGCGTGTCCCACTTGAGCGCGTTGACCAGGTAGAGCACGAGGATCGCGCGCATGCCGTAGTACGAGAACCGCTCCCACATCTCGGTGACGAAGAGGAGACCGAGGCCGCGCGGCTGTCCGAAGAGCGCGCGATCGTCGAGCGCGGTCGGTCTGGCGCCGAGTGCCGCGGGAACGTCTGGTTCGCGGACGTCGATGATTGTCATTGGGAGCGAGAGTAGGCGGGTGGACGGGTGGACAGCTTGACGGCTTGACGGCTTGACGGCTTGACGGCTTGACGGCACGCCAGACAGTGACGGCTGTCTAGCTGTCCAGCTGTCTAGCCGTCCAGCCGTTTAGTTGTCGGGCGCCGTTCCAATCCATCGGACCGGCTGCTTCGTTCCTCCCGCCGCTTGCTGCACCCGCCAGTCTACCCCCGTGGGCGGCTGTTTGATGCACGCCGCCCAATGTCCCGTCGCTTTTTCTTCGAGCGGCGGAACGATCTCGGCGCAGGCGGCGTCTTTCGCGGGATGCTGGCAGCGCGGATGAAACACGCAGCCGGTGGGCGGGTTCGAGGGCGACGGAACGTCGCCCGTGAGCACGACGCGCGACTTCTTGGCTGTGGGATCGGGAACCGGCACGGCCGACAGGAGCGCCTGCGTGTACGGCATGACGGGGTCGCGGTAGAGATCGGCCCCGCTCGCCAACTCGACGATCTTGCCGAGATACATCACGGCCACGCGGTCGGCGATGTGCTCCACGACGGACAGGTCGTGCGCGATGAACAGGTACGCGAGGCCGCGGTCGCGCTGCAGGTCCTGCATCAGGTTGATGACCTGCGCCTGGACGGACACGTCGAGCGCCGATACAGGCTCGTCGCAGACGATGAAGCTCGGTTCGACGGCAAGCGCGCGCGCGATGCCGATGCGCTGTCGCTGGCCGCCGGAGAATTCGTGCGGATACCGCGAGACGTACTCGGATCGGAGGCCCACTTCATCCAAGAGCTGACGCACGCGTGCGTCAGCCTGGGCGCCTTCGGCGATCTTGTGGATCGTGAGGCCCTCGCGCACGATCGCGCCAACGGTCATGCGCGGATTCAGCGAGGAGAACGGGTCCTGGAAGATGACCTGGATCTTGCGGCGCATCTTCCGCATCGCGCGCGCGTCGAGTGAGGTGAGGTCCACGCCGTCGAATTCCACGCGTCCGGCGGTCGGGTCGATGAGGCGCAGGATCATTCGCCCCGTCGTCGACTTCCCGCAACCCGATTCGCCGACGAGGCCGAGCGTCTCGCCCGGCATCACGTCGAACGAGACGTCGTTGACGGCGCGCACGAAGCCGGCGGGGCGGCCGAACGCGCCTTTCTTTATCGGGAAATTCTTGACGAGGTTGCGGACGGATAAGCAGCGGCTGGACGGCTGGACGGCTGGACGGCTGGACAGCCACCGATGAGGCGTCAGTCACGAGCGTGTCGCGGCGGCGGGTTCGTGGCGCTGCGAGCGACGCGCGGGCTCTTCGGCGAGGTGACAGCGGGAGACGTGATGCTCGCCGATCTGATAGAGCGGCGGGTGTTCGGTCGAGCATCGGTCCCAGGCGTAGGCGCATCGATCGTGGAAGCGGCATCCGGTGGGCCACGCGGTCGGCGGCGGCACGGTTCCCGGAATCGTCGTGAGGCGCTCGCGATCCTGGCCGACGCGCGGCATCGCGGCGAGGAGTCCCTCGGTGTACGGATGGTGCGCGTGGGCGAACAGCTCGGTCACCGGCGACTCCTCGACGATCTCGCCCGCGTACATCACGATCACGCGCGACGCCGTCTCGGCGACGACGCCCAAGTCGTGAGTGATCAGGAGAATCGAAGTGCCGAACTGTTGTTGCAGGTCGGCGAGCAGCTCGAGGATCTGCGCCTGGATCGTGACGTCGAGCGCGGTCGTCGGCTCGTCGGCGATGACGAGCGCCGGATGCATCACGAGCGCCATCGCGATGACGACGCGCTGGCGCATGCCGCCGGAGAGCTGGTGCGGATAGTCGCGCGCGCGCTGCGCTGCGTCGGCGATGCCGACCGTCTCGAGCATCTTCACGGCGCGGTCCCACGCTTCCTGCTTCGTGCCCGCGTGGTGGATGCGCACGACCTCGGCGATCTGGTCGCCGACCGTGAAGACGGGATTGAGCGCCGTCATCGGTTCCTGAAACACCATCGAGATGCGGGCGCCGCGAACGGCGCGCATCGACTTTTCGTCGAGCGTGACGAGGTTCTTGCCGTCGAAGCGAATCTCGCTGCCCGGCTCGATGCGTCCGGGCGGCCGCACGAGCCGGAGAATGGAAAGCGCGGTCACCGACTTGCCGCATCCCGACTCGCCGACGAGACCGACCGTCTCGCCCGCTCCGACCTCGAACGTGATGCCGTCCACGGCGCGGGCAACGGTGCCCTCACCGTAGAAATAGGTGCGCAGGTTCTCGATCCGGAGGAGCGAAGAAGATTCAGCCATTCTGCGCGAGCTGGTGCGTGGGGGGCGCGGGCCGCGAGGCCGACTCGAGCTCGATCGCCGCGTCGGGGATTGGACGATCGAGGTGAACCTGCCGAGGATCGAGCACGTCGCGCAAGGCATCGCCGAGCGCGTTGAACGCCACCACGGTGACGATGATCGCGATTCCGGGGAACAGCACGACCCACCACGCTGTCGTGAACGTTTCGATGCCGTCGAGGAAGATCGAGCCCCAGCTCGGCGTCGGCGGCTGCGCGCCGATGCCGAGGTAGGAGAGACCGGCCTCGAGCGCGATGACGTTGCCGACGGCGAGCGTCGAGCTGACGATGATCGGCACGGCGACGTTGGGCAGCAGATGCCGCAGCACGATCCGCACGTCGGAGGCGCCGAGCGCGCGCGCCGAGGCGACGTAGTCGGCGTTCTTCGCGATCCGCGTCTCGGCGCGCACGAGCCGCGAGACGGTGAACCAGCCGGTGACGCCGATGAGCACGATCAGTCCGGCGAGCGGTACCGGGTGCCAGATGGTGAGCACGGCGATGAGGATGAGCACGCGCGGGATCGACATGAACGCGTCGAGCACGCGCATCATCACGTTGTCGAGCCGCCCGCCGACGTAGCCGGCGACGAGCCCGTAGGCGGCGCCGATTGTCGTCGAGACGACGACGGCCAACACGCCGACCGCCAGCGAGATGCGCGCGCCGCACAAGACGCGCGCGAGCACGTCGCGGGCGTAGCCGTCGGTGCCGAACAGATGCGAGAGCGACGGCGGCGCGTTCTTGAGCCGTACGATGTCGAGCTGTTCGACGCAGCTTTGCGTCGTGAGAAACGGCCCGGCGACCGCCGCGAAGACGAGGGCGCCAATCACGAGCAGCGACCACCGCGCGCCGCGATTGGCGATGAGCCGCGCCCACACGGAATCGGGATTATTCACGGACGCGCGGGTCGAGGGCCACGTGGAGCGCGTCGGCGACGATGTTGCCGACGACGACGAGCACCGCGCCCACGATGACTGTCGCCGTCACGAGGTCGTAGTCGCGGCTGCCGATGGCGCGCGTGGCGAGCAGGCCCATGCCGGGCCAGTTGAACACCTGCTCGACGAAGATCGTACCGCCGAGCATGGCAGGAAGCATGACGCCGAGCAGCACGATCATCGGGGCGAGCGCCGTGCGCAGCGCGTGCTTCCAGATGACCGTCGGATTCCGGAACGCCCTTCGCGCGCGCCGTACGCACGTAGTCCGCCGGCAGGACCTCGAGCAGCGCGCCGCGTTGAAATCGGCTGATGGCCCCCGTCGTCAACAGAACGATCGAGGCGAGAGGCAGCACGAGGTGGCTCAGCCGATCGGCGAGGGCCCGGCCTGGCCGCATGTAGTCGTGCATCGCGTCGACCATGCCCCCGGCGGGAAACACCTGCCACCAGTAGGCGAAGACGAGGAGAATGATCAACGCGCCCCAGAAGTCGGGGATCGAATACAGCACGAGCAACACGTACGACGTGATCCGGTCGAACCACCCGCCGCGCCGCGCGGCCTGCGCTGTGCCGACGACGACGCCGATGATGAAACTGAGAAGGAGGCCGAGTCCGGCCAACGCGAGCGTACGGGGGAGCGCTTCCGCGAGAGCCGTCGCGACGGACTCATTCTTGAACGTCGAGTACCCGAGGTGCCCGTGCGCGACGCTCCACAGGTATCGCCCGTACTGGACGATGAGCGGTTTGTCGTATCCGAAGCGCGCGCGCCACTCGGCGCGGACCGCGGGCGTGATGCGCGCCGAGTCGTACGAGAACGGATCGCCCGGGGCCGAGCGGATGACGAAGAATGCGATCGTCGTGACGATGAAGACGACGACGACCGATTGTCCGAGGCGCGCGGCGAGGCGCCGGCGCACGATCAGCGGGCCGACGGAGTGGCGCTCAACGGGATTCGGTCGCGGTCGATCCGCTTGTCGGGCGCGATGGACCACTCGGCCAGATTGCGCCACCAGCCGTCGGCGCGAGTTCGGGGGACGTTGACACGGCGATTTACCGCATCGAGTTCGCTGAGGTCGTAGAGCCAGATCGCGGGGGCGTCGTCGGCGATCTGCTGAAAGGCGCGGGCGGCGTACTGTCTGACCTTGGCCGGATCGAACGATGCCGACATGCTGTCGATCAACGCATCCGTTTTCGGGTTCGAGTAGCGCAGAAAGTTTTGCCCCTGGGGGCCGATCCCGGCCGTGCCCCAATTCTGGCGCATTCCGCTCGGGCTCGGGTCGGTGCCGAAGGCCTGAAGGGCCATGTCGAAATCGCCCGCCTTCAAGCCGGGCTGGGTGCGGTCCGTGTAGGTCTTAATGTCCACCGGGTCAATGTCGAGCGTGACGCCGGCACGGCGGTACTGCTCCTGAAGCAATTGCGAATACTTACGCCCAATGGCGGTGGTTGCCGGCATCAACAGCGAGAACTTGCAGCGGCGTTCCATGCTTGGACCGCATCCCATTCGGGGGCCCGAGCCGCCAGCCGGCCGAGTCGAGAAGCGCCGAGGCGGCGGCCGTGTCGTATGGGGGCAGCTTCACGGTGCTGTCCGACGCGGAAAGTATCATCGGGAAGGGGCCATGCGCCGCCAGCCCGTTGTCGCCGAATACGTTGCGGAGCATGTCGGCGCGGTTGACAGCCATCGACAGGGCGCGCCGCACTCGTACATCGCTGAAGATCGGATGCGCCTGATTGTTCGACTTGCGCGCGTAGGGGTTCATTCCGAGGAACGCATATCCGAGGCTCGGAATGCCGAGCGGCCGCGCGACCTTGCTGCTGTCGAGCACCGAAGGCTCGCCGGGGAAGTGCTGCATGAAGTCCGCCTGCCCGGTCAGCACCTGCGCGCGCCGGCGTCGACGGATCCGTAGATCGGCGTGAAGATCACGCGATCCAGAAGCGGGCGTCCGTGATAGTTCGCCGTGTCGGCCTCGAGCTCGAACTTCACATCGGGTTGCCACTGGACGAACCGGAACTGGCCGCTGCCGATCGGAGTGCGCGCGACGACGGACATGCGCAGGCTGTCGAGCGGAACCGAGCCGTACACGTGCTCGGGGACGATGAAGAGCTGATACGCAACGTCGTAGAACTGCTCCGGCGTGTGTTTCTTGAACCAGACGATGGCGGTCAGCGAATCCTTGACCGAGACGGAGTCGACGTTCGAGAGGAGCGGCGCGACGGGCGAGGCCGCCTTGGGGTCGGTGAAAACCTTGACGCTGTAGCGGACGTCGGCCGCGGTCACCGGCTTGCCGTCGTGCCACCGCGCGCGCGGATCCAACGAATACGTGATCGACAGCGAGTCGGGCGCCCACGTCCAGCTCTTGCGCGAGCCGCGGCGTAAAAGTCTTGTCGCCGTCGTCGTCAGATCGTTCGAGATGTCCGCGAGATGGTCGAAGACCAGGTCGAGGACCGCCCCGCCGACCTGCTCGGTGACGAACGCCGGAAAGACGGACGTCGGGTCGCCGGGCGACGCGAAGATGAGGGTGCCTCCGGTCGGCCCCGACGCTGCCGGCCTTGGATCCACCCTCGTTCGACGTGCACGCGGCGAAGAGGGTCAGCGCCAGAATCGCGAGAACGCGGCGGGGAGCGGGCGGGCGCATGAGCATTCGGGTGAGAGGGCGGAAGAGGAAGGATACCCGAGACGCCTCAGTCGGTGGGCCGGCGCGGAGACGATCACGCATCATCGCCTCCAGGTCCACGAATCATCCGAGATACTGGACGACGAGAGCCGAGGCACGGGCACGCAGTTCCTCGTCGATTTCCAAAGCCGCCGCCTGAGGGTCTTCGAGCTCGCGAACGGCGACCGCGAACGCGGCCGCCGCCTCGTCGAGCGACGGCGCTCGCCCCATGGCGTCGATGAGCGTCGCCGGGGGCGGCAACGCGGTTCTGCGCGGACAAGCTGAAATCGGCCAGCTGCGTCTGATCGTCGTCGACCAGGATCGAGCCGTGCTGGAGGAGGGCGCCGTCGGATCCGCCACTGCGCGCTTCCGGCGATCTTGCGCCCCGTCGAACGTCAGCTCGCCCTCGGCGGGGAGCTCGAAGCACGGGGTAGCGTCCGGGCAGGCGAGCCCGCTCCCGCTTTGGCGCGCCACGCGCGCGTCGACGCCGAGGTTGTTCAACGCGCGAACGAGCAACCCGGTTGATGCGAGCGTACGACTCACGCTCGCGTGCCCGCGGCGGCGGTCGGCCGGTGACGCTGTACGTGATTTCCCGATGGTGGAGAATCGCCCGGCCGCCGGTCGGCCGGCGGACCACCGCCGAGGCCGCGCCGCCGTATGCGTTCTCGGTCATAGTGACGCATCGCCGGCTGGTTGCGGCCGAGGGAAATCGTTGGCGCCGACCACGCGTAGACGCGCAGCGTCCACTCGCCCGTGAGTCGCGCGCGCGCTCATGAGCGCCTCGTCGAGCGCCATGTTTTCGGCTCCCGCCGCTGCGGGGGCTGACCAGGACGCGCCAGCGCTGGGGAGGCATCGGGCGAACGAGAAAGAGGTCGGGCGGAGGGTTTGACCCTAACATAAATTCAGGGCGCAGTTGGCGCCCCTCCCGAACTCCGCGCGGGCCTCTTCCCCCCGCGACCTGAGGACTTGCATGACGACCCACGCTCGAGAAATCACCGCTGCTCCCGTTGACGCGACGAGCTTCGTCCCGCGACACATCGGCCCGTCACCCGCCGACGATCCGCGCGATGCTCGATCTCCTCGGGTACGACTCGCTGGACTGCTCTGATCGACGCGACGGTACCGTCGCGCATCCGGCTGAACCGCCCGCTCGCGATCCACGCGCCGATGCCGGAACACGAGGCGCTCTCCTCGTCTGCGCGAGATCGCGCGACGCAACCAGATCGCGCGATCGTACATCGGGCTCGGCTACTACGACTGCGTCACGCCGCCGGTCATCCAGCGAAACGTGCTGGAGAATCCCGGGCTGGTACACGGCCTACACGCCCTATCAGGCCGAGATCGCGCAGGGACGTCTCGAGGCGCTGCTGACCTTCCAGACGATGGTGATCGATCTCACGGGCCTCGCACATCGCGAACGCGTCGCTGCTCGACGAGGGCACCGCGGCCGCCGAAGCGATGGCGATGTCCTACGGCGTCCGCGGCAAGCCGGGGAAGGAGACCTTCTTCGTCTCCGACGAATGTCATCCGCAGACGATCGACGTCGTGAAGACGCGAGCGCACGCGCGCGGCGTCCACGTGGTCGTCGGCGACTGGCGGAAAGCGGCGATCGGCGAAGAAGTGTTCGGCGTGCTGCTACAGTATCCTGCGACGAACGGCGCCGTGTACGACTATCGACAGTTCTGCGAGCGCGCGCACGCCGTCGAGGCGGTGGTCACTGTCGCGACCGATTTGATGAGCCTCGTGCTGCTCACGCCGCCGGGCGAGTGGGGCGCCGACATCTGCGTCGGCAACTCGCAGCGCTTCGGCGTGCCGCTCGGCTTCGGCGGCCCGCACGCGGCCTTTTTCTGCGACGAAGGAGGAGTACAAGCGGCATCTGCCCGGGACGAATCATCGGCGTGTCGCGCGACGCGGACGGCAAGCCGGCGCTGCGCATGGCGCTGCAGACGCGCGAGCAGCACATCCGCCGCGACAAGGCGACGAGCAACATCTGCACCGCGCAGGTGCTGCTCGCGGTGATCGCCGGCATGTACGCGGTCTATCACGGTCCGGAGCGCCTCACGGCGATCGCGTCTCGCATTCACGAGTTGGCTGCGACGCTGGCGGCCGGGACTCGAGTCAGCTCGGCTACACGCTGGCGTGCGACGATTACTTCGACACGATCTGCGTCGAGATGGGCGCGCAGCCGGCGACCGACGTGATCGGCGCGGCGCGGGCGAAGGGCATCAACCTTCGGGCGCTCGGGCGACTCGCGTGTGTGCATCGCGCTCGACGAGACGGCGACGCCGGCGGACGTCGACGACCTGCTTCAGGTCTTCGCGACCGGCGCACGGTACCGCGCCGACGTTCGAGTGGCTGGCCGCCGACGTCGATGCGCGCTACGACGAGCGCTTCGCTCGCACGACGCCGTTCCTGACGCACCAGGTCTTCCACAGCTATCACTCGGAAACCGAGATGCTGCGGTACCTCAAGCGTCTCGAGAACCGCGATCTCTCGCTCACGACGTCGATGATTCCGCTCGGCTCGTGCACGATGAAGCTGAACGCGACGGCCGAGATGTATCCGGTGACCTGGCCCGAGTTCGGGAAGATCCATCCGTTCGCGCCGGTCGAGCAGACGAAGGGCTATCGCGAGATGTTCGATCGTCTCGAGAGCGCGCTCGCCGAGATCACCGGCTTCGCCGCCGTGTCGCTGCAGCCGAACGCGGGCTCGCAGGGCGAGTACGCCGGCCTGCTGGTGATTCGCCCGTATCACGAATCGCGCAACGACACGAAGCGCAACGTCTGTTTGATCCCGCAGTCCGCGCACGGGACGAATCCGGCGAGCGCCGTGATGGCCGGCATGAAGGTCGTCGTCGTGAAGAACACCGACGCCGGCGACGTCGACATGGCCGACCTCGAGGCGAAGGCCAAGGAGAACGCCGACGTGCTCGCGGCGCTCATGATCACGTATCCGTCGACGTACGGCGTGTTCGACGAGACGATCGCCGACGTGTGCGCGATCATTCACAAGTACGGCGGCCAGGTGTACCTCGACGGCGCGAACATGAACGCGATGGTCGGCCTGGCGCGTCCGGGCGACGTCGGCGCGGACGTCTGCCATCTGAATCTTCACAAGACGTTCTGCATTCCGCACGGCGGCGGCGGTCCGGGCATGGGGCCGATCGGCGTCGCGAAGCACCTCGTCGAGTTCCTGCCGGGGAATCCCGTCGTGAAGGTGGGCGGGTCGCACGGCGCGGGCGCGGTCTCGGCGGCGCCGTGGGGAAGCTCCGAGCATCCTGCCAATCTCGATGATGTACATCGACATGATGGGCGGCGCCGGGCTCACCGAAGCGACGAAGGTCGCGATTCTCAACGCGAACTACATCGCGAAGCGGCTCGAGTCGCACTACCCGGTGCTGTACAAGGGCAAGCAGGGGATGGTGGCGCACGAGTGCATCGTCGATCCGCGCGCCTTCAAGTCATCGGCGGGCGTCGAGGTCGAAGACATCGCGAAGCGCCTGATGGACTATGGGTTCCACGCGCCGACGGTGTCGTTCCCTGTCGCGGGAACGCTGATGATCGAGCCGACGGAGAGCGAGTCGAAGGCCGAGATCGACCGGTTCTGCGACGCGCTGATCGCGATCCGCGAGGAGATCGGCGAGATCGAAGCGGGTGTCGCGCACCGTGACGACAACGTCCTCAAGAACGCGCCGCACCCGCTGTCGCGTGTCAGAGCGACGCGTGGAGCCACGCGTACGGACGCGAGAAGGCCGCGCTCCCGGCGCCGTGGACGCGCGAGTACAAGTTCTGGCCGTGCGTCGGGCGAGTCGAGACAGCGCCTACGGCGACCGGAACCTCGTCTGTTCCTGCGTCCCGACGGAGGAGTACGCCGCCGACTAGTCGCGCTCGTCGCGGCGAATGGCTCCCTCGGTCGGGCCGCCTCATGAACTACTCACCGCAGAGTCGCAGAGGCGCAGAGAATAGCCGCAGAGGACGACCCGTCGCGCAGCGAGCCGGATTCTTTGTGAAAGCCGCTCGGGAGGCCAGTCGTGTCGCGAAGCCTACGTCGCACGATGGGCTCCCGAGCGGCTTTCAAAAAACTCCGGCTCGTTGCGCGATGGAGCGTGCCCCTGCGGTCGTTCCGCGTCTCTGCGACTCCGCGAGCAGTTGCTGTCGCAGTTGCGCGGCGGCGCGCGCCAGCCGCCGAGGTGGGCCGAGTAGGCGCTCGCGTCGAGCAGCTGTTTGCGCTCGTTCGGGTCCTTGAGCCTGACCTTGATCATCCAGCCGTCGCCGTACGGCGAGCTGTTGACGAGCGCCGGCTCTTTGTCGAGGCGGTCGTTGACGGCGACGATGTCGCCGGACACGGGCGAATAGAGCTCGGACACGGCCTTCACGGCTTCGACGGTGCCGAACACGTCGTGCTTGGAGAACGACGCGCCGACCTTCGGCAGCTCGATGA
This sequence comes from uncultured Gemmatimonadaceae bacterium, assembly GCA_963789315.1. Lineage (GTDB taxonomy): Bacteria > Gemmatimonadota > Gemmatimonadetes > Gemmatimonadales > Gemmatimonadaceae > JAQBQB01. Next base: position 633,661 of record CAWBKI010000016.1, on the reverse strand, counting down.
AGACGACGTCGCCGAGCTCGCCCTGGGCGTAGTCGGTGATGCCGATTGCGACGACGTCGGCGTCGTCGGTGGGCTTCAGGTATTCGTGGTCTTCGGTGTACAGCAGGTCTTTCGGGATATCGGACACGACGTGCTCCGGTCGGCGGTGAGGGCGAACGCGCGCGGAGTCTATCGGCGGCGGGAAGGGGCGTCAACGTCGGCCGTCAGGCTTCTCTTACGATCGCGCGACTGACCTCACGCCATTCGCGGCTCGCATCAGCGAGGACCACAGGTCCTGAACGCGACGCTCGAGCTGCGTGAGGGTGCCGCCGTTCTCGACGATGAAGTCGGCGCGTGCGCGCTTGAGCTCAGCCGGCATCTGGGCCGCGATGATCTCCATCGCCTCGGTGGTCTGGAGGCCGCGGTCGTGGAGGAGGCGCTCGAGTCGGATCGGGCGCGGAGCGTCTACGAGGAGGATCCGGTCGAAGCGGTCGGCCATCCCTTTCTCGAAAAGGAGCGGGATGTCGCAGACGACGATTCGGTCGCCGCGCGCGCGCGCCTGCTCGACGAGGTGATCGCGCAGGCGCTCGACCTCGGGGTGCACGATCTCGTTAAGTTCTTCGAGTTGGGCTTGGTCGGCGAAGACGACCCGACGCAGGGCGGCGCGGTCGAGGTGACCGTCGGGGGAAAGCACCGCTTTCCCCCACCGCGCCACGATCTTCGTGTATGCGGGGGTTCCGAGTTCGACGGCGCGCCGGGCAAGAACATCGGCGTCGATGATCGTTGCACCGCGTTCGGACAGCATGCGGGCGACCGTCGACTTACCGCTCCCGATGTTGCCGGTGAGGCCAACGAGTAGCATGTCAGGTCCTCCGGCGCCTTTTGATGGTTACGCCCGGGGGCCAAGGTATGTGCGGGCCGGGAACCCGTCAACGAAAAACCTGCTTTTTGGAGTCTATATGCAAGACGGGGCGCATCTCTCGATTGACGACGAGCACGAGCCGGACTCAGCCGACGACGGCGAGGCGCGGACGACGAGTTCGCGGGGCTCGTCCGGCGCCAGCTCGAGTTGATCGGAGAAGACCCTGACCGGCAAGGACTTAAGCGCACTCCAGAACGTGTCGCCACCGCCCTCGCCTGGCTGACCCGCGGCTACGAAATGGACGTCCAGCAGGTCGTGAATGGCGCCCTTTTCGACGCCGAAGGCGCGTGCAACATGATCATGGTGCGCGACATCGAGCTGTACAGCCTCTGCGAGCACCACATGCTGCCGTTCTACGGGCGCGCGCACATCGCGTACATCCCCAATGGGAAGATCGTCGGCTTGAGCAAGGTGGCCCGACTGGTCGAGGTCTTTGCCCGGCGTCTTCAGGTGCAGGAGCGCCTGACCGAGCAGATCGCCACCGCGCTCGACGACGTGCTCCAGCCCCAAGGCGTCGGCGTCGTCATCGAGGCGTATCACCTCTGCATGATGATGCGAGGCGTCGAGAAGCAGAACTCCAAGACGATCACCAGCGCGATTCGAGGCTCGTTCCGATCCGATCAGCGGACGCGCGAGGAGTTCCTCACGCTGGCGTACGCGAACCGATCTACGTAGCGACGGACGGCTTCGCGCCGACGGCTGTTTCGGGCGTCGGTGGGCCCGCAAACAGCTCGAGAACCTTGATCGGCGCGCCGATCTCGAGCAGCATGTCTCGAGCACGAACGCCGCGCCGCCTCGCGCTCGAATCTCGCTCGGCGTGGAGCTCAGGTAGCGCTGGCAGAGATTGCGAAACGCGCTTGCCGACGGAAAATCGAGCGCTGTCGCGACGCGGTCGGCGCTGCGGTGCGGGTCCTCGAGCAGATGCGCGGCGACGATCAAGCGGCCCCCACGAGAGCAATCGTTGGGGCGCCGGAAATCCGGCGCGCGCGAGCCGCTGCGAAATCGTACGCTGCGGCAAGGCGAGCAATCGCGCCAGCCCCTCCGGCGAGAGCCGCTGGTGAGCGCGCGTCACCGCCAGGAGCACCGCGTCACGCGCCGTCGGGTCGATGCCGTCGAGGGCCATCCGGACGACGGCGCCGAGGCTGCGCGACTCGGCCTGTTCGATCGTGGCGAGTAACAGGCGCGGGGCGAATCGTCCTGGTCGGCGATGACGAGCGCATCCATGCCCTGACGGCCGGCGTCGAACAGATCGTGCGCACGGTCCGGCGTGAAGTCGACGTAGGCGATCAGGGTGAGTCGCGGCAGCCGCTGCTTGAGGTGCCGAATCGCGCTCGAAGTTCGTGATTCCGCCGGCGAACAAATCGACCACCGCGACCCGGGCCGGCCTGCCGCTCGCACGTGTCGACAAGGGCCAGCCAGTCCTCGCAGACCGACGAGCTGGTGGCGGTCGCGGATAGCCGTGCGCAGCCGCTGGAGATGAGCGGAAGTCGGGAGGAGCGTGGCGATGACGCCCATGGCGGTATCGGTTGCGCGGGTCGACTTGGCCTGTTGCGCGACGATCGGCGCTAAGCCAGTCACGCAGCTAGCGGCAGAACCTCCAATAATGATGGATGTTGCCGCCTACAATGACTATGCAAGCGTCACGCTGCCTGGTAGCGTCTGGTGCACTCCTCGTCCTTAGCGGAGGCCGATCTCAGAGGGGACCAATTGTATGTCTTACATTCGACAGACCTCCGCGGATGCTCTCGACCCGGCTTTCACGATGGCCGAGATGATGGTGGTCGTCGTCATCATCGGCGATCATGATCGACGCTGCGCGCTTCCGCGAATCGACACGACGAGAATCAAGGCCGACGCGATCGCGACGATCGTCCGCACGACGCTGCAGTACGCGCAGCGCCAGGCGATCACGCGCCAGCACGACATGGTCGTCAGCTTCGATACGACCGGCGAGCGCATTCGCACGTTCTGGGACGCGAACAACAGCGGCACGACGAGCGACTCGGAGCACGTCACGTGGCGCGGTCTCGACGTCGGTGTGCTCTTCACCGATCCCGTGGCGTCGAACGGTGTTTCCGGCACGGCGATCCACCGCCCGGTGAACGGCGTCGGCGATCGCCACGCTCAACGGCTATCCGACCGTCACGTTCCATCGCGACGGCTCAGTCGAGCACCGACGCGGAGATCTACATCAAGGTCGCGGCGCACGGGCCGCCGTGGTACCGCGCGATCACGGTGACGCAGGCGACGGGACGCGTCGACTGGTATCGCCTCAACGCGCAGCGCCGGCGAATGGATTCAGGCGAACCAATGATGCCCCCACTCGTTAGCACCCGAGCGGCTGCGCATTCCGACGCGCCGCGCCGCGTCGAGGCTTGTCGCTCGTCGAGGTCATCGTCGCGCTGGCGATTCTCGGCGGCGTGATGCTCGGCGCTCGGCATGTTCTCCGTGCGTCTGTCGCAGGCGACGTCGAGCGTCGCGCATTCGCATCACGGCGCGCAGCTCGCGGCGGACCGCCTCGAGGCCGTGAAGGGTGCGCCGCGCTATACCGACGATCGAGAGCGTGTACGTGGCGACGGAATCGATCGATCGCCGGATATCCGCAGTATCACGCGGCAGACGTGGGTGCAGCGCGTCGGCGGCGCGTTCACGGACACGATCGACTACAAGATCGTGACGGTGCAGGTCACGCACCGCCAGGTGGCAGGGAGCGGTTCGCAAGACGACCAGCATCGCACCCTACTAGGTCGGAGGTCACGATGAACGCGCCGACACTCCGCAAGCCGCCGCGGCTTCACGCTGCTCGAAGATCCTGTCTCGATGTCGCTGATGCTGGCGGTCATCGGGCTGAGCACGAAGCTCTTCCGCAAGCAGTCGGACGTCGGTCTCGACGCAGTCGGGCTGTCTCGACGCGCAGCAGAACTCGCGGTTCGCCGTCTCGATGCTCGAGCGCGAGCTGCGCGTGGCGGGCGTCGGCGTCGTCGATCAGCAGCCGCTGCTCGTCATGGCGCGACACGCTCGACCTCACGTTCAACGCCGACCTCGTCGCGCTCGACACGGGCGACTATCGGTGCGGTCTACATCAATCCCGACGCGGATTCGGCGGCGGTCGACGTGCTGCGGACAGACCGCGGACCGCATCACGCTGCCGGGCACGACGAAGATCTATCCCGAACACGACCTACATGACGAGCGCCGGGCGTGCCGAGCAACGCGGAGACGATCTCGTACTGGATGTCGCGCGGATTCGACGAGCTCGTCTACAGCAACGAGTACATCCTGTTTCGCCGCGTGAACGCGCGCGCGCCGCGCATGGTCGCGCGAGGCATCGTCTACAACCCGGAGCGACACGATCTTCCACTACTTCAAGACGGACACGCTCGGCAATCTGACCGAGATCGCTCCGTCGGCGCTGCCGATCATGCACTCGGCGGCGATTCACGGTACGCAGGCCGACACCGGGACATTCGGCGCTGACGGACAGCGTTCGCGAGGTGCGCGTGCAGTTCACGAGCGTCTTTCACGATCCGCAGTCCAGCGACACCGACGTTCGCGCCAGCAGCATCGCGACGATCCATCTGATGAACGCGGGCTTGCTCCACCACTCGACGTGCGGCCAACCGCCGATCGCGTCCGACGTCGGTGACGGCGTCGGTGACGGTCGGCAACGGGACGACGATTCCGCAGACCTACGTGTCGATCGGGTGGACGAAGTCGGTCGACGACGGCGCGGGCGAGAAGGACGTCGAGCGGTACGCGATGTATCGACGGCTGTCGAGCGTCACGACGTTCGACGAGCCGTTCGCCAGCGTGCCGGCCGGGGCAGCACGTCTACTCGTTCCGCGACACCGACGTGCAGAGCGGCCAGACGTGGATCTACGCGGTGGCCGCGCGTGGATTGCACGCCGGCGACGTCGCCGACGACCGCTCGTCCCCGGTTGCCATTCCATGAGGGTACTCGACCCATGAAGCGCCTCTCATCGTTCGAGGCGAAACGGCGCGGCGTGCGCGCCGCAAGGGCGCGGCGCTGTTCGTCGTCGATGTTCTTCGTGATCGGTGTCGGCGCGCTCGCGATCTCGTCGATCTACCTCTCGGCCAACGCCACGCTCCTGGGCAAGACGTACGAGAAGGAAGACGACCTCAAGTACGCGTCCGAGGCGGCGCTCCAGATCGGCAAGGCCGAGCTCAACTTCAATCCGGCGGCGCTGCCGAACACGAGCTACGTGACGCTGATGAATCAAGGCACCGATCGGCACGGCTGACGGCCAGACGGTGCCGGGCATGACTGTGAACCTGTACGCCGGTCCGACGGGTTCGACGAGCGGCCAATTCGGTCGCTTCGCCAGCGTCGTCGCCGAAGCGCGTGACCGGAACGGCACGGGCTTCGTGCGCCGGCTCGAGCTGTCGCAGGAGAGCTTCGCGAAGTTCGCCTACTGGACGAACAGCGAGAACAACGCGTCGGGCGGAACGATCGTGTTCGCCAACGGCGACGCGCTCTGGGGTCCGGTCTGGTCGAACGACACGATCACGATCGGAACCGGCGGCGCGACGTTTCAACGACGACGTCGGCACCGCGGCGCCGATGATCGTGAACGCGGGCGCGGCGACGTTCGTCGAAAGGATATCGAGGTCGAACAGAAACCGATCGTAGCTCCCGTCGCTGACGTCGCTCTCGTCGCTCAGCGGTCTGGCAACGGTCAGCGGATTCAACTTCACGCCGCCGACACACCGGCGCGTCGACCGGCGTGCTGATGCGCATCGAGTTCGTCGCGACGGACCTCGACGCGAGCGGCGATTCGACTGGCGCGAACGAAGGCTTCTTCCGCGTCTACACGGCGAACGCCGGACAACGCTCGTGGCTGCGCGCGCGACTGGCCGAGCGGCTCGCTGCCGTCGGCCTCGTCGCTGCTCAACTGCGGCGACTGGCACAAGGTCGCCACGAGCGGTGACACGGCGCTCAAGTTCTTCCCGTTCGCGGCGCACTATCCACTCGGGGTCGGGCAACACGTGGTTCGACACGGTGACCGCGGGCGGTCGCCCTGGCGGCGCTGTCGGCAGCCAACATCGCGCGCTCCCGCGCGGAAGCGGATTCGGTGAAGACGAGCAACGCCACGTTCAGCGGACGTGCTGCAGCACGCCAACGCGCGCTGCTATCTGGGCGGCGACCCGCACCTTGTCGCCGTGGCGCGCACGACACGCGCTGGGCTACACGGACGCGCTGATTCACAAGGGCGGTGAGGACTCGACGTTCACGCCGACCGATCAGTACGGGTCGTGGAAGCTGTATTCGACGACGCCGAACGCGACGATCGCGGCGAAGCGCACGTGGGACGCGAAGTACCTCTACCCGTTGTACCGCGGATTCAACACGAACACCAAGGGCGTGATCTACGTCGCCGGCACGATCGGCATCAGCGGCGTCGTGCGCGGCGACGTCACGCTATACACGCCGAACACCGTCGTCATTCTCGACGACATTCGCTACGCCAACGACCCGGCCAAGGGCCTGTGCGTCGACATCCTGGGCACGATCTCGGGCCAGAACACGTACGTGGCGGACAACAGCATCAACACGCCGCAGATCATCAAGACGGGTACGAGCAACGTGTATCGGAGCATGGACGACACGCCGGACCTGAATCTGCACGCGGTCATCATGGCGCTCGGCACGTCGTTCACGGTCGAGAACTACAACAGTCGGTCCGAACAACGCGCTCACATGCGGGACGTCGACCGACGGCCGCGGGTGTCTGTTCCTCACCGGCGGCCTGATTCAGAACAACCGTGGACGCGGTGGGTCTCGTGAGCGGCGAAGGGTACGTCAAGCGGTACAGCTACGACCGGTGCGCGGTGATCAATCCGCCGCCGTACTTTCCGACGACGGGGCGTTTCCTCGACAATCGCTACTACGAGCTCGATCCGGTGCGCGTGAAGTCGACGACGATCGGGCAGTTGTACAAGAGCCTCACGCCCGGCGGTCCGTAACGCCGCGCCGGCAAAGTGGGAGGAGGGTGGGAGAAGTGGGCGACGAGGATCAGGGAGCGGCTGCTCAGAGCAGCCGTCCCTGATCCTCGTCGCGTCGCGGCACCGAATGACAGGCGCGGCACCGCGCTTCGTACGATTCCGCGCTCCCGACCATGATCGTCGGCGAGTCGTAACGCGCCGGCTTGCCCTCGATGAGCCGCTGGTTCCGGCTGGCCGGGTTGCCGCACACGACGCAGATCGCGTGGAGCTTGTCCACCACTTCGGCGACGGTGAGCAATTGCGGCATCGCGCCGAACGGCTCGCCGCGGAAATCGGTGTCGGTGCCGGCGACGATCACGCGCAGCCCGCGATTGGCGACCGTCGTCACCAGATCCACGATGCCGGCGTCGAGAAACTGCGCTTCGTCGATCGCCACGACCTGGGTATCGCGGCAGCAGCAGTCGAGCGATCTGCTCGGTGGTGTCGACCGGCTCCGCGTTCACCGTGCGCCCGTCGTGGCTCGACACCTGGTAGATGCCGGCGTAGCGCTCGTCGAGATGCGACTTGAAGACCTGAATCCGCTTCTTCGCGATGATGGCGCGACGAACGCGCCGTATGAGCTCCTCGCTCTTGCCGCTGAACATCACGCCGCAGATCACCTCGATCCACCCGGCGCGGCCGCTGGAGAAGGAGCCGTCGGAGATCACGCGCGCGGCGAGGGGCGCGGACCGCGCGGGCCCCGGGGAGGTCGGTCGTCGGAGTCGCGGTCGCGGCGAGGCCGGTCATCCTGACGATCCCGCGGCCGGAAGCCGCCGGCGCGCGGTTCGCGCGGCCGTCGCTCATCGCGGCCCCCGCCGTCGCGCCGCCCCGCGCCCTCGCGTCGGCCCGCACCCTCACGTCGGCCCGCGCCCTCACGGCGCGGCGGGGGCCGGTCGCCCCGGCGAGGAGGTCCCTCGTCGCGGCGCAAGAGTGCGCGCCGACCGTTCACCACCGTGCCGGACGCGCGATCGATGATCTGATCGGCGAGCTCGCTCGCCACCTCGATCGTCGAGTGCGATTCGCGAATCTCGATTCGCCCCACGTCGGTCCCGGCGACGCCTGCCTTGCTCGTGATCATCGCGATCAGGTCCGCGGGGCGCACGTTCTCTCGCGCGCCGACGCTGGCGAACAGGCTGACCATGGGGCCGGCGTGCGCTCGGGGGGGAGGCGCATGAGCCGGACGCTCACTCGCCGCCGCACGTTCCTGCGCGGCCGACGCGGGCTCGCTCGGCCAAACGCTCCTGCTCGAGAAGCTTGAGTGCCGCCGCCGCGACTTCGGCGCCGTCGTATTCGTCGAGCAGCGGCTCGAGGGACAAGAGTTCGCGCGATGCGGTTCCCGATTCGAGCAGCGCACGGAGTTGCCCGAGCACGCTCGCGTCGCGCGCCCGCGACGCCGCGGCGGCCTCGGGCAGGCGATGCGGCTTGAGCGTGCCATTGAGCGAGAGCGCGCGAAGGCTTTCCAGCTGGCGCGGCTGAATGAGCGCGATGCGCCGCGCCGCGCCGGCGACGGCCTCGCGAAGCTCTTCGTGGGTCGCCGGCAAGTCGTACAGGACGGCCAGCGCCGTTCCCGGAGCGGCGGCCGCGGCGCAGCGAACTTCGCCGTCGTCGGCGTAGCCGAGGGAGTGAAGCTGACCGCCGACCGACGGCCCGGCTCTCGGCCTCTCGGGCGAAGATCAGCGCGGACCCGGGATCGATCTCGTCGAGCAGGCGGCGCAGCGTGACCGCGCGCGTGGCGGGTGATCCGAGCACGTACTCAAGGGCGATCGGCTCGCGCCCTTCCGGAACGCGCGCGACTTCCCGTCGCGCGCGCCGCGCGTATCGTTCGACCAGTTCCTCGACCGCGGGGGTGACGACGGATGCCACGATCGTACGGGCGGCGGTTTTCGGCACCTCGGCCATCAGCGTCTCGAGCGACGCCGACTCGTCGCGCGCGACCAGCTCATCGGCCCAGGCGATGCAGATTGTGTTGAGGTCGGCGAGCTTGAGCGCGCTGGCGCGGACGAGATCGACGAGCGTCGTCGGCGTTCCGGCGACGACGTGCGGCGGACGAATCCGGGCGAGGCGGGTGGCGCGCGGCGCCGATGTCGCGGCGAGGACGCGAATGGGGCGCTCGCCGATGAGGCGTGCGCTCGCGGCGATCACATTCGCGGCGACGTCGGCGTCAGCGGTCGCGACGAGGAGTTGAACGTCCGCCGCGTCGGCGTCGATGCGCTCGATGAGCGGGGCCAGAAACTCAGCGATCGACGCCCAGTCGTGCGGGAGAACGATCACGGCGTTCTGGCCGCGCGAGATGGCTGGTGATGCGCTGTCTGGATCGACGGACGACATTAGGGATCGACGGAAGGCGTCGGGACGCGATGAGGTCGGGCGGGGGACGTAAAGTATAGCTGCGTGAGGCGACCGGTGACCAACTACACTCCTTCGTCGAACATCCATCATCTGCACGAATCCGCCACCATCGCGGCGTCGGCGCGGGCGAAACGGCTGCGGGCGGAAGGGCGGTCGATCATCGACCTCGGGGCGGGAGAGCCGGACTTCCCGACGCCGCGGTTCGTGATCGACGCGGCGCACCGAGCGCTCGACGCCGGCGCCACACGGTACACGTCGGTCGCCGGCATCGAGCCCCTGCGCGCCATCATTGCCGAGGACGCCGCGCGGCGGCGAGGGGCGCCGGTGGACGCCAGCTCGGTCGTCGTGTCGGCGGGGACCAAACAGGCGCTGTTCAACGCGTGCTTCGCGCTCTTCGCCGCCGGCGACGAGGTGCTCGTCCCGACGCCCGGCTGGACCAGTTACTACGAAATGCTCACTATCGCCCGCGCGACGGCCGTGCCGGTGACCGGGCCGCGCGAGAACGGATTCAAGATCTCGGCGCGCGAGCTGGCGCGCGGGCGCACCGCGAAGACGCGCGGTCTCATCCTCAACTCGCCGAGCAATCCCACGGGCGCCGTGTATTCTCGCGCCGAGCTCGAGGAGATCGTCGCGTTCGCCGACGAATCGGGTTGGTGGATCCTGAGCGACGAGATCTATCGGGGCATCTGCTACACCGGCGAGGCGACGTCGCTGCTCTCGGTCGCGCCGTCGTCGGGCGACTTGTCGTCGTGGATGGCCTGGCGAAGTCGATGGCGATGCCCGGGTGGCGCATCGGGTGGTCGATCGCTCCGGTGGCGCTGGCGCGTTCGATGGCCGCGCTCCAGTCGCACACGACCTCCAACGCGACGACGATCTCGCAGCACGCCGCGCTGTCGGCGCTGGCGGACACGAACGCGTACCAATCCGCCCTCTCCGAGATGATGCGCGAGCTGCGGAAACGTCGCGACGGCGCGCTGAGCCAGCTTCGTGCCGGAGGGTTGGAGGTGCTCGAGCCCGAGGGTGCGTTCTATCTGTTCGTGCGCATCGGCCAGGCGTCCCCCGACGATCCGGAGCCGGGCACCCGCGCCGCCGAACGTCTGCTCGACGCCCACGACGTGGCGGTGGTGGCCGGCTCGGCGTTCCGCGCGCCGGAATGGATTCGCGTCTCGTTCGCGGCCCCGACCGCCGACGTGTTCGAGGGGGTTCGTCGAATCGTTGCCGCGGGCTTATCTTAGCCGCGACGGGGGAGGAGTGCGGGACGATGATGGGCGGCGCGTGAAATCGGAACTGGTCGTCGCCGCGTTCGGTGCGAGATTGACGCTCGACTCGAGTGGAGGAGAGGTTTCGTGAAGGTTGCCGTAGACATTCAGCCGGCCGACGCTGCGCCGGCAGCAGTCGAATACACGTGGGACCCCGACACCGACATTCTTTCGGCGCAACTGTCGCCGCGGACGTCGGGCGATGGGCTGTCGGGCTCGGTGGGTCTCGAGGGATCCGACGGCTCGTGGGTCATTCTGGACGTGGCGGCGGGACGGATAGCGGGCGTCGAGGTCGCGGTGTGGCCCGACGTGCGTCAGCTCTCCGCGCTGTCGCTCCCGACGCAGATCGAGGACGTGCAGGTCGTCATCCCCGTGAGCAAGACGAAGGCGGACGTCACGTCGCTGGAAGTCGACACGCATCTGTTCGCCGAAGCCGACGCGGGGCAGCGCAACTTTCATTTCCGTCTCGGCGCGCCGCGCGGCGCGCGCACGGTGCGGGTCGCCAAAGACCTCTTGTTCGACGTAGACGACAAGAATCGCATCTCGGGGCTGTGGCTCCTCAACGTGCCACCCTGTCCACCCGCGCCGTCCATCGAATGATCACGACGATCGTGCTGATCCGCGTCGATCCGACGCTCATTCCCACGGCGGCGAACATGCTCGCCGGCGTGGAGGGCGTGACCGAGGTGTATTCGGTCTCGGGCGACTGGGATCTCGTCGCGATCGTGCGGGTGTCGCAGTACGATCAAATTGCGCACGTGGTGACCGAGGTATTTCCGACCGTCCCAGGGATCCAGCGGACGCAGACGCTCACCGCGTTCCGCGCTTACTCGCGCAAGGATCTGCAGCAAGCCTGGGACATCGGCGTCGAATAGCACCGAGGCAGAGTAGCCACGATGTCAGATCGAGCTGGGGACTACATCGCCGGATTGTTCAGCGCCGAAGATGAGATCCTGTCGGCGCTGCGCGAGGAAGCCGACCGCACCGGACTTCCGCCGATCGCCATCTCGGCCGACGAAGGCCGGCTGTTGCAGGTGCTGCTCACGTCCATCGGCGCGCGACGCGTGCTCGAGGTCGGAACGCTGGGCGGGTACTCGGCGATCTGCATGGCTCGCGCGCTGCCGCCGGGAAGCCGGCTTCTCACGATCGAGATCGAGCCCAAGCACGCCGATTTCGCGCGGCGCTACATCGAGCGAGCGGGGCTCACGGATCGGATCGAGGTGAAAGTCGGCCGCGCGCTCGACGTGCTGCCGTCGCTCGACGGCGAGCGCTTCGACGCGATGTTCCTCGACGCTGACAAGGAACCGCTGCCGACGTACCTCGACTGGGCGCTGCGACTGGTGCGGCCCGGCGGGCTGATCATCGCCGACAACGCGCTGTGGGGCGGCCGAGTGTACGAGCAGGAAGAGACCGACGATCGCACACGCGCGGTCAGGGAGTTCAATCGCCGTCTGGCGAGCGACTCGCGCGTGCTGGGGATCATCGTGCCGACCCACGACGGCGTCGCGGTCGCGGTCGTGCGGTGAGCGGCGCGAGCAGTCCCGCCGATCATTTCTCGTCAGTCTCAGCAGCGTACTCCGCGTTTCGTCCGCGCTATCCGGCGGCGCTCATCGATTACTTCGCGTCGCTCGCACCGCGGCGGCGCATCGCGTGGGATTGCGGCGCCGGCTCGGGTCAGGCGACCGTCGACATCGCCCGGCGGTTCGAGTTCGTCGTGGGGACCGATCTGAGCGCCGACCAGTTGGCGCGGGCGTCGAGCGATCCGAGCGTCGGCTTGGCCGCGTGCTCGGCGGAGCGCGCCGCGATCCGATCCGACTCGATCGATGCGATCGCTGTCGCGCAGGCGCTGCACTGGTTCGCGAACGACGCGTTCTACGCGGAGGTCAAACGCGTCGCGAGCGGTCCCGACGCGGCGATCGTCGCGTGGACCTACGCCGCGCCGCGCATGGAAGGCGACGTCGGAGAAGTGCTGCGCAGGTTCATGTTCGACGACATCGGCTCGTATTGGCCGCCAGAACGGAAGTACGTCGACTCGGAGTACCGGACGATCCCGTTTCCATTCGAGCGAATCGACGCGCCGCCGTTTTCATTGGAAAACGACTGGACGCTGCCACAGATCGCTGGCTACATGAGGAGCATGTCGGCGACGTCGCGTTACGTGAAAGCGAACGGAGTGGACCCCGTGGTGGCCGTCGAGGCGGAGCTCCACGCGATCTGGCAGGACGGCGCTCCACGAAGAATCGTGTGGCCCGTGATCGTACTTGCGGGGCGGGCCGGTTCGTGACGGCGACGAGCGCGAGTCCAGACCGGGCCGGCGTGCGACCCGGCCACGCGATCGGCCGCTGGCTCGCGTCAATTTTTCCGGACGGCGAAGCGATCGAAGGCGAGGCTCCGTTGGAGTTCGTCGCGGAAACGGCCGATCCTCCGAAGCTCGCCCAGGCAACGGTGATCGAAGGTGGAGACCTGCGAGCGATCGCGGTGGGCGATCCCGAGGTAGCGATCGCCGCGTTCCTCGACGGACGTCAGGAGAGCACGGTCAAGATGTACCGGCCCGGCGGCGTGCCGATCGTCGCGGGGACGATCGGCGCCGTGATCCGCGAGCGACGCGACCGGCGCATGTTCACGTGGAGTCATCGCGTCGATCAGCGCATCTACGTTCCCGCGCGATACCTGAGCGCGTCGGACCGGCACGCGCTCGACGCGGGCGGCGCTCACGTCCGCGACACGACGGCGGGCGCGGCAGAGACGATCGAACATCCGCTCGCCCTGCGTGAGCTCGCCCGCAACCTCGTGCGGAACGACAGGGAGTCGCTGGAGCACGCGTTGGCGCAGCAGTGGTGCGCCGCGGAAACGCGACCGCTGCTGATCGACGGTGGCATCAGCGCTGCCCAGCCGATCGCCCGGTCGGCGTGCGCCATCGGTGTAGTGAAGAGCCACCGCACGCTCTATGTGCAGGGAGACGCGCTGCGCGTGACACTGGGGCTCGGCGCGGCTGAGCGAACGAGCGTCTTCTCGATCAACCCCGAAAAACGGGCGCCCGTAGCAAGTTGGTATCTGCGCCTCCGCGACCGAGCCGGGCGCGACCCGATGTGGGGACTCGTACGTGTCGAGGTTTCGGCGCCGTCGGGCCGAGATGACATCGGCGCGCGCGCCGACGAAGTTTCGCGATGGATCCTCGCCGAGGCGGCGCCGCTGGCGCTGCCGGACGGGCGATGGGACAAGATGGTCTACGGAGTTCGCGACTGTGAAGAGTTTCTCCGAGCGGTGATGTGACCCTCCCCCCGAACGAATCAGCCACTCCCGCGCTCGGCCGCGTCGTCGCCACGGAGCGCAAGCCGAACACGCCGCACGAATTTCATTTCTGGACGGCGCTCGATTCGCCCGTCGGCATCGGCACGATCGTTCGCGTGCAGGGCGACGCGCCGGTCAACGGCCAGATCCCACAGATCTACGGCGTCGTCGTCGAGGGGTTCAGCTACACCGACCTCGCCACGCCGCTGCACGACGTCCTCGGCCACGATGGCGCGCCGACGTCGGCGTCGCTCGCGGCGACGCGCCGGGCGGAGATCCGGCTGTACACCGCGGCGGTGCTCAGACAGATCCCCGAGGAACCGCTGCAGCCGGTGGGGATGGGGCAGGTGTTTCTGGCCGCGGATGACGACGTGGAGGTCGCGCTGCGCATGGACGCCTATCTGCGCGACGGCGCGCGCACGGGCATTCCGATCGGCGTGTATCACGCGGGCGGCACCGACGCGCCGATCTACCTCGACGCCGATTTCCTGATCGGGCCGGAAGCGGCGCACCTGAACATCACCGGCGTGTCGGGGCTGGCGACGAAGACGAGCGCGATCGAGTGGATCATGGGCTCGATCTTTACGCATTTCCCCGAGCAGAAGGGATCGATCGCGGCGGTGTGCTTCAACGTCAAAGGGCCGGACCTCTGCTTCCTGGACCAGCCCGGCACGATCGACGACCGCGACGCGGCCCTCTACGACAAGTGCGGCGTCCCGGCCGTCCCGTTCGAGAACGTCCAGTACTTCGCGCCGTTCAAGTCGGACGGGTTCTCGCTCAACACCCTTCGCTCCAACGACGAGCTGACGCACAATGTGACGCCGCTCACATGGGGCCTCCGCGAGGTGCTGCAATACGCTGAGGTGCTGCTCAACAAGGACGACGTGGACGCCAAGGCCGATGCGCTGATCGATTTCATTCGCGAGCGGATCGTGGACCGCGATTTTTCGGACCCGCTCCTCGGGAACAAACGCTACCTGGTGCGTTCGTTTGCTGATCTCGAGATGTGGTTCCGCGACCTGCTCTCCGCGATGGAGAACAAGGGGAACGAGGGGTGGCGGACGCACCACGTGGCGACGATCCGCAAGGTCCGGAACCGACTAACCAATATTTCCACCCGGTGCGCCGGGCTAGTCACCGACGCCGGAACGGTCAGCGACCTGCCGTTCGGGAGCTTTCAAGACCGCACGGTGTACGTGATCGACGTCGCCTCGCTCGAGGAGGACGCGCAGAACCTGATCTTTGCGCGCGTCGTTACTCGCCTTCGCGAGCACCTCGAGAAGCGCGACCTCGGCGTGAATCACGTCATCGTGTTCGTCGACGAGCTGAACAGGTACGCGCCGAACGATGGACAAGACACCTATGTGCGAAAGATGCTGCTCGATCTCGCGGAACGCGGCCGGTACCTCGGTCTCGTGCTCTTCGGAGCGCAGCAATTCCGTTCACAGGTCCATCGCCGCGTCGTCGGCAATTCGGGGACGGCGCTCTTTGGCCGCATGGACGCCGACGAGTTGGCGACTCCGGGGTACGCAGTGTTGAGCCAAGCTGTGAAGACCAAGCTCGCGACGCTGGAAAAGGGGCAGCTGATGGTGCGTCATCCACATTTCACGCAGCCGATCTTCGTCCGATTTCCGCGGCCGGCCATCATGCGCGGCCGCGACGGGATCGAGAAGTATCCGCAGTCGGTGGACATCGACCTCGACGCGGCCGTGCTCCGCAGCCTGCGCTCGCTCGATCCGTCCGTCACGCTGAATTGGGTGCGCGACGCAGTCGGCATTCGCGACGACGAGGAAGTGATTCGGGCACGAAACGCGACGCTGCGCGAGCGCCCGGCCGACGTGAAGAAGTTCTTCCTCTCGCAGTTGAAGCCCATCGTCGCGTCGCAGCCGGCCGAGCGTCAGCCGGCGGCCGCGATTCGCTCGGCGCCGGCCGACGACCCGTACGGATTCTGAGCCCTCGCATGTTCCCGCGGCGGTTCCGCATCGGCGCAAGCGTTGGGCTGTTCGCGGTCGCCTCGGTCCACGGCGCATTCGCGCAGGAGGTGCTGCTGCAGATCCGGCCGAGGGCCGGCGACACACTTCGCATGCGCCTCGACCAGCAAACAGACTATACCGGCGCGGGGGTCGCGCGAACGGGGGTGGGTCCGGCGAGTCTCGTAACGACGATGGCCATGTTCTCCCGGGTGATCGTCGAGGGAGAGGCGAACGATGAGACGCCCGTCCTAGCCGTCACCGACTCGGTACGGCTCTGGAGCACCGACCAGCGCGGGTTCGTCGCGGCTCGGCAGATCGAGGCTCGCCTCCGTGGTCAACGGGTGCGCTTCCGCGTCACCCCCGAAGGTTTGTTGGCCATGGAGCCCGCGGGCGGAGCGCCGCGCGAAGTCGCCCACCTCGTGTCGTTGATGCCGGCGACGTTTCCCAAGGGGCCGATCAAGGTCGGCGAAACGTGGCTGCGCGAGATGCCGTTGCCGTCGGGCACCGAGTTCGGCGCGCAGCTCTCGGGAATGCTGCGCGTGACGCTTCGCCTCGACTCGGTGACCCACGCGGGAGAACTGGCGTTCGTCTCGATGCGCGGTGAGATGCAGCCGGCGAGCGGCCCGGGGGCGGCGTCCCAGGTCGTGCTCGAGCAGGGGACGGTGAGCGGGACGATGGTGCTCGATCGAAGGCGCGGATGGCTCAGCGAGTCGTGGTTCAACATCGTCGTCATGACGTCGGTGACGAATCCTCCCGCCGCGGCCGCGCTCCGACTGCAGATGAGAATCATCCAACACATGCGTACCGCAGAGCGTCGAGAGCGTTAGATTCGTTCAACGCCACCCGCCGCATGCGCCTGGTTCACCTCTCCGACCTGCACCTTGGCTACCGGCAGTACCAACGGCTGACACCGACCGGAGTCAACCAGCGCGAAGCCGACGTCGCCGCGACGTTCCGCTTGGTGGTGGATCGAATCATCGATTTGCGGCCCGAGCTCGTCGTCGTCGCGGGGGACGTCTTTCACAACGTCCGACCCTCGAATCAGGCGATCGTCCACGCCTTCCTCCAGTTCAACCGGTTGGTCAGCGCCCTTCCGGAGTCGGCGATCGTTCTCGTCGCGGGTAACCACGACACGCCGCGCACGAGTGAGACGGGCGGCATTCTGCAGCTCTTCGCCCAGCTCAACGGTCTCGACGTCGTGGACCGCGAACCGCGACGGCTGTCGTTCCCGCACCTCGACCTTTCAGTCCTGGCGGTGCCGGACGTACCGGGATTGGTGAAGCCGTCGTTCACAGTCGATTCGAACGCGCGGTTCAACGTCCTGGCGATGCACTGCGGCATCGAAGGCTTGACGGACAGCGTCGCGTGGGACCGTCCGCCCGTCGAGGTGTCGCCGTCGGAGTTGAACGCTCCGGCGTGGGACTACATCGCGCTTGGCCACTACCACGTGTATCGCGAAGTCAAAACGAACACGTACTTCAGCGGCTCGATCGACTACACGAGCGTCGACACGTGGGGTGAGCGGCGCGAGGAGGATCCCAAGGGCGAAACCGGACCGAAGGGGAAGGGATTCATCGAGCGCGACCTCGCCACGGGTGAACACCGGTTTCATCTGCTGCCACCATCGCGCCCTCTGATCGAGCTTCCCCAGATCAACGCCCGCAATCTCGCCGCGTCGGACATCGACGATCGAATTCGCTCGATCGTCGACGCGTGCGTCGACGGAATCGATGATAAGATCGTGCGTCTCACGGTGTGGGACATTCCGCGGCACGTCGCGCGCGAGCTGGATCACAAGTCGATCCGGGAGTACAAGCGCCGCGCGCTGAGCTTCCAGCTCGACCTCCGCCGCCCCGAGCTGCACCGCGTCACGACATCCGGAGCGCCGATGCGGCGGCCGTCGCTCAACGAGATCGTGCGCGAAAAACTGGCGACCAGGACCATCGACGCCGACATTGACCGCGACGCGCTGATCGAACGCGCCGTCGCGTACCTCGACGAAGCGCAGGTCGCTGCCGTGGTCTCCACGCCGCCGGCGCCGATCGAGGCGTGAGATGCGACTGAACAGCCTGCACCTCACGAACTTTCGGCAACACGTCGACACGCACATCGACTTTTCGACGGGCATTACCGGGATCATCGGACCGAACGGGTCCGGCAAATCCACGCTTCTCGAGGCCATCGCCTGGGCGCTCTACGGCGCTCCCGCCGCGCGCGGAAAGCGAGAGTCGATTCGTTCCTACCGCGCCGGCCCGCGCGCTGTCGTCAACGTGGAACTGGAGTTCGAGCTCGGCGCGCATCGCTATCGCGTCTCGCGCGGGCTGACCAACGCCGAGCTGTACCTCGACGGCGCGTCGTCGCCGATCGCGACCTCCATCTCCGGGGTCACCGACGTCCTCGCGCGCCGGCTCGGGATGAACCGCGACGAGTTCTTCCATACCTATTTCACCGGGCAGAAAGAACTCAGCGTGATGGCCGCGATGGGCCCGACCGAGCGCGGCCAATTCCTCTCGCGCGTGCTCGGCTACGAGCGGCTGCGAGCGGCGCAGGACCTGGCGCGCGAGCGTCGGAAGACGCTCATCGCCGAGGCGACGGGGCTGCGCTCCGGAATGCCGGACCCCGAGGTCGTTCAAGGCGCGCTCACCGACGCGAAGACGCGCATCGCCGAGAGCACGCGCAAGGCGAATGATTCCGGCCTTCGACGAACCGCGGCGCGCCGCGCCGTCGAAGAGATCGCGCCTCGCTGGGAATCGCTGCAGCGCGATCGCGAGCGCTCGCAGGCCCTCGCCGCCGAATCGCGCGTCGCCGACGGCGAACTGGCGGGTGTCGAGCGCGAGATCGCTCGGGTCGACCGCGAGCTGGGTGACGCGGCGACAGCGCGCGCCGAGCTGGACGGAGTCGCGAAGGAGCTGGCGCCACTTTCGTCGCTCGAGGCGGAGCTCAAAGAGCTCGACCGGAGCGCAGCCGAGGCCGGGCGCAAGCGAACGCTGACCGAGACCGTCGCCACGCTCGCCAAGGAGATCGCGCAACTGCGCGAGCGGGCATCGAAGATCGAAGTCACACCGTCGCTGGAGACGGAGATCGCGGCGTCGCTGAAGCAGGCCCGCGAGTCGCTCGATGAGACTCAACGAGCCCTCGAGGCCGCGCAGACCGACTGGGTACGCGACAAGCAGGAAGCGGAGACGAAGCGGCAAGCGCTCATCGAGCAGCTGAAGGACGTCCGCGCCCAGCGCGAGCAGATCGTCGAGTTGGGCGAGGGCGGCATCTGCCCGATCTGCGCTCGGCCGCTCGGCACGCACTTTCGCGCCGTGCTCGACGTGCTGGACAACCAGATCGAGACGATCACCGTCGACGGCAAGTATTTTCGCGCGCGCATGGAGCAGCTCGCGCCCGTGCCGCCGGAGATCACGACGCTCGGCGAGCGCCGTCGCGAGCTGACCGATGCGGCGACCAAGCTCGAGCGGCGGGTCGTCGAGATTCAGGCGGGATTGCGGGCGCTGTCCACGATACAGGCGGATCTGGTCGCGAAAGACGAACGACAGGTCGTGGTAGCGCGTGAGTTGGCTGGTTTGGCGGTCAACTACGACGCCGCGCGTCATGTCGCGGTTCGCGCGCTGGTCGACCGTTTGACGCCGCTGGCCGTGCGCGCGACGAAGCTCGCCGCACAGCTCGAGCGCGAGCCGGTGCTGGTCGAAGAGCGCACCACGGTGCGGGCAAAGCTCGACGAGATTCAGCGGCGCCGCGCCGACGTCGCGCGCCAGGCGCAAGCGTTGGGATTCTCGGAGGACGCATTTAACGCGCTTCGCGGGAAGTTCGACTCCGCGGAGGCCGAGCTTCGCTCGGCGGAGCTCGCGGCAATGGGCGCGGAGACGGAGCTTGCCGCGGCCAAGAACGCCCTGACGGCCGCCGAACAGGCGCGCGCCGAGCTGTCGCGGGGCGAGGAGCGCCTAGCCGTGCTCGGCCGCGACCGTCGCCTGCACGATGAGCTGGATCGCGCCTTTTCGGACCTCCGGACGGAGCTCAACGTGGCCATGCGCCCGGAGATCTCCGACCTTGCGAGCAGGTACATCCGGGATCTGACGGACGGCCGGTATACTGAATTCGAACTGGACGACGACTACCAGATCGTCCTCCTCGAGGACGCGATCCCCAAGCCCGTCATTTCGGGCGGTGAAGAGGACCTCGCCAACCTCGTGCTCCGTCTTGCAATTTCAGAGATGATCGCGGAACGCGCGGGTCAGTCTTTTTCGCTCCTCGTGCTCGACGAGGTGTTCGGCTCGCTCGACGAGTCGCGGCGCCAGAACGTCGTGGGTCTTCTGCAGCGGCTGCACGACCGTTTCGAGCAGATCATCCTCATCACGCACATCGAGTCGGTGCGCGAGGCGCCGGTGGATCGCGTGATCACCGTGAGCTACGACGACGAAGCGGGAACGTCGCGCGTCGATATGGAGTCGCCGCGCGGCGGCGACCCGGTGCTCGCGCTTCACGCCGGAGCGGCGGACTGATGGCGACGTCGCGCGCTTTTCGTCCGCAGGCGTTCGACGGTCCGAGCCGGGCGACCGCCGCCGACATCGCCGAGCTGAACCAGGTATTCAGCGAGTCGTTCACGGAGCGCTATCGCCGCGACGGTATGGTCGGCGTGCGCGTGCCGTTTCTGAATCCGTCGATCTGGCGCTACGCGCTGGAGGACGCGGCTGAGGGCGCGATGATCTGGCGCGATGATCGCGATCACATCGCCGCGTTCAACATGGTGCACCGTTCGGGCGCCGAAGGATGGATGGGTCCGCTCGCGGTGCGGACGGAGTATCAGGGCAACGGGATGGGGAAGGAGATTGTGAACCGCGGCGTGGAGTGGCTCAAGGCGCAGGGTTCGTCGGTCATCGGGCTCGAGACGATGCCTCGCACGATGGACAACATCGGGTTCTACTCACGGCTCGGATTTCTCCCCGGCCGCTTGACGATCACGATGACGCTCGAGGCGCAGGCCGCGGTCGACGGCGCGTTGCTCTTCGGCCGGCTGTCGCCGCGGGCGCGCGACGACGCGCTCGGCGAATGCCGGGCCCTGGTGCAACGCCTGCTCCCAGGCTACGACTATTCGCGTGAGATCACGCTCACAAGCGACCTGTCGGTCGGCGACACGGTGTTGTTGTACGACGACGACCATCTGGTTGGTTTCGCGCTCGCGCACACGGCCCCGCTCGTCGAGGGACGCGTGCGCGAGGAGTTGCGGGTGTTGAAGCTGGTGCTCGAGGACGAATCGCGATTCGAGGATCTGTTGCGCGCGGTGAGCGATCTGGCTCGCCGGAGCGGAACGCGGCGCGTCTCGCTGCGCGTGCAGGGTGAATTCGGGCCGGCCTATCGCCGCGTGATCGCGCTCGGCGCGCACGTGCGCTGGACTGACCTGCGAATGTCACTGAGTGCGTACGAAGAACGACGCCCGGAGCGGGGGCTCGTCTTGTCCAACTGGGAGATCTGACCCGCCGCTCGGCGTCTTCGTCTCCGACCCACCCGGACGACATATGACATCATTCCGTTTTCGATCCCGCTCGATCGCGCTGGCGCTGATGACGTTGGCGCTCGCGGCCGCGTGCTCCCGCCACCCGGAGACCGAGGACGAGCAACCACAGGTCAAACCCGATCCGATCCACGTCCACGTTCGCAACGAGAACTTCCTCGACGTCAACGTGTTCATGGTCGTCAATGGCGTCAGCCGGCGGCTCGGCACGGTGACGGGGAACGGGTCCGGCGATTTCACCGTCGACTGGGGAATCACGATCGGCGAGTCGATCTCGCTGCGGGCCGTGCCGATCGGCGGAAGCGGATCGGCGAACACCGGCCAGATCAGCCTCGGCCTCGGGCAAATGATCGACTTCACGGTCGCGCCGGTGTTGCGGCAGAGCACCGTGAGCGTGCACGAGCCGCCGTGAGACGATTGACGGCTCTGCTCGTCCTATTTGGGCGGAGGCGCCTTGCTGGCCGGAGGCGTTCCGCGGATGACGATTCGCGCGATGATCACGAAAACGCCGACTGATAGCAGGAGATGTACCCAGCCGGGTGGTTCGAACGCGAAAAACGCGATGCCCCATACGACGAGCAGCGCAATGCCGCCGAGAATTCCGAGATCCATCAGGTGACCCTCAGGGTTTGACCGGGTCTGTGCTCGCCCGTAAATTGCTTCTCGCAACGCACGAAGGAAACATTCGGGACGGAGAACTCCGTTTTTGAGCCAACAAGTCCTTCGAGTGGGTTCGAAAATCTACTACCGACGTCATGCCCCCAGTGCGGGGGAAGGCGGAAGGTTGGCGGTGAGGACCTCATAATTCGACTGGGCTTCACAAAACCCTCTCCGGACCCGAATTCTTTCGAGCCCCGCGGTGACCCCGCGGGGCTCGTTCTTTTGGGCCGGGGGCGAGAAATTCCCATATGCCCAACGTCACGGTCGTCCGCCGCCTCCAGTTCAACGCCGCGCACCGCGTCCACAACCCGGCGCTCTCCGACGCCGAGAACAAGGCGCTGTTCGGCAAGTGCAACAACCCGAACTGGCACGGCCACAACTACACGCTCGACGTCTCGGTCACGGGGCCGGTCGACGAGCGCACCGGCTACGTCATCGACCTCGCCGTCGTCAAACGAATCGTGACGGGCGAAGTGATCGACAAGGTCGACCACAAGAATCTGAACCTCGAGGTCGATTTTCTCCGCGGCGTCATCCCGACGACGGAGAACTTCGTCGCCGCCATGTGGCGCGTGCTCGAGCCCGCGCTGGCGCCGGCGCGCCTCACGCGCCTCGTCCTCTGGGAGACGCCGAACAACTACGTCGAGTACGACGGCCGATGACGACAGCGGGGACCGCCGTCGTTTCCGGCGCGTCGCGGGGCATCGGGCTCGCGACGTCGCGCGCGCTGGCGGCGGCCGGCTACCGGGTGGCGATGCTGGCCCGCGGCGCCGACGCGCTCGCCGCCGCCGCTCGCTCGATCGGCGAGCGGGCCGTGACGATCGTCTGCGACGTCACCGACAGCCTTGCCCTCGACACCGCGCTGGCGCGTCTGAATGAAGAGTTCGGCGACGCGCCCGCTGTGCTGGTCAACAACGCCGGATTCTTCTCGCTCGCCGCGTTCGAGGCCACGACGGTCGACGACTTTCGCTCGGCGATCGACGTCAACCTCGTCGCTCCGTTTCGCCTGGCGCACGCGTTCCTACCCGCGATGCGCGCGCGCCGCTCGGGGCACATCGTGACCATCGGCTCGATCGCCGACCGCGTCGCGTTCCCCGAGAACGCCGCGTATGCCGCGAGCAAGTTCGGCGTCCGCGCGCTGCACGAGGTGCTGCGCGCCGAATTGAAGGGCAGCGGCGTGCGCGCGACGCTCGTCTCGCCCGCGGCCGTCGACACGCCGCTCTGGGATCCGGTCAACCCGGACGAACGCCCCGGGTTCACCGCGCGGCGCGAGATGCTCCGCGCCGACGCGGTGGCGGCGGCGGTCATGTTCGCCGTGACGCAGCCGGCGGATGTGAACGTGGACGAGCTGCGGCTGTCCGGGGCGTGATCCGTGTTTCTGCCGCTGATCGACCGGCTGCGCTGCCTGAACGCGCACGAGGACACGTGGCTCGTGGCATCGATCGATCGCGCCGTGGAACGTGACGTGCTCGAGGGGACGCTGGGTTGTCCGATATGTTCGGCGGAATATCGAATTCGAGACGGCGTCGCGTGGTTCGGCGACGCTCAGGCCGCCGAGGACGAAACGCCCAGCTCGGCGGAGGCGCTTCGCCTCGCCGCCGCGCTCGATTTGACCGACGCGCGAATGACGGCGATTCTGCATGGCTCGTGGGGCGCTCACGCGTCGATTCTGCGCGGCCTTTCCCCGGCTCAGATGCTTCTCGTCAATCCTCCAACGGGCGTGACAAGCGGTGACGGAATCTCCATCGTGCGCGCACCCGTCGCGCCCGTCGCGGCGGCGTGGGCGGATGCCGTCGCGCTGGACCACGCGGACGGCGCGATGTCGGAGTCGCTTCGTGCGGCCCTGCGCGGCGGCGGGCGCTTGCTCGCGCGCTCGGAGGCCGAGGTCCCTTCCGGCTTCAGCGAGCTGGCGCGCGACGCCGACGTCTGGGTCGCGCAACTGGATGCGGCCGCCGCCGCCGGCGCGCCGGTCGCCATTTCGCGCCGCGCTCCGCGCTGACGTCGAGTGATAATTCTCTAAATCCAGCGCACGAATGCTACGCGTCTTCATTGCGGGTGGAACGGGTGTGATAGGGCGCCGCGTCGTGCCGGCGCTGGTGAAGGCCGGCTACGCGGTGACCGCAGCCTCGCGTGGCGATACGGGTGCGGCGCGGCTGCGCGCGATGGGCGCCGAGCCCGTGAAAATGGACCTGATGGACTCGGCGAGCGTTCGGCGCGCGATGTCGAAGCCCGACATGGTCATCAATCTGTCGACGCATATCCCCGGCGGCCCGGCGGCCCCGGTGCTCCCGTGGGCCTGGCGCGAGAACGATCGCGTGCGGCGCACGGGCTCGGCGAACCTCGCCACGGCGGCGCGCCTCGCCGGAGCGGATTGCGTCATTCAGGAATCGTTCGCGCCCGTCTACGCCGATCACGGCGACGAGTGGATCGACGAGCGCTGGTCCGTGAGCCCCGCGCGCTACAACAAGACCGTGCTCGACGCCGAAGCGTCGGCGGCCCAGTTCACCAAGTTCGGCGGGCGCGGCATCGTGTTGCGGTTCGCGTACTTCTACGGCCCCGATTCGGCCGTGACGCGCGAGATGATGCAGAGCGTGAAGCGAGGCATCAGCCCGCTCGTCGGTCCCGCCGACGCGTACTACTCGTCCGTGTCGCACGACGACGCGGCGGCCGCTGTCGTCGAGGCCCTCCACCTTCCCGCGGGGACCTACAACGTCTCGGACGACGAGCCGGTCACGCGCATGGAGTGGCTCGAGTCGCTCGCCAAGGCGCTCGACGCCAAACCGCCTCTCATGCTCCCGCACTGGCTCACGGTGCTCGGCGGCGGCACGACGCAGCTAATGTCCCGGTCGCAGCGCATTTCCAATCGGAAGCTGCGTGAGTTGAGCGACTGGAGGCCTGCCGTCGGTTGCGTGCGAGATGCTTGGTCGGCTGTACTCGATCGTTCGTCGGAGCTCGCGGCGGCCCGATAGCGGGTCGTGACGCGGCGGGGATCTCGGGGGCTCGCGAGTGTTGCGTGGCCGGCCGGCAACTACGTCTCGTAACTGAAGATTTCGCGGAAGGGGCGGATTTCGCGGACACTGCAACTGCATTTGAAAGGGGTCGCAGTGTGAGATCGGCGCGACCTGCCGCCCACGGGCGCTGCCCCGAGCCGGAATCATCCGCTGGAAATGGAATGGTGGCGGTCCACGATCAACTAGTGTGCATCGTTGGCGATGTACTTGATCGAAGAGGAATTGACCAGGTCAGTCATCGGCGCGTTCTTCACCGTGCACAGAGCGCTGGGATTCGGTTTTCTCGAGCACGTTCACGCGGCTGCGCTCGAACGAGAGCTGCTCCATCGGGGACATCGGGTCGACCGGGAGTTGAACGTCCTCGTTCAGTACGCCGGCTCCGACATCGCGCATCAGCGACTCGACATGGTCGTCGACGACAAAGTGGTGCTGGAGGTCAAGTCCACCGAACACCTGCATCGCGACGCGAAGCGGCAACTCTACAACTACCTGCGCGCGACCAAGTTCGAGGTCGGTCTTCTCCTCCACTTCGGCCGCTCGGCGAACTTCTACCGAGCGATCTCCACCAACGTGCGAGGCCCGGGCGTCAACTCTGATGGGCAGACAGAATCGGAACGGCCATCGTGAGCCCCCCGAGGCAGTTCCCAAAAATTTGTTTCGTCGTTTGCCGGCTCCGCGAAATCCGCTCAGCTCCGTGAAATCCGTGGCAGTATCAATTCGTAGATGCCGACCGGGCGGACCCTACGGAACTAACCCGCCAGAGCCGGCTCGTGTTCGCTCGTCCCCTCGTACAACGCGTCGATGACCGACTTGTAGGTCTTGTCGATCACTCGCCGCTTGACCTTCAGCGTGGGTGTGAGCTCGCCGCTCTCGATGGAGAAGTCGTGCTCGAGCAGGCCGATCCGCTTCGGCATCTCGAACTGCGCGAGTCCCTTCACTTCGCCCCTCACCTCGCGCTCCATCTTCTCGCGAATCGTCGCCGAGTCGAGGAGCTTGCCGGGCGCGTCCCACGGGACGCCCTCGGCCTTTGCCCACTTCTCGAGGTTTTCCCAGTTCGGGACGATGAGCACGACCGGATACTTGCGCTTGTCGCCGATCATCACCGCCTGCATGACGAATTTGTTGGTTCGAAGCGCGTTCTCGATCGGCTGCGGCGCGATCTTCTTGCCGCCCGCCGTGACGATGATGTCTTTCTTGCGGTCGGTGATCGCGACGAAACCGTCGCGCAGCTCGCCGATGTCGCCGGTATGAAACCAGCCGGCCGTGTCGATCGCATCGGCGGTCGCCGTGGGCTTGTTGAAGTAGCCCTTCATGATCTGCGGGCCGCGCACGAGGAGCTCTCCGTCCGGCGCGATCGTCGCTTCGGTGCCCGGGAGCAGCTTACCGACCGTGCCGATGCGATAGTTCGCCGGCGTGTTCACCGCGAGCACGGGCGACGTCTCCGTGAGCCCGTAGCCCTCGAGTATGACGAGCCCCGCGGCGTAGAAGAACTTGATGATGTCGGGCGAGAGCGGCGCACCGCCGGAGACGAAATACTTGAGCCGCCCGCCGGTGCGCGCCTGCAGCTTCGAGAACACCAGCCGATGGGCGAGCGCGTACTGCAGCGCGAGCAGTCCGCCCGGCGTGCCCCCGGCGAGCTTCACGTCGGCCCAGCGTTCGCCGACGCCGCGCGCCCAGTAGAAGATCCGCTGCTTCAGCGGACCGCCCGAGAGCGCGTTCTCCAGCACGCGCGCGTACATCTTCTCGTACAAGCGCGGCACGGAGAGCACGAGCGTCGGCCGTACCTCGACCAGATTCTTCGGCACCGTGTCCATGGATTCGGCGTACGCGATGCTCGCGCCAAAGTTGAGCATCACGTAATAGCCGCCCGTCCGCTCGAAGCTGTGCGACAACGGCAGAAAGCTGAGGCAGGTGTCGTCGCCTGAATTCGGAATCGCCGCGCACGAGGCGATTGTATTCGAGTACAGGTTGTCGTGCGTCAGCATCACGCCTTTCGGGTCGCCGGTCGTGCCCGACGTATAGATGATCGTCGCGAGGTCGTCCGGACGCACGGCGTTCGCGCGCGCGAGGTACGACGAGCGCGTCGCGTCGGTTTCGGCGGCCGCTCCTTTCGATTCCAGGGCGCCGAGGGTGATGTCGCCGCCGGCGGATTCGTCGAACGTGATGACGTGGCGCAGCGCCGGGCACTCGCCGCGGATCGACGCGACCTTGGCCGTCTGGGCGGCGTCCGACGTGAAGATCGCCACGGCGCCCGAATCGCGGAGGACGTACGCCGTCTGTTCGGCCGGGAGGTTCGGGTAGACGGGCACGTCGGCCACGCCCATCGTGAGACAGGCGAGGTCCGCGACGACCCACTCGGGGCGGTTCGTCGAAAGAATCGCGACGCGATCGCCGGGCCGCACGCCCAGCGCGTCGAGCCCGAGCGAGGCGCGGCGGACGCGGTCCTTGAGCATGTCGTGCGAGATCGGCTGGTAGCGTCCGTCGCGCTTCACCTGCAGCGCGTCCGGCTTCCGGCGCTCGCACGCCTTGAAGAAGAGCTGGTTGATGGTGCCCGGCGCCGAATTGCGCGGACCGCCCGTGGAAATCATCGAGAGCCTCGGCTGGAGCGCGAACCATCCAGTATACGACGCCGTATCATGGCGCGAAACCGAATACGACGAAGCGTGCTATGGCGACCCGAGCACGCCGACGACGTGGAACACGAACGTCACCGGCGATCCTGCGAGCGGCGTGCCCTTGTACGAAGCCGTCGCTAGCACGATCACGCTGTCCACTTTCTGTCCTGTCGCGATCGCGACGTCGGCGAGGAAGCTGGCGCGCACGTTGAGGAGGTCGTTGGAAGCGCTGCCTTCCAAGGTGTTCGTCGTGTCGGTGGTCGTCAGCGGCCCGCCCGGGCCTCTCGTGATGTAGACCGCCGGCCGCGCGTTGTTCGACGCCAGCGTCCTCGTGATCGCGTAGTGAACGACGACGCCCTGAACGCCGGTGTCGCCGAGTCCCCTTATGAGAACAGGAATCGGCGAGAAGCCGGGGGCGGCCGTAGTGTCCTGGGTCAACGGCGTCTTGATCGTATCCAGTGCGCCGGTCCCTTGGTCGATCACGGTCGGCTGCACGGTCACCGACACCGAGATGGTCGGCGTCTGCAATCCACGGATCTGGCCGAGGATGGTGACCGTGCCCAGATGATCGCCGACGAGCACGCCGGTCGTCGGGTCGAAGTGCGCGGCCGGGGCGCTGTCGAGGATGAAGAACTGGGGCCCGTCGCCGCCGATAAGCTGGCCCCTCACGTTGAACTGGTTGATGACCGGCGGGGCGGGCGTACCCGCGCTGTCGCGCATTGTATCGCCGCGCACGACGAACTTGGCCGGCAACTGGATGGTCGAAATCGACGCCGGACCTATCGGGGCGGACAGGTCGAGGCACGCGACGCCGAGCGCCACGAAAACGAGCGTGAGAATTGTCGCGTGCCGACGTGTCACTTGTTTACTCGAGCCGTCCAACGAGAAGCGCGGCGAGCGCGCGATACGCCTGCGCCGCCGGGTCCTCGGGCGAACGGAGCACGACCGGCTGTCCGGCGGCGAAGGCTTCGACCGACGCCGCGGTCCGCGGCACGGTCAACTCCAATACCAACCCGGCGGGAAGCTGTTCCCGCACGTACTTCGCCACGCGCTCCGACGCCGGATTCCCGACCTCGACCATCGTGAGCAGGATGCCGTCGAGCACCAGCGACGGGTTCGTCCCCAACGACGCCCGAATCCCGCGGAGAATCTGCGTCGTGGTCTGGAGCGCGAGCGGCTCGCATTGCAACGGGACGAGCACGTGCTGGCTGCACGCCAGCACCCTGTTGACGACCGGCCCCAGCCCCGGCGGCGTATCGACGATCACCGTGTAGCCGCGTTCCCGCGCGCGCTCGAACAGCTCGACCGTGCGCGGCGACTCGGCGACCTGATGTTGGTAGGCGTCGTGCGACGCGGTGTCGGTGACGCTGCCCGCCGAAACGACCCGCAGCCAAGGCAGCGTTGTCGTTCGAACGACCTGATGAAGCTGGTGCGTTCCGGCCAGAAAATCGGAGAGTCCCAAGCGCGTCGCCGCCGCGCTGAGCCCGAGTCCATAGCGGACGGAACCCTGAGGGTCGGAGTCGACGAGCAGCGTCTTCACGCCGCGACGGGCCAAGGCGGTCGCGAGGTTCACCGCCGTGGTGGTCTTGCCGACTCCCCCTTTTTGGCTGACGACTGCGAGGACTTGACCCACGTTACGTCTCGGCGTCCTCGGCGGCAGAATCTTCGGCGGCCGCGCCGCCGCCGCGCAGCGACTCGAGCGTCTCGCGCGCATGGTGGATCCATCGCTCCGCCTCGGCGCCGTTCGGCGGCGAGGCCAGGAACGCGTCCAGATGCTCCTCGGCGCCCGTCTGGTCGCCGCGCTTGAGGAGCAGGAACGCGAGTCCGTAGTGCGCGCCGGACAGCTGGGGCGCGACGTCGAGCGCGCTCTTGTAGCAGCGAATCGCCTCTTCCGGCCGGTTCGTTTTCGTGAACGCGATGGCCATGTTCTGGAGAATCTTCGTGTCGTTGGGCCGGTCGCGTAGCGCGAGACGGTAAGACGTCAGCGCGGCGTCGTAGTCGCCTTGCCGCTCGAGCGCCATCGCCTCGCTCAAATAGTCGAGGCGCTGCGGTTTGACCTCAGTCTCGGATCTCCCGCCAAGAATGCGGCTCCACCAGGACATACGGCTCGGGTATTGGAGACGAAACGGCGGGGAGGGGACGGCCGCGCGACGTCGCGCCGACAGCCCTTCCCGAACGAAATCAGAAGGTTGTCTAGGCTCGCGGCAAAGCTACGCGTTCGAGAGTGCCGGAGCAACGGTTGTCGCGCGAGCGATCGTTCGCGCGACGATTCTTACGCGCATTTCCGCGTCCCGATAGCTTACCTGCATGTCGCCACGCCGCACCACCGTCGAGCATTCCAAAGGGGTCTTCGAGGTCGAATGGCCTCTTTTCGGCGAGCTCTCTCGAGGGCTCGCCCTCAAGGTGGCCCGCGCCTACGATCCCGAGGTCGTGATCGGGATCGCGACGGCGGGTGTCGTCCCGGCCGCGGTCATCGCCGCGATCCTCGGACGCGAGTTCCACTCGATGGTCGTGAGCCGGCGCTTCGGGACGGAGTCCGTTCGCGAGACGCCCGCGGTCCTTAGCGCCGCGCCGGCGTCGGTCCGCAACCGGCGCGTGCTGATCGTCGACGAGACTTGCGACACGGGCGACACGATCCGCCTTGCGGTCGCCGCCATGGTCAACGCGGGAGCGGCGGAAGTGCGCACCGCGGTGGCGTTTCAGACCGGCTCGTACACGCCGGATTTTCACGCGCTGGCGACCGAGAGCACGATCATACTCCCGTGGGACCGCGAGGTGCTTATCGACGGCGACCTGCTCCCGAATCCGCTCTACGCCGCCGCGTTGAAAAGCGACGGCTGAACCCGGGTCAGGTCCCCGCGGCGACGGCCTCGTCGTAGGCGACGCCTTCGCCCATGGCGTCGTACACACGCTGCATGATCTCTGTGGCGCCCACCAGGAAGCGACAGCGCTCCGCGCCCATGGACCGGCACTCGACCTCCATCACGGCGACCGGCTCCCCCGCCACGCGGCCGAAGAACTCGGCGAAGGCCCCGGCTGTGTAGTAGCAGCCCGGAAATTCGAGCGGGTGATAGGGGTCGCCCTCGGCCCAATCGTTGGAATCCAGCGTCATCACCGACGCCAGCTCGCCGATGCTCACCGAGCCCCAACCGATGTCGCGAAAGAACTCCGACGCGCGCGTCCCGAAATCCTCGGCCGCGAGCGACTCGGGCGCGGGGAGCCGACGCGACGACAGCCAGCGGCCGAACGCGGCGAACAGTGCGGGCCCGCCCGCGAAGCCGGCCTCCTGAAGTAGCGCCGCCGCGCTCGGCCCGACCTCGCGAAAAAGCGCGGCGCGCAGAGCGGACAGCGAGTCGCGAGTGATCGCGACAAGCGCGTTCTCATTCAGACTGATCGACTGTGCCATCAGGCTCTCCGGATCGTGCCGTTCGTTGTCACCCGCTCGCTCCCACCCGCCGTTTCAACTCGTCCTCATCGACGGTCTCGACGCCGAGCTGACGCGCTTTCTCCAACTTGCTCCCTGCGTCCGCCCCCACGACAACGAAGGCGGTCTTCTTGGAGACGCTTCCCGACACGCGGCCGCCGTTTCCTTCGATGAGCGCGGCGGCCTGTTCCCGGGAAAGCGACGGGAGCGTCCCTGTAATGACGATCGTGAGGCCTTTCAGGGTTCCGCCCGTCCGGGTGACGGGCTCGTCGAACCTAAGTCCCCGCTCGCGAAGGCGCTCGACAAGCCGGCGCGCCCGCGCGTCGGCGAACCACCCCGCGATCGATTCGGCGATCCTGTCGCCGATCCCGTGCACGCTCAGAATGTCGTCCACGGTGGCTGCGAGGATGGCGTCCATTGTGCCGAAGTGCCGGGCGATCTCGCGCGCCGCCGTTTCGCCGACGTGCTCGATTCCGAGGCCGAAGAGGAGCCGCGAGAGCGGCTGCTCCTTGGTGGCCGCGATGGCCTGCACGAGATTCGCGGCGCTCTTTTCCGCCAGCCGTTCGATGCCCTCGAGCTGCTCAGCGGTCAGGTCGTACAGGTCGGCCGCGTCCGAGACGAGGCCAGCGTCGATCAGCTGCTTGATCCGCGCGTACGACAGGCCGCGGAGGTCCATCGCGCCGCGCGACGCGAAGTGGACCAGCCCCTCGAGCTGCCGGCCGGGACACGCGAAGTTCGGGCAGTACAGCATTCCGAGCTCGGTGCCCGGGACGAGCTCCGTGTCGCAGGCTGGGCAGTGCGTCGGCGGGGTATACGGCTCGGGCGGATTCTGCGGGTCGCGCTTGTCCGGCACCGGACCGATGATCTGCGGAATCACTTCGCCCGCGCGCTTGACCTGCACGACGTCGCCGGCGCGAAGGTCCTTTCGCGCCACCAAATCGAAGTTGTGCAGCGTCGCGAGCTTGACCTGCGCTCCGCCGATCTCCACCGGCTCGAGGACGGCGTAGGGATTGATGCTGCCCGTGCGCCCGACGTTGACGTTGATCGCGCGCAGCGTTGTCTCGGCGATGTCGGGCGCGAACTTGCGCGCGATCGCGTAGCGCGGCTCGCGGCCGCCGACGACCCCGAGGTCGGGCCAGAGCTTCAACTCGTTCACTTTGACCACGCCCCCATCAATGGCGAAGTCGATCGCGGCGCGCACGGAGTGTTCGATGTTGTGCGCCCACTCGTGGACGTCTTTCAGCGTCGCGCAGCGCTCGTGGTGCGGCGCGACCGGCACGCCCCACGCGGTGAGACGCGCGAGGAGCTCGGCCTGCGTCGCGGCGGGAAGCTTCGCGCCGTCCGGGAGCGCGATGGCGTAACCGAAGAAATGCAGCGGGCGGGCCGCGGTGGCCTTGGGGTCGAGCTGCCGGAGCGCGCCCGCGGCCGAGTTGCGAGGATTCGCGAATACAGGTTGTCCGGCGGCGATGCGTTGTTCGTTCATGCGCTCGAAACCGCTGAACGTCATGTAGACTTCGCCGCGGATCTCCATCACGGGCGGAACCTCGGCGCCGTGCAGCTTGAGGGGCACGTCGCGAATCGTGCGCAGGTTCGCCGTCACCGCCTCGCCGACGATCCCGTTGCCGCGCGTCGTTCCCTCGACGAACACGCCGTCCTTGTACGTGAGGCTGACGGCGGCCCCGTCGATCTTGAGCTCGCAGGTGTAGCCTGAGTTGCGAACTTCTTCGCCCGCCATGCGCACGATGCGCTCTTCCCACGCCGCGAGCTCTTCTTCGTTGAAGGCGTTCGCCAGCGACAGCATCGGCACGAGGTGCGTGTGCTTGGCGAGCTGGCTGAGCGGCTCGGCGCCGACGCGCTGCGTGGGCGAGTCGGGGGTGCGGAGGGTGGGGTGCGCCTCCTCGAGTTCTATGAGTTGACGATACAGACGATCGTACTGAGCGTCGGAGATCGTCGGCTGGTCGAGGACGTGGTACTCGTACGACGCGCGCTCGAGCTGTCGGCGAAGATCCTCGGCGCGCGCCGCCAGCTCGCTCAGGTCGTCGTCATCCCTTGGATTCTTCATCGATGACTTGCATCGCGACGCCGACGAGCCGGTCCAGCTCCTCGCCCGACGCCTTGGGCAGGAGGCTCTCCGCCCACGCCTGGTCGTAGCTCGAAGCGTAGCGGTCGAGCAGCTTGCGGAAGAAGGAGACGAGCGCGATCCGCTGCAGGTCGCCGCGTTTCTGGGCGGCGAGCGTGTCCTTCTGGTCGCGCATCACCGCTTCGAGGCGATGCGCGTTGAGCAGCGCTTTCGCGGCGAGCGAGGCGACGACCTGACAGAATCGAATGTCCGACTCTGAGAACGGCTGCGAATCGCGGTCGGTGCGCAGGAAGATCGCGCCGATCGTCGACGACTGCCATCGAATCGGCAGCACGACGATCGAGCGGACGTTGCGCGAGTCGAGCTTGTCCTTGATCGATTTGAGGTCGGGGTCGGCGGCGGCGTCGGGGATGAAGACGGTGTCGCCCGAGTCGAACGCGCGCTTCAGCTCGGGATAGCGATTCAGGTCGACGACGAGGTTGCGGATCGCCGGATCCTCGTAGCTGGCGACGAGTCGAACCTCGTCCTTCTCGCCGGACAGGAAGATCGACGCGCGATCGAGGCCGAACGCGTCGCCGAGCTTGCGGGCGATCGCCTGGAGAATGTCGACGAAATGAAGTGACGACGAGATTTCCTGCAGGATGTCGACGATGGCGACCAGATGGTCGCGC
The DNA here is from genome assembly GCA_963789315.1 of uncultured Gemmatimonadaceae bacterium. Classification (GTDB taxonomy): domain Bacteria; phylum Gemmatimonadota; class Gemmatimonadetes; order Gemmatimonadales; family Gemmatimonadaceae; genus JAQBQB01. Next base: position 599,909 of record CAWBKI010000016.1, on the reverse strand, counting down.
TCGCGCTGAAGCTCGGCTATGCGAGCATGCAGACGGACGAGCTCGTCATCTCTCCCATCGGATCCCGGCATCGCCGACTGGCGCGACCCGGGTCGCTGGGCGTGAGGCGAGTACGTCGGATCCTGTGGATGGCTGCTCTCGTCCATCTTCCGGCGTTGTGTGCGCGTTGAATGCGTCACTATCGAACCGCACGACACGGTTGCGGCCGGTTTCCTTGGCGACGTACAGCGCCTCGTCGGCCGTGCGCACCAACACGTCGGGCGCGCCGATGTGCTGGTGCGGCCAGGCGGAAACGCCGAAGCTCGCCGTGCGGCGAATCGAGGTCCCGCCACCGTTGAACGTGAATGTATGCGACTCGACCTGTTTGCGCACCCGCTCGGCAAAACGACCGGCGGCGTCGATGGCCGCCCCCGGCAGCAGGAACATGAACTCCTCGCCGCCGAATCGTCCGACGCGATCGATCGACCGCGCTTCGCCGCGCAGGATCTGGGCGAACTGCCTGAGGACCTCGTCGCCGGCCGGGTGTCCGTAGGTGTCGTTCACGGCCTTGAAGCGATCCAGGTCGCAGATGACGCAGGCGACCGGCTCCTTGAATCGGCGCGCGTGGGCGAACATCTCCTCGAGCCGGTGCTCGAGATGCCGGCGGTTGTCGAGCCCCGTGAGCGCGTCGGTCTGGCTCATGTGGAGCAGCTGCTCGTTGACGTCGAGCAGCTCGCGCTCGCGGTCCTCGAGCTCCACTTGCAGCCGCTTGATGCGGAGCATCGAATTGACGCGCGCTTTGAGCTCGGCGAAGTCGATCGGCTTGGTGATGTAGTCGTCCGCGCCGGAGTCGAGTCCTTCGACTTTCGATTCCGTCGTGGCGAGCGCCGTTTCCATGATGATGGGGATGAACGGCAGAGACGGGTTTCCCTTGACGCGGCGCGCCACCTCCATCCCGTCCATGCGCGGCATCATGATGTCGAGCAGGATGAGATCGGGTGGTGACACGTCGATCATCGCCAACGCGTCTTCCCCGTCGCTCGCGGTCTGCGTGCGATAGCCCCAGGATTCGAGGCGCACGCGCAGAATCTCGAGGCTGTCCGGGTTGTCGTCGACGATCAGAATGCGGGAATGATCGCTCTCACGCCGGGCGTCCATCCGTTTTCCCCAAGAAGCGCTGCACCTCGGCCACCACGGCGCGAGGCTCGCATGGTTTGGCCAGGTATCCGTCACATCCCACCTCCATCGCTTTTTCGCGGTCGGAGGCGAGCGCGTGAGCGGTGAGAGCGATGATCGGGATGTTGCGGGTGTCGGGGTCGTGCTTGAGCACCTGCGTCGCTTCCCACCCGTCGATCACCGGGATGGAGATGTCCATCAGGATGAGATCGGGGCGTTCGGTACGCGCCTTCGCGATCCCCTCTTCGCCGTTCAGCGCCTCGGTGACCGAGAAGCCGAAGTGGCGGAGGATCGTGGAATAAACGATGCGGTTGTCTTCGTTGTCTTCGACCAGAAGAACGGTCTTGCCGTTAGCGGTCATGCTTTCCCTTGGGCCGTCGGCGCGCGTCTCGGCCTCGTTGCAGGCGCGAAAAAAGATCGTCTCGAACTGCTCAAGCCGCAATTTCCTTACCACGTCGGATCACCGAGAGGTGCCAATATGTCCTTCGCCGGACCGATCCTCCGCCGGGCGCGCTCCCGCGCCAACGGTGCACTGATGACGGAACCCACTGATAGAGGCCCACTTGCGCCATCCTCACGTCGGTCGGCGGTCGACTCCGACCGCCCCAATCGCGCGCTGATTTTCGCCGCCGGCATCGCCGTCGGCGCCCTGCTCGGCGCGGCGGCCGCCCTGCTCACCGCGCCACAAAGCGGCGAGGACACGCGACGGGCGCTCACCCGCCAGTCCAAACGGCTGGCTCGTCGGAGCCGCGAGATGTTGGGAGACGTGGGTGACGAGTTCCGCCGTCAGCGAAGCGCCGTGAGGCGCCGCATCGCGTCGGTTTTGTAGTTCGGATCGTTGTAGTCCGTGACCGGCGCGCGAGCGATCCACTCGTACTGTTCGATCGCTTTCGCGCGCTGATCGCGGTCCGCGTACACCGCCGCCAGATCGAGGCGGTGCACGATACGCGTCGAATCCGCGGCGACGGCGGCCTCCAGATACTTCTGCGCATCGTTCCAGTTCGCGGCGTCGAAGATCGACGCGCCGAGAAAGTGGCGCGCGATCGTGCGCGAGAAGCCGTTCACGCGCATGATCTCGGCGTTCCACACGCCCATCACGTGGAGCGCGCCGGAATGCTTCGCGTCGATCGCGAGCGCGGCGAGCGCTTCGCTCCGGATCTCGCCCGCCAGCTTGATTCTGTCGCGCACGCCCATCGTCAGCGCGTTTCGTCCGAGCGCTTGGGCGACCTGAAAATGCCCGTCGGCGTCGCGCGGATTTGCCGCCACGGCGCGACGCGCGTACTGTTCGGCGCTTCGGTACAGCGCGGTGCGGCGTTCGGCGTTCGGCTCGAACTCGCCGAGCTCCACGCACTCGTACGCGGCGTTTCTCAGTGCGTCGTACTCGTTCGGGTCGGCGGCGATCGCCGCTTCGTAGTGCTGGAGCGCGGCGGTCGGGTTGCGGGCATCGCGCTCCTTGTTGCCCAAGGCGACGTGCTCCGCGGCGGATTGTGGCCGCGCGACGCCGGCGGTGCCGAGCAGCAGCGCCGTCACCGCACTCGCCGTCGTCGTCATGATGCGAAATCTCGAACGATCCATGAAACCAGGCCTCTCGGTGGACCACGAACGCCCGCGCTCCATTCAATGCTCGCGCAGGGACTGATCGAGCGGAAGCGCGACGGCGGCCGCATCGAGGCCGGCGAGTGGCGGTCGCTGGCTTCGGCGTACGCCCGCGGCGACGTGCCGGACTACCAGATCGCCGCGCTGCTCATGGCGTGTTTCCTCAACGGCCTTGATCGCGCCGAGACGTCCGCGCTCACCGAAGCCATGATCGCCAGCGGGGAGCGCCTCGACCTCGCGCACCTCGGCCGTCCGCGAGCCGACAAACATTCGACGGGCGGCGTCGGCGACAAGGTATCGCTCGTCCTCGCGCCGCTCGTCGCGTCGACGGGGGTCATCGTCCCGATGATGTCTGGCCGATCCCTCGGCCATACCGGCGGTACTCTCGACAAGCTCGAATCGATCCCCGGCTTCCGCACCGACCTGTCGCTCGACGAAACGCGCCGGCAGCTCGAGGACGTCGGGTGCGCGATGATCGGACAGACCGCCGAGATCGCCCCGGCCGACCGCAAGATGTACGCGCTGCGCGACGCGACGGCGACGGTCGAGTCGATTCCGCTCATGGCGTCGAGCATCATGAGCAAGAAGCTCGCGGAAGATCTCACCGGTCTCGTTCTGGATCTCAAGCGGGGGAGCGGCGCCTTTCTTCCCGCGCTCGACAACGTCCTCGAGCTGGCCGACGTGATGATCAAGCTCGCCGCTGATCACGAATGCAACTGCGTCGCCCTTGTCACCGCGATGGACCGGCCGCTCGGTCGCGCGTGCGGCAACGCGCTGGAAGTCGAAGAGGCGATCGCGGCGCTCAAGGGGGAAGGGCCGCCGGACCTCATGTCGCTCACCTACGCCCTTGGCGCGGAGATGCTCGTACTGGCCGGGGCCGCGCCCGACCTCGATTCCGCGCGCCGCGAGCTGGAGAAGTCGATCGGCACGGGACGCGCCGCGCAAACATTTCAGAGAATCATCGAGGCGCAGGGCGGCAACCCTTCGGTGGTCGACGACCCGGCGGTGCTGCCGCAGGCCGTCGAGTGCGAGATCTATCCGGCGCCTCGACGGGGGCTCGTCGCGCGCGTCGAACCGAAGGCCATCGGACGCGGGATCACGCGGCTCGGCGGCGGGCGGACGCGCCTTGGAGACGTCGTCGACCCAACGGTCGGGTTCGTCATCACCGCCCGCCCAGGCGATTGGGTCGAGGCCGGCGATCCGCTGGCGACGATCTTCGCCCGGAACCGCGAAGGAATCGACGCCGGACGCGAAACGCTGTCGAGCGCGATCGCGATCGCCGACGAGGCGGAGCCCCCGCTCCCGCTGATCTCGCATCGAGTGACGACCGCGGGTGTCGAGCTCTATCGATCCGAATGACGTGCTCGCCCTCCCAAGTCGGACGCGCCGAGTTGCGCGTCGACGGCGCGCCGGAGATGTTTAGAATCCTTCAACCGTATGATTTCATGCCGACGAAATACGCGAGGCTTGCCGGACTGGGCGCCTTCGGGGCGTGCGCGGGGTTCGTCGCGCTCTACGCTTTCGTCGTGTATATCAGTCGTCACACGGCGACCGGTGGAATGACGGAGACCCTGTCCGCGGTCGCGTGGATTTCGGTCGGCTTGGTGGTGCTCGCCTTGATCGCGGTCCACGTGGCGATCGGCAAAGAACTTCTTTCTCTCGGTCGTGGCGAGCCGCGCGGCGTCTGAGCCGCGTCGGGACGAAGAGAAGCGCGGTGCATCGTCGGCCGCGCTTCCGGCGTCAGCGCCTCCCCGGGCAACCGGTGGCCTCTTCGACGCAAATCCTTTCGCCGCGCCGAGCTCGCTTCCGTTCGGAGCGCCGCGCTTCGACCTGATTCGCGACGACGACTACGCGCCGGCGATCGAGGAAGGCATGACCCGGCAGCTCCGCGAGGTCGCCGAGATCGTCGGGCAGAGTGAGCCGCCGACGTTCGAGAACACGTTCGCCGCGCTCGAGCGATCCGGACAGTTGCTGACGCGCGTGTTGCGTGTGTTCGCGGCCGTGACGTCGGCGAACACCAACGAGCGCCTGCAGGCCGTTCAGGCCGACGAGGCGCCGAGGCTCGCCGAACACTCGGACTCGATCTACCTCGACGACGGGTTGTTCGCGCGCGTGCGCAATGTGTACGACCGCCGCGACGCCCTCGCGCTGACTCCCGAGCAGCGCCGGCTCGTCGAGCGGTATCACCTCGACTTCGTTCGCGCCGGTGCCCGTCTCGCCGCCCAGGCCAAGGCGCGGCTTCGCGAACTGAACCGCGAGGAGGCCACGCTCACCACCGAATTCCAGAGCCGGCTGCTCGAGGCGAACAAGGCCGCATCGATCACCGTGGAAGAGGTCGCGCAACTCGACGGCCTGAGCCCCGAGGACGTCGCGTCGGCAGCGCAGCTCGCCGCCGGGCGGGGCATGCCGGACCGTTGGGCGCTCGCGATCCAGAACACGACACAGCAGCCGGCGCTCGCGTTCTTGCGCGACCGCGCTCTCCGCTGCCGGCTGTTCGAAGCGTCGGTCCACCGCGCGGACCGCGACGGCGCCGTCGACACGCGCGACATCATCGTTCGGCTGGCGGAGCTTCGCGCCGAGCGTGCCGCGCTGCTGGGGTACGAGAACGCCGCCGCCTACGTGCTCGACGATCAGATGGCGAAGACGCCGGAGGCGGCGATGCGCCTCCTGCATCAGGTCGGCGGGCACGCGGCGGCAAAGGCCCGGCACGACGCCGCCAAGCTCCAGTCGATGATCGACGCGTCGGGTGAGCGCTTCGTTCTCGCGCCGTGGGACTGGCAGCTCTACGCGGAGCGCCTCCGAAAAGCCGAATACGAGCTGGACGAATCCCAGATCAAACCCTATTTCGAGCTCGATCGGGTGCTGCGCGACGGCGTGTTCTTCGCCGCGAACCGGTTGTACGGCATTGATCTCGTCGAACGCGAGGGAATCCCCGTCTATCACCCCGAAGTCCGCGTGTTCGACGTGCTCGACGCGGACGGATCGCCCCTGGCGCTCTTCTACGCGGACTTCTTCAAGCGCGACAACAAGGTCGGCGGCGCGTGGATGGACATGTTCGCCGACCAGTCGCGCCTGCTGAATTCCCGCGCGATCGTCTACAACGTCACCAATTTCACCCAGCCGGCGCCGGGGCAGCCGGCGCTGCTCACGTTCGACGAGGTCTCGACGCTGTTCCACGAGTTCGGGCACGCGCTCCACGGGATGCTGTCCGACGTCGAGTATCCGATGCTGTCCGGTGCCAACGTCCCACGCGATTTCGTGGAGTTCCCGTCGCAGTTCAACGAGCACTGGGCGCTCGACGAGACGGTCTTCGCCCGGTACGCGCGGCACCATCTCACCGACGAGCCGATGCCGGCGGCGCTCGTCGAGCGAATCAAGCGATCGCGGACGTTCAATCAGGGATTCGCGCTCACCGAGTACGTCTCGGCCGCGCTCCTCGACATGGCCTGGCACCTTCAGCGTCCCGGAGGCCCGGTCCGGGACATCGACGCGTTCGAGCGCGACGTGCTCCGTGAGCACGGTCTGGCGGTGCCCGAGATTCCCCCGCGCTACCATTCGACGTACTTCGCGCACGCGTGGAATGGCGGCTACGGTGCCGGCTACTACGCGTATCTCTGGGCCGAGGTGCTGGATCACGACGCATACGCCTGGTTCGGGACGCACGGCGGCTTGTCGCGCGAGGCCGGACAGCGATTTCGCGAGATGGTGCTGTCGCGCGGCGGAACGGCGGATCCGGCGGAGCTCTACCGCGCCTTCCTCGGGCGAGACCCGCGGGTCGAGCCGCTGCTGGCGTTCCGCGGATTCACCTCGGCGGAGACGTGACCGTCATGAGTAAACTGACATGAAGGGTTGGGTCGGCGCCGGAGTCGGGCTCGCCGTGCTCGTCATCGGCGTGACGGGGTTCGAGATGCTGCGCAATCCCGAGCACGACACAATCGACGCCGCCTCGCGAAGTTCCGCGCCCGGAAAATTCATTCGGCTGACCGACGGCGTGACGCACTACGACGTGTCGGGTCCCGACTCCGGACGCGCGGTCGTGCTCGTGCACGGCTTCTCCGTGCCCTACTACATCTGGGATTCCACCGCCAAGGCGCTCGCTCGCTCGGGACACCGCGTCATTCGTTACGACGAGTACGGCCGCGGCTGGTCGGACCGGCCGTCGATCGTGTACAACGCCGAGCTGTACGAACGCCAGCTGCGCGACCTGCTCGACTCGCTCCACGTGCAACGTGTCGACGTCGCCGGCGTTTCCATGGGCGGTTGGGTCACCGCGACGTTCGTCAGCCGTCACCCCGAGCGCGTCCGCACGCTCACACTCGTCGATCCAGTCACCGGAACGGCGAGCAAACCGGGTGGCCTCTTCGCGGTGCCACTCGTCGGCGACTATCTCTGGCAGACGCTCGCCGTTCCGCGCATGCCCGACGGCCAGACCGGCGACTTGCTGCGCCCCGAACGATTCCCCCGTTGGGCGGCACGCTACCGCACGCAGATGAGGTTCCGCGGTTTCGGGCACGCGCTCCTTTCCACGAGGCGAAACATCGCCGGCACGAGCATGGACTCGGTCTATCGCGCCGTCGGCGCGACGGGAGTCCCGACGCTTCTCCTCTGGGGAATCGCCGACCGGACGGTTCCCTTCGAGACGAACGGGTCGGTCCGCCGCGCGATCCCCGCCGCCGAGTTTCACTCGATCGAAGGCGCCGCGCATCTGCCGATCATCGAGCAGGCGCAGCATACCGACTCTCTAATACTCGCCTTCCTGGCGAAACACCCGTGAGCGACTCGTCGCCGGACTACGGGATCGCGCCCGAGGGATACCGGCTGCCGCCGGCGACCCACATCGGACTGGTTCGCATTCAGGTGGCGGATCTCGACCGATCGATCGCGTACTACCAAGAGGTGATCGGTTTTCGCCTGCTCGAGCGCACGGGTGCTGTGGCCCGTCTCGGACCGGACGGCGCCGACGTCACCCTGCTGGAGATTCACGAGAAGCCGGGCGTTCATTCGGTCGAGCGGCGTGGACGCATCGGGCTCTACCACTTCGCCATTCTGCTGCCGAACCGGGCGGCGCTCGGGCGATTTCTCAAGCATCTCGGCGACATCGGCGAGCGCGCCGGAATGTCCGACCACTTCGTGAGCGAAGCGATCTACCTGAGTGATCCCGACGGCATCGGCATCGAGGTCTACGCCGACCGGCCGCGGAGCGCATGGCGCCACGAGGCGCGCCAGCTGGCGATGACGACCATTCCGCTCGACGTCGACGACCTGGTCGCCGCCGGCGGAGACGAGCCGTGGATAGGCGCGCCTGAGGGTACGGTCATCGGGCACATTCATCTATACGTACGCGACATCGATCAGGCCGCGGCGTTTTACCACGACGCGCTCGGGTTCGACAAGATCGTCTGGAGCTATCCCGGCGCGCTGTTCATGTCCGCCGGCGGGTATCACCACCACCTCGGCACGAACACGTGGGCCGCGTCGGCTCCCACCGCGGCGGACGACGACGCCAAGCTGATCGAGTGGGAGGTCGTCGTTCCGACGACGCGCGACGTCGCCGATGCGGCGGCGAGCCTCGAGTCCTCGGGGTTCCGTGTCGAGCGCCACGGCGAGACCGCCGCCGCGCGCGACCCGTGGGGCACGCAGCTTCGTCTCGTCAGCGAAGCTCGCTGATCGCGGGTCGGCGAAATCGATCGCTACGGCAGCGGCAGTCCGCTTGGCACCGACGACGGCACCAACGCGCCGAGATTGCGCGCGGCGGGGTCGGTGAGCGACTCGAGAAACGCGACGATCTGCCGCTGCTCATCGGGCGTGAGCCCGAGCGAGTGCTGAAGGCGGAAGTCGAGCGTCTTCCGGACCGCGGCGAAGGTGCCGGGATCGCCGTGATAGCTTGCCCGCAACGCCGCATCGAGCTGCGTCGCGTCGAACGCGACGAGTGCGGAGTCCACGTTGTTGTAGTGGCGCACGACCGCGTCCAGCGTCGCGTACACGCCGTCGTGCATATACGGAGCGCTCAGCTCGACGTTGCGAAGCGGCGAGATCCGGAATGTGAACCGGCCGGTCTGGGGCGGTCCACCGGCGGCGACGTCGCCGCGGCCGGCGTCGAGCGGCGCCGACGGCGCGATGCCCGGCCCGAGCTGCGGCACTCCGGTATTCGCGAACGACTGCCCACCGAGGAGCGGGCCGTTGTGGCACGACGCGCATCCCGCTCTGCCGAAGAAAAGGAGCGCGCCTCGTTTGGCGTCGGCGGAGAGCGCGTTGTCGTCGCGTGCCAGGTAGCGGTCGAACGGTGAGCCGGTTTTCGAGAACGAAGCGATCTCGAAGGCCGCGATCGCGTTCGCCGCGTGCTCGAATCCGAGTTGGTTCGTCGCGATCCCCGGATAGGCCGCGTTGAACTTCTGGACGTAGGCCGAGACGGAGAGCACGCGCGCCATCGTCGCTTTCCAGATCGCCGCGAACGCGCTGTCGTTCGGGATCGCCAGCTCGTTCTCGCCGCCGAACACGTCGCGATCGCCGGCGTTGCCGCGCATCTCGGTCCTGTTGGTCACCGGAATCATCGCCTGCGCGGCGACCATGTTCGCCACGCCGTTCGGCAGCGCGACGCCGGCCGGCGTCGTGAACCTGCCGCCGCTTCCGTTGGCGTCGGTGACGCGACCGTCCCAGAACAGATAGAACGCGCCGAGCCCCACGCTGAACAGCGCCGGCGCGTTGCGCGGCGTCACCGAGCGGCCCGGGCCCAGCGCACGCGACGTTCCAGCACCCGTCGCTCCGGTGCCGATCGACAGCGAGCGTCCGTCGTCCGTGCCGTTGCGCGGATCGTGGCAGCTCGCGCACGCGACGTCGCGGTTTCCGCTGAGGATCTTGTCGAAGAAGAGCGAGCGCCCCAGGTCTACCAGCGCCGGATCCGCCGCGGACACGGGGAGCACCGGGACGACGCCCCACGGGCTGATCGCCTGTCGTACCTGCTGGTCGAGCGACGGATTCGTCGCGATCGACGTGACCGAACCGTCGCTGCAGCCGACGACGGCGACGGCTGCCAACGCGAGCGCAACGCGCGTGGTGCTGATCTCGAGAGCGCGCATCGTCATCGACCTCAGCGAATCGGGAGCGAGACGGAGAACTGGTGCGTCATCACCGACACGTTCGTGAGCGACAGCGGCCCGTTCGGAGCGGCCAGAATATTGGGACCCGCGGCATCCGCGGCGAAGAACACGCCGCCGCTGGGCGCGATCCCCGGGCGACCGGTACCCGTCACGCTGCGCCCCGCGTAGCGCAGCTCGAGATCGGTGAAATGCAGGCTCAGTCCCCACGTGCGCGTCCACTCGTTCCAGTGCTCGCTCTGCCTCAGCGTGGTCTCGGCGACGTGGTCAGTTTGGTCGAGCGTGTAGTCGATCGACCGGACGCCGACGCCGAGCTGCACGCGCAGGATCTGGTGAGCACCGGTCTCGAAATCGTGGCCCACTCCGGCGCGCAGAATCCCATTCGAGAAGTGGAATCTGTTTTCCGTCGTCTTGCCGCCGTCGGGGATCGGGGAGCCGGACGCCGTCGGCGTGGCGCCGTGCGCTTCTCCCCAGGTATGCGAGACAATTGGCTCATAGACGGCGTCGAGCCCGAACGTGAGCGGTCCCTGTACCCTCGCCACACCGACGCCCAGGTCGTACGCCGCCGAATGCCCCGGGTCCCACGGGATCACCGCGACCTGCGCGATCTGATAATCGGGGAGTTTGGGATGCGACGCCAAGTTCACGGTCGCGATCGCGCCGACGCGGAGGCCGGAGTCGGACACTGGCTGCGAGTAGCCGACGTGAAGTCCCCAGGTGTTCGTCTGGTCGAGGTTGTTGTCGACGCGCGCCGCGTTGGTGAACGTCCGCTGATTCGGATCCCAGACCTGGTCGATCCACGTGACGTCGTGGGTCATCGCGTACGAATTGCGTAGTAGCACCAACTCGGCCGTTCGGTCGCCGCGGTCGGTCCCGGCGCTCCAGTCCTTCGTGACGCCGATCCGCGCGTCGAAAGAGTTGCCGTGCTGCACGACGCCGGCGCTTCCCGCGTACATCGATTCGGTGCCGTCGATGTCGTGAAGCCCCGACCAGAGCACGCTGCCGGCGACGGAGATTCGCGAGCGTTCGAACAAGTGGCCCAGGCTCCCGAACGCGAACTGATTTTGCCGCGAAGGATTCGGCCGCTGAACCGTCGTCGTCGTGACGACCGGTGTGACGCCCGGCGCCGTTTGCGCTGAAAGAGCAACCGGACCCGGCGGGAAGAAGGCTTGGGACGCGCCCGACGCGCTGTCGATCTCCTGCAGCGCGAGCATGAAGCCGCCGAAGCTCGAACCCCATCGCGCGATGCCGCCGATGGGAAGCGTCCTCCCGCCGCCGGCATGATCCGACAGTGAATAGAAGGTCGGTGAGCTGAAGAACGCGCCGCGCCCGCTCGCGACTCGCGATCCCTTCGCCGGATTCGTGAACGGATCGAGGAGCGAATCGGCGAGCGCGATCGAGACGTCGCCGAGCGCGGACGCGGCGGACGGGAAGATTCGCCACTGATCGCCATCGGCGATCGGGAGCGTCTTGATCTGGATGACCTGACCCGCCGGCGCGTGTGGCGGCGAAGATCAACAGTGAAGACGCCAGTCTGGAGGCGAAGCGGAGCCGTGCGAGAGGACGAGCGGCCATCTCGGTGCCCTCGTTGTGGGGTGTCCGAGGGCCTAACTGCGGGTCGACCCGTGACGTCACCGTTACGGCCAACGCGCGACCGGATTCACCCGACGATTCCGTTTGATCGATACCGCCGCGAATTGTTCCGCGCGGCCAACCGATCACCCATGGAGTCGTCATGAAGCATGTTGTTCAGTCTGTAGCGGTGCTCCTCACTGGTCTCATTTCGTTCGGCTGCAGCGATTCGCACACCGCGCCGCGCGATCCGCAGGCTCCGAACTACTCGGTGGAACGAGCGCACGGGAGAAGCGCGTTCGGGATCAACGCAACGATCGTCAGCCCTGCGGGCGACGTCGTGCGGCTCACGGGCGGAGGGTCGTTCGATCCGTCGTCCGGAAACAACGTCATTCCCACGAACACGGCGAGCGGTCACGGGAACGGAGGGTTCAGTTGTCTGGTGGACTTCACGTCGGGCCCGCTCAACGGATGCGCCGCAGGGCAGGGCACGCACTGGGACACAGTGCAGTTGCTCGAGTTCTCGGGCTTCAAGTGCGGCGGCGTCGCCAACGAGAAGTTGAAAACCGCGACGACGGGCGACGGGGTCTTCGTCGCGCGCGCCGAGTTCTATCGCGCGGGGGATGGTCACGAGGCGTCGTTCCAAGCGAACGTCTTCGTCGCCGACCACGATCTCGCCGATGACGTGCCGGGCGTACAGAACATCTGGATCCAGGGCGTGGGCTGCGGTACTGGCGTCGTCAACTTCAACCACTAGAGATTCGCCAGGACTGCCGCGCTCGCGCCGGCATCCACGAGTTGATACCGCAGTACCAACTCGTGGATGCTCGTCCGGCGTTACGTACCCTCGAAGACGAAGTCGCGGCTCGAGATCATCGGCTGAGCGATGCTGCCGTGCTTGCCGACGAGAACTTGCACCGTGTAGTGACCCGGCTCGATGCGCGACAAATCCAGGCGAATGCTACGTGCTTGAATCGGCACGACGCCCGGAACCGTCCATGAGCTGTGCCCCGGCGTCGGTTCGCCCCACCGCACCGCGACCTGCCCGTTGAGGTCGTGCGCGAGGCGGAGAAACATGCCGATGCGGCGCACTTTGCTGATCGGCTCGTGTCGTGAGATGATCACGGCCACGTCCACCGAGTCGCCGGCCGCGTAGCCGTACGTCTCCCAGTAGACGCCCACCTTGGCGCCGTGCACGCGCGTGGAACCCAGCATCTGCTGGAGCGCCCGGTCAGGGCCCGGCGGCGCATCGTCGTCGGCCGAAATCAGGACGGGATCCGAGATCGCGGCCTCGCCCGGAGCGAAGCGTCGCGAGCGGCGCGGGGGGAACGATGCCGAACCGCGTGCGGGCCGAGAGCTCTCCATGCGGCGCGGGAAGCTCCGTTCCGAAGATGGCCGGCTTCGACGAAATGTTCGCCGTGACCACGATGGCATTGGCGTTCTTGAATGTCTGGTGCTTCAGGCGCTCGACGTCGCTCGGGCTCGTCGTGCGAATGAGTACCGCGGTCGCCGTGTCGGCGTGCAGCTCCTTCCCGCCGGACCGCAGCCCGGACGCCGTCGCCAGCAGGATGTCGGCATCGCGGCGCAGCAGCACCGTCTGGTCGGAGAGCTGAACGATGCCGCCCGCCCCTCTCGCGTAGTGCTCGGTGGGCCACCATTGCTGCGCCGGCTCCTCGTCGGGGCTCAGCGACGGCATGTTGATCTGCCACGCGTCGGCGGCCGCGTGGAACGGGTCGTTGAACGCCTCCACGCCGGCACGAGGTGCAGGCGATCCATCGGATACTCCGCGGTCGCCGTCCGCGTGCTGTCGTAGAATCCCATCCAGCCGGCGTGGCTCGCTTCCTCCTGCGCGCCGCCGTACGCCGAGTACGCCGGCCATCCGTAGCGCATGAGCATCTCCGAGACCGCGTCGCCGCCGAAGCGATCGCGCCAGTCGAAGCGCTCGTCCCACGGAAGCGCCGAGTGCAGTTGGACGAGCACCTTGCGAGTGAAATCCTCGCTCCGTCGGTCGCGCGTCGAGTCGGAGAAGAGCGGCGTCGTCAACCACCAGAACCGCTGGTTGGCTTTCGTGCGATCGTCGCAGTTCGCGTGGTCGTACGCGGAGCGGCCGTCGTCGTCGAGCAGCAGCTGCACGCTCGTTCCACTTGCAGCGCCGCTCCGGAGTCATCGACGCGGACGGCGGCGTCGAAGGCGGAATCGGCGCGAGTGTACTCGCCGGCGGCATTGACGCGAATCCGGTGAGCTGCGTCGCACCAGACGCGATCGGCGGTGCAGCTCTGGGCGACCTCGAGGGCCTCTTTCAATCTGGCCCTGATCGACGAGAAAGCGCACGCGCTCTCCGGCGATCCACGCGTCGCCGGGCTTGAGCCTGGTCGAGCGTCGCGAGCGAGTCGAGAAGGACGCGCGCACCCCAGTGTACGCGGTCGCGCCACTCCGGCGTCAGCGACGCGTCGCGCAACCGGCTTCGTCGCTCGGCAGTTTGCTCGTCCGTCGGGAACCAGTTCGGGGCACATCGAGCGACGGCTGTCGCGATGGATCAAGCGTGGGCGGACGGAAGTAGCCGCGGCCGCCGGCGGCGCTGTACGCTGCCGTCCCAATGGCAGTGGTCGTCGCGCAGGCGAGAGTCGGTACTGCTCGAGCCGCGCCAGTCGACGCTGCCCTCCCAGGCGGTTCGCCAGGACGTGAGAAAGTTGAGCACGGCGTAGCCGGCGGCGTCGGTGATCGCATTCGTGGCGACCGGGACGCCCTCGAGCCGCGGTTGCAGCGAGGGGTCGGCTTTGAGTTGCAGAGCGAGCGCGATATGAACCAGCATAGTCGGCAACGGTTTTGGACCGGTGCAGACTCGCCATCGGACACGCTCTGTACACAGTGGACGAAGGGCTACAGCGTGCGACCGCGGCTGCGCGAGTCGCATACGACAAAAAACGGGCCCGTCGTTGGACGGGCCCGTCGCTCTTCGTGAGAGAAACCGCCGACGTCAGATGTCGAGGTTCTTCACGAACTGCGCGTTGTTCTCGATGAAAATGCGCCGCGGCTCGACCTCGTCGCCCATCAGCGTCTCGAACAGCTGCGACGCGATCGTCGCCTCTTCGACTCCCACCTTGAGCAGCGTGCGGCGCTCCGGATCCATCGTCGTGTTCCACAGCTGGTCCGGGTTCATCTCGCCGAGGCCCTTGTAGCGCTGGATGTTCACGCTCGCCCTGCCGTCGCCGTTGCCGAGCCGGGTCGAGATCTCCACGCGCTCCTGTTCGTCGTACGCGTAGTACTCCTCTTTGCCCTTCGCGACGCGGTACAGCGGCGGCTGGGCGATGTAGATGTAACCGGCCTCGATCAGCTCTGGCATCTGGCGGAAGAAGAACGTCAACAACAGCGTGCGGATGTGCGCGCCGTCGACGTCGGCGTCCGTCATGATGATGATCTTGTGGTAGCGCGTCTTGTCGAGCTCGAACTCATCCTTGATGCCGCTGCCGATCGCGGTGATGATCGTGCGGATCTCCTCGTTCGACAGGACCTTGTCGATACGCGCCTTCTCGACGTTGATGATCTTGCCGCGGAGCGGCAGGATCGCCTGGAACTCGCGTTTTCGCCCCTGCTTGGCCGAACCGCCGGCCGAGTCGCCTTCGACGAGGTAGAGCTCGCACATCGCCGGATCGGTCCACGAGCAGTCGGCGAGCTTGCCCGGAAGGTTGCCGACATTGAGCGCCGACTTGCGGGTGAGATCGCGGGCCTTCCGGGCCGCCTCGCGCGCCCTCGCCGCCGACACCGCCTTGTCGATTACGGCGTTCGCCGTCTTCGGGTGCTCGTCGAGGTACGCCGCCAGCCACTCGTTGACGAGCGTCTTCACCGCCGACTCGACCTCGGAGTTGCCGAGCTTCGTCTTGGTCTGTCCCTCGAACTGCGGCTCGCGGACTTTGACGGAAAGCACGGCGGTGAGCCCTTCGCGCACGTCGTCGCCTGACAGCGTGAAGTCGGCCTTCTTGAGGTAGTTGCCCTTCAGCGCGTAAGCGTTGATCACGCGCGTGAGCGCCGACTTGAAGCCGGTGAGGTGCGTGCCGCCTTCGTGCGTGTTGATGTTGTTGACGAACGAGAAGATGTTCTCGTTGTACTGGTCGTTGTACTGCATCGCCAGCTCGATCTCGACGTCGTCGCGCGTCGCTTCGACGTAGAGGACATCCTGGTGCAGCGCCTTGCGCGTTCCGTTGAGGTGCTGCACAAACTCCTTGAGGCCGCCCTTGGCGTGGAACGTATCCGCCTTCTCCTGGCCCGCCCGCTCGTCGGTGAGCGTGATCATCACGCCCTTGTTGAGGAACGACAGCTCGCGCAACCGCATCGCCAACGTGTCGTAGCGGTATACGAGATCGGTGAAGATCTGCGCGTCCGGCTTGAAGTAGACCTTGGTTCCGCTCTCGTTCTTCGGCACCTCGCGCAGCGTCTTGAGCTTGGTCGTCGTCTTGCCGCGCGCGAAGTCCATGTAGAACTCCTTGCCGTCGCGCTTGACCCAGACCTTGAGCGTTTCCGAAAGAGCGTTCACGACCGATACGCCGACGCCGTGCAGGCCGCCCGACACCTTGTACGTGTTCTTGTCGAACTTGCCGCCGGCGTGCAGCACCGTCATCGCCAGCTCGACGCCCGGCATCTTTTCCGTCGGATGAATGTCGACCGGGATGCCTCGGCCGTTGTCGTCGACCGTGATCGAATTGTCAGGGTGAATCGTGACGCGGATGTCGTCCGCGTAGCCGACGAGCGCTTCGTCGATCGAGTTGTCGACGACCTCGTAGACGAGATGGTGCAGTCCGCGCTCCGACGTCGAACCGATGTACATGCCGGGGCGCTTCCGCACCGCATCGAGACCTTTGAGTACCTGAATCTGGCCCGCGTCGTACTTCGCGCCGGCCGAATCGATCTCGCCTCTTGTGCCCATGATTCCCCTGGAAAAAACGCCCCGTACAAATACCGAAAATGCACCCGACTCCAACCTGTAAAAAATAGCTCCAAACGCACCCGCGCGCAACGGGCCTCGAATCGGCCAACCTTTTGATTCGCAACGCGTTATCGAGCCTTCCCAACCGGGCCCAACATCCAGCGAATCCGGCGCACCGGAGCGCGGTCGCCTTTCGCGTTCAGCGACCGCAGCAGCTCCGGTTCCAGCAACGAAAGCTCGTTCATCCACGCGTTCGTCGTCACGCTCACGAACAGCGTTCCGTTCGCCGTGATCGACTCGGGCGTCGTCACCTTGGCGATCTGCGCGCCGACCAGCGACGCCCATTCGGGGATGATCGCCGCCTGCTTCACGCGATCGGCGAGTCCGCGATCGCCGAGCACGCCGGCGATGATCGATCCAACCGTCTCCGGTCGTTTCTTCTTTCCGTCGCCGCGGTCGCCGCGGTTCCTCACCTGATCAACTCCATCTCATGCCGCGTTGGCGGACGCCACCACGCCCGCGTCGATTCGAAAGCGCTCGAGGCCCGTCAGCTCCGCCGGAATGTCGCTGTCGCGCGGCACCGCGAGCACCGTTTGCCCAACGCCGCCGCCCATGCCCTCGCGCTCCAACAGCGTCAGGATCCGCGCCGACCGCCGCGCGTCGAGCTCGGCGAACGGGTCGTCGAGGAGAAACATCGGCGCGAGCCCGCGCCGCTCCGTGACCGTAGCCGCCTCGAGCATCCGTAGCGCGATAGCCGCCGTGCGCTGCTGTCCGGCGGACCCGAATACGCGCAAGTCGCGCCCGTCGAGCGTGACGACGAGATCGTCGCGATGCGGGCCGACGTGGGTGAGGCCGCGCCGCAGGTCGGAGGCTCGTTTGTCCTCGAGCGCGCGCGCGAGGGCGGAGCGCGGATCGTCCGCCGCGGCGAGCGTGCTCGCGTAACGCATCCGAACGCGGGCGCCCTCGCCGATCTCACGGCAGAGCGTCTCGAGCCTGTCTTCCATCGACAACACCCAGGCGCGCCGCTCGCGCCAGAGGGCCGCGCCGTACTGAGCGAGCGCCGGTTCCCAGACCGCGACCGCGGCGGCGCCCCCTCCGCCGCTCGCCGCGGCCGAGCGGAGCGCGGCGTTTCGGCGTAGCAGCGCCGCGCGGTACTGCTGGAGCGCGACGAGATACGAATGATCCGTGACCGCCAGGACCACGTCGAGAAAACGCCGCCGCTCGGCAGGCGAACCGGTGACGAGCGAGACGTCGTCCGGCGCGAACATCACCGACGGCAACGCGCCGAGCGCGTCGCTCAGCCGCTCGGGCACGGCGCCATCGAGGCGCGCGCGCTTTCGATGTCCGGCGCGCTCGAACCCGACGGAGATTTCGTGACACGTTCCGCCCGTGTCGACCTGCGCCGCGACGTGGAACCCGTCTGCGCCGAAGCGCACGACGTCCGCGTCGCGCGCGCCTCGCGACGAGCGCATGAGCTGGAGGTAGTGGATCGCCTCGAGAAGGTTCGTCTTGCCCTGGCCGTTCTCGCCGACGACGACCCAACCCGCCGCCGGCGGGGCAAGATCTACGTGTTCGAGATTCCGAAAGTCGCGGACGACGAGTCGCGCCAGTCGAGCTGCCCCCCCCGCCCCCCGGGCGCTCACGCGCCGGTGAACTTCGGGGCCCGCTTCTCGAGGAACGCGCGCGTCCCCTCGCGCTTGTCGTCTGTCGCGCCGAGGCGCCCGAACGCCGATGCCTCGAGCGCGAGCGCCGTGTCGAGCGCCGTGTCCGCGCCATCGTTGACCGAGTCTACGCACGCCGCGAGGGCGAGCGGCGCGTTGGCGAGCATCGCCCGCATCATCGCGTTCGCCGAGGCAAGCAACTCGTCCGCGGCGACGACGCGGTTCACGAGACCGATCCGCAATGCTTCCTGAGCATCGATCATCTCGCCCGTGAGCAGCAGTTGCAGCGCGCGTCCTTTTCCAACGAGGCGCGGAAGCCGCTGTGTGCCGCCGTAACCCGGAATGAGGCCGAGCTTCACCTCGGGCTGGCCGAATTTCGCGTTCTCCGACGCGATGCGGACGTGGCACGCCATCGCCAGCTCGCACCCGCCGCCGAGCGCGAAGCCGTTCACGGCGGCGATTGTCGGCTTGGGGGACGTCTCGAACCGGCGGAACACCGATTGCCCGCGCTTGGCGAGCGCCTCGGCCGAATCGCCGGCGACCTGCTCCAGCTCGGAGATGTCGGCTCCGGCGACGAACGCGCGCCCCGCGCCGGTGAGAATGATTCCACCGACGTCGCGATCGGCGCGCAGCGAGTCGATCATCTCACCAAGCTCCGCGATGACCCGGTTGTTCAGCGCGTTGAGCTTGTCCGGCCGGTTGACCGTGACCGTCGCGATCCGGTCGGCGACGTTGAGCGTGATCGTCTCGTGAGACATGCGCGGAATCTAAGGGAAACCCGTTACGCCGGCCGCACGACGAACCTACGTTTTTGGACCATGCAACCGATCCAGGCCGTGACGTGGTCGGACGACGGCGACGGCGTTCGCATCCTCGACCAGCGCCTTCTTCCGGAGCGCGAAGTGTATCGCGTGCTGCGGTCGGTGGACGAGGTCTGTGAGGCGATCAACACGTTGGCGGTGCGGGGCGCCCCGGCGATCGGCATCGCCGCGGCGATGGGACTGGCGCTGTCGATTCCAACGGGGCCGCGCGGCAACCTGGCGATCGTTCTTGCCGACGCCCACGGACGCCTTCGTGGTACACGTCCCACGGCCGTGAACCTGGCGCGGGCGCTGGATCGCGCGATGAACGCCGGCCTGCGGTATCGTGACGACGCGGACGACATGCAGCGCGCGCTGCGAGACGAAGCCACGAAAATCCTCGAAGAAGATCGGGCGATGTGCCGGCGAATCGGCGAGTTCGGCGCGACGCTCATCGCCGACGGCGCGCGCGTGCTCACGCACTGCAACACGGGCGCGCTCGCGACAGGCGGGATCGGCACGGCGCTCGCCGCGGTGTACGTCGCCGTCGAGTCCGGAAAGCGCGTCGAGGTGTACGCCGACGAAACGCGGCCTTTGCTTCAGGGGAGCCGGCTCACAGCGTGGGAGCTCCAACGCGCGGGAATTCCCGTCACCGTGCTCGCCGACGGCGCGGCGGCGTCGTTGCTCCGCGACGGCGACGTGGACCTCTGCATCGTCGGCGCGGACCGCATCGCGACGAACGGCGACGTCGCCAACAAGGTGGGGACGTATCCGCTGGCGATCGCCGCCTGCCGTCACTCGGTGCCGTTCTACGTCGCGGCGCCGGCGAGCACGTTCGACCCGGCTACGTCGCGCGGTGATGAGATCCTCATCGAACAACGCTCCGCCGACGAGTTGCGGCGCGTGCTCGGAGCGCAAACGGCGCCGGCGAACGTGCCCGTCTACAACCCCGCGTTCGACGTCACGCCGGCGGAGCTCATCTCGGCGATCGTGAGCGACCGCGGGATCCACCGTCCGCCGTATGATTTCTCGGAGGCGGCGTGAAGCACGTGCTCGCCATCGACGCCGGAACGACCGGAGTGACTTGTCTCATGATCGGCGCGGACGGCAAGGTCGCCGGACGCGGCTATCGCGAGATCCCGCAGTATTTCCCGGAAGCGGGTCACGTCGAGCACGACGCAAACGAGATCCTCGAGTGCGTGAAGGCCGCGGCGCGTGACGCCGTCGACGCTGCCTCGGTTCGGCCCGATGCGGTGGGAATCACGAATCAGCGCGAGACCGTCGTCATTTGGGAGCGCGACTCGGGTCGGCCGGTACATCGGGCGATCGTGTGGCAGGACCGGCGGACCGCCGCGCGGTGCCGGGAGCTCGCGCCGCGCGCGGAGTGGATCGCGAAGCACACCGGCCTGGTGCCCGACCCGTACTTCTCGGCGACGAAAATCGAGTGGCTGCTCGACCACGAGCGACTGCTCGATCGCTATCGCCTCGGCGATCTCGCCGTCGGTACGATCGACACTTGGCTCGTGTCGCGGCTCACCGGCGGCTCCGTGCACGCCACTGATCCGACGAACGCGTCCAGGACGATGCTCTACGACATAGACGCGCGGGAGTGGAGCGACGAGTTGTGCGCGATCTTCGGCGTGCCCAAGGAGATCCTGCCCGAAGTGCGTCCGTCGTCGGGCGACTTCGGCGTCGCGACGCGCGACGTCCTCGGTGTCGACGCTCCGATTCTCGGCGTGGCCGGCGATCAGCAGGCCGCGCTGTTCGGGCAAGGGTGCACCGAGCGCGGCAGCGGCAAGAACACGTACGGCACCGGCGCCTTCCTTCTGCTCAACGCGGGCACCGAGCGTCCGGAAGGCGGTCGCGGAGGGTTGTTGACCACGATCGCCTGCGACGCGCGCGGCCAACCGGTGTACGCCCTCGAGGCGGCGATCTTCATCGCGGGCGCCGCCATTCAATGGTTGCGGGATGGACTTGGAATCATCCGTGACGCGCGCGAGACCGAGGCGCTGGCCAGGTCCGTCGACTCGACCGAAGGTGTTTACTTCGTGCCCGCTCTCACGGGACTCGGCGCGCCCCACTGGGAGTCGGAGGCGCGCGGCACGATCGTGGGCCTGACGCGAGGCACCACGCGCGCGCACCTCGCGCGCGCTGCGCTCGAGGCGATGGCTTACGGCACGGCGGAAGTGCTCGCCGAGATGCACCACGCGAGCGGCGGGAGAGCCGATTTCTCGCGCCTGCGCGTCGACGGCGGCGCGACGATGAACGACTGGCTGATGCAGTTCCAGGCCGACGTCCTCGGCGTTCCGGTCGAGCGTCCGGACATGGTCGAGACGACGGCCCTCGGGGCGGCCGGCCTGGCAGGCATCGCGGCCGGCGTTTGGAAGGGCGTGGACGAGTTTCTCGCCACGCGACGCTTCACGACTTTCACGCCGAGAATGTCGCGCCAAGAAGTGAACGAACGGATGCGCGGATGGGAGCGAGCTGTCCGCACCGCGATCGCCTGGGCCCACGACGACGCCGGCACCGCACAACCGGGAGAGGGAAACTGAGCCATGCACGGTCTGCTTCTGGTGTTCACGCTGCACCTCGGTTCGAATCAGGCGAGCGGCGATCGGTGGTTCGGCTCGGACAAGGCCAAGCATTTCTTCATGGCCGCCTTTGTCGAAAGCGGAGCCTTCAGCGGCCTCCGTCTCACCGGGATGCACCGGACGCCGGCGCTGAACAGCGCGATCGGCGTCGCGGCGGGGGTGAGCATCGGGAAGGAGGTGTACGACCGGTATTCGGGGGGCGATCCGAGCTTCAAGGACCTGACGTGGGACGGCATCGGCATGGCCGCGGCCGGTGTCTTGTTGCACCAAACCAAGCCGTGACCCGACGGCTATATTGAAGGCCTCGGCAGGGATGCAATCACGATGAAGCCACGCACGAAATTCCTGATCGGCGGCGCGCTCGTTCTCGGCACTGCCGGCTATCTGATGGCCAGCTCGATTCGTTCGACCGGCGTCTACTATCTGACGCCCACCGAGCTGTCCGCCAAACTCAAGGCCGATCCGACATTCACCGAAGTTGGCGTGAAGGTCGGCGCGCGCGTCGTCCCCGGGTCGGTGCAGCGGGCGGCGGGTGGAAAGGAGTACGCGTTCCGCGTGACGGACGGCAGCCAGACGATTCCGGTCGTCTACCGCGGCATCGCGCCGGACACGTTCACCGACAGCGTCGATGTCGTCGTGGGTGGCCGCATGGGAACCGACGGCACGTTCCACGCGACGGAGCTTCTCGCCAAGTGCGCGTCTCGCTACGAGAACGCGCCGGAGAAGTACCGGGGGACTCCAGGCTACAAGGCGGCCCAGACGAAGACGGCCGGCCGCGCGTGATCCTGATCGGCGAACTCTCGTTGTGGGTCGCGCTGCTCATGGCGGCGTGGTCGACGACAGTGTCGTTCGCCGGCGGCGCGACGCGGCGCGCGGATCTCGGCGCCAGCGGCGTCCGCGGACTCTACGCGACGTTTGCCATGATTCTCTTGGCGTCGATCGGGCTGTGGACCGCGCTCCTCACGAAGGATTTCTCGTTCGAGTACGTCGCGGGCCACATCAGCTCGACGATGCCGAGCGTGTACATCTTCACGTCGTTTTGGAGCGGACAGGCGGGCTCGATGCTTTTCTGGGCCCTCATTCTGTCGATGTACGGCACCATCGCGATCGCGACGAGCCGCCGCGGCAACGAGGAGCTCATTCCGTGGGCGACCGGCACGATCTCGGCCGTGCTCCTCTTCTTCATCGCGACGACGTGCTTCAAGGCGAACCCGTTCACGCGGCTCGACTTCATTCCGCTCGACGGGCGCGGGATGAATCCGCAGCTGCAGAACCCGGGAATGGCGATCCATCCGCCGAATCTCTATCTCGGCTACGTCGCCACGGCGATTCCGTTCGCATTCGCGATCGCGGCGTTGTTCGCGCGAAAGCTCGACGCGCAGTGGCTCGGCATCGTGCGCCGCTGGACGCTGTTGTCGTGGTTCTTCCTCACGATTGGCATCGTGCTCGGGATGTGGTGGGCGTACGTCGAGCTGGGATGGGGCGGATACTGGGCGTGGGACCCGGTCGAGAACTCGTCGTTTCTTCCGTGGCTCACGAACACCGCGTTCCTGCACTCGATCATGATCCAGGAAAAGCGCGGCATGCTGCGGAAGTGGAACGTCGTGCTGGTCGTGATGAGCTTCTTGCTCGCGATCTTCGGCACGACCCTCACGCGCAGCGGCGTGATCGAGAGCGTGCATTCGTTCGCCCAATCGCCGGTGGGGCCGTGGTTCTTGACCTTCTTCGCCGTCGCGACGGGTGTCACGATCTACCTTGTCGCGACGCGTCTTCGCGATCTCGAGCCGAAGGCCGAGCTGGAGAGCATGGTCAGCCGAGAGGCGGCGTTCCTGTACAACAACCTGCTGCTCATCGGCATCGCCTTCGCGATATTCTGGGGAACCGTGTTCCCGGTCCTGTCCGAGTGGGCGACGCAGAACAAGATCACGGTCGGCCCGCCGTTCTTTAACGCGGTGAACGTTCCGCTCGGGCTGTTGTTGCTCGCGCTCACGGGGATTGGACCGCTCATCGCGTGGCGCAAGGCGTCGCTGTCGAATCTCAAACGACAGTTCGCCACACCCGTATCCGTCGGCATCATCACCGGCGCGCTGTTGTTCGCGCTCGGAATGCGGTCGCGATACGTGCTCGTCGCGTACGCGCTATGCGGCTTCGTCATGGGCACGATCGTCCAAGAGTTCTACAAAGGAATGCGCGCGCGCCAGACGATACACGGCGAGTCCGTCGTCACGGCGTTCAGGCACCTCATCGCGCGCAACCGGCGCCGATACGGCGGCTACATCGTGCACGCCGGCATTGTGATGTTGTTCGCGGCGTTCGCGGGGATGGCGTTCAAGCTCGAGAACGACGTGACGCTCAAAACCGGCGAAGCGTTCGAGACGAAAGACCCCTACGGCCACAAGTGGCGCTTCGTGAGCCAGGGCATTTCCACGTCCGAGCCGCGCGATGCCCAGGTGATCGGCGTCGGTCTCGACGCGTTCCGCGACGGGAAGCGTGTCGGCATCATCCGAAGCGAGAAGCGCGCGTATCACGACGCGCAGGGCAATCCGCTCTTTCAGCCGATCACCGCAGTCGGCATTCGCACAACGCCCGGACAGGACATATACGTCGTGCTCGCCGGCGTGCGAAGTTCGGACACCGCGGAGCTGCGCATCTCGTTCAACCCGCTCGTCGTGTGGGTGTGGGCCGGCGGCTTCGTGATGATGATCGGCGGCTTGATCGTGATGTGGCCGCAGGCCGAGCGTCGGCGCGCGCAGGCGGGGTACGTCGCCGTGATGCGGCCGGCGAAAGCAGGCGGCGAACCGGTCGGCGCATGAGCGACGAGCAGGCGAAGGCTCTCTCGCGCCGCGGGTTTCTCGCCGGCGCGGGCGCCGGAATTGGCTCGATGGTCGTCGCGGTTCGCGCCGTGGCGCAACAGCCGAACCCGCGCGCGAGGATGACGCACGATTCGTCCGTCGTGCGCGACACGTCGAATCTCTTCGCGATGGACCAGGGCGCGGCGCGTTCGGTGAGCTTGCCGCCGAAGGCGAACGCCGTCAAACAACTCACGAACACCCAGCGCGACGCGCTCGAGCACCAGCTCCACTGTCAGTGCGGATGCACGCTCGACGTCTTCACCTGCCGCACGACGGACTTCTCCTGCCAGGTCTCGCCGGCGATGCACCGCGACGTGATGGCCCTCGTCGACGGCGGCTACAGCGCGCAGGAGATCATCGACGCGTTCGTCTCGACGTACGGCGAGCGCGTGCTGATGGCACCGCCGCGGTCCGGCTTCAACATCCTCGCGTGGGTCTCGCCGGGCATCGCCGTGCTCGTCGCCGCCGCGTTCATCCTCGCGTTTCTCCGGCGCTCGCAGTCGTCGCGGACGGCTCCGCTCGGGCCGGCCGCGAAGGGCGTCGACGCCACCGACGACGAGCTCGCGCGGCTCGAGGCCGCGATTCGGCGGGACGGCGAATAGTGGCCGCGCTCGTCATCGGAACGTTGCTCGCCCTCGGCGCGCTCGCGTTCGTGCTGTATCCGGTGTTCTTCGGCTCGGGCCCAGCGCCGGCGGCGCCATCGGCGTCGGCGAGAGCACGCGCCGTCGATGAGGCCGACGAGTCGTCGGCCGTGGCCGCGCTGCGCGAGCTCGAGTTCGATCGAGCGACGGGCAAGCTCTCGGACGCCGACTACGCGGATCTCAAGGCGCGCTATACCAAGTCCGCCATCGCCGCCATGCGCCGCGAAACAGAAGGAGCCGACGAACCCACGACGCGTCCAACCGACGCCGAAGTCGAGGCGGCCGTTCGATCGCACCGCCAGCGTCTGGCCGGTTGCCCCGCGTGTGGGCCGCGCCCGGAATCCGACGCGGTCTACTGCTCGAACTGCGGCAGGTACCTAAACGACAGGTGCGCCACGTGTGGCGCACCTGTCGTCGCGCACGAAGCGCGATACTGCAACAACTGTGGAAACCGCCTAGCAGCCTGAGTTACGGCTTCTTGGTGGTCGTGTCCTTCTTCGCCGCCGGAGCCGACTTCTTCTTCGGCGCCGCCGCGGCCGTGCTGGCCGCCTTGGTCGTGTCCTTCACCGCCGCCTTGTGCGTCGAGGCGCGCTTCTTCTTCGGCTTGGTCGTGTCGGCCGGCGTCGCCGCGGGCTTGACCGCGGCCGGCGCGCCGGCGGGCTTCACCGTCGTCGCCGCAGCGGCCGGCTTCTTCTTCGTGCTGTCCTGCTTCTGATTGCCCTGCTGGGCGTGGAGCTGCGTGCCGGCAACAAGGAGAGCCGCAACGGCCGCGAATGCGATACGCTTCATTTCGAACTTCCTCCGAGGGGTGGGTTTTGACCCATGGGCTGCCCACTCCAACCAGAGCGGGGGAGCGAGCCTGTGTGACGTTCCAGCGGATTCCCGAAAGACCTTCGGGGCATCCGGCATAAACGACCCAGGCATCTCGCGGGTCGTCACAATGCGCTCACGAACCGCGATCTACCGCTCGAGGCGCTCGAGCCGTCGCAGTGCGACGGTGACCGGAATCACAGTGGCGGCCGCGCACACCGCTGCGGCAAGCCCGAATCCCGCCACCATCTCGACGAGATCGCCCCCCGTGCCGAACGCCCTCGATCCGAGGTACGTGTAGACCGGCTTCGCCTCCAGGATCACGACAACGCCGATCAAGACGATGGCGCTCATCATGAATACGAGTCCGCCGAAGGACGTCGGAATCTGCGCGGCGTTCTCCGTCTCGAACCGTGGGAACAGCGTTCCCATGCCGATCGCCAGTCCGGCGATCGCCAGCGTCATGAAGCCGATCGTGAGCGTCGATACGACGAACATGAACGCCGAAACCTGCATCAAATAATCGGTGACGCCGACGATCAGGAGCGCGAGCACGAGGAGGGGCAGCGTGCCGACCCAGAACTTCGACCAGAGCAGGTCGCGCATTCGCAGCGGGCTCGATCGCAGCAGCCACCACGTTCTTCCCTCCAGGCTCACCCCCGGGAAGATGAAACGCGCCGCGACCGAGGCGAGCACGAACCCCGCCAATACCAGATTCAGAAACGGCACCACGTTCGCCAGGAAGAACGACACGCCCTGTCCGCCGATCGGCAGGAACTTGATGTTGAAGACGTAGACGACAACGAGCACCGCGAGCAGGATGAGCTGGGACCACTGCGTCGTGTCACGGAAGAACAGCTTCACTTCCTTGAGCACCAGTTCGCGTCGAACGACGCCGAAAGGCGCCAGCAGCGCATGTCCGATGCGGCTCACCGGTCCGCTCGGCGCCCACCGCTGAGCGCTCTCCTGCGCCTTGCTGAATCCCAGGGCGTAGAGCGAACGGTGGAGGAGCGCGCCGAGCACCACGGCGGCGGCGGCGGTCGACCAGAGGAGGTAGTACGGCAGGAGTTGCGGACGTCCGTTGAGCCACGACATCACGGCACGCTGCACCCACTCGCTTGGCAGAAACGGCGACGTCGGGCCGCGCAGAAGGGTCACGAACTCGACGAGCGACTTGAAACCCTCCGGCCGGGCGAGACGTTCCGGGCGCAGAAGACGGAACAGCACGACGAGCCCGCCGGCCGCGAGCACCGCGATGACGCTCAGAATGTCCCGCGCGCGACGCGCCGGGAACACAGTGACCAACAGCAGCGTGACAGCGCTCCCGATCACCGTCGGCACGACGAGGAACGGAACGAACGTCACGAGCACGATGAGGGGGAAGAGCGGTCCGCCCGAATAGACGACCCCATACGCGGCGAACATCGGAATCGCGAGCAGCAGTACCATCCAGCTCGAGTTCACCAACGTCTCCAGCACCTTCGCGACGTAGAACTTGAGCCAATCGACCGGCGCGGACGCCAGAAGATCCAGATCTCGGGCGAGAAAGAAGCTCGAGAGCGACGTGATGACGTTCGACAACAATAGAATCGAGAAGAAACCGGCGAGGATGAGGCCGAGCACCTTGCCGGCGATGAGCGTCCCGATCTCCGGCGTCTTCTGCAGATAGCTGAGCAGCCGGTAGAGCATCAGGTAGATGAACGCCCAGAACACGAACCCGAAGACGAGCAGGAACACCGTCCGGGCGCGTCGCCCGGACTCTCGATGCGCGCGGGCCGTGAGCCACTTGGGGCTCAGCAGGTGTGCCGTCGATGGATCTGGCAGTGGCGGCGGCTGAACCGCCCGCTTCTCAGGCGTCGAGGACATCGACAAGCGCGCGGGCGGCGTTCTCGCCGGTGAGCCGCAGGAAGATCTGCTCCAGTCCGTCCATCCCCGAGTCGGCGTGCGCGCGGAGGTCGTCCATCGTCCCGCAGGCGCGAATCACGCCGCCCTGGATGATGCCGATGCGGTCGCACATCGCTTCGGCGACTTCGAGCGTGTGCGTCGACATCATGATCGTGTGGCCGCGCCGCGTGTATTCCTTGAAGAGATCCTTGAGGATGCGCGCTGCCTTGGGATCCAGACCGACCATCGGCTCGTCCACGACGATGACCTCGGGACGGTGCACGAACGCGCTCGCGATGATGAGCTTCTGGCGCATGCCGTGGCTGTAGCTCTCCACCATCTCGTCGCGCCACGCCTCGAGGTCGAACAGCGCCAGCAGCTCGCGTCCGCGGTGCTCGATTTCCGGACCGTGCTGGTCGTACAGCCCCGCGACGAACCGCAGAAACTCGCCGCCGGTCAGCTTCTCATAAATGAAAGGGCGGTCCGGGATGAAGCCGAGCTTCGACTTCGCGGCCACAGGACTCGCCACGACGTCGATGCCGCCGACTTCCACCTTGCCGCCCGTCGGGCGAAGAATCCCGGCGATCATGCGCAGCGTTGTCGTCTTGCCGGCGCCGTTCGGCCCCAGGAACCCGAAGAGCTCTCCTTTGGGCACCTCGAGGTTGATGCCGTCGACGGCGGTGAAGGCCCCGTATCGCTTCGTGAGATTCGTCAGCTTGATCATCGGGAGGTCGTCTCACTCGGGGGGCGGGGGGGCTTGCGTGGAGTTTCCTTCACCGACACCACATTGACATCCAGTCCAGCCCAGCGGCGGATCAAATCAGTGCGCAGCGCCAACCCCTGCATCAGTCGGATGTGGGCGGCATCGGCGGGCGCCTGGCCCAGCATGGGGTCGACCGGAACCCAGTCCTTCAACAGCACCTCGGCCCACGCGTGATAGTAGAACTTCCCGTCGACGTAAAGCAGTCCGCTCACGGGCCGCGCGGTGAGTCCGCGCGCACGTGCTAGAGCGACGAAAACCTGGGCGAGTTCGTTACAATCCCCGGCCCGCGTGAGCAGGACGTGCTGGGGCGTCGACATCTCGAACGACACGTGGGGTCGAATCGAATCGCGCACCCAGGCGATGAGACGCTTCGTCACGACCACGGGTTCGAGACTTTCCCGCGTGATCGCGGCCGCCCGAGGGGCGAGTCCGATCTTCGACGGCGGGCCGAGCATCGCCGCCGAGACGAACGTGCTCTCAGCCGCGATCGACGCGAAAACGGTGTCGTGAGACGCGCGCTGTCCGGCGCCGGTCAGGCGCAGCCTGAGCTTCGGGTCGACGTTGTCGAGCCGGACGACGAGAGAATCGACCCGGCTGCCGGCCTTCGGCGTCTTGCCAGCGGCAAGCAATGTCGTGCCGATGACGCGGCTCGCGTCGGACGCGTGCGCCGTGGGATCGTTCTGCCAGTTCCTGAACGCAAGCTCATATGGCTGTCGCCGCAGCTCGAGCCCGAGCTGCGACGTCGCGACGATGCGTCCCTGATCGTCGATCCAGCCGGAGAATCCGATGGTGACGCCCGAATCGGGCGTCACCTGCCACGCACGCACTGTGTCGGGCCGCGCTTCGCGCCAGACCGCCGGCGTTACCGTCGTGTCGAGCACCGCACTGTCGCTCAGCACGAAGAGCGACTCGGCGCGAATCGAGTATCCGATACTGCGCGGCGATCTGGTCGTGGGATCGAACACCGGCAGCACGTAGCGCTTGCCGACCGACGGCTTCTCGGCCAGGCCGACAACGAGCGGCACCAGCGTCGGCAGCAGGAGCGGTTCGGCGAGTGAGACGCGCGTCGTATCGGATTTCGGCGACGTCGAGGAATGCACCACGAGCACGGAGTCGCCGTCGACTCGCCCCGTCATGTCGGTGCGGGCGCTGTCGGTCTCGTACGAGAGGTCGAAGCGCGACAAACGGAGCGCGCGCGACAATGTGACGTTGGTGCGCGACGTCGCGCGTCGCATCGTCGTGCCCGAGGGCAGCTCGACGACGAAGTAGTCGTTCTCGGTGACGGACGTGTTCGCCGTGTCGAGCGTGGACGAGGCGAAACCGACCTGTCGGCCGCCCTGCATCGCCGCGTAATACAGCGTCGCCGGCGAGACGCGTGTCGCGGCTTCGGCGAGGCGCTCGAGGCGCGGCCGGAAATACTCGTGTTGCACGAGAACTCCGACGCCGCCGCCCCAGGCGCCGATGATCGCGATGCCGGCCACGGTCCTGCGCTTCACGGAGATTTCCCCTCGGGCGCGCGCGGGTGTCCGCTCAGCTCAGCGCGAGCGTCGTTTCGCCGTTGATCCACTCGATGTATTTGTCGAGTCCGGCTTCGACGGGAAGCGCGAGAAGCTCGGGAACCTTATAGGGGTGGAGCTCGGAGAACGCCTGGCGAACGGACTCGAACCGCGCGGAGCGCGTCTTGAGCATCACGACGACCTCGCGCTCGTCGGCGATCTTGCCCTGCCAGCGGTAGAGCGACCGCGCGCCGGGGTACATGGTGCCGCAGGCGATGAGGCGGCGCTCGAGGAGGGTTCGGACGAAACGAACGGCCTCCTCGTCGGAGGCCATCGTGGTCAGAACGACGATCGCGTCGGTGTGCACCGCTTGAGACGGCAAAACCGGCCAAAACGTAACGGGGGAAGGGTTTGGCGCCGGGGACCAGTCGCCTCCAACCGATCATCGATGCGGCGGGACTCTGCCTACTCGGTTTGCGCCCTTGGTCGTTTCCGTAACCCGTGACTTGTCTGCGGGAGAAACGGACCGCAGCTTACCCAGGCTATGGCAGAAGATTCACTGATCGTTCGCGGCGCGCGGGAGCACAACCTCCGCAACATCGACGTGACGATCCCCCGCGACCGGTTGACGGTCGTGACCGGCCTGTCGGGCTCGGGCAAGTCGTCGCTCGCCTTCGACACCATCTACGCCGAGGGCCAGCGCCGATACGTCGAGTCGCTGTCCGCGTACGCGCGGCAGTTTCTCGGCCTCATGGAAAAGCCGGACGTCGACTCCATCGAGGGCCTGTCGCCGGCGATCTCGATCGAGCAGAAGACGGCCGGACACAATCCCCGTTCGACCGTCGGAACGGTCACGGAGATCTACGACTATCTGCGTCTACTCTGGGCTCGCGCGGGGACCCCGCATTGTCCGAACTGCGGGCGGCCCGTGCAGCGACAGAGCGCCGCCCAGATCGCCGACATCGTTCTGAGCTGGCCGCCCGACGCTCGGCTCGAAATTCGCGCGCCGCTCGTGCAGCAGCGAAAGGGCGAGTTCCGCGAGCTGTTCGAGACCGTTCGGCGTCAGGGATTCATTCGCGCGTACGTCGACGGTGAGCTGATCGAAGTCGCGTCGCCGCCGAAACTGAATCGGCGTCAGAACCATTCGATCGCGGTCGTCGTCGATCGCCTCGTCGTCAGACCGGAGGATCGAAGCCGGCTCGCCGACTCACTCGAAACGGCGCTCAAGCTCGCGGAAGGCGTCGTGGAAGTCGCCAACGTCGACGCGAAGACGGTCGAGATGTTCTCGGAGCGCTACGGATGTCCCACGTGCGGCATCTCGCTGCCCGAACTCGAGCCGCGCTACTTCTCGTTCAATTCGCCGTTCGGCGCCTGCACGGCCTGCGGCGGACTGGGAACGCGGAGACGCGTGAGCGAAGCGCTCATCCTCGGCGGCCCGCGCATCTCGATTCTCGAAGGCGTGATCCTGCCGTGGGGCGAGCCGAGCGGATATTTGCGCAAGATCGTGCTGCCGGCGCTCGCGCGTCAGCTCAAGTTCGATCTCAACTCGCCGTGGGGCGATCTGCCGAAATCGGTGCGCGACGCGATCCTCTACGGCGACAAGCGGGACGCGAAGCCGGCCGGCAAGGGCGCGCCGGCGGCGATCGAGTGGGAGGGCGTGCTGCGGAACATCGAACGTCGGTACGACGAATCGGAATCCGACGCAATCCGCATGGATCTGCAGGAGTACATGATCGAGGTGCCGTGTCCCGAGTGCAAAGGACGGCGGCTCAAGCCGGAGGCGCTTTCCGTCACCATCGACTCGAGAAGCATCGGCGAGGTGGTCGAGCTGCCGATCACCGACGCGCTCACCTTCTTCGAGAAGGTGCCGGTCCGCCGCGACGGCGTGCCCGGGCTCGACCCCGAGATCGCCGGCCCGATCCTCAAGGAAGTGCGCGAGCGCCTGCGGTTCCTCGTCGACGTCGGGCTCGACTATCTCACGCTCGGTCGCGCGGCCGAGTCGCTCTCGGGCGGAGAGGCGCAGCGAATCCGGCTCGCGACTCAGATCGGTTCGCGGCTCGTCGGCGTGCTGTACATCCTCGACGAGCCGTCGATCGGTCTGCACCAGCGCGACAACGCCCGGCTCCTCGCCACGCTCGAGCAACTGCGCGACCTCGGCAACACGGTGATCGTCGTCGAGCACGACGAAGAGACGATGCGGGCCGCCGATCACGTCATCGATCTCGGGCCCGGCGCGGGAAAACACGGCGGCGAGGTCATCGCCGTGGGCACGGTCGACGAGATCGCGCGCAATCCGGCGTCGATCACGGGGCGCTATCTCTCCGGCGAGCTCTCGATCCCCACGCCGGCCAAACGGCGGACGTTCGACGAGCGGAGCGGTCATTCGCATCGAGGGCGCGCGCGAGCACAACCTGCGCAACCTCGACGTCGAAATTCCGCTCGGACTGTTCGTCGCGGTCACCGGCGTCTCCGGTTCGGGGAAGTCGACGCTCATCGAGGACATTCTGCACCGCGCGCTGGCTCGGCATTTTTACCGCGCGCGAGTGATTCCCGGAGAGCACCGGCGCATCACCGGGTTCGAGCACATCGACAAGGTGATCGACATCGACCAGAGCCCGATCGGCCGCACGCCGCGCTCGAATCCCGCGACGTACACGGGCGTCTTCACGCCGATGCGCGAGCTGTTCGCCGAGCTGCCCGAGGCGAAGATCCGCGGCTACGGGCCGGGGCGATTCTCGTTCAACGTGAAGGGCGGCCGGTGCGAGGCGTGTCAGGGCGACGGGCTCGTGAAGATCGAGATGCACTTCCTGCCCGACGTCTACGTGCCGTGCGACGTCTGCAAGGGACGGCGCTACAATCGAGAGACGCTCGAAGTCCGCTTCCGCGGCCAGACGATCGCCGACGTCCTCGAGATGACGGTCGACGACGGCCTCGACTTTTTTCAGAACCAGCCGCGCATCGCTCAGAAGCTGCAGACGCTCGTCGACGTCGGCCTCGGCTACATCCACCTGGGCCAGAGCGCGACGACGTTGTCGGGCGGCGAGGCGCAGCGGGTCAAGCTCGCGACCGAGTTGTCCAAGCGCGACACGGGCCGCACGTTCTACATCCTCGACGAGCCGACGACCGGACTCCACTTCGAGGATGTACGCGTATTGCTCGACGTGCTTCATCGACTCGTCGATCGAGGGAACACGGTGCTCGTCATCGAGCACAACCTCGACGTGATCAAGACGGCGGATTGGATCGTCGATCTGGGGCCGGACGGGGGGAATCGCGGCGGAGCGATCGTCGCCGCGGGAACGCCGGAGGACCTCGCGGCGATTGATGCGTCATACACGGGTCGCTATCTGCGGCCGCTCGTCGAGGCGAGGCAGCGAAAGAAAGTCGGCTAGGACGCCGGTTCCTTCAGGGAGGAGGGCAGAGTGGCGGTGCGCACGCGAAGGCTCGCCCTTTTTCTGGCTGCGGTCGTGGTCGCGTGCAACTCGGCGTCGACGACTCTTACCGCATCCGACGGGACCGATCCGACGAGGCCGGACCCGGCCGCGGTCGGCCGCCTGACCGTCCGCGTCGACACTGGGCCCACGATCGTCGGGCGGCGTCTGCACGTGCTTGTCGTCGCTACAGACGTGAGCGGAGTGCTGATCGATGCGAGCACCACGGAGCTAACCTCGTCGAATCCGGCGGTCGCGCAGCTCGTCAGCGCCGTCACGCTCCCGACTGGCACGCCGCCCACGTTCTATACCTTGTCCGCCACCTTCGATCTCACGTCCGCCGGCTCGACCGCCATTCGCGCGCGGCTCGGCATCCTGACGGACAGCGTCGTCATCTCGGTGATCCCGCCGATGTGAACGGGTCGCGCGATCGCGCGACTGTTGCTCGCTACTTCGGACACCCCGGCAGGCGAAACGCACCGATGCGCGTCGAGTAGCTCGTCGCGGCCTGCTTCAGGTAGTCGCCGACGTACCAGATCGTGCAGTCGTCGGACGGATCGACGGCGGTCTGTGCGTAGTCTTCCCAACGCAGCGAGTTTGTCTGCGCCGCTTCTCCCGTCGCCAGCACGGCCTCGCGCAGAGTGAGGCGCCCGAGCGGATCGCCGGCGAGACGCGCCGCGAAACGCTGGCCCGCGAACTCTCCGGACCCTCCGTACGAGTAGCCGATCCCGATGTTGCCGCGCCCGTCGATGGCCGGACTCGCCATCCAGCGGAACGCGCTGTCCGGTGCGTACGTCCCCTGCTGGTAGAGCGTGGGCTCGCGATGTCCGCCGATCCGGAACTCGTACCAGCGCACGCCGCCGCCGCCCGCCTTCGTGTTGACGGAGTGGACCGCGACAAGTGATTCATGGCCGCCGACGCGCCGATACACGAGACGCGCCATCAGCTTGTCGCCCTGCGCGTCGAGCCGGCGTTCGGCGCCGACCTGCGGCACGCAGTTCGTGAGCTGTCCGTCGCACAGGTAGTGGTACGGCGCCACCGCAATTCGCTTCGGACCTTCGACCCGCGTCTTCGAGGGATCTGACCAGTCGACGTGAAATGACCAGGCGAGAATGACGCTGTCCTCCATGATTTTCTGGAGTTGCATCCCGCCGGCGGCCATCATGACGTTCGGCGCGCCTCGCGGAGGTTCGGCTTTTCCGTCGACGTCGGCGTTGTTGAGGAAGTTCACGCTGTCGATCACGACGCACTGCTCGGCTGCGTCGCCGCCGACGAGCATCTTCGCGCGCTCCACGACGCACGCGTGCTTCTGAATCACCTCGTCGCCCGTGCTGGACGGCACGTAGTACCCGTCGGGCCAGACCGCTGGGCGCGGGTAGTCGGGAAAGAGCGGCCGAATGAACTCGTAGCGGAAGTACGGTCCGAACGGATCGGCGCCGGTGCTGATCGCGTAGCACATCGCGTAGACGCCTTGCGTCGGCTGCGCCGGACGCCGGCGCGCCGTGTCGCGCGGCGCGTTCTGTGAGTCTGGGCGCGGCGGCGGAGGCGGCGGCGGCGGGGGAGGTTCGTACAGTCGCACGGCCGGTCCCGGCTGACCGGCCATTCCGGCAAGACTCCTCCGCGCCGCCTCACCGGCGTGCGGCATCGGCCGGTCGTCGATCTGATCGGGAATGCGCGAGAAGATCGGCATGACGATGAGCCATCGGCCGGCGAGTTGGTCATAGCGCACGACGGCGTCGCCGTTGTTGCGCTGGTCGCACGGACCACCGAAGCCTCGAAAGACGTTTCGCGTCTCGACGGGCCCGTACAGCACCC
Organism: uncultured Gemmatimonadaceae bacterium; assembly: GCA_963789315.1. Classification (GTDB taxonomy): domain Bacteria; phylum Gemmatimonadota; class Gemmatimonadetes; order Gemmatimonadales; family Gemmatimonadaceae; genus JAQBQB01. The sequence continues at coordinate 564,827 of CAWBKI010000016.1, read as the reverse complement.
GCCCCGTCGTATCGAAGCGCGCGCCCTTCTTCGTGTAGATCGCCATGCGCGTGTTCACGAGCTGCACGATGTGATCGGGGCCGACGGCGAGCGAATTGTCGGACGGATTCCGCCCGGTGTACGCGCCCTGCGGACCGCTAAACCCGACGCCCAGTCCGTCGAAGCTCGCGACGGTGATCGCCGGCGGACGATTTCCGGGCGTCGTCTGCTCGATGTCGGGTCCGCGCGAGAGCGCCGTGGCGACGAGCGCCGCGCCGATGGCGACGGAGATGAGGCGGAGTCGTCGAAGCATGGGGGGCGTTGTGGCGTTGACGGTGCCGGAAACTATACGGATACCGCCGCCGCTCCGCGTCCCCCCTTTACGAGATGGGCCTCAGCCCGGTTTAGTCAGGCATCACTCGCACGCAGGGAGCTCGAAGTGAAGCGCCTCGTTCCACGCCGGGCCGGCAAATCCGTCTCGCTCCGACTTCTCGTTGCATCTGTCCTCTGTGCGTCCGTCGGACGCGCGCAGTCTCGCCAGGAACCGGGGCGATCGATCGGCACGATCACGACGCAGGGAAACCTGATCGTCATGACGCTGAACGACGGCGTACTCGGGAAGGCGAACCTGTTCGATCTCGCGCATCGCACGCTTCGGTTTACGCCGGACGGAGGCGGCTACCGCGTCGAGAACCTCGGGCAGTGGGACGCGGAGTTCGGTTCACCGATGACGAACAACCGTGCCACGCTCGCCGGCTTCGCCTTTCCGTTTTCCGGCAAGAGTTGGAATTCGCTTTCCATCGGCATCACCGGCTCGCTGACGTTCGACCAGTCTCCGCCCGTTTCCACGGACGGCCGCGGCGGTCGGGGCGGGGGCGGCGGACTCTCCGTCGACCGCTTCGCCGAGCTGCAGGAGGCCGCATCGAAGTTCGTCAATACCACTCCGGCGATCAGCGTCTTCTTCAAGCCGCGGATGTCGGGAACGCGCTACCTCAAGGAGCTCGCCGACCGCGCCGTCGTCACGTGGACGCTCACCGAGCCGGTGGGCGGCATCCAGGACATGACGTGGACCCCGACGGTGAACCGCTTCCAGGCGGTTCTTCACAAGAATGGAACTATCGAGCTGTCATACGACGACGTGCGCGCGGAAGACGGGATCGTCGGCGTCTATCCCGCCGTGGACAAGGGCGTCGAACAGGCGAGCGCCTCCGTCGCCGCCGTCGATTTCTCGTCCGTGAAAAAGTCCGACGGTCCCTTCGCCGCGGTGTACGAGGCCTTCCACTACATGAAACCGCCGCGCGCCGTCGATCTCACCTGCACGGTGATCAACGCGCTCGGCGACAAGTTCGACATGCTCGCGTACTACTCCGATTTTCGCATCGACAACCCGGAAGCGGGCACGTCCAGCTCAGGCCCGCTGGGAGGCGGCCCGGCGGGCGGCGCGGTGACCGGCATCGGCGCCAACCAGCGGAACCTCGCGAACTACTGCACGCAGGGACGCTTCCAGTGGCAGTACATCCAACCGATGTACGTCGGCGCGAATCAGATGGAGGAGTATCCGCCGGCGGGCATCATCGACAGCAACACCCACAACATCATGGCGTACACACACCAACTCGGCGAGCGAACGTCGAACGGCAGGATTCCGCCGTACGACTACGCGATGTCACAGATCGGGCACGAGATGGCGCATCGCTGGAGCGCGTTCGTCTCGGCCGCGGTCAACAGCGAGACCATCCCGCTCGGCCCGACGCACTGGGCGCGCGGCCTGCAGGCGCCGGCGCCGTTTCCGTTCCAGCGGCCGATGGAGGCCTCCGCCATGGGCGGCGGCGTCTGGCAGGACAACCTCGACGGCACCTTCACGCAGCTCGACGACGACTACTACGTGCCGGCGACCGGCTATTCGTATCTCGATCTGTACCTGATGGGACTCATCGCGTCGTCCGAGGTGCCGGACTTCTTCATCCTGCGCAACCTCGTCGCGCCGGGGCGCGACGCGAACGGCCATCCGATCTTCAAGGCCGATCGCACGAAGGTGACGATCGAGGACGTCATCGCGTCCAGGGCCGCGGCTGCCCGACGTCGACCACGCGCAGAAGCAGTTCAACACCGGAATGGTCGTCGTCGTCGAACACGGCAAGACGCCGAGCAAGGAGCTGCTCGAGCGGACGGAGGGGATTCGCCTGCGGTGGATGGACTACTGGACGACGACAACCGGTCACCGCTCGACGATGACGACGAATCCCTGACGCTCCGTCAAGCCGCCGGCACCGGCCACGGCGGAGCGAAATCAAATGCTCGAACCGCGGCGATTCGCGCGCAATCGGCAACGTTCTTCGTCACGAGCACCATGCCCGACTCGCGGCACGACATGGCCAGCAGAACGTCGTTCACGAAGCTGCGCGACACCGAGCTCCATTCGTTCGGTGAGATCAACTCGGCGAGTACGCGGCCGGCCTCCTTCCACGCATCGTAGGTCGGGGTCACCAATCGCCCGCGCCGCTCGAACGGAGCAAGGATCGCATTCTCCAGCTTCGCGGCGGCCGCGCCGCGGACGCCGGCCCGGAGCTCCTGCGCGACGACGGCGCTCAAGTGCTCGAATGGAGCGTACGCGGCGTGAAACGCGCTGAGGGCGGTTCTTCCATCCTCCGTCCTCAGCGCGTCGATGTACAGGTCGGTGTCGACCGTGTATCGCCGGCCCCGAGTTCGGGCGATCATTTGCCCGACGCGTTGTCCGGGAACGTGTCGCGGATCGGCATACCGAACGCCTGGTTGATGCCATCCATCAGCTCGCTGCGAAAAATGACCAAGTCGAGCGCTTCCTCGATCGTCGCGGTCGCGGTGGCCGTGCCGAGGATCGCCTGGGCGCGCGCGATCTTGCCCGGCGAGAGGCGATAGCTCATCGGCGTCTTGGTCTCGCTCACACGACGCGGCGCCTTTCGGCCGCCCGAGTATTTCTTCGCCACGACCCTCGCCAGGGGTGTATGTACATATATAATGTAACGTCTATACATTAGACGACGCAAGGGCTGCGTTTTCTCCCTCCTGTGCCGCGGGCCGCGCTTAAGTTCAAAGCCAAGCATATGGTCTCTCTCCTAGACATCATCGGCCCCGTCATGGTCGGCCCGTCGTCGTCGCACACGGCGGGCGCGTGCCGGCTCGGGCTGCTCGCGCGCGGGCTCGTCGGCGGAACGCCCGACCGCGCGACGATCGAGCTGCACGGCTCGTTCGCGCGCACGGGGGAAGGTCACGGCACCGACAAGGCGATCGCCGCGGGCCTGATGGGCTTTCGTCCCGACGACGACCGCATTCGCACCGCGCTCGAGATCGCCGAGCGCGAGGGATTGAGCTACACGTTCGACAAGACGACGCTCGACGAAGACGCGCATCCCAACTCCGTGCGCATCACGCTCGAGCGCGGCGATCGCAAGGCCGTCATGATCGGTTCGTCGCTCGGCGCGGGGCGCGTGCTCGTCAGCGAGATCGACGGCTTTCCCGTGGAGGTCTCGGGACACTATCACACGATCGTCCTCGTTGCCGAGGACGTTCCCGGATCGATCGCCAAGATCGCGACCCTGCTCGCCGACGATCGGCTCAACATCGCGACGCTCAAGCTCACGCGGCAGCGGAAGGGCGGCGACGCGTTCATGGTGATCGAACTGGACGAATATCCCGCCGAGACCGTCCGCGATCACATTCGCGCGCTGCCGTGGGTGCGCTGGGCGTTCCGGCTCGACAAGGTCTCGGCCTAGCAAACTGCAACTGATTCGCCGCAGAGGCGCCGAGGACGCAGAGGAACGCAAGAATTCTTGGAACGCGCCTGGAAGCCACGCGTGGCACCCCGAGGTCGTTCAACCATTCCTGCGGTTTCGCCGTCTTGGATGTCCTCGGCGTCCTCCGCGTCTCTGCGGTGAAGCAGTTTCGAAGGGCTACGGCGCGTAGATTTCGAGCATGTACAAATCGCTCGCCGCCGCGGTGCACGACGCGGAAGCACGCGGGATCTCGCTCTCCCGCCTCGCACTGGACACCGAGTCGGCTGACCAGGGGCGCCCAGTCGGTGAGATTCGCGACGTACTCGGGCGCGCGTTGGACGTCATGGAAGGCGCCATCGAGCGCGGCCTCGCTGGTGATCTGTTCTCTCCGTCCGGCCTCGTCGGCGGTGACGCCGCCAAGCTCGCGAAGGGACCGCCGGGACCGCTCTCCGGCACGCCGTTTCGCGACGTGCTGGCCCGGGCCCTGGCCGTGCAGGAAGTCAACGCCGCGATGGGCGTGATCGTCGCCGCGCCGACGGCCGGTGGCGCGGGTGTTCTCCCCGCGGTGCTAACGGGATTGGCTGCCGCGCGGCGAATTCCTCGCGAACGTGTCGTCGACGCGCTCGCGACGGCGGGGCTCATCGGCGCGGTGGTCGCCGAGCGCGCGTCGCTCTCGGGCGCCGAAGGCGGTTGCCAGGCGGAAACGGGTGCCGCGGCGGGAATGGCAGCCGGCGCCGCCACGGAAATGCTGGGTGGATCGCCGTCCCAGGTCGCGCACGCGGTGGCGCTGGCGCAGCAGGGCACCCTGGGACTCGTGTGCGATCCGCTTGGCGGTCTCGTCGAGCTGCCGTGCGTTTTCCGCAACGCCACGGGAGCGGCGATCGCGCTCGCCGCGGTCGAGATGGCGCTCGCCGGCATCACGTTCGCCATCCCCGCCGACGAGGTGATCGACACGATGGGGGACATCGGCCGCGAGATGGACGTGCGATATCGTGAGACAGCCGGCGGCGGTCTCGCCGCGACGCCTACCGGGCGGCGATTGGCCCGCGAACGGCTCGTGCAAATCAAGCGCGGGTGAGGGCTTGGCCGCCCTCGCCGCCCGTCGATTCGCGCCATAGCTTTCGGTCCACCGGTCCATCGGTGAAACGCGCGTGGAATCCCGTTCGTAGGTCCTTTCAGCATTCATCGACAACAGGACTCACGATGGTAACGAAAGACGAGATCGAAGGCTTCCTCGACCGCCTCGGGGCAGACGGCGCGAGTCATTCCGAGGTCGAGCCGGGCTTGTGGATCGTGCGGCCGAGCGGCGAGCTCGATTTCAACGTCGTCGTGCACTTTTCGCCGCCCGTCGTGCTGCTGCGCGTGAAGGTCATGACGCTGCCTACGAAGCCCGAGTCGCTCGCGACGCTCAGTCGTCGGTTGCTCGAGCTCAACGCGACGGACCTGCTCCACGGATCATATGGCATCGAGAAGGACTCGATCGTCATGACCGAAGCGCTTGAATTGGCGCACCTCGATTACGAGGAGTTCCTCGCCGCGTACGAGGGCATCACCGTAGCGCTCGCGTCGCACCTGCGCGAGATCGGCACGTATCGCGAGGCACGCTGACCATGGGCCTTTTCGATCGTCTTTCGACCCTGCTGCGGTCGAACATCAACGACTTGATCTCTCGGGCCGAAGATCCCGAGAAGATGCTGCTTCAGATCATCACGGACATGCGGTCGCAGCTCGCCAAGGCGAAGCAGCAAGTCGCCACGGCGATCGCCGACGAGAAGCGTCTGCGCGACCAAGCCGACGCCGAGTTCAAGCAGGGCGCCGACTGGGAAGCGAAGGCGATGCTCGCGATCAAGGAGAGCCGCGACGACCTCGCCAAGCAGGCGCTGATGCGCCAGACCGAGCACAACTCGCACGGCCAGCAGTTGGCGCAGACGTGGGAGCAGCACCGGCTCGAAACTGAAAAGCTCAAGAACTCGCTCCGCGATCTCAACGACAAGATCGAAGAAGCGAAGCGCAAGAAGAATCTGCTCATCGCCCGCCAGCGGCGCGCGCAGGCGCAGAAGCGCATCCACGACACGATGTCGTCGCTCTCCGAGAAATCGGCGTTCGAGGCGTTCGCCCGGATGGAGGAGCGCATCGAGAACAACGAGCGCCAGCTCAAGGCGTCCGTCGAGATCGAGGAAGAGTTCACCGGCGACCGCCTGGCGCAGGACTTCAAGCAGCTCGAGCGCTCGACGACGTCGAATAGCGTCGACGGACAGTTGCTCGCGCTCAAGCAGAAAATGGGCATGCTCCCCGCCGGCTCGCCCGAAGCCAAAAAGCTCGGCGCCGGCAACAACGACGAAGAGACGGTCCACGCCGAGATCGAAGACGTAACGAGCGAGAAGCAACGGCCTTGATCGCCGACTCGCCGCGGACGACCGGCTCGGTCACGATCGGCGCGACGAAGTTCAGGTTCGCGCCGGTTCTCGCGGCGACGGTCATCACGTTTCTCCTGCTGTGGCTGTTCAAGACGGTCGCGCATGTATTCGTACTGCTCATGCTCGCCGTCCTCGTCTCGCTGTACCTCGGCGCGGTGGCGGACTGGCTCGACCACCGGACGACGCTCTCCAAGAGCATGGCGCTCGCCATCGCCATCATCGGTTCCCTCGGCGGCCTCGTGCTGCTGGCCTGGATCCTCGTTCCGCCGATCGTCGAGCAGACCCGCCAGCTCTTCCTCGCGCTTCCCGACTTCATGAATGCGTGGGAGGTGGGCATCGACCGCGTGGCGTCGAAGCTTCCCGGTGTGAGCGACATCGTCGGCAAGCCCGACGAGCACAAGGCGTTGGTCGCCGCATACGACCAGCTCAGCGGTGTCTTCTCCGGCATTCCGACCAAGTTGTTCGAGATGCTTGGAAGCGGCGATCAACGTTTTCGCCGTGCTCGTGATGAGCATCTATCTGTCGATTCACCCGGCGCTCTATCGCGAGTGGCTGATCGCGCTCTTTCCGCCGATCCACCGCGACCTCGTGCGAGACGTGCTCGCCGAGCTGGCCGATTCGCTGCGCGCCTACATCGTCGGGCAGCTGCTGACGATGACCTTCCTCGGCTTGATCACCGGCCTCGGACTCTGGCTGCTCGGCGTGCCGTTCGCCTTCCTGTTCGGAATCTTCACCGGCCTCGTCGCGATCGTGCCGTTCTTCGGCACGTTGCTGTCCACGACGCTCCCGGCGCTGTTCGTTCTGAACGGCAAGGGATATTTCGGGTTCAGCCCGGTCGGTCACGCGTTGCTCGTCGTCGGACTCGGCGTCGTCGTCCACCTGATCGAGGGGAACCTCGTTTCGCCGCTCGTGATGTCGAAGAAGGTGGACCTGCCGCCGGTCATGACGATCATGGCGGTGCTCATCATGGGAACGCTGCTCGGCGGTCTCGGTCTGGTCGTCGCGCTGCCGACGCTCGCCGCGCTGATGGTGATCGTGCGGCGAATCGTCATCAGCCGGATCTACGAGGGGCAGGGCTTCCGCCGCACCACGCGCGAGCGGCCGATGCTGCTCCGTGTTCCCGGGCCGGGCGGCGGCGTTCTGGCACCCAGCGGCCCCGCGCCGGACATCGTCACGTTCGCGGAGAGCGAGGGTCGGCGTCAGAGCGCGTAGGGCCGGTGGACCGGTGGACCGATAAGCCGCGAAACTGCGAGGCCATGGTGGCGCCCGCAAAGGTGCGGTGATGGTCGGCGAGATCTCGCGCGCTATCGATCGGCGTGCGAATGGCGCTCGAAGTCTCCCGGGTCTCCAAGCGATTCCTCGCGGGGTGTGGGTCGTGCTTGGCGAGCGCGCACGCCCTCGCCGACGTGGATCTCACGATCGCCGAGGGAGAATCGGTAGCGCTCGTGGGACCGAGCGGATCGGGAAAGACCACGTTGCTTCTGTGCGCGGCGGGGTTGATGGCGCCCGACGCCGGCATCGTCTCGTGGTTTGGAGACTCCGGCCGCGCCGCGTCGCTCCGACGCGCGCGGCTGCACTACTGCCGCTCGTCGCTCGACGAGCCGGCGCCGGCGGACGAGTCGCTCATCCACCTGGTCGACGTCGGCGATGTCGAAGTGGCCCGTCTCGGCGCATGGATCGCGGAACGTCGTGAGGCCGGCGACGCCGTCCTGATGGCGCTGCGCGACTCGACCCTGGCAGCTCATCTGGCGGAGCGCACCGTGGTGCTTCGTGCAGGTCGAGTCGTGGCGCACGCGGCGGCGCGTCGTGTCGCCGAAGCGTCTTTTCGTTGACCGCCCCCGCCGACACGCCTAGCATTCACGCAACTGCTCGTCTCCCGAGTCGATGCGTCCGTCTCATACTCAATCCGCCGACAGCCACAGTTCGCCGGCGCGGGCGCCCAAAACCGGGACCGCGACGCGCGAGTTCCGGCTGTTCAACACCCTGACCCGCCAGACCGAGGCGTTTGCCCCGGCCGACGGCGAGACGGTGCGTATCTATAGTTGTGGGCCGACGGTCTACAACCCGGCGCACCTCGGAAATTTCCGGACGTTCCTGTTCGTGGACCTGCTGCGGCGCACGCTCGCCCTGCGCGGCTGGAAGGTCCGGCAGGTGATGAACCTGACGGACGTCGACGACAAGATCATCCGGCGCGCGCACGAGCAGCGAAAGACGATTCGCGAAGTCACCGAGCCGGTGACCGCGGTCTTTCACAAGGATCGCGAGTATCTGCGCATCCAGGCCGCCGAGGCCTATCCGAAGGCGACCGACTTCATCCCGCAGATGATTCGGCTCGTCGAGGAGCTCATCGCGCGCGGCGTCGCGTACCAGGCTGACGACCGTTCGGTCTATTTCGCGATCGATCGGTTCCCGGCGTACGGCCGCCTGTCGCGTCTCGACAAGCGCGAGCTCAAGACCGGCGCGCGTGTCGCGCAGGACGACTACTCGAAGGAGAACGCGCAGGACTTCGCGCTCTGGAAAGCGGCGACGCCCAACGACGAGGTGACCGGCGCGGCGTGGGACTCACCGTGGGGCCGCGGCCGTCCCGGCTGGCACCTCGAGTGCTCGGCGATGGCGATCGATCTGTTGGGCGAGACCCTGGACATTCACTGCGGCGGCATCGATCTCGTCTTCCCGCACCACGAGGACGAGATCGCGCAGTCCGAGGCGGCGACAGGCCAGACGTTCTCGCGCTTCTGGTGCCACGGTGCCTTCCTGCTCACCGACGGCGCGAAGATGGCCAAGCGGCTCGGCAACGTGACGACAGTGCAGGGGATGCGCGAAGCCGACGTCTCGCCGGCGGCGCTGCGCCACTTCGTCTTCAATACGCACTACCGGAAGGAGCTCAACCTCTCCGACGACGCGCTCGAGGCGTCGGTCAACGCGGTGCGGCGGGTGGGCGACTTCGCGGATCGGCTGGCGGCGGCGACTGGCGGTACGCCGGAGCTCGCGGCGGCGGCGGACACGGCCGTTGCCGAAGTGGAGGCCGCGCTGTTCGAGGACCTGAACGCGCCGAACGCGCTGGCCGGGCTGTTCACGTTCATCCATCGGGCGAACGCCCAGCTCGATCGTCGCGGATCGGACGTTGAGGCTCTTGGCCGGGCTCGGCAGGCGTTCGAGCGCATCAACGGGGTCTTGGACATCCTGCCGGACCGGGAAATTCACGACGCGGCGTTGATTTCGTGGGTCGAGGAGAGGCTTTCGGCGCGCCAATCTGCGCGGGCGCGGCGGGATTTTGCCGAGGCGGATCGGATCCGCGCCGAGTTGGTCGGCAAGGGGATCGCGATCGAGGACGCCGGGGGTCGGACGACCTGGAAGCGGGTCCGGTAGAGGCAGGTTTTAGGCCCGACGCGTAAGCGTCGACCGGGGCGCGGCTTGACACTCTTTTCCGAACCGCGTATCCTACGGGTCTCGCAAAAAAATGGCCGTCTGCTGACGTAGCTCAATTGGCAGAGCACCTGATTTGTAATCAGGCGGTTGCGAGTTCGATTCTCGCCGTCAGCTCTGCCGATCGGGCTGGAAGGCGATTTTTTCGTTTGACCGGCAGGTACAGCAGCAGATGTTCGAAGGAGTGCGGAACACTCCGGTGGGGTGGCCGAGTGGCTAATGGCAGCAGACTGTAAATCTGCCGGGTTTACGCCCTACGAAGGTTCGAATCCTTCCCCCACCATTTGGTGGCACACAACGGTTCGGGCGGAGTAGAGCGCGACGCGGCGAGCGATGGACGGCGGATCATTCGGCGGGAGTAGCTCAGTTGGTAGAGCGCAAGCCTTCCAAGCTTGATGTCGCGGGTTCGAGCCCCGTCTCCCGCTCTGGTGAACGTTTGGAAAGCAGGTGAGACACGAGCGGCGACGTAGGACGCGGTGGTCGGACGAGGAACAGCGGGAGACGAACGACGTAAGACGTTGCTGACGTAGCTCAGTTGGTAGAGCACACCCTTGGTAAGGGTGAGGTCACCGGTTCAATCCCGGTCGTCAGCTCTCGGAGTTCGGTACGGCAGCACGAGCACTACTTCGCGACGTACGCGCACCACGTTTTTTTCAGGTCCCAGCAGATGCCTCGAGAGAAGATCATCCTCGCCTGCAGCGAGTGTAAGAACCGGAACTACTTCACCACGAAGAACAAGCGCCTCCATCCGGAGCGCGTCGAGTGGAAGAAGTACTGCCCGCGGTGCAACAAGCACCAGGTCCACAAGGAAACCAAGTAATGGCGGACGCTGTCGCGCGTGCGGGCGGGACGGGCACGCCCACCACTCCCGGGCCGAACTGGATTTCGCGTCTCGTCACGTTCTATCACGGCGTGATGGCGGAGATGAAGAAGGTCACCTGGCCGGACCGGCCACAGGTCCAGCAGGCGACCATCTCGATCATCCTGTTCGTGCTCGCCCTCGGGGCGCTCATCTCGATTCTCGATCTGATTCTTCAGGGTTTGCTGATCAAAGGAATTCCGTCGCTGTTCGCCGGACGTTGATTACCATGGCGGAACATCGCTGGTACGCGATCCAGACGACCGCGGGCCACGAGAACAAGGTTCGTTCGCTGATCCAGCGGAAGATCGACGGGGACGCGCGGACGCCGGAAGCCCGGTCGATTCGCCAGGCGCTCGTGCCGACGCAGGAAGTGGTCGAGATCAAGAACGGCAAGAAGGTGAACGTCGAACGCAAGCTCTATCCCGGGCTACGTGCTCGTCGAGATGGAGATGAACCAGGAAACGGCGCACGTGGTGAACGGCATTCAGGGCGTGATCAAGTTCGTCGGTCACGACCAGCGTTTCCCGCAGCCGCTGCGGCCGGACGAAGTGAACCGCCTCCTCGGCATCGCCGACGAGCAGGAGGAAGAGGCGCCGAAGGAGGAGATTCCGTTCCTCGTCGGCCAGGCGGTGGCGATCACGGAAGGACCGTTCACGGATTTCAACGGAACGGTCGAAGAGGTGATGGCCGACAAGGGGAAGGTGCGGGTGTCGGTCTCGCTGTTCGGCCGGCCGACGTCGGTGGAGCTGGATTACTTGCAGTTGAGGGCGTACTAGGCCGTCCAGTTGTCACGCTGAAAGTCGGCGACCACTCCGACGTGATCAGTTCCAGTGGGAGATTGTTTTAGCAGGCGTCTATAAGGAGTTCTATGGCCAAGAAAGTCACGGGGTTCGTGAAGCTGCAGATCCCCGCGGGCAAGGCCAATCCGGCCCCGCCGGTCGGTACGGCGCTCGGCCCGCAGGGCATCAACATCATGGCGTTCTGCAAGGAGTTCAACGCTCGAACGCAGGGCCAGGATACGATTCTCCCGGTCGAGATCACGATCTTCTCGCGACAAGTCCTTCACCTTCATCCGAAGACGCCGCCCGCGGCCGTCCTCCTGAAGAAGGAGGCGGGCATCGAGAAGGGATCGGGTCAGCCGAACCGCAACAAGGTCGGCAAGAGTCACGCGCGCGCAGGTGCGCAAGATCGCCGAGATCAAGATGCCGGATCTCAACTGCGACACGATCGAGTCGGCGATGGCGATGGTCGCCGGCGCGGCGCGCTCGATGGGCGTGGAGGTCGTCGACTGATGCGCGATCACGGAAAGAAGTACACGGCCGCCGCGAAGAATCGCGACATCGCCTCGACGTACCAGCCGAAGCAGGCGCTGGAGATCGTCAAGAAATCGGCGTTCGCGAAGTTCGACGAGACCGTCGAGATCGCCGTTCGCCTCGGTGTCGATCCGCGTCACGCCGATCAGGTCGTGCGCGGCACCGTCGTCCTCCCGGCCGGCACCGGCAAGTCGGTCCGCGTGCTCGTCATCGCCGTCGGCGACAAGGCCAAGGAAGCCGAGGCCGCCGGCGCCGATTTCGTCGGCGCCGAGTTCATCCAGAAGATCAAGGACGGCTGGCTCGACTTCGACGTGCTGATCGCGACGCCGGACCAGATGGGCCAGCTCGGCCAGCTCGGTCGCGTGCTCGGGCCGCGCGGGCTGATGCCGAACCCGAAGGCCGGCACCGTCACGTTCAACGTCGCGAACGCGGTGAAGGAAACGAAGGCGGGCAAGATCGAGTTCCGCGTCGACAAGGCGGGCAACGTTCACGCGCCGATCGGCAAGGTGTCGTTCGGGCTCGACGCGCTGGAGACGAACTTCACGGCGTTCATGGACCAGATCGTCCGCTCCAAGCCGCCGCGCGTCGAAGGGCGTCTACGTCAAGAACGTCTCGGTGTCCAGCACGATGGGCCCCGGCGTCACGATCGACAACACGCTCTACCGGTGGCAGGAGCGCCATGAAACGCACCGAAAAAGAGCAGCTCGGTCTCGGACCTCAAGACGAAGATTGGAGGGCGCCACGGCGCTCTACTACACCGACTTCACCGGCCTCAACGTGAAGCGGATGACCGAGCTGCGCCGCTCGCTCCGCAAGGCGAACGTGGAGTACGTGGTCATCAAGAACACGCTCGCCCTGCGCGCCGTGAACGAGAGTGGCCTGGTCGGCGAGCGCTTGCGCGGCCCGACGGGTCTCGTCGTCGCGAAGGACCCGATCGCCGCGGCGAAGATCATCACCGACTTCGCCAAGGAGAACGACCAGAAGCCGGCCGTGAAGGGCGGGGTGTTCGAAGGCGACGAAGATCGACAAGGCGCAGGTCACGAAGCTGGCCTCGATGCCGTCGCGCGAGCAGATGCTCGCCCAGCTCGGCGCGGGCCTGCAGTCGCCGATGGCCGGATTCGTCGGCGCGCTCAGCGGCATCCTGTACATGTTCGCGGGCGCGCTCGAAGGTTTGCGCGCGCAGCGCGAGAGCGCCGGAGCGGGATAAGTCGGTCAGTCGACCGACCGCGGGTTCGCAGTGACTGACCGAGAGAACGATTGACCGACTTGCATCATCACATAGGGAGAACGACAATGGCTACGACAATGACCAACGACGAGATCCTCGACGCGATCGGCAACATGTCGGTCTTCGAGCTCGCCGAGCTGATCGAATCCTTCAAGACCAAGTTCAACGTCACGATCGCGGCGGCCCCGGTGGGCGGCCCTGCGGCCGGCGGCGGCGGCGCGGTGGCGGCTCCGGCCGCCGAAGAGAAGACCGAGTTCGACGTCCTGCTCAAGGACGCCGGCGGCAAGAAGATCCAGGTCATCAAGGTCGTCCGCGAGATCACCGGCCTGGGCCTGAAGGAAGCCAAGGACCTGGTCGACGGCGCGCCGCAGACGGTGAAGGCCGGCGTCTCGAAGGACGAGGCCGCGGCGATCAAGGCCAAGCTGGAAGAGCAGGGCGCGACGGTCGAAGTGAAGTAAGATGCGCGGGTTTCCGCCATCCCTTCCTTCAGCCAGCAGCGTCCCACCTTCACGTGATCATCACGAATACATCGCCGCACCAACAACTCTGTGCAGTCCCTGGTCCTCCGAACGGACGCGCTGTCGCGCGCCCGCGCGGGGGATCTGTCCGTCGCCAGGCCTCCGGTGAATCATGTCTGACATCAAGCAAATTTCTTTCGCGAAGCTCGACCAGGGGATGGAAATGCCCCACCTCCTCGACATCCAGACGCGCGCCTTCGAGGCGCTGCTCCAGCTGGACGCCGCTTCGCACGACCGCGAGGACATCGGCCTCGAGCGGGTCTTCAAGGACCTGTTCCCGATCACCGACGTCCACGAAAACTTCTCCCTCGAGTTCGTCCGCTACTCGCTCGGCGAGCCGAAGTACTCCGTCGAGGAGTGCATCGAGCGCGACATGACCTACTCGGCGCCGCTCAAGGCGACGCTGCAGCTCGGTCATCAACGAGGTCGTCAACGAGCAGAAGCGCCCGCGCAACATCATCGAGAAAGAAGTCTATCTCGGCGAGCTGCCGCTGCTCACGCCGCTCGGCACCTTCGTCATCAACGGCGCCGAACGCGTCATCGTCAGCCAGCTGCACCGGTCGCCGGGCGTGGTGTTCGAAGAGTCGACGCACCCGAACGGCCAGCGCCTCATCTCGGCGCGCATCATTCCGTTCCGCGGATCGTGGGTCGAGTTCACCGTCGACATCCACGACGTGATCTACGTCCACATCGACAAGAAGAAGAAGTTCCCGGCCACCGCGCTCCTCCGCGCCTTCGGCTACGGGAACAACTCGGACATCCTCCGCCTCTTCTTCGCCGTCCGCGAGCTCGACCTCACCAAGAAGCGCGAGAGCCGCACCGACCACGCGCGAAGTGCTCGGCGCGATCATCGCCGAAGACATCGCGCTCGCCGGGCGAAGCCACCGCCGAGGACGCGCCGAAGGCGCGCACCAAGAAGGCGAAGGCCGAGCGCGAGCGCGCCGAAAACGATGCTGCTCGTGAAGGAAGGCGACGAGCTCACCGAGGAGGTGTTCAACCGCCTCCGCCGGCAGAACATCGACGCGGTCAAGGTCTTCGCTCGCTACATGCGCGATCGACCTGCGCGACGAGCAGGACGCGATCGAGCGCGGCGAGCGCCCGATGTCGCCGCCGCCTGGCGCGTCGACGTCGTCGACGCCGGACGGCGAAGTGATCGCCGAGGTCGGCCAGCAGCTCAACGACACGGTGATCAAGAAGCTCCGCAAGGCCGAGATCAACAAGGTGCAGCGTGTTCGTCGCGTCGGGCCGCGCCGAGTCGCACGCTCATCAAGAACACGCTCTGCCAAGGATCCGACGCACGAGCGAGAAGGAAGCGCTGCAGCAGATCTACGCGCTGCTCCGTCCGGGCGACGCGCCGACGCGCAGACGGCCAAGCAGGCGCTCGAGCGGCTGTTCTTCTCGCCGAAGCGCTACGACCTCGGCCGCGTGGGCCGCTACAAGATCAACCAGCGGCTCGGCACTCGACCACGCCGGCCGACTACACGGTGCTGACGAAGGAAGATTTCGTCGCGATCGTTCGCTACCTCGTCGAACTGCACGAAGGCCGCGGCCACGTCGACGACATCGACCACCTGGGCAACCGCCGCATTCGTTCGGTCGGCGAGCTGATCGCGAACCAGTTCTCGGTCGGCCTCTCGCCGCATGGCGCGCCTGGTGAAGGAGCGCATGTCGATCAACACCGATCCGGAAAAGATCTCGCTCGACGACCTCGTGAACGCGCGTACGGTGTCGCGCGGTGATCCAGGCGTTCTTCGGATCGTCGCAGCTGTCGCAGTTCATGGACCAGACCAACCCGCTCGCCGAGCTGACGCACAAGCGTCGCCTCTCGGCGCTCGGACCGGGCGGTCTGACGCGCGAGCGCGCCGGCTTCGAAGTGCGCGACGTGCACTACTCGCAGTACGGCCGCATGTGCCCGATCGAGACGCCGGAAGGTCCGAACATCGGACTCATCACGTCGCTCGCCTGCTACGCGCGCGTGAACGACCTCGGCTTCATCGAGACGCCGTACCGCGTCGTGAAGAACGGCAAGGTCACGAACGAGATCGCGTGGCTCGATGCGAACGAGAAGAAGGACGCGATCGATCGCGCAGGCGAACGCGCGGCTCAACGACGACGGAACGTTCGTCGACGAGCTCGTGCTCTGCCGTCAGCAGGGCGACGTGCCGCTCACGCCGAAGGATCGCATCGACTACATGGACGTGGCGCCGGAACAGCTCGTCTCGATCGCCGCCGCGCTCATTCCGTTCCTCGAGCACGACGACGCGAACCGCGCGCTGATGGGCTCGAACATGCAGCGCCAGGCCGTGCCGCTCCTCAACCCGCGGACGCCGCTGGTCGGCACCGGGCTCGAAGAGAAGGTCGCCGCGACTCGGGCGCGGTCGTCATCGCGCAAGCGGGCCGGCATCGTCACGCGCGTCACGGCCGACGAGATCATCGTCGACGCCGGCCCGGTGGAGCGCAAAAAGGGCACCGAGGACGGCGATCGCCCGCTCGCGCGCCTCACGCAGCACGACCGCTACCGGATGAAGAAGTACTGGCGCACGAACCAGGACACGGCGATCAACCAGCGTCCGCTCGTCGAGCAGGGGCAGAAGGTGAAGCCCGGCGACGTGCTCGGCCGACGGCGCCGCGACCGAAGCGGGCCAGCTCGCGCTCGGCGCCAACGTGACCGTCGCGTTCATGCCGTGGTACGGCCACAACTTCGAAGACGCGATCGTGCTCTCCGAGCGCCTGGTGAAGGACGACGTCTACTCGTCGATCCACATCCAGGAGCTCGAACTGCACGTCCGCGACACGAAGCGCGGTCAGGAAGAGATCACGCGTGAAATTCCGAACGTCTCGGAAGAAGCGCTGCTCGACCTCGACGAGCGCGGCATCGTGCGCATCGGCGCGCACGTGAAGCCGGGCGACATCCTCGTCGGCAAGATCACGCCGAAGGGCGAGACGGAGCTCTCGCCGGAAGAGAAGCTGCTCACGGCGATCTTCGGCGAGAAGGCGAAGGACGTGAAGGACTCGTCGCTCAAGGTTCCGCCGGGCATGGAAGGCGTCGTCATCGACGTCAAGATCTTCTCGCGCATCGAAGACCAGGTCGTCGAGAAGGATCGCGGCGAGCGCATCGGCGAAGTGCGCCGCCTCGAGGGCGAGGAGAAGATTCGCGTCAACGAAGTGCGTGACGCGGAGCTCGTCGAGATGCTCGACGGGCAGGTGATCGCGCTCGCGCTCAAGGCGGGCACGGTCGAAGAGGCGATTCCGGCCGGCACGAAGCTGACCTCGGCGAGCGCTCCGCGAGATGCGTCTGTCGACGATCGACCTCAAGACGTTCCGCGTCGAGAACAAGAAGCGTCAACGAGCAGGTGCGTCAGATCATCGACGCGGCGAACGAAGAGAAGGCGCGAGATCGAGGAGAAGGCGGAAGAGCGCATCGACCGCATTCTGCAGCCCGACGAACTGCCGCCGGGCGTCATCCAGCTCGTGAAGGTCTATCTCGCCGAGAAGCGCAAGATCTCGGTGGGTGACAAAATGGCCGGCCGCCACGGCAACAAGGGTATCGTGGCGCGCATCGTGCCCGAGGAGGACATGCCGTTCCTCCCCGACGGACGGCCGGTCGACATCGTGCTCAACCCGCTCGGCGTGCCGAGCCGAATGAACGTCGGTCAGATCCTCGAGACGCACCTCGGGTGGGTCGCGCGCATTCTCGGCTTCTACGCCAAGACGCCGGTGTTCCAGGGCGACGAACGAGCGCGAGATCGGCCTGCTGCTGAAGCTGGCCGGCGTGATGTGGGGCGCGCGACGCGCTCGGACTGCGCACGGCGGCGCCGACGATCACGGACGCGGACATCCGCGCGTTGCTGGCGGACATCAAGCCCGACGTGTCGCGCGGATGACGAAGTGTTCATGCGGCTGCAGGACGCGACGCTCAACGAGCTGGGCGGCGCGCGGCATGTCGCAGGAGACGCGCGACATGTACCACCGCGTGCGCGACTTCCTCGCCGGCGCGGCGAAGGAACTCGCCGAGCGCGAGGCGACGGCGATCGCGAACCAGATCGCGTTCCACGACGGCGTGGGTCGACGACGAGACGCAGCCGGCGACGAAGCGCGCCGAGTACAAGGCGGCGCTCAAGGCAGCTCGAGAAGCGCAAGGCGCTCGATGCGCGCCGAATTGCTGAACGACCAGGAGTTGCCGGCGCTCGCGGCGATGCTCGGCAAGAAGTCGGAAGCCGACGTCGACGCGGCGGCGGTCGAGCTCATGCGGCTCGCCGGGCTGAACGCCGTACGGCAAGGTGCGGCTGCGCGACGGACGCACGGGCGAGCACTTCGCGTCGCCGGTGACCGTCGGCGAGATCTATATGCTCAAGCTCTCGCACCTGGTCGACGACAAGATCCACGCGCGGAGCATCGGACCGTACTCGCTCGTCACGCAGCAGCCGCTCGCCGGCAAGGCGCAGTTCGGCGGCCAGCGCTTCGGAGAAATGGAAGTGTGGGCGCTCGAGGCGTACGGCGCCGCGCACATGCTGCAGGAGATCCTGACCGTGAAGTCGGACGACGTGAACGGCCGCAGCCGCGTGTACGAGGCGATCGTGAAGGGGCAGAACCTGCCCGAACCCGGCATCCCCGAATCGTTCAACGTGCTCGTGAAGGAACTGCAGGCGCTCGGCATCAAGGTCACGATGGGACAGAGCTCGACGGTACTGGGGAACCGGCGTCGATACTGGCACGTCGTCCAACGGCACAGGGAGCGAGGAGTAAACATGATTGACTTCCGCAGCGTGCGCGAACAGCGCGCCAGCTCGTTCGACTTCATTCAGGTCCGCATCGCGTGCCCCGAAGAGATCCGCGGTCCCAAGGACCCCAAGGAGCGCGAGCGGCTCGAGATGGCCAGGGACTCCGCAGCTGGTGGTCGTGGGGCGAAGTCACCAAGCCCGAGACCATCAACTACCGCTCGTTCAAGCCGGAGAAGGACGGCCTGTTCTGCGAGCGCATTTTCGGTCCGGTCAAGGACTGGGAATGCCATTGCGGCAAGTACAAGCGCATCCGCTATCGCGGCGTGATCTGCGACCGCTGCGGCGTCGAAGTCACCCTGAGCAAGGTGCGCCGCGAGCGCATGGGGCACATCGAGCTCGCCGTTCCCGTCGCGCACATCTGGTTCTTCAAGACGCTGCCGAGCCCGATGGGCAACCTGCTCGACATCACGCTCCGTGATCTCGAGAAGGTCATCTACTACTCGAACTACGTCGTCATCGAGCCGGGCGACCAGGAAGTCTCGGTCGAACCAGCTCCTCGACGAAGACGAGTACCTCACGCTGCGCACCAAGGCGAAGGACGAGAACGACACCGCGTTCCTCGCCGACATCGGCGCGCCGGCCGTGCGCGAGCTGCTCCGCCGCCTCGACGTCGACAGTCTCGCCGAGACGCTTCGCGCGTCGGTGTCGACCGAGACGTCGCAGCACCGGAAGAAGATGCTGCTCAAGCGGCTCAAGATCGTCGACGCGTTCCGCAACTCGGGCGACGTCGGGCGACGTGCGCAACAAGCCGGAGTGGATGATCCTGGACGTCGTCCCGGTGATCCCGCCCGATCTGCGTCCGCTCGTTCCGCTCGACGGCGGCCGCTTCGCCACGTCCGACCTGAACGATCTCTATCGCCGCGTCATCAACCGCAACAACCGCCTGCAGAAGCTCATCGTGCATCGCGCGCCGGAAGTCATCCTCCGGAACGAGAAGCGCATGCTGCAGGAAGCGGTCGACGCGCTGTTCGACAACGGCCGCCGCTCGAAGGCGATTCGTGGCCGCGGCAAGCGTCCGCTCAAGTCGCTGTCCGACATGCTCAAGGGCAAGCAGGGCCGGTTCCGTCAGAACCTGCTCGGCAAGCGCGTGGACTACTCGGGCCGTTCGGTCATCGTCGTCGGTCCGGAGCTCCAGCTGCATCAGTGCGGCCTGCCCAAGCTGATGGCGCTCGAGCTGTTCAAGCCGTTCATCATCCACAAGCTCGTCGAGAAGGGCATCGCCGAGACGGTCAAGCGCGCCAAGAAGATCGTCGAGCGCGAGTCGCCGGAGGTGTACGAGATCCTCGAAGAGATCATTCGCGACCATCCGGTGCTCCTGAACCGCGCGCCGACGCTTCATCGCCTGGGCATCCAGGCGTTCGAGCCGGTGCTCGTCGAAGGCAAGGCCATTCGTATTCACCCGCTCGTCTGCGCGGCGTTCAACGCCGACTTCGACGGCGACCAGATGGCCGTGCACGTGCCGCTGTCGTTCGAAGCACAGCTCGAGGCGCGCCTGCTCATGCTGTCGAGCAACAACATCCTCAAGCCGTCGGACGGACGTCCGGTGGCGGAGCCCAGCCAGGACATCGTGCTCGGCTGCTACTTCGCGACCAAGGCGCCGGCCAACTTCGACACGGTCGACATGAAGACGCTGCGCCGGTTCATCGACGTGGCCGAGATCGAGATGGAGCTCGCGCTCGGGCGGCTCACGCGACACAGCGCGCTGCTCTACTGGGTGAAGACGACGCCGGCGAGCGGTGGGAGAAGACGACCGTGGGTCGCGTGCTGTTCAACGCGATCATTCCGACGGAGCTGCGGCTTCAAGAACCACGACATGAAGAAGAAGGCGCTGTCGGAGCTCGTGTTCGAGTCGTATCGAGCCGCGGGCCTCGCCGGCACCGTGCAGTTCCTCGACCGCCTCAAGGAGTTCGGCTTCGCCAACGCCACGCGCGGCGGCGTGTCGATCGGCATCGAGGATCTCGAGATTCCGGTCGCGAAGGAGCAACTGCTCACCGAAGCCGAGGAGCGCGTCGAGCGGTTCCAGCGCGCGTACCAGACCGGCAACATCACGAACGGTGAGCGCTACAACAAAGTCATCGACACCTGGACGCACGCCAACTCCGACATCGCCGACGAGATGGTCAAGTCGATGCGCGAGTCGAAGAACGGGTTCAACCCGGTGTTCATGATGTTCGACTCGGGTTCACGCGGCAGCCGCGACCAGATCCGGCAGCTCGCGGGAATGCGCGGACTGATGGCGAAGCCGCAGAAGAAGCTCACGGGCGGCATCGGCGAAATCATCGAAAGCCCGATCAAGTCGAACTTCCGTGAAGGGCTGTCGCCGCTCGAGTACTTCACGTCGACGCACGGCGCCCGTAAGGGTCTGGCCGACACGGCGCTCAAGACGGCCGACGCCGGCTACCTCACGCGCCGTCTCGTCGACGTCGCGCAGGACGTGACGATCACCGAAGAGGATTGCGGCACGATCCTGGGACTCGAGGTCGCCGCGCTGAAGGAAGGCGAGGACGTCATCGAGCCGCTCTCGGAGCGCATCGTCGGCAACGTCGCCGCCGAGGATGTCGAGGATCCGCATGAACTCGACGAGTCGGGACGCCGCACGCTGCTCGTCGAAGCCGGTGAGCTGATCGACGAGGAGAAGGCGCGCGACATCGAAGAGTCGGGCATCGAGACGGTGAAGATCCGCTCCGTCCTCACGTGTGAAGCGAAGCGCGGTCTCTGCCGCATGTGCTACGGCCGCAACCTGGCGACGATGAACGTCGTCGACCTCGGCGAAGCGGTCGGCATCATCGCCGCGCAATCGATCGGCGAGCCGGGCACGCAGCTCACGCTGCGCACGTTCCACATCGGCGGAACGGCGGCTCGTATCGCCGAGCAGACGGCGCGCAAGTCGAAGGTCGCGGGTACGATCGAGTACTGGACCGGTTGGTCGTCGTCACCAATCCCGAGAAGCAGCAGATCGTCACGTCGTACGAAGGCGAGATCCTCATCAAGTCGAGCGGCGAGCGCAACGCGAACGTCGCGGCGCGCCTGCAGGTGCCGCTCGGCGCGATCCTCATGGTCAAGGACGGCGCGGACGTGAAGAAGGACCAGGTGATCTTCACCTGGGACCCGTACACCAACCCGATTCTCGCCGACGTCGACGGAACCGTCCGGTTCGTCGACATCGTCGAGGACGAGTCGGTGTCCGAGGAGCTCGACGAGCTCACCGGTCTCCGGCAGCGCGTCATCATCGAAGATCGCGAGAAGAAGCTCCACCCGCACATCGAGATCATTCAGGAGAAGGGCGGCAAGGAGAAGCGCGTGCGCGACTTCGTCATCCCGGTGGGCGCGCAGCTCACCGTGGAAGATGGACAGCACATCTTCCCCGGAACGATCATCGCCAAGGTCGGCCGCGAAGCGTACAAGACGCGCGACATCACGGGCGGTCTGCCGCGAGTCGCCGAGTTGTTCGAGGCGCGCCGTCCGAAGGATCCGGCGACGATTTCCGAGATCGACGGCGTCGTGCGGTTCGGCGAGATCAAGCGCGGCAAGCGCGAGATCTACGTGCGCCGATCAATCCCGGATGGTTCGCTCGACGAGTCGCGCGAGGCGCAGCTCTACGAAGTGCCCGCCGGCAAGCACCTTCGCGTGCACGAGGGCGACCGCGTGCGCGCCGGCGACCGTATGTCCGAAGGTCCGGTCAATCCGCACGACATTCTGCGGATCAAGGGCCCGCGCGCGGTGCAGGAGTACCTGCTCAACGAAGTGCAGGAGGTCTACCGCCTGCAGGGCGTGAAGATCAACGACAAGCACATCGGCGTGATCGTGAAGCAGATGCTGCAGAAGGTGCGCGTCATGGATCCGGGCGAGACGGAGTTCCTCGAAGGGGAGCACGTGGATCGTCAGGTCTTCCGCGACGAGAACGATCGGGCCAAGAAGAAGAAGGAAACGCCGGCGACGGCGGAGCCGCTCCTGCTCGGCATCACGAAGGCGAGTCTCACGACGCAGTCGTTCATCTCGGCGGCGAGCTTCCAGGAGACCACGCGCGTGCTCACCGACGCGTCGATCCGCGGCGCGAAGGACGATCTCCTCGGGTTCAAGGAGAACATCATCATCGGTCACCTCATTCCGGCCGGTACGGGTATGTACCGGTACCAGGATGTGGAGATCGAGCTCTCGGTGCCGGAAGGCTTCGAGCCGCTCCCGCCGATGGCGGCCGAGCTGCCGAACGTGTTCTCGATGGCGGACGACGAGGACTCGCCGTTCCCGCCGCTCCCGCGTCCGGCGGTCAAGGGCGCCGAGTAGTCGCGCGTCGTTCGGGCAGTGATGTAGTCGACGGGGTGGGCGGAAGCTCACCCCGTTTGTTTTGTCCCTGGGCGGCGCTTGCGGCGCGAACCTCCGCACGCGTTTCTTCGAGCGGGCGCGTCTTTGGATCCTAGACACTCCGACATGAACACTTCCCGTCTCTGGCGCCTGAAGCCGGTTGCCCCGACGAGTCGTGGCAATGACGGCGCTCGGCCTGTTTCTTCGAAACCATGTGCGCGTTCCACGCCAGCCTGTCGTTCGTGCTGCCCGGCGGCCGCCGCGGCGGTTCACGCGCAATCGCTCCGCGTCGCTGCTCGCCAAACAGCTCCTTCTCGCAGACCGGGACGATCCACCGGTCCGGCAACGATGGCGAGCGGCGGCATCCTGGACTCGCTCGCCAAG
Organism: uncultured Gemmatimonadaceae bacterium; assembly: GCA_963789315.1. Taxonomy (GTDB): domain Bacteria; phylum Gemmatimonadota; class Gemmatimonadetes; order Gemmatimonadales; family Gemmatimonadaceae; genus JAQBQB01. The sequence goes on along the minus strand of CAWBKI010000016.1, from coordinate 541,865 downwards.
ATGAGTGCGACCGTTCGCGTCGACGAATCGAAGCTCACCGCCGACGCAGGACACCGAGTACGGCGCGTGGAAGCGCCTCGGCTGGGCGCTCGGCGACTTCGCGCGCATCGTCGCCCGCAACGAGCGCGACGGATACTTCACGCGTCGGACTCTACGCGACGTGTCCGTCGATGCCCGGCATGATCGCCGGGCCTCGAGCACTCGAGTGCGAACGGCCGACCGCTCCGCATCGGCATGCTGTGGCTCGACGCCGCATGCCGGACTTCAAGCACGCCGGAGACGACGCGCAGCGGCTCGATGGGCGGCATGCCCGTCGCGATCGCGACGGGACGAGCGCTCAAGAACCTGCGGCTCGACGCCACGCTCGATCCGCCATTGCGTGACGAAGACGTCGTCATGGGAGCGGTTCGAGTCTGGGATCCGCTCGAGCGCGACCTGCTCAATCACTCGAAGATTCAGCAGCTCTCCGCGGACGACATCCGCCACATGACTCCGGCCGTCTGGGCGCAGTTGGACCGGCTGAACGCACGAGGTCGACAAGCTGTACATCCACGTGGACATGGACGTTCTCGATGCGAGCGAGGTGCCGAAGCACTATTTCCCGGTTCCCGGCGGGCCGTCGAGCCAGGAGTTGGCGGTGCTGTTCGAGCGCATCTTCGCGCGGTATCCGAGGGCGGCCGCCGATTGGATTCGCCGACGATTCCGCCGAGCGATCCGGACGGGCTCGCGATCACCGCGCTGAATCGGATGATTCTCGGCGCGGTGAAGGGCGTGCAGGCACGCGAGGCCGCGCGATCACAGTCGGCGGCCGCGCCCCTTGAGAATCGTCCATCTGTTGGCGCCGGCTCGAATCGGCGGACTCGAGCGCGTCGTGCAGGGTCTCGCCATCGGGCAGTCGAAGCGCAACGACGACGTGACCGTCTTCGCCGTCGGCGAAGAGCCGATGGCGGCGGACCATCCGTTTCGCGCGCCGCTCGATCTCGCGCGCGTGAAGATCCGCGAGATCGTCGTGCCGCCGCGGAGCTATCGCGCCGAACGCCGCGCGATCTCCGCGTTGGTTCGCGAGCTTTCGCCGGACGTCGTCCACAGCCACGGCAGTCGGACCGACGTCGTCGACGCCGACGTCATCCAGCGCCTCGGCGTTCCGACCGTATCGACGCTTCACGGTTGGACGCACGGGTCGCTCAAGAACCGCTTTTATGAGTTCGTGCACCGGCGCAGCCTCCGGCGGCTTCGACGCCGTGATCGCCGTCTCCGAACTGCTCGCCACCCAGTTCACGGCGGAGGGCGTTCCCGCCGATCGTGTGTACCTCGTGCGGAACGGATTCGCCGCGGTCGCCGAGCCGATGCCGCGCGCCGAGGCGCGCCGAGCTGCTCGATCTGGCGTCGAACGCGCGTGTCGTCGGATGGGTCGGCCGCTTTTCGCGCGAGAAGGGAATCGACGTGCTCGTCGACGCGATCGCGCACCTTCGCGACGAGGGCATCGTCGCATGTGTCGTCGGCGACGGGGTCGAGCGCGAGCGCGAACGGGCGCACGCCGAGCGCGTCGGAGCGCGCATTCTATGGAAGGGGATGGTGCCGATGGCGAGCCGAGTCTCCCCGGCGTTCGACGTGTACGTGCAGAGCTCCCGCACCGAGGGCACGCCGATCGCCCTGTTGGAGGCGATCGCCGCGGAAACGCCTGTCGTCGCGACGCGCGTCGGCGGAGTCCCCGGACGTGGTGTCCGACGGCGAGGCGATTCTCGTTCCGCCCGAAGACCCGCCCGCTCTTGCCGACGCGATCCGTTCCATCTTCGCGAACCCGGAGGCCGCCGCCGAGCGCGCGCGGCGGGCGACGCTCCGGTTGTCGAGCGCGTTCAACGCCGACTCGTGGCTCGATCGCCACGAGGAGATCTACGTGCGCGCGGCCGCCCGGCGCCGTACCGCGGCCGTGACGTGACCGCGATACGCCCTCCGGCGAGGATGGATCGCCGCGGCGTTCGTAAGCGTTTGCTGAACGACCCTGCCGTGACGGCGGCCGTGCGCGTGCACTCCGCCGCCGCGGGACTCTCCGAAACCACGACGTGGTCGATCGTGGCCGCCTATGTCGACGAGATCGTCCCCTTCTTCGGCGGCGCGGCGTTTCACCGCGCCGGGCATCGCGCCGCCGGATGGCTGCTCGACCTCTTCTACAAGGTCACGCTCGATCACGAGACGGGCGAAGCGCTTCCGTCTGATGCCGTCGTGGTCTACGTCATCAACCACCGCTCGAACGCCGACTACGTGCTCGTGAGCTACGCGTTGGCCGGCAAGGTCGCGCTCTCGTACGCCGTGGGCGAATGGGCTCGCGCGTTTCCGCTGGAGCACATCTTCAAGGCGTTCGGCTCGTACTTCGTGCGACGGCGGTATCGCGAACCGCTCTACCACGCGGTGCTCGAACGATACGTGCAGCTCGCCGCTCGCGAGGGCGTGACGCAAGGCATCTTTCTCGAGGGCGGTCTCACCCGCGACGGGACGCTCAAGCCGCCCAAGATCGGCCTCCTCGACTACGTCCTGGGGATAGCACGCGATCCGTCTTTCGCGTCGCGCATCCACGTCGTGCCGGTCGCGGTCAACTACGACCGCGTGCTCGAGGACCGTTCGTTGCTGCGCGAGCTGGCATCGGCGGAAGGACGCCGGCGGCCGGGGCGCCTCGCGCAGCTCGGCGAGGTGTCGCGATACGTCGCGTGGAACCTGACGCGGCTCGCCCTTCGCCGGTGGCAGCGCTACGGCCGGGCCGCGGTAACGGTTGGACGGGCGATTCCGCTCGAGCCGTGGTTCGCGTGTAACCCCGACTTGTTCGAGCTGCCCAAGGCGGAGCGACGCGCGCGGGTCCAGACGTTGTGCGACTCCGTCATGTCGCGAATCGGCGAGTTGATACCGGTGACGCCGGTGCCGCTCGCCTGCGCGGCGATCCAGAGTTTCGATCGCGACTTCGTGGCCAGAGGCGCTCTGCTCGACCGGATGGCCGACCTCCGGGACGTGTTGCTCGAGTTGAACGGGCGGGTGATTCGCCACGACCGGAGCATCGAGGAGACGTTCGACCGCGCGTGGCGCATGCTGCGGATGCGTCGCGTCCTGGCCGAGGCGGGCGACGGCTTCGCCGTGCTGCCGCGCGGCCGCGAGCTGATCAGCTATTACGCGAACAGCATCGCGCATCTGCTGGGCCCGTTCACGACGGCCGTCCGAGAGCGGGACGCTCTGCCAAGTGCGACGCTGGCGTGGCAGGTCGCCGGGTCGGGCGCCGGTCGCGGCGCCGCGGGTTGACTGATCCGACCGTATCCGCAGTCGGGATAACACATTACGACTGGACAGCGGCATCGGCCCAGTCTACGTTTATCAGTCTCCCCCGGCCACGTCCGGCCCGGGGGAAGTGCAGCCACGGGGCTATCCCGTTTCGAATTAAGGATTTCATGCCAACGATCAACCAGCTCGTCCGCCGCAGCCGGCGCGACGTCGCCAAGAAGGAGAAGTCGCCGGCGCTCAAGTCGAATCCGTTTCGTCGTGGCGTGTGCACGCGCGTCTACACCACGACTCCCAAGAAGCCGAACTCCGCGCTCCGCAAGGTCGCCAAGGTTCGCCTGACGAACGGCTTCGAAGTCATCGCCTACATCCCCGGTGAAGGCCACAACCTGCAGGAGCACTCGATCGTGCTCGTGCGCGGCGGCCGCGTGAAGGATCTGCCGGGTGTTCGCTATCACATCGTTCGCGGCTCGCTCGACGCCTCCGGCGTCAACGGCCGCAACCAGAGCCGCTCCAAGTACGGCACCAAGAAGCCGAAGGCTGGCGGCAGGGTAAGAAGTGAGCCGCCGCAAAGGATCCGTGAAGCGTCCGATTCTCGCCGACGCGCGCTACGACAGCCAGACCGTTTCGAAGTTCATCAACGTCATGATGCTGCAGGGCAAGAAGTCCACCGCCGAGCGCATCTTCTACGGCGCGATGGATCTCGTCGAGAGCCGCACGAGCCAGCCGGGCGTGAACGTCTTCAAGCAGGCGCTCACGAACCTCAAGCCGGTCGTCGAGGTGAAGAGCCGCCGCGTCGGTGGCGCCACGTACCAGGTGCCGGTCGAAGTCCGTCCGGAGCGCCGCACGGCGCTCGCGATGCGCTGGCTGATCTCGTACTCGCGCGAGCGCAACGAGAAGTCGATGGCCGAGAAGCTCGCCGCCGAGATCATCGCGGCGTCGAAGGGCGAAGGCAACGCGGTCAAGAAGAAGGAAGACACGCACCGCATGGCCGACGCGAACAAGGCGTTCGCGCACTATCGCTGGTAGGGTTGTCAGGCGATCCGAACGTCAACGCCCTCCGCCGTGGTCCGGCGGAGGGCGTCGCGTTTTCGAAGGCGCTCCGTTCTACGCAGGCTTCTTGACCGCGGCCTTCGTAGAATCCCCCATCTTTTGCAGGTTGTGGTGAACCGCCGCCTTGGAGGACTTCACGCCGGCCTTGGTGCTGCGCGCGGCCGACTTCCCGACATGGCTCACCTTCTGGGCGGCCGCGCCCACCGAGCCGCCGACCTTGTGAACCCCGGTCACGTTGCCGGCAACCGTTTTTGTCTTGTTGCCCACGGTCCGGAGGGTCTGGTGGGTCGCGCTCCCGGCCTTCTTGGAGTCGCGCTTCACCGCGTTGCCGGTCTTCTTGAGCGTATGATGTACGGCCGCGCCTGCCTTGTGTACCGTGCCGTCCTGCGCGTGCGCCGAGGCGGGGTGAGCCGCGACGGCGATGCCGAACGACGGCACCCGTGATGAGTAGTCTATAAAGTCGCATGGAGATCGCTCCACGTTGTTCGGTCGTTGCGGTGACGCGTCGCGACCGACCGGGCGCCGGCGACGCGGGCTCGTGCAGAGCCGCCAACCTCGGCAGCCACTAATGCAAGAGGCGGGCGCACTCGGCGAGCGCGACAAGAAAAGACTCGCCGCCGACCCGCAAAAAAGCCCCCCGCCGGAATTCCGGCGGAGGGCTTCGTACTATCGGGTGCTATCGGGTGCTATTCAGCGATCTGCGTGAGTCCCGTCACTGATACTTGGTCGACGTGGACTTTTTTGACTGCCCCGATTTCTTGTGGTGCTTCATGCTGGCGTTGCTCGAGCTCACATGATGCTTCGATGAGCGCCGGAACGATTCGCCGCTACGCTCCGTCGATCGGTTGGACTTGCCCATCAACTGCTTGCTCACCGTGCCGCCCGACGTCCGGGTCTTTCCGTCCTTCGTGATGGCGAGGTGCTTCTCAGAGCCGCCGTGCTTGGCGACGTGTTTGTGATGATGGCTCGTCGGCTTCATCGTGTGATGGGCCGGCGCGTTCACTTCCAGGGCGCGGGCCGGCGTGCCGTTGGCCATCAAACCCGCGAGTGCGCCCGCTATGAGTAGGCTGTGAATACGCATTTGCTGCTCCCTACGTCTCTTCCGGTACTTCGCGTCGCGGCTTTGTCCGCGCCGCGAGCCTTGCACATGCTCAAAGTGCAAGACGCGGGCACGCCGGCGGACACGTACCGACCAGGCTGTCGCAACCGAATGTCCGCGCGTCGATTGCGGGCGCCGATCGACGATCGCCGGGCCGACTGAGCGCACAAAGAAACGCATCGCTCCCGCTGCCGGATCGCAACGGGTCGGCGCCGGTCTCGGCGACTGCCGCCGGCTACTGCAAATGTTCCAGTGCGATGCGCCGTCCGGCGTACATTCCGACGCCGGTGCCGACCATGCTCAGCAAGAACGCGGCGAAGAACCCGGCAAAGGCGCCGAGCCACCACCCGACCGATCCGCCCAGCGTCGCGCCGATGAAGACCATCAGCTTCGTCATATCCTGTAGATGGTCGGAGGAGCCCGCGCGTCACGGCCGAGGCCGGGGAAGTCGAAAACGGGCCGCCGCGATTCGTATCAGTCGCGCCGCCGCGACCCCCGACGAGCGCCGAGAAACTCGGTCTCGAGAGGCCGCTCGGTCACGGCTCGGCCGGCGCGCGCGACGCGATACGCCTTTGCGTTCGGCCGGGAGCTCACGATGCGGTGAAGCTTTCGGCCGATGAAATGGAGCGCGGCGCCGTCGTCGGCCGCGTAGCCGGCGGGAAGCCGCCCCGTGCGCACGAGCGCCTGGTACGCCGGGCGGCGCTCCACTTCGCCGTCGTAGTGGGGGCAGTGGCTGCCGCGGATCCAGCCGAGCGCGTGGACGGGCGCGAGCCGCGGACCGAACGAGTCGCTGACGCCCGACTCGAACCAGCACAGCGAACCCGCGCTGACCCCGGCGAAGACCTTGCCTCGGCGCCATTCGCGGGCGAGGAGCCGATCGAGCCCCCACTCGCGCCAGAGCACGAGCAAGTTGCGCGTGCTCCCGCCGCCGACGTAGAAGACGTCCTGGCGCGGAACGATGCGCGCTATGTCCGGCGGCGGCGTGTCGAACATCGGCAGGTGCGTCGGCTCGCAGCGCTGCTGGCTGAACGCGCGGTAGAATTTCTCGACGTACGCCGCGGCGTCGCCGCTTGCCGAGCCGAGGAAGCAGATGCGCGGCTTCGAGCGCCGAGACTGCGCGAGGACGTAGTCGTCGAGGAGCGGGTTGTCGGGTTCCATGGAGAACCCGCCGCCGCCCATGGCGATGATCTGGCCGGAAGGAGAAGGCACGGTTGGGAACGGTAGGCGGGGGGCGGGTGGACTGGTAGACCGGTCACCGCTGTCCACCGGTTGACACCCGCCGAAACCCCAATAACTTCAAAGGGCTCCGGGTCTTGGCGCCTCGGCTCCAACCCGCGAGTGGCATCGGCGAACTGCGTGCCGACTCTTATGGGCCTGCATGACGCAGGGGTCTGCTCCGGCTGACGCGCTCGAGTGAGTGCTGCGGCTCCCGAAAAGCAACGCAGGACAATTTGACGTTCATCCCGAGTCGTGGGCCGCGTGATTTCATGCGGCGGCGCGACGGCAAGCCGGGACGGGCGCGCCTTGGGTCCCCACTCGCGCAGCAGTGGCGAGTGCACCCGGCGACAGCGGATGGATACCGCCCTCTCGAGGGGTCCGGTCCACCCGCGTTTTTGCTGGTGGTCATCGCACGACGACTCACAACGACTTCGATTCGCTGAACTGACTTCATATGGCCCGCGAAACACCGCTCGAGCACTATCGCAACATCGGCATCATGGCCCACATCGATGCCGGTAAGACGACTACGACCGAGCGTATCCTCTACTACACCGGCAAGGCGCACAAGATCGGCGAGGTGCACGAAGGCACCGCGACGATGGACTGGATGGAGCAGGAGCAGGAGCGCGGCATCACGATCACGTCCGCCGCGACCACGGCGTTCTGGACGCGCCACGGCATTGAGTACCGCATCAACATCATCGACACGCCGGGACACGTCGACTTCACGGTCGAAGTCGAGCGCTCGCTCCGCGTGCTCGACGGCGCCGTCACGCTGCTCGACTCCGTCGCCGGCGTCGAGCCGCAGACGGAAACCGTGTGGCGTCAGGCCGACCGCTACGGCGTTCCGCGCATGATCTTCGCGAACAAGATGGACCGCGTCGGCGCGGACTTCGATCGCTGCATGACGATGATCCACGATCGTCTGTCGAAGGACGCGTTTCCGCTCCAGCTGCCCGTCGGCTCGGGTGAGCTGTTCACCGGCCACATCGACGTCATCGAGCGCAAGCAGTACATCTTCGACGACGAGTCGCTCGGCAAGACGTTCGACGTCGTCGACGTGCCGGCCGAGTACCAGGACGCGGTCGAGCAGGCGCGCCACGAGGTGATCGATCACGCCGTCGCGAACGACGACGAGCTGATGGAGAAGTACCTGGACGGCGAAGAGCTGTCCAGCGACGAGATCCGCAACGCCGATTCGCAAGGCGACCGTCGCCGGCAAGATGGTTCCCGTGCTCTGCGGCGCGTCGTTCAAGAACAAGGGCGTGCAGGCGCTGCTCGACGCGGTGATCGACTACCTCCCGGCGCCGGTCGACGTGCCGGCGATCGAGGGACACCTGCCGCATCACGACGAGCATCGTGCGAGCGCCCGGTCTCGGACGACGCGCCGTTCGCGGCGCTCGCGTTCAAGATCGCGACCGATCCGTTCGTCGGAAAGCTGACGTTCTTCCGCGTGTACTCGGGCGTGCTCAAGTCGGGCTCGTACGTCTACAACTCGACGAAGGACAAGCGCGAGCGCGTGAGCCGCCTGCTGCAGATGCACGCGAACAAGCGCGAGGAAATCGAGGAAGTGCGCGCCGGCGACATCGCCGCCGCGATCGGCCTCAAGGACACGCGCACCGGCGACACGATGTGCGACGATGATCATCCGATCATCCTCGAGGCGATGAAGTTCCCGAACCCCGTCATCGACGTCGCGATCGAGCCGAAGACGAAGGCGGACCAGGACAAGCTCGGCATCGCGCTGGCGAAGCTGTCGGAAGAAGATCCGACGTTCCGCGTCCACACGGACGAGGAGACGTCGCAGACGATCATCTCGGGCATGGGCGAGCTGCACCTCGAGATCATCGTCGACCGCATGATGCGCGAGTTCAAGGTCGACGCGAACATCGGTCGGCCGCAGGTCGCGTATCGCGAAACGATCCGCAAGCGCGTCGAGAAGGTCGAAGGCAAGTTCATCCGGCAGTCGGGCGGCAAGGGCCAGTACGGCCACGTCGTCATCAACATGGAGCCGTCCGAGACGGGCGCAGGGCTTCGTGTTCGAGGACAAGATCGTGGGCGGCGTGATCCCGCGCGAGTACATCGCGCCGGTCGAGCAGGGCATCAAGGAAGCGCTGGAGAACGGCGTGCTCGCGGGCTACCCGATGGTGGACGTGAAGGTCGAGCTGATGTACGGCTCGTACCACGACGTCGACTCGAGCGAAATGGCGTTCAAGATCGCCGGCTCGATGGCGTTCAAGGAGGCGGCGAAGAAGGCGCACCCGGTGATCCTCGAGCCGATGATGAACGTCGAAGTCGTGACGCCGGATGCGTTCATGGGCGACGTGCTCGGCGATCTCTCGGCGCGCCGCGGCAAGATCGGCGGCATGACGCAGCGCGGCGAAGCGCAGGTGATCGCCTCGACCGTGCCGCTCGCCGAGATGTTCGGCTACTCCACGAAGCTGCGCTCGATGTCGCAGGGCCGCGCGGTGTACTCGATGGAGTTCGCGCACTACGAGGAAGTGCCGAAGAGCAAGGCCGAGGAGATCATCGCGAAGGTGAAGGGCTAGCGGAACGGAACGCGGGACGAAGGAAGCGGGGACGACTGATCCCGAGCTCGCATTCGGACTTCGGATTCAAACCAACCAGGATTCGTACAATGGCAAAGGCAAAGTTCGAGCGGAACAAGCCGCACGTGAACGTCGGCACGATCGGCCACGTCGACCACGGCAAGACGACGCTGACGGCGGCGCTCACGAAGATCTCGGCGGACAAGGGCTACGGCACGAAGTACATCGCCTACGACCAGGTCGCGAAGGCGTCGGAGTCGCAGGGCCGCCGTGACGCGACGAAGATTCTGACGATCGCGACGTCGCACGTGGAGTACGAGACGACGAAGCGCCACTACGCGCACGTCGACTGCCCGGGCCACGCCGACTACGTGAAGAACATGATCACGGGTGCCGCGCAGATGGACGGCGCGATCCTCGTGGTGAGCGCGGTCGACGGCCCGATGCCGCAGACGCGCGAGCACATCCTGCTCGCCCGCCAGGTGAACGTGCCGCAGATCGTCGTGTTCCTCAACAAGTGCGACCTCGTCGACGACCCCGAGCTGCTCGACCTCGTCGAGCTCGAAGTGCGCGAGCTGCTGAGCAAGTACAACTACCCGGGCGACGACGCGCCGGTGATCCGCGGCTCGGCGATCAGGCGCGATCAGCGGCGACGCGAACTGGGTCGGCAAGATCGAGGAGCTGTACGACGCGCTCGACACGTACATCCCGGAGCCGGTGCGCGAGATCGACAAGCCGTTCCTGCTGCCGGTCGAAGACGTGTTCTCGATCACGGGCCGCGGCACGGTGGCGACGGGTCGTATCGAGCGCGGCAAGATCAAGGTCGGCGAAGAAGTCGCGCTCGTCGGCTTCGGCTCGGACAAGAAGTCGGTCGTCACGGGCGTCGAGATGTTCCGCAAGCTGCTCGATCGACGGCCAGGCCGGCGACAACGTCGGTCTGCTGCTCCGCGGCATCGACAAGGAGGACATCGAGCGCGGCATGGTGCTGGCGAAGCCGGGCTCGATCACGCCGCACACGAAGTTCGAGGCCGAGGTCTACGTGCTCACCAAGGACGAGGGCGGCCGTCACACGCCGTTCTTCAAGGGCTATCGTCCGCAGTTCTACTTCCGCACGACGGACGTGACGGGGTCGGTGGAGTTGCCGGCGGGCACGGAGATGGTGATGCCGGGCGACAACATCCAGATGACGATCGAGCTGATCACGCCGATCGCGATGGAAGAGCAGGTGCGCTTCGCGATCCGCGAAGGCGGCCGCACGGTCGGCGCTGGCGTCGTCACGAAGATCCTGGCGTGACAGCCTGACAGTCGACAGCATGACGGCTCGACCGTTGGCTGTCATGTCGTCCGCTGTCATGCCGTCAAGCTGTCAGCCGAAGGTCTACGCTCTAATTCGAGAACACACATGGCTGGCAGAATTCGCATCCGTCTCAAGGCCTTCGACCACGCCGTGATCGATCAGGCGTCGGCGGACATCGTGCGGACGGCGGAGAAGACGGGCGCGCAGGTGTCGGGCCCGATTCCGCTTCCGACGAAGACGCAGCGGTGGACGGTGCTCCGTTCGCCGCACGTCGACAAGAAGTCGCGCGAGCAGTTCGAGCTCAAGACGCACAAGCGCGTGATCGACATCCTCGATTCGCGCGCGCAGACGGTGGACGCGCTGACGAAGCTCGATCTGCCGGCCGGCGTGGACGTCGAGATCAAGGTCGAGTAGAAGGCGGTCGCACACTAAACGGGATCGGTTGACTGGCTGACACTCTAGCGACAGTCGGCAGCAGCAGTCGCCAGGGAACTGGCGACAGACGACTGACGACTACAGCGGCCAATCCCACAGTCCAACTGCTTTAGGCCCAGGGGCCCGCAGTGACTCAGCGAGGAATGAGCGAGATATGATCGGCATCATCGGCAAGAAGCTGGGCATGACCCAGATCTTCAACGAGGAGGGGCAGCAGATCCCGGTGACGGTGATCGAAGCGCCGAGCCGAATCCGGTCGTCGCCGTCACGGACAAGGCGAAAGCCGGCTACGCGTCGGTGCAGCTCGGCCTCGGCACGTCGCGTCTTCGTCGCGCGTCGAAGCGAGGGCGAGGGTGCGCCGAAGGGACATCGCGCGACGCTCGCGGCCGTCGGTCACGCCAAGAAGGCGGGGCTCGAGGCGCCGCCCGCGCGTGCTGCGCTCCGTCCGGCTCGACGAGCCGGGCAACGCGAAGCCGGAGATCCCGTCGTACAACGTCGGCGACGTCGTGAAGGTCGACGTCTTCGCCGTCGGCGACACGGTGAAGGTCACCGGCACGACCAAGGGCCGCGGCTTTCAGGGCGTCGTGAAGCGCTACGGAATCGGCGGCGGTCCGAACACGCACGGCAACACGAAGCATCGCCGTCCCGGCTCGATCGGACCCGGCACGGATCCGTCGCGCGTCATCAAGGGCAAGAAGATGCCGGGCCACTACGGCGACGAGCGGCGCACGCAGACTCACCTTCGCGTCGAGAAGATCGACGCCGAGCGCAACCTGATCTACGTCCGCGGTTCGGTCGCCGGGAAGCCGGGCGGAATCGTGGTCGTGCGCAAGCAGGGGCTAAGGACTCTCATGGCTGACACCACGACGAAACCTCGTTCCGGGCCGCGCGTACACCGCGCGCGGCACGGCGCGCGATCGAGTCGCGCTCCCCGGCGAGCTGTTCGACGGCACCGTGAACATGCCGGTGATGCACCAGGCGGTGAAGGCGTTCCTCGCCAACCAGCGCCAGGGCAACGCGGCGACCAAGATCCGCAAGTACGTCATCGGCGGCAACCAGAAGCCGTGGAAGCAGAAGGGCACGGGCCGCGCGCGCCAGGGTTCGACCCGCGCGCCGCACTGGGTGGGCGGCGGCACGGTCTTCGGTCCGATCCCGCGCAGCTACGCGCAGTACGTGCCGCGGCAGGTGCGCGCGCTCGCCCGCAAGAGCGCGTTCAACGCGCGCGCGCGTGAAGACGCGATCTTCGTCATCGACGCTTCGACTACGACGCGCCGAAGACGTCGCGCCTCCAGGCGCTCGTCGACCGGCTCGGCGTCGGCGAGCAGAAGGTGCTCATCCTCACCGACGGCGTGAAGCCGAACGTGTTCCTCAGCGGCCGCAACCTGCCGATCGTGCACGTGATGCCGTACAGCGACGTCTCGACGTACCACATCCTCTGGTCGGACGTGGTGCTGATCGAGGCCGGCGCGATCGGCCAGGCGCTCGCGCCGATGGCCGAGCGGGACGAGGCGAACGCCGAAGCACGTCGCGCCGTCGCGGGCGACGAAAGCGAAGACCGCCGGCGAAGAAGGCGGCGAAGGCCGCCGCGGCCGAGAAGGCGGCGAAGGCGAAGGCCGCTGCGAAGGCCGCGCGAAGAAGGCGCCGGCCAAGGCCGCGAAGAAGTCGGCGGGCGCAGGCTCGAAGCCGCGCACCCGAAGAAGAAGGGGAAGTAATCGATGCCGACTCTCCATCGCACCATCGTGCGGCCGCTGATCACCGAGAAGACGCTCGGCGGCGTATCAGGAGCGCGGCGAGTACACGTTCGAGGTGCATCCCGAGGCGAACAAGCCGCAGATCCGCGCGGCGATCGAGCAGCTGTTCGGCGTGAACGTCACCGGCGTGTGGACGATCGAACATGCGCGGCAAGGACAAGCGCGTCGGCGCGACCCGACCGTCGGCCGCCGTCCGCAACTGGAAAAAGGCGATCGTGAAGCTCCGCGAGGGCGACACGATCGAGATCTTCGAGGGCTGAGCGCGAGCACATGACCATGGGAATTCGTCAATTCAAGCCGGTCACCAAGGGCACGCGCTTCCGCTCGGTCTCGGATTTCGCCGAGATCACGCGCGACGACGCCGGAGAAGTCGCTGCTCGAGCCGATCAAGAAGAGCGGCGGGCGCGACAATCACGGCCACATCTCGATGCGCCGCCGCGGCGGTGGCCACAAGCGCCAGTACCGCATCATCGACTTCAAGCGCAACAAGCACGGCATGCCGGCACGGTGCACGACGATCGAGTACGATCCGAACCGCTCGGCGCGCATCGCGCTCGTCGAGTACGCCGACGGCGAGAAGCGCTACATCCTGCACCCGAAAGGGCTCGCCGTCGGCGACACGATCATGTCCGGCCCGGGCTCGGACATCCGCACGGGCAACGCGCTGCCGCTCGAGCGAGATGCCGCTCGGCACCGCGGTGCACAACATCGAGCTCAAGATCGGCAAGGGCGGCCAGATCTGCCGCTCGGCGGGCATGTCGGCGCAGGTCGTCGCGAAGGAAGGCGAGTACGTCACGCTGCGCATGCCGTCGTCGGAAATGCGCCTGGTGCACGGCCGCTGCCTGGCGACGATCGGCGTGGTCGGCAACGAGGAGCACGAGCTCGTCTCGTGGGGCAAGGCCGGCAAGACGCGCTGGCTGGGTCGCCGTCCGAAGGTGCGCGGCGAAGTCATGAACCCGGTCGATCACCCGCACGGTGGTCGCACGCGCGGCGGACGCAACGTGGTGAGCCCGTGGGGCAAGAAGGAAGGCGTGAAGACGCGCAACAAGAAGAAGCCGTCGCAGCGCCTGATCGTCCGCGGCCGCAAGCGCGGCAAAGCGACTCAATAAGGTATCGATCCCATGGGACGTAGCGTAAAGAAAGGTCCCTTCGTTCAGGAGGCGCTGGCGAAGAAGGTCGAGGCGCATGAACGCGAAGAACGAGAAGAACGTGATCAAGACCTGGTCGCGCGCGAGCACCGTGCTGCCCGAGTTCGTCGGGCACACGTTCGCCGTGCACAACGGGAACAAGTTCATCCCGGTGTACGTGACGGAAAACATGGTCGGCCACAAGCTCGGCGAGTTCGCGCCGACGCGCCTGTTCCGCGGTCACACCGGGCAGAAGGCGGTCGACAAGAAGGCGCCGACGCCGGCCGCGGGCAGCGCCGCCGCACCGGCCGCCGCCGCTCCGGCGCCGTCGGCGTGCCGGCCGGCAGCGGAGGCAAGTAAGCCATGGCCGCTGAAGCCCGCGCGATCCAGCGCTCCGCGCGCCAGTCGCCGTACAAGATGCGGCTCGTGATCGACGAGATCCGCGGCAAGAACGTGAACGAGGCGCTCGCCTACCTCGCAGTTCTCGAAGAAGCACGCGGCGAAGCAGATCGAGAAGACGCTGCAAGCTCGGCCGTCGCGAACGCCGAGCAGGCGTCGCGCGAAGGCAACGCGTCGCTCGACGTCGACGCGCTGTACGTCAAGCGCGCGGTCGTGAACGAAGGCCCGAAGCTCAAGCGCTTCACGCCGGCCGCGATGGGACGCGCGACGCCGATTCGCAAGCGGACGAGCCACGTCGAGATCGTCGTCGGCGAGAGAGGGAGCGCGGTAATGGGACAGAAGACACATCCGATCGGCTTCCGCCTCGGCATCTCGAAGGACTGGAAGTCGCGCTACTACGCCGGCCGCGATCTGCCCGCGCTGCTGCGCGAAGACGAGCTGCTGCGCAAGTATCTGAAGGCGCGCCTCGGCCACGCGGCGATCGCGGACATCGTGATCGAGCGCAAGCCGGGGAAGGTCGTCGTCACGCTGCACACCGGTCGTCCGGGCGTCGTGATCGGCAAGAAGGGCGCCGAGGTCGACAAGCTGCGCGACGAGCTCGCGCACCTGACGCGGCAAGGAAGTCGGCATCAACGTCGAAGAGATCAAGCGTCCCGAGCTCGACGCGCAGCTCGTGGCCGACAACATCGCGAGCCAGCTGGCGCAGCGCATCTCGTTCCGCCGCGCCATGAAGCGCGCGGTGCAGAGCGCGATGCGCATGGGCGCGCAGGGCATCAAGGTGAAGGCGGGCGGCCGGCTGGGCGGCGCCGAAATCGCGCGCGTCGAGGGCTATCACGAAGGCCGTGTGCCGCTCCACACGCTGCGCGCCGACATCGACTACGCGACGTCGACCGCGAAGACCACCTTCGGCACCATCGGCGTGAAGGTCTGGATCTTCAAGGGTGAGAAGGTCGAAGATCGCCGCGGCACGACGTACTCCACGGGCATGTAAGGAGACGAGCGATCAATGCTGGCACCGAAGCGCGTCAAATTCCGCAAGATGTTCAAGGGTCGCACGACGCGGCCTCGCCACGCGCGGCGGCACAGTGTCGTTCGGCACGTACGGGCTGCAGACGATGGAGCCGGGTTGGATCACGGCGCGCCAGATCGAAGCGGCGCGTGTCGCGCTCACGCGTCACATCAAGCGCGGCGGCAAGGTGTGGATCCGCATCTTCCCCGACAAGCCGATCACGAAGAAGCCGGCCGAAACCCGCATGGGCAAAGGCAAGGGATCGCCGGAGATGTGGGTGGCGGTGGTGAAGCCGGGCCGCGTGATGTTCGAGCTCGAGGGCGTGACGCGCGAGATCGCCGCAGAAGGCGATGGCGCTGGCGGCGGCCAAGATGCCGGTGCGGACGAAGTTCGTCGCGCGCGAGGAGGCGCACACCGAGTGATGCGAGCTGAAGAGATTCGTGAAATGGCGACCGGAAGACATGGCGACGCGCGTCGCGCGAGCTCGAGGAGGAGCAGTTCCGCCTCAAGTTCCGCAGCGCGACCGAACCGCTCGAGGATCCGCTGCGTCTGCGCGTGATCCGCCGCGACATCGCGCGGCTCAAGACCGTGCTGCGCGAGCAGCGAGACCAAGGCGCGGCGCCGACGCGCGGTGGGAGATGACCAATGGCTGAAATGACGAACGCGACTGCCGACCGCCGGATCGCAGCGCGCGCAAGACGCGCACGGGGCTCGTCGTGAGCGACAAGATGCAGAAGACGGTGGTCGTGGCGATCGAGCGTCGCGTGCCGCATCCCGTGTACGGCAAGATGGTCACGCGCACGAAGCGCGTGAAAGCGCACGACGAAGAGAACGCGGCCAAGACCGGCGACACCGTGCGCATCGTCGGAGACGCGCCCGCTGTCGAAGGACAAGCGGTGGCGTGTGGTCGAGATCGTCGAGCGCGCGCGCTAAGCCGGGAGACGACCGATGATCCAACAGGAATCGATGGTCAAGGTCGCGGACAACTCGGGCGCGAAGACGCGCCCTGGTGATCCGCGTCCTGGGCGGAACGCGCCGGCGCTATGCCGGCCTCGGCGACGTCGTGATCGTCGCCGTGAAGAACGCGCTGCCGAACGGCACGGTGAAGAAGTCCGACGTCGCGCGCGCCGTGGTGGTGCGCACGGCGAAGGAGACGCGGCGCAAGGACGGGAGCTACATCCGGTTCGACGAGAACGCCGTGGTCATCATCAACGAGCAAGGGCGAGCCGCGGGCGACGCGCATCTTCGGTCCGGTCGCGCGCGAGCTGCGCGAGAAGAAGTACATGAAGATCGTCTCGCTGGCGCCCGAGGTGCTCTAACATGCGACATCTCAAGCATCGCAAGACCGACCGGCCGCGCGCGTCAACCGCAAGCGCCACGAGGACAACGCCGAGCGCGTGAAGATGCACGTCACGACGGGCGACACCGTGCGCGTGATGCGCGGCGACGACAAGGGGAAGGAAGGCAAGATCATCCGCGTGTACCACCGAAGACGGGCCGCGTGATGATCGAAGGCGTCAACATCGTGAAGAGGCATCGGCGCGCGCGCACGGCCGAAGAGCAGAGCGGGATCATCGACTTTCCGGCGCCGATTCACGCGTCGAACGTGATGCTGCTCGATCCCAAGAAGGGCGAGCCGACGCGCACGCGCCGGCAGATCGACGACGACGGAACGAAGGAGCGGATCGCCGTGAAGAGCGGCGAAGCGATTCCGCGAGTGCTGAAGTAGCACGCCACAGGACTGAGACCCATGGCCAACGAAAGAGCAGAAGCCCGCGAAGGGCAAAGGAAAAGAAGGGCGGCGGCGAAGCGCGCACGCGTGGACCCGCACGCCGGCGCCGAAGCTGCCCGTTCCCGCGCCGCGGCTCCGCGATTTCTATCACGCGACCGTGCGCGCGAAGCTGGCGCAGCAGTTCGGCCTCGCGAACCCGCACCAGGTGCCGCGGCTCGAGAAGATCGTGCTCAACGTCGGCGTCGGCGAGGCGATCAAGCAGCCCAAGGTGCTCGACTCGGTGGTCGACGAGCTGGCGATCATCACCGGCCAGCAGCCGGTGCGGAAGAAGGCGAAGAAGTCGATCGCCAACTTCGGGCTCCGCCAGGGGCAGGAGATCGGCGCGGCGGTGACGCTGCGCGGCGCGCGGATGTGGGAGTTCCTCGACCGGTTCATCAGCGTCGCGATCCCGCGCATCCGCGACTTCCGCGGCCTGGGCACGCGGTCGTTCGACGGAAGCGGCAACTACTCCCTCGGCCTCAAGGAACAGATGATCTTCCCGGAGATCAACTACGACTCGATCGAATCGATCCACGGCATGGACATCACGTTCGTGACGAGCACGAACCGCGACGACCACGCGTTGGCGCTGCTGCGCGAGCTCGGCATGCCGTTCCGGACGGACGAGAAGAAGACGCGCGGCGCGGCATAGCGCCAAAGGCGTGACGGCGAACCTCACCTAGTTCAGAGAGATCCAGATGGCTCGTAAGGCCATGATCGAGAAGAGCAAGCGGAAGCCGAAGTTCAAGGTCCGCGTCCACAACCGCTGCGGCCGTTGCGGCCGTTCGCGCGCGTTCCTGCGCCGCTTCGGCTTGTGCCGGATCTGTTTCCGCGAGCTGTCGCTGCAAGGGATGATTCCCGGTGTGAGAAAGGCCTCCTGGTAACGGGTGGACAGGCGGACGGGTGGACCGGTGGACACGGAACCCCTGAGACCTGAGACGCGGGACCAGAGACCTCGAGAATTCGGATCCACACTTCACCCTATTCCTCCACGTCCGACCCGGATACGAGAGGAGCCAAGATTCTGACATGAGCATGACCGACCCGATCGCCGACATGCTGACGCGGATCCGCAATGCCTGCGGATCGAAGCACCGCCGCGTCGACATTCCGGTGTCAAGCATGAAGACCGAAATCGCGCGAATCCTGAAAGAGAACAACTACATTCAGGATTACTCGACGCTCGAGACCGACGAAGGCCGCCAGGTGCTGCGCGTGCGGCTCAAGTACGCCGGCGGCCAGTCGGTGATCCGCCAGCTGCAGCGCGTCTCGACCCCCGGCCTCCGCCACTACGTCGGCGCCGGCGAGATCCCGCGCGTCCGCAACGGGCTCGGCCTGGCGATCCTCAGCACGAACAAGGGCTTGATGTCCGACCGTGAGGCGCGGCAGGCGCGCACCGGCGGCGAGCTCGTCGCCATGGTCTGGTAGGAGAATCCTCATGTCGCGAATCGGAAAAATGCCCGTCTCGATCCCCACGGGCGTCACGGTGGCCGTCGAGGCCGATACCGTGAAGGTCAAAGGCCCGAGGGGCGAGCTCACGCACCGGCTCCCGGCGGACATCTCCGTCGAGCGGACGGATGCCGCGCTCAACGTCAACGCGCGTCGGACGAGACGAATCACAAGGCGTTGCACGGACTCACGCGGTCGCTCGTCGCCAACATGGTGGACGGCGTGACGAAGGGATATCGCAAGCAGCTCGAGATCTCGGGCGTCGGCTACAAGGCGGAGCAGCGGCCGTACGGCCTGCAGCTCGCGCTCGGCTTCTCGCACCAGATCCAGTACAAGGCGCCCGCCGGCATCAAGCTGACGGCGCCGCAGCCGACGCAGATCATCATCGACGGCGCCGACAAGGCGCTCGTCGGACAGGTCGCGGCCGAGTTGCGCGGGCTGCGTCCGCCCGAGCCGTACAAGGGCAAGGGAATTCGTTACGCCGACGAGATCGTTCGTCGCAAGGCCGGCAAGACGGGAGCCAAGTAAACATGCCAACGTTCGGAAAATCGCGTGAGCAGAAGCGGCATCGCCGCCACCTCCGCGTTCGGAAGAAGGTCACCGGTACGCCGCAGCGTCCGCGCCTTGTCGTGTTCCGCTCGCTCAAGCACATCACGGCGCAGCTGGTCGACGACGTGTCGCGCCGCACGCTGATGACCGTGTCGAGCACGGATCTGGAGACCGGCAAGAAGACCGAGAAGTCGCTCGAGGTCGGCAAGCGGGTCGCGGCCAAAGCGAAGGACGCCGGCATCAAGAAAGTCGTGTTCGATCGCGCGGGTTACAAGTTCCACGGCCGAGTGAAAGCCGTGGCCGACGGCGCCCGTGAGGGCGGCTTGGAGTTCTAATAATGGAAGAGACTCAGAATACATCCGGCACGTCGGGCGGCGGCGGCGCTCCCGCGCAAGGCCGTAGCGGCGGCGGCGGCCCAAGCGGCGGCGGCAGCGCACGGAGCGGCGGCGGCGGTGGTCGCGGCGGCGGCGGTCGCGGCGGTGGTGGCGGCCGCGGTGGACGCGGCGGCGGTGGTCGTGGTCCCGGCGGTCCGGGCGGCGGCCGTGGCCGCGGCGGGCCCGGTGGCGGCGGTGGTCCGGGCGGCGGCGGCGGCGGCGAGCGCGGCGGAGAACGCGGCGGTCGGGGCGGGCGCGAAGGCGGCCGTCACGGCGACGGCGGCGGGCGCGGCGAGGGCAGCGATCTCGTCGAGAACGTGATCGCGATCAACCGCGTCGCCAAGGTCGTGAAGGGCGGCCGGCGCTTCTCGTTCAACGCGCTCGTGGCCGTCGGCGACGGGCAGGGGAGGGTCGGTTTCGCATCCGGAAAGGCGAACGAGGTGTCGGAGGCCGTCCGCAAGGCGGTCGACGCGGCGCGTCGCAAGATGGTGAACATCCCGCTCACCGGCAGCACGATTCCCCACGAGATCGTTGGATCACACGGGGCCGGTCGGGTACTAATGAAGCCGGCGGCGCCGGGCGCCGGCGTGATCGCGGGCGGAGCGGTGCGCGCGATCATGGAATGCGCCGGCATCTCGGACATTCTCACCAAGAGCCTCGGCTCGACAAATCCGCACAACATGGTTCGCGCGGCGATGCAGGGGCTGCAGATGCTGACGACCGTCGAACAGATCGCGCGCGAGCGCGGCGTCGAGACGTCGTCCCTGTCGTACCGGTCGCGCGCCAAGTCGCGTGACGGGGCGGCGGGTGCGCGTCGTCCCGCGGCACCGGAGACCACGGCCTAATGGCGCGGACTTTCGTGTATCACCCGCGACGCGGGCCGGCGAAGACGGAAAAGCAAAACCTTCCGGAATCGGGTAACGTTCGTATCAAGCAGATCCGCAGCGGCATCGGGCACTCGTGGCGCATGCGCGCGACGCTCGAGGCCATCGGGCTCAAGCATCACCAGGCCGTCGTCGAAAAGCCGATCACGCCTGGACTGCGCGGGCAACTCAAGCAGGTGCGTCACCTCGTCGAGGTCAGCGTGATCGACGGACGACCAAGTCCAAGCCGAAGCCGAAAGCCAAGGCGAAGGCGGAGGGGGAGGCCAAGTAGATGCCGAAAAAAGCGAAGGCCGCGGCCAAGACGGTCGAGAAGATCGGCCTCTACAACCTCGTGGCGGCGCCTGGTTCCACGCGCAACCGCAAGCGCCTGGGCCGTGGTCCGGGCTCGGGTACCGGCAAGACGTCGGGCAAAGGCACCAAGGGCATCAAGGCGCGCGCGGGCCATCACGGTCCGGGCGGCGGCAAGCCGCATTTCGAAGGCGGCCAAATGCCGATCACGCGTCGCCTGCCGAAGCGCGGCTTCACGAATCCGTTCCGCGTGGAGTCGCAGATCGTGCGGCTCAACGATCTCGAGTCGTTGACCGGCGAGATCACGCGCGACTCGCTCGCCGAAGCCGGGCTGATCAGCGTGAACAAGGGGCCGGTGAAAGTGCTTGCCAACGGCGAGATCACGAAGGCGATCGCGGTGCGCGGGCTCAAGGTGAGCGCCGGCGCGCGCGAGAAGATCGTCGCGGCCGGCGGCCGCGTCGAGGAGTAATCGAGGGAACCCCACTATGGCTCAGTCGAATGCGGCGACGTCCGCGGTCCAGAATCTGTTCCGCACGCCGGAGCTGAAAGACAAAATCCTGTTCACGCTGCTCTGCCTGCTGGTGTATCGCATCGGCGCGCACGTGACGGCGCCGGGCATCAACCCGCAGGCGATTTCGGACTTCATCGATTCGCAGAAGAACGGGGGCGGGCTGCTCGGGTTGTACAACCTGTTCACCGGCGGCCAGCTCGCCCGGGCGACGGTGTTCGCGCTCGGGATCATGCCGTACATCTCGGCGAGCATCTTCCAGCAGATCGCGCAAGCCGTGGTGCCGCAGGTCGACAAGATGTCGAAGGACGAGGAAGGGCGGAAACGGCTGAACCAGTGGTCGCGCTACGCGACCGTGGCGCTCGCCGCCGTGCAGGCGTGGGGTTTCGCGATCTTCGCCGAAGGGATTCAGGGCGCGGTGGTCAACCCCGGCTTCCGGTTCCGCGTCCTGATGACGTTCTTCCTCACCGTCGGCGCGATCTTCGTCATGTGGCTCGGCGAGCAGATCACCGAGCGCGGCATCGGCAACGGCGCGAGCTTGATGATCTTCTTCTCGATCGTCGAGCGCATCTGGCCGAGCATTTTCTCGGCGTTCGGCTACGTGAGCACGGGCGTCATCGGCGCCTTCTCGCTCGTCGTGCTGATCATCATCATGGTCGGCGTCGTGGCGGCGGTCGTCGCGGTGACGATGGCGGCGCGCAAGGTGCTGATCCAGATACCGCAGCGCACGATGCAGAAGGGCCGCATGCGCGAGGCGAGCCGCAGCTACATCCCGCTGCGCGTCAACGCGTCGGGCGTGATGCCGATCGTCTTCGCCCAATCGGTGATCGTCGTGCCGGGCGCCGTGGCGCAGTTCATGGGCAGCCCCAAGCTGCGCGACTTCGCCGACCTGCTCGCCCCCGGGACGACGCTCTACTACATCCTGTCCGCCATCCTCATCCTGTTCTTCACCTACTTCTACACGTCGATCATCTTCAACCCGATCGACGTGGCCGAGAACCTGAAGAAACAGGGTGGTTTCGTGCCGGGCGTGAAGCCTGGTGCCAAGACGGCCGAATACATCGACGACGTCGTGTCGAAGATCACGCTTCCCGGCGCGCTCTTCCTGACGGCCGTCGCGCTGCTGCCGATCTGGATCTCGACGGCGATGAACGTGCCGTTCAACTTCGGAGGAACCTCCCTCCTGATCGTCGTCGGCGTCGCGCTGGACACGATCACTCAGATGAACCAGCACCTGCTTCTGCGGAAGTACGACGGGTTCATGAAGAAGGGGCGGATCAAGTTCCGTGGACGACAGGGAGCGCCTGGCGGGTACTAGCCCCGTCACGGTGACGTTCGGGGCCCGGCTGTGATGGCCGGGCCTCTCTTTTTTGTCGGCGTGCCGGAACTGCTTCACCGCAGAGCCGCAGAGGCGCAGAGGAAACATCAGAGGTTGTTCACGAGGCGCTTGATTCCGTCGCGCATGTGAGCGACATGAAAATTGAGGAGCAGGCCCAATCGGTGGCCGCTCAATCTCAGGTATGTGAGGAGTTGAGCCTCATGGATTGGGACCAGCGCGGTGACCGTCTTGATCTCCGCAATCGACGCTCTCCTCGACGATGAGATCGACTCGGTAGCCCACGGGCAGATGGATGTTCTTGTACACGACTGGAAGCGGTACCTGGTCGCGGACCGTGTAACCCCGTTCCCTTAGCTCATAAGCCAGGCAGGTCGCGTACGCGCTTTCCAGCAGTCCCGGGGCCGAGCGCGGAGTGAACCCGAATGGCCCCATCGACAATTGCCCCGCTCACCTCGTTCAACTCTTTCAAGCCGTTTTCCTCCGCGTCCTCTGCGTCTCTGCGGTGAAGCAGTTCAGGCAAGCCGACCGTAGAGTGGGCTTCTCGGAGACAGAACCCAGCATCGAGCGATTCCCGGCCGGACCAATTTCTCCATACATTTCTGCACGATGATCATCGTCCTCTTCGGAAAACCCGGCGCTGGAAAGGGAACGCAGGCTCCGCTGCTCGCGAAGAAGCTCGGTGTGCCGACGTTGGCGACGGGCGACGTGCTGCGCGGCGCGGTGCGTGCCAACACGAAGCTCGGGCTGGAGGCCAAGGCATTCATGGACCGCGGCGACCTCGTGCCCGACTCGGTCATCCTCGGCATCGTCGGCGAGGAGCTCAAACATCCCGAGTACGAACGCGGCGTGGTCCTCGACGGCGTCGTGCGGACGGTGCCGCAGGCCGAGGGGCTGAGCGGGATGCTGAAGACGCTCGGGCGGGGCGTCGACGCGGTGCTCGTGTTCGACATCGACAACGACGAGATCGTGCGCCGACTGAGCACGCGCACCGTCTGCGAGAAATGCCAGACGCCGTACACGGGACGGGCGCCAGGGTCGCCGTGCGACAAAGGCGACGGCGGAAAACTGGTGCGGCGAAAAGACGACGAGCCCGAGGCGATCCGCACGCGGCTCCGCGTCTATGAAGAGCAGACCGCGCCGGTGCTCGACTGGTACAAGAAGAATGACGGCAAGGTCGTCGTTGTCGGCGCGGTCGGCGAAGTCGGCGCGATCACCGCGCGGGCGCTCGAGGCGCTGAAGGCGTGATCCAGCTCAAGTCGGCGCGCGAGCTGGAGCTCATGGCGCAGGGCGGGACGATCCTCGCGGCGACCATCGAAACGCTGCGCGCCGCCGTTCGTCCCGGCATCTCCACGGGCGAGCTCGACACGATCGCCGAGGAGTTCATCCGCGGCCACGAGGGCGCGGTGCCGGCGTTCAAGGGACTGTACGGATTTCCCGGCAGCATCTGCGCGTCGCTGAACAACGAGATCGTGCACGGCATCCCGTCACCCAAGCGCGTGCTCAAGGACGGCGACATCGTCTCGCTCGACGTCGGCGTCGGCTACAAGGGCTACTTCACCGACAGCGCGACGACCGTTCCCGTGGGCACGATTTCGCCCGAGGCCCAGCGTCTGCTCGACGTCACGCAGCGCGCGCTGGCCGCCGGGATCGACGCCGCGGTGCTCGGCAATCACATCGGCGACATCGGCGCCGCGGTGCAGGGCGTGGTCGATGAATCCGGATTCACCGTGGTTCGCGACCTCGTGGGCCACGGGATCGGCGTCGAATTCCACGAAGAGCCGCAGGTGCCCAACTACGGCAAAGCAAAGCGGCGCGAGCGACTCTCGGCGGGCCTCACCGTGGCGATCGAGCCGATGGTGAACGTCGGCGGACCGGCGACAAAGACGCTCGCCGACCGCTGGACCATCGTGACGCTCGACGGATCGCTGTCGGCGCACTTCGAGCACACAGTCGCCATCACGGAAAACGGGCCGAGGATTCTGACGCGGTAGCTGCCTCGGCCCGAGGCTGACGGAGATCGGGGTGGGACGCGGACGACTACCGGGAATCAGCGGGCCGTTCGAATCGGGCCGCCATCGCGTCGAACAACTTCATCGTCTTCTCGGAGAACGGCGGCGGATTGCCGCGCTTCCGTTCGGCGGACGCATATGTCCGCGCGAACGCGATCGGATCGTACAGGCCCGGGAAGAGCGAGTCCACGCCGAAGGTCTCGACGATCTCGCGCGCCATGTAGGCTCCGTTTGGATGGCCGTTCGACCAGAAGAGTCTTTGCGCCGGCGCGACGAGCGAGCGCACGTCCTCCGGATGGTCGGCGGCGATCGCGAGCAGCGAGTCGAGCGAACGAAGGCGAGCCGGCGTCCGCGGATACGCCTCATTGTACCCTTTGGAATACCACTCCATACCGGCTTGGGTCGGGAGCGGATACGTCTTGTCGACCTGGTCGGCGATGCCTTCGTTGCGGAGGTGCATGACCACGAAGAAGAGTCCGATGTCGGTCGGCGGCGGCCGCAAGGACATGAGTTCAGCGCGCGACCGCGTGCGGTCCAGGTGTCCGGTGAAGCAGTGGTGAAACTCGTGCGCGAGCAGGTCCACGAGGCCTTGCTTCTCGACGTAGAGCGGATCGAGCAGCACGCCGGGCTCCTCGGCATACCCGTCGTCGGCGAAAACCGCGAAGGCGATGAAGGGCGTGCCGATGCGCTCGACGGTGCCCGCGGGGAGAAATCGCGCGGTGCGCGCGCTCGCCCGGGCAATGGAATCAGCGATCGAACGCTCGAGGACTCGACGCGTCGCGAGGATGCCCTGTCGGTCGGCGACGGCCGCGATCAAATGGTTTACGGCGCGAGAGGCCGCGCCGTCCGTCTTGAGCACGCTGTCGCGCTCCGCACGACGCGACGGCTTGAGCGCCAGATCGATTCGACCGCGGATTCCGCGGTTGTCGATTTCGACCATGCGGTAGCCGGGCGTCGCGAGCATCGCCGCCCACTCTGCTTCGGTCGGCTCGGTGTCCTTGGCCAGGATGTCGGCGATCCGATAAAACGCGTCGATTCCGCTGTAGTCGATGCCTGTCTTGGGGTAGGGCGCCGCGGGCGTCGATTGTCCGCGGGCCGGTCCCGGGGACGCGGCGATGAACAGACCAACGAGCACAACGGCGTGAGCGGTGCGCATGTAGGTGATCCGGGCGAGGGTGGGGGGTTCCCGCGACGAACCAAACGCCACGACGCTACCGCCCTTGGGCCGCTCTGTCGAGGGATTTCCGCACCAGCGCTCAGCCCTTCCGGGCCGTACTCCCAGAGGCCAATCTATCTGTTGGCCCGAGGGCGTTTTGGCCCCCGGTCCGGCCGCCTCCGCCCGGCGTCCGCCACAACACCCACATGCTCTCGAGGTTTTAGAGACGATGCGGATTCTCCGCTCCTGGCGCCTCGCGCTCGCGCCGATCGCCTTCGCCGCCGTCACGGCCGGCGCGCAGGGTCACGTCACGTCGCCGAAGGAGTTCTTCGGCCACAACATCGGTGACGACTACTGGCTGCCCAACTACGACCAGTTCCTGGCGTACTGGAAGAAGATCGACCAGGAGTCCGATCGCATGCAGTCGGTCGAGATCGGAAAGTCGTCGGAGGGCCGACCGCAGATGGCGGCGATCATCACGGCGCCGGAGAACTTCAAGCTGCTCAAGAAGTACCAGGACATCTCGATGCGCCTGGCGAAAGGTGAAGGACTCACCGACGCGCAGGCCCACGAGCTGGCGAAAGAGGGCAAAGCCGTCGTCTGGTTCGACGGCGGCCTCCACGCCACCGAAGTCCTCGGCGCGAACCAGCTGATCGAGACGACCTATCAGCTCATCAGCCGGAACGACGACGAGACGAAGCGCATCCTGCACGACGACATCATCCTCGCCGTGCACGCCAATCCGGACGGCATGCAGCTCGTCGCCGACTGGTACATGAAGGACAAGGACACGCTCGCGCGGACGATGAACATTCCGCGTCTCTACAACAAGTACGCCGGCCACGACGACAACCGCGACTCGTTCATGTCGAACCTGGCCGAGACGAAGAACGTGAATCACTTCATGTTCTGGGATTGGCACCCGGTGATCATGTACAACCATCACCAGACCGGCCCGGCGGGCACGGTGATGTTCTCGCCGCCGTTCCGCGATCCGTTCAACTACAACTTCGACCCCATGATCGTGATGGGGCTCGACATGGTCGGCGCGGCGATCCATCAGCGGCTGCTCGAGCACAACATGCCGGGCTTCACGATGCGCTCCGGGTCGAGCTACTCGACGTGGTGGAACGGCGGATTCCGCACGATCGGCTACTTCCAGGGCATCATCGGCATTCTCACGGAGACGATCGGCAACCCGACGCCCGAGCGAATCCCGTTCATCCCCGACCAGCAACTCCCGCGCGGCGATCTGCCGGCGCCGGTGACGCCGGGCATCTTCCATTTCCGCACGGCGATCGACTACTCGGTCGAAGCGAACTACGCGATCTTCGACCTCGCGTCGCGCTACCGCGAGACGTTCCTGTACGACAAGTACCTGATGGCCAAGCACTCGATCGAAGAGGGCAACCGCGACAACTGGACGATCTCGGGCAAGCGCATCGCCGAGGCTGAAGCAGCGCTCACCGGCGGCAGCGCGGTGCAGGCCGGCGCTCCCGCTGGAGGGGGGGCGGACGAGGAGGACGTGGTGGTCGCGGCGCAGCCGCCGCGCCCGTTCCAGCCGGGGACCAACCCGGTGGAGCGATCGGGAATCCCGCCGCGCCGTTCGGCCGAGGGAACGCCAACGTCGAAGCGCAGATGCACGCGTACAACGACGTGCTCCACGCGAAAGACAAGCGCGATCCGCGCGGCTACATCGTTCCGTCGGATCAGCCGGACTTCCTCACGGCGATCAAGTTCGTGAACACGCTCCGCCACGTCGGCGTGTACGTCGATCAGGCGACGGGGCCGTTCACCGTGGCGGGAAAGAACTATCCGGCCGGCTCGTTCGTGATCAAGACGGCTCAGGCGGCGCGCGGACAGGTCCTCGACATGATGGAGCCGCAGGACCACCCGAACGACTTCGCCTATCCCGGCGGCCCGCCGCGTCGCCCGTACGACAACGCGGGTTGGACGCTCGCCTACGAGATGGGCGTGAAGTTCGACCGCGTCCTCGACGGGTTCGACGTGGCGAACGTGAAGCAGATTCGCGGAACGGAGCTGGCGAAGCCGATGGCCGCGCACTCTCGCGAACGCCTCCGGCGCCGCCGGCTTCCTCATGTCGCACGAGGAGAACGACGCGGTGACGGTGCTCAACCGCGTGTTCAAGGCCCATGGTGAGGTGGAGTGGCTGCGGTCGCCGCTTCAGATTGGCGGCAAGACGTGGCCGGCCGGCACTTACTTCATTCCGGCCGCCAGTCTTCCCGTGCTACAAAAGGCGGCCGCGGACCTTGGCGTAGCCTTCACGGGCGTCGCGTCGCGGCCGAGCGACGCGATCAAGCTCTCTGACAAGCGCATCGCGCTCTTCGACCAGTACGGCGGATCGATGCCGTCGGGTTGGACCCGCTACGAGTTCGAGCAATTCGAGATTCCTTATCAGACCGTGTATCCGCAGGACCTCGACGCGGGGAATCTCAAGAGCAAGTTCGACGTGCTGATTCTCCCCTCGGGCGCGCAGGTCCGCGGCGCCGGCGGCGCGGCCTTCGGTGGGCGTGGCGGCGGTGGAGGCGGGAGGCGGTGGCCGCGGCGGCAACATCCCGGCCGAATATCAGAAGATGACCGGGCAGATGACGCCCGAGACGACGCTGCCGGCGCTCAAGCAGTTCCTGAACGACGGCGGCGTCATCGTCGCGGTCGGGACGGCGACGTCGCTCGGCTACGCGCTCAACCTGCCGATCGAGAATCACCTCGTCGTGCGCGGCCCGGGGCAGCCGGATCGCACACTCACGGGCGAGGAGTACTACGTGCCGGGCTCGATTCTCAACGTCGCGGTCGACAACACCGACCCCGTCGCGGCTGGCTTCGACAAGCATCTCGACGTGTTCTTCGACAACAGCCCGGTGTTCCGTCTCTCGCCCGACGCGGCCCTCAAGGGCACGCGGGCGGTCGCGTGGTTCGACAGCGCGTCGCCGCTGCGCAGCGGTTGGGCGTGGGGACAGAACTATCTCGAGGGCGGCGCGGCCGTCGTCGAGTCGAACGTGGGGAAGGGCAAGGTCTATCTGTTCGGGCCCGAGATCACGTTCCGCGGGCAGCCGCACGGGACGTTCAAGTTCCTGTTCAACGGCATCTATGCGCCGACGAACATGACGCAGGCGATCGTTCCGTAGGTGACATCCGGGAGATGACACGCGCGACGGTCGGCGGGCGACTTCGCGCGTGGTTCGGACGACGGCTCATCGACCGATTGCGATGGGCCGACGGCCCGGTGCACGTCGCGTATCACCCGGACGCCGCGTACGAGCTGCATCAGTTGCCCGAGTTCCACGCGCTGTACCAGTCCTGGATCGCCGGCAACCGCCGCGGCAACGGCGGCGATCTCACGCGTTTGTACGCGTTCATCCTCAACATCAAGCAGTGCCTGGCCGACGGCATCGCGGGCGACTTCGCCGAGCTCGGGGTGTGGCGCGGCAACTCGGCCGCGGTGCTCGCGCACTTCGCCGCGCAAAACGGCCGGCACGTCTATCTGTTCGACACCTTCACCGGCTTCGACGCGCGGGATCTCCGCGATGTCGACGGCCATCGCTCGGCGCAGTTCGCCGAGACGTCGCTCGACGCGGTGCGGAGAACCGTCGGGCACGGCGCGCACGTCACGTACGTGCAAGGATTCTTTCCGGAGTCGGTGACGCCGGCCGCGGAGCGCGCGACGTACGCCGTCGTGAACATCGATTGCGATCTGTACGCGCCGACCAAGGCGGCGCTGGAGTTCTTCTATCCCCGCCTGGCGCGCGGCGGCATCCTGTTCCTGCACGACTACGCCTCCGGGATCTGGCCCGGCGTGACGCAAGCGATCGACGAAATGCGCGCGAAAACGGGCGAGGCGCTCGTGCTGCTGCCCGACAAGTCCGGCACGGCGATCATTCGTAAGACCCACTCTGGCTCGTGATGCGCCGGCTGCCGCTCGCGCGGTCGCGGGCGGGCCTCCTCTATTCTCGATGGCTCGGAACTGCTTCACCGCAGAGACGCAGAGGCGCAGAGGACGGCCGCAGAGGAAAACGCTGTCGCGCAACGAGCCGGATTTTTTGGGGACTGCCGCTCGGGAAGCCACTCGCTGTGCTGCGGCCTGCGTAGCCACATCGAGGCATCCAGAGCGGCTTTCACAAAAACATCCCGGCTCGTTGCGCGACGGACCTCAACTTTGCGGCTGTCCTCTGCGGTCCTCAGCGTCCTCCGCGCCTCTGCGGTGAGGCAGTTCAGTAGGCCGACCGATAGAGTGGCCCGTCCGACACGCCCCCATCGCCTCGTCGGAGACCGCTACGGCTTGCGGCCTCCCGCGCGAAGCTGCTTGAGAATCGTGCCGAGCTGGTCGATCTCGCGGCCGTAGGCCGCCCAGTCGCCGGCGCGCTGGGCGGCGATCGCGCGGTCGTAATGGTCCTGGGCCTGAGCAATCACGTCGGCGGGACGGCCGACGCGCCGGTCGTTGGGGCGACTCCCGCGGTGGAGTCGGCGGCGGCGAGAGTCCCGCGTGCGGCGATCCGCCGCCGAACAGAAGATTGAATCCTTCCTCGAGCGTCTCGGCCATCGCCACGCGGTTCTCGTGGGCGACCACCACGCGCTTGAGCTCGGGAATCGTCCGCCCTCGGCGCGCAGGTAGATCGGCTGCACGTAGATGAGCGATCCCCTCGATCGGAATCACCAGCAGCTCGCCGCGGATGACCTGCGAGCCTTTCTGATCCCAGAGCGTGAGCTGCCGCGAGATGTCCGTGTCCTGGTTGATCCGGTTCGACGATCTGCTTGGGGCCGTACACGAGGCTCTGCTTCGGAAACTTGTAGACGACCAGCTGTCCGTAGTGCTCGCCGTCCATGCGCGCGACCATCCATGCCGCGAGGTTGTCCTTTCCGCGCGGCGTGAACGGCGTCATGAAGATGTATTCCGGGTTCCTTTTCGCCCGGCAGGCGCAGGATGATGTGCCGCATGAACTGGTTCGCGTTCGGCGAGCCCGCCGCGACCGTGCGGGTACTGCCACTGATCCTCGCGATGGTAGAACGCGTCCGGGCTCCACCATGTGATACGTCGCGTGCAGCGTCGGTCTGGAGCCGGAACAGGTCGGCCCGGATAGCGCAGGTGGCGCGCGGAGATCCGCCGGCATCGCCGACGAGCGGCTTGAAGATTCGGGAAGATCGCGGCGTACGTCCGCATGCACCGGATCGCCGGGATCCGCGAGATACGCGTCGACCGTCCCGTCGTACGCGTCGATCACGACCTTGACGCTGTTGCGCATGTAGTT
This sequence comes from uncultured Gemmatimonadaceae bacterium, assembly GCA_963789315.1. Lineage (GTDB taxonomy): Bacteria > Gemmatimonadota > Gemmatimonadetes > Gemmatimonadales > Gemmatimonadaceae > JAQBQB01. The sequence continues at coordinate 511,073 of CAWBKI010000016.1, read as the reverse complement.
CGTGCCGTCCTCCACGCGCTGCGAGTACGGATAGTTCTCGCTCGACGTGTACGCGTCGAGGATCCACTTCAGCTCGCCGGCGTCCGTCACGATCGAGGTACGGATCGCTGTCGAAGTCGAGAAACGGCAGCGCCGTCTTCGCGCGATCGATCGATGTTGCGGTGATAGAGGATGCGCGCGTCCGGCGTGATGTACGACGACAGCACGATGTCCGGTCGAATCGAACTGCCACGCGAACAGGCTCGGCGGAGGAACGAGCCGACGGGCACGCCGCCGCGCCCGGTGTAGTTCGTGTAGATGTTCGTTTCGCCGGCGGGGTAGTCGAACTCCTTCTGCCCCGTGCCGACGAAGACGTAGCTGTTCGTCATCTCGCCGTAGTAGATCTGCGGGCGCGTGACCTTGACCGAGACCGTCGAGACCGGCGGCACGATCCTTGATGAACAGCACCGGCAACCCCTCGCGTCGTCACCTGATTCACCGGCGCCATCGTGACGCCCATGCCGTGCGTGAACGTCAGGCGATCGTTGATGAAGTTGCGCGTCGGCAGCGACGCCGTGTTGAGCTCGCGCGCCGAGAGGTGGACCTGGCGGTATCGGCCGTCGATCATGTAGCGGTCGTCGTTCACCGAGAAGAAGTCGTAGTACGTTCGAATCTCCTGGAGCTGGCCGAACGTCTGCTTCAGGAGGTCGCGCTCCCAGAGCCGCACGTTGTCGATCGTCGGCGCGTTGGCCTTGATGTCGGCCATCGTGAGCTGCACGTCGCCCTCTTCGAGCGTCGCGCGTCTGCGACGCTGTCGAGGCGCCACGCGCGCCGCGTCGCCGCGATGTGCTGCGCGATGTACGGACGTTCGCGCGCCAGTTCGTTCGGCGCGACGCCGAACTTCTGCACGGCCGCGGGCAGGAGCCCGCGAGACACGACGCCGATGGCGGCGTAGCCGCCGATCGCCAGCGCGGCGAACCAGAGGAGCTTGTTCTGAATCATGCCGTACACCACCAGACCGGCCGCGAGCACGGCCGCGATGGCCGAGACGCGGATGCCCGGGAGCAGCACGTGAACGTCCGCGTAGCTCGCACCGGCCAGCGGTCCGGTGGTCGAATGCAGCAACGCCGATGAATCGACGATCCAGAGCTGCGCGGCGAAGATGAGAAACAGCAGCGCGACAAGCGCCCCGACGTGGCGCGACGGACCCGACTCGATCAACGCCCGGCGCGGGCCAAACGAGACGACGCCACCGGCGAGATAGAGCAGCGCCACGCCGACGAGCGACAGCGTCGTGAGCACGGCGAACATGCTCAAGGCCGCCGAGATCGCGGGCAGCCGAAACAGATAGAAGCCGATGTCCCGCCCGAAGAGAGGATCGGCGGCGCCGACGGCCGAGCCGTGCAACGCGGTGAGGACCGTCATCCACTGCGCCGAGGCGACGACTCCGGCGACGAACGCGACGAACAGCGCGCCGAGGTGGAGGACCCTGGGGACAAACCTCGTCAGGTCGATCGCTTCGCCGTTGCGATTCAGGAACGGCGTCGGCACGCCGACGATGCCGCGACGCGCCAAGGAAAGATTGGCAAAAATGAACCCATACGCGACGAGCGCACCCAAGACGAAGAGCACCGTATGCGCGACGAGCGACGTCACGAAGACCGACTCGAAGTGAATTTCGCGAAACCAGAGCCAGTCGGTCGCGCTGCTGGCGAGCCACGGCGCGACGAGCACGTCGAAGATGAGCGCGGCGGCCAGACCAAGAGCGACCCAGCGCAGTCTGCTCCGCGCTCGAGAGGAGGTGCGGAACCGGAGTGCGTTCGGAGGGAGCGGAGAGGTCATGCGGGTCTCGGCAGGCCACGCCAGGGGGGAACTGCAACCCCTCCAATCTGGCCGCCTCCGGAGCACCGGCGCAATTCGAGATGTTCGCGCGGGTCGTTGACCTCGCGTCCCGGTCGCCGAATATTCGGCTGAACGGTCGAGGGCGAAAGCGCACGGCCGGCGCGACGCGGCGCCTCTTGTACCACGCAAAACGGAGGCTACGTGTCATGAGAACTGTCTTCCTCATCGGCCTCGCCGCATGCGTCGAGCTTGTGGCCTTGCCCGATCCGGCGAGTGCGACTCCAATCGCGGCAGAGGCCTACGCCGCACGAGAGCCGGGTTCCCGTCGGCAACGCGTCGCTCTACGTCCGAGACATCGGAACCGGCTCGCCCGTCGTCGTGCTCCACGGCGGACCGGACTTCGACATCAGCTATCTGCTGCCCGACCTCGATCGGCTGGCCGACTCGTACCACCTCATCTACTACGACCAGCGAGGGCGCGGGAAGTCCGCGGATCGGGTTCGACCCGAGGACGTTTCGCTCGCGTCGGACGTCGAGGACATCGATCGGGTGAGGGATAGCTTTCACCTGGAACAAACGGCGGTGCTCGGGCACTCGTGGGGGGCGGTCCTCGCCCTCGAGTACGCGCTGCGCCATCCGACGCGTGTGTCGCGGCTGATCCTCATGAATCCCGCGCCCGCCTCGACGAGCGACTACGCGGTGCTGCGAAAGGCCTACACGGAGAAACTTGGCAAGGACTTCGATCGACAGCGGGAGATGCTGGCCAGCGCCGCCTACAAGGAAGCGGACCCCGAAACCGTCGCCGCGCGATACCGTCTCCATTTCGAGGCTGCTCTCGCGCGCAGCGAGGATTACGAAACGCTCATGGCGAGGATGAGGGCAGCATTCGTCAGTCAGGGGAGGGCGGGTATTCTCGAAGCACGCGCCGTGGAGGACCGATTGATGGCCGACTCCTGGTCGTTGAGCGGATACGACCTGCTACCCAAATTGCGCACCCTCAGGATTCCGACGCTGGTCATCGCCGGAGACAAGGACTTCATCCCCGGCGAGATCGCTCAGCACATCGCATCGGCGATTCCCGGCGCGCAACTCGTGACGCTCGGCAACTGCGGACACTTCAGCTATCTGGAGTGTCCGGCGGACGTTCGCAAAGCGTTCGACGACTTCTTTCATCGCTCCGGGTCAGCTTCGCCACCCCGATGATTGCGGCTCCTGGCGACGACGAGATCGGGTGAAAATCGACGTTCTGGAACACGGAGCTGAGCGGCTCGTCGAGTACGCGGCGGTCTCTATTGCGTTTCGTGTGTCGGAGGTGCTCGACCTCGACGCGATCGCGCTCGATCCCAGCGCGATCCCCGTTCCGACTCGCCCGGTCGCGGCGCCGTACATCAAGGACTACGACACGGTGCCGGGAGACGCCCCGCTCGACTGGCCGGCGCGATTCGACGTCTCGCGCTGGACGTTCCTGGCGGCGCTTGTCGACGGGAATCGCGTCGGATGCGCCGCGCTGATCGCGCGCGATCCGGCCGTCGACCTCCTGGACGGGCGGGACGATCTAGCGCGCTTGTGGGACCTCCGCGTCGCCCCGGAGTTCCGCCGTCGCGGCGTGGCCAGCGTTCTCCTTGCCGCCGCGGAGGAGTGGGCCGACGCACAAGGCATTCGCACGCTCATGGTGGAAACGCAGGACGTCAACGTACCTGCCTGTCGATTCTATGCGCGGCAGGGGTTCATGCTTGGCGCCGTCAATCACGGCGCGTATCCCGATCTGCCCCACGAAGTTCAGCTCCTCTGGCAAAAGGAGCGGGCGCCGGAAGAGCGGCTTGCGAGGCGCGCCGACGGCAGCATATGATGAGCCCCTGGCGGAGGAAGCGGCGCGACGTGCGACGAGGCCCGCGACCGGATCTGAGGCTTCCTCCCTGACTCGGGCGGCGTGGCGGCCCCAAGTGTGCAAAGGAAATCGTGACTTCCGACACCACGGGGTAGGCTCCTGACCCGCTACCGGCTATCCGCCGCCCAGACACTGTCAATTGCGAGCACCGCGATCGTAGCGGCGGTTCTCGGCATCGCCGTAGTCGTCGTGTGGGCGACGCTGACCCGGGCCGCCATCAGCGACGCGCAGCTTGGCCTGGACCGGAGCGTCAGACAGCTGGTGATGGTGACGGGGAATGGCATTCGAACCAGCCAGGTTCGCTTCGCGCGAGTGGCGGAGGACGCGGCGATTCGCAACGCTCTCGTGTCGCCCGCGCCGCAAAGCCTCGGCGCGGCCCGAGCCGCGTTGCGGCGCCTCGACGTTCGGCCGGACTCCGGCCTGCCGATAGAGCTCTGGAGCGAGACCGGACGTCGCCTGGGACCGGTCGGTACCGATAGCGGTGAGACAATCGGGCTGAACATCCCCGCCGAAGAGCCGGAGCCGGAATCGATTCACGGCCGCGGCCTCGACTCGCTTCGAATCGTCGATTCGGTGCAGATCGGCGAGCTTCAGCGGGTCGGCGCCCGCACGCTGTTCTGGGTCGTGATGCCGGTTCGCGAGGGGAACAAGTTGCTTGGTTTCGTCGCGAGGCGGCAGCACATCGGGTCCAATCCCCAGGCCGAGGTGACCATTCGGGAGCTGAGCGGCAACTCCGCGGCCGGCTACTATAGAAACGCCGACGGGAGCGTGTGGACGACGTTCGGCGGGTTGCCCGAGTCGCCCGCCGACTCGACCATCTCCAGCAGGGGCGGAAGGGGCGAACGGGTACGACCCTCCGCGAGGGGGCGTGTGCTGTTTGCTGAAGGCGCGGGTCGCGGGCACTCCGCTCGTGCTGGGAATGGAGGCACCGCGCGCCGCGATCCTTGTCGTCGCGAACGCGACCGCGCGACAGCTCGCGCTGCTCGGCGTGATGCTCACGCTGGTGGGCGCGCTCATCACGTGGTTCGTCGGCCGCCGCGTGCTGCGACCTCTCACCGAACTGACGGGCGCGGCGGACGCCGTCGCGAGCGGCGACTATTCGACGCGCGTCCCGACGGCGGGCACCGACGAAGTGGAGCGCCTCGCGTCGAGCTTCAACCGCATGGCGCAACAGATCGGCGACGACAGGAAGCTGCTCGAGACGGCGAATCGCGCGAAGTCCGATTTCCTCGCTTCGATGAGTCACGAGCTGCGAACGCCGCTCAACGCGATCGGCGGCTACGCCGAGTTGATGGAGATGGGCGTTCGCGGGCCGATCACCGACGAGCAGCGCCGCGACCTCTCACGGATCCGCGCGAGCCAGTCGCATCTCCTCGGCTTGATCGGAAGCTTGCTCGACCTGAGCCGGATCGAGAGCGGACAGGTCACGTACGCGCAGGAGGACGTAGCGCTCAATCCGCTGCTCGGAGGTCTCGAGGCGCTCGTCCTGCCGCAGACGACGGCCAAACAGCAGACCCTTGTCTTTCGCTGCGAGCAGGAGTTGGGGGCGTTCGCCGACCGCGAGAAGTTGCGTCAGGTCCTGCTCAACCTTCTCTCGAACGCCGTGCGCTACTCGCCGAGCGGCGCGACGATCACGATGAGCGCGCGGCGGCTCGACGACGCGACCGTCGCGATCGAGGTCGCCGACACGGGTCCGGGCATTCCGCTCGACCGCCAACGCGAGATCTTCGAGCCGTTCGTGCAGCTCGACCGGTCGCTGGCGCGGACCAACGAGGGCGTCGGCCTCGGACTGTCGATCAGCCGGGATCTCGCCCACGGCATGGGCGGCGAGCTCACGGTGACGAGCGCTCCGGGCGAGGGGTCTTGCTTCCAGCTCACGCTGCCGACGGGGGTCGTGAACGAGACGACCCCGAGGATGCAAACCGGAGCGTACGGTGTACCAGCGGTGGCCGGCGACGTGACCGGTCGCTAAGCCCCACCATCCAACAGGAAAAGGACGTTGTCACCCAAGAGAACCTTGGCCGCGTGCGCGCTGTTCGCGGTCGTCGTCAGTTGCGGCGATTCGTCTGGGCCCGCTGGCTCTGACTTAGGCGGCGGCACCAACCCGGCGACGGAGACCTACGCTGCGTCGCTCGGCGTCAACATTTCGGCGATGACGAAGAAGTCGGACGCGCTCTACTACCAGGATCTCGTTACCGGCTCCGGTGCGGTGGCGACGTCGGGGCACACCGACTCGGTGACGTATACCGGCTGGCTATCGAACGGCACGCAGTTCGACAGCAACGTCGGCAAGGCGTCGTTTGGGTTTGTCCTCGGAGTCGGGCAGGTCATCCCCGGGTGGGATCAGGGGATCGTCGGCATGCACGTCGGGGGCACGCGACTGCTCGCGATCGGGTCGGCGCTGGCCTACGGCACCCAGGGCAGGCCGCCGGCGATCCCGAGCAACTCGACGCTCGTCTTCAAGGTGCAACTGCTCAAGGTGCAGTAGCGCGCGAGTCGCGCGCTACTGCACTCCGCAAGGCGTCAGACGCCGGCGACCGCTTCCCTGGTGGCGCCCGATCCCTCGCCGTGTGACGCGTACGCCAGCCACTCGCGGTAGCTCGCGTCGCGTCCGTACACGACGTCGAAGAACGCCTGCTGCACGCGCTTCGTGACGAGGCCCGGTCGTCCGTCGCCGATCCTGCGTCCGTCGACTTCCGTCACCGGCATGATCTCGACCGCGGTGCCTGAGAAAAACAGCTCGTCGGCGAGCGCGATGTCGGTCGTGCTGATCGGCCGCACGATGACCTCGATGCCGAGGTCATGGGCGATCGTGAGGACGCTGTCGCGCGTGATACCCATGACGATCGACGCGTCCAGGTCGTTCGTGATCAGCGTCCCGTCGCGCACGACGAAGAGGTTCGCGCCCGATCCCTCGGCGACGTCGCCCTTAGAGTTGAGGAGAATCGCGTCGTCGTAGCCGCGACGGATGGCCTCCTGCACGGCGCGGACGGAGTTCGTGTAGTGCCCGCACGCCTTGACGAACGGCGGCAGCGTAGAGGAGTCGATGCGCGCCACCGTCGACACGGTCGTGCGCACGCCGCGGTTCGATTCGCCTTGGAAGTACGGCTTGCCGGGCACGGCGATGATCGCCACGGTCACCGGGCAGTCCTTCGGCCACACGGCGAAGCTGTACGAGTCGAAGAACGCGAGGGGACGCAGGTACGCGTTCGTCAGCCCGTTCGCGCGCACGACGTCGAGCGACGCCGCGCAGAGCTGGTTGAAGTCGAATGGAATCTCGATCTCGTAGAACGACGCCGACAGGTAAAGGCGCCGAATGTGGGCGTCGAGACGAAAGATGGCGGCACCGTCCGGCGTCTCGTAGCAGCGCATCCCCTCGAACACGCCGGTGCCGTATTGCAGCCCGTGGGCGCTGACGTTGATCGTGGCGTCGGCCCAGGGAACGAGCTCGCCGTTGAGCCAGATGTAGTCGGATTTCGCGAAGGGGGCCATTGTCGGGGATTCTGGAGTCAGGGTACTGACAAAAGTATGCGGCGCGCGAGGATCAGCGGCAAGCGGACTTGCGGCATTCGTCGCGCGAAATCGGCTACGATTGGCGTCGGGGAAAGGGGAACAACGATGACGCAGATTTGAACGGCGATGACGCAGATGAGACGGCGGGAGACTTGGTCTGAACCCCTCGTTTTTCATCTGCGGGATCGCTTTTCAAATCTGCGTCATCTGCGTCGAAATTGTCTGCCCCTGCGATGTGGCCAGTCTGCCTCACCGAAGCAGCATCTGCGGTTTCGCCGTTCACACGTCGCAGATCTCGAACGCCTGCTTGAGCGAGGCGACGGGGTCGCGCTTCGGGACGAACTCCTGCGCCACGATACCCGGTGAAGCCCGTGTCGGCGATCGCCTGCATCACGCGCCGGTAGTTCAGCTCCTGCGTGTCGTCGATCTCGTGCCGGCCGGGGACGCCGCCGGTGTGGTAGTGGGCGATGTGCTGCGCGTTGTTCGCGAATCGTGCGGATCACGTCGCCTTCCATGATCTGCATGTGGTAGATGTCGTAGAGCAGCTTGAAGCGCGGCGAGCCGACGCCTTGCACGACCTCGACGCCCCACGCCGTGTGGTCGCGCCTGTAGTCCTTGTGGTCGACCTTGCTGTTGAGCAGCTCGAGGCAGAGCGTGACGCCGTGCTGCTCGGCGACGGGCGCGACGCGCTTGAGGCCGGTGACGCAGTTGGCGATGCCCTCGCCGTCGGACAGGCCGGCGCGGTTGCCGCTGAAGCACAACGATGTTCGGCACTCCCGCCGCGGCGGCGAGCGGAATCATGCGCTCGGCGTCGGCGACGAGCTTGTCGTGGTTGTCGGGGCGGTTGAATCCGACGGGAATCTGCCCGAAGCCGTTCGCCATCGCGCAGTCGAGGCCGTGCTTCTTGACGACCGGCCATTCGTGCTCGCTCGAGCAGCTCGACCGACCTGTAGCCGATCGATCTTCGCCGCCTCGCACAGGTCGTCGAGCGGAATCTTCGCGTAGCACCAGCGCGACACCGACTGCTTGAGCCGCCGCCATGCGCGCGCACCGTTTGCCGATTCCGCGAGACGCGCCCCGCGGTGCGAGCGCGACGCCGGCGGTCAGCGCGCCGAGCGCGCCGAGTGCTTCGCGCCGCGAGAGTGTCGCGCGTCACAGCGCGTTCTGCTTCGTCAGGCCACCGCGTGCGCCACCGCGCGCGCCGTGAGCGCCATGTACGTGATGCTCGGATTCTGGCAGCCGTTGCTCGCCATGCAGGCGCCGTCGGTGATGAACAGGTTCTTCACGTCCCACGCCTGGTTCCATCGATTGAGCACGCCGTCATCGGCCTTCTTGCTCATGCGCGCGCCGCCCATCTCGTGGATGCAGTGGCCCGGCGGATTGTTCGATCCGTGCGTGCGGATGTCCGTGCATCCCGCGGCGTCGAGCATCTCGGCCATCGCGGTCTTCATGTCCTTGTCCATCGCGCGCTCGTTCTCGCGCCAGCGCACGTCGATGTGCGCGGCCGGGAATTCCCCACTTGTCCTTCACGCGTCGGGTCGAGCGTGACGCGATTGTCCGCGTGGGGAAGCGTCTCGCCCCAACCGGATGCCGACAGCGACCACGGTCCGAGATCGTCGATCAACGACTGCTTGAACGACGCGCCGTAACCCGGCATGCTCGACCCGCGTCCCCACCCTTTGCGACCCGAGCCGCCCTGCATGCCGTAGCCGCGCAGGAAGTCCGGGTGCTGCCGTACTTCACGTTGCGGAAGCGCGCGATGTAGATGCCGTTCGGCCGATGGCCGATCGTGCGCTTGTCGGTGAAGCCGGGAACGGTGCCGCCGGCGCCCGAGCCGTAGTGATGGTCCATCACGTAGCGGCCGAGCGTGCCGCTCGAGTTCGCGAGTCCGTCGGGGAAGCGCGCGCTCTTCGAGTTGAGCAGCAGCCGCACCGACTCGATCGCCGACGCGCAGAGGAAGACGACGCGCGCCGTGTACTCGCGTGCCTCCATCGTCTGCGCGTCGATCACGCGCACGCCGCTCGCGCGGCCCTGCTTCGGATCGTACAGCACTTCGGCGACGACGCTGTTCGGTCGCAGCGTGAGATTGCCCGTCTTCTGTGCCGCCGGAAGCGTCGAGCCGAGGCTGTTGAAGTACGAATGCGTGACGCAGCCGCGCTCGCACGGACCGCAGTAGTGGCAGGCGAGGCGCCCGTTGTGATCCTGCGTCAGAATCGCCGCGCGGCCGATCGTCATCACGCGCTCGCCGCCGAACGCCTTGAGGATCTTCGGCCGCGCGTCCGGCTCGACGCAGGTCATCTGCCATCGGCGGCAGGAACTCGCCGTCGGGCAGCTGCGACAGTCCCTCGTGCGCGCCGGTGACGCCGATGAAGCGCTCGACGTGCGAGTACCACGGCGCGATGTCGGCGTAGCGAATCGGCCAGTCGTTGCCGTGACCGTCCTTCGCGTTCGCCTCGAAGTCGAGGTCGCTCCAGCGATAGACCTGCCGTCCCCACGTGATCGAGCGTCCGCCGACGTGTCGGCCGCGGAACCAGTTGAACGGCGCGTCGCCCGGATTCGTGTACGGATTCTCGGCGTCCTTCACGAAGAACTTGTGGCCCATCTCGTCGCACGCGTAGCACTCGCGCTGCACGGGATGGTCGCGCTCGAGCGCCTTGCGGTCGCCGAGTCCGCGGAAGTGCATCTGCCACGGCTGCACGTGCTCGACGAAATCGTGCGTTCGGATCGACGGGGCCGCCCGCCTCGAGCACGAGCGTCTTGAGTCCGCGCTCGGTCAGTTCCTTGGCGGCCCAGCCGCCGCTGATCCCCGAGCCGACGACGATCGCGTCGAAGTGCGTCGTCTCACGCATGGTCGTGCATCTCGCGCGACGAGGAGCTCGCCGCTTTTGTCGCAGCGGTGCCGAGCCGTCGAACCGGCCCGGCATCACCTCGACGTGGAGCACGTCCTTCGACACGCGCTCGCTCGTGAAATAGCCGTGAATCACGAGGCCTTTGAGTCGCCAGTAGGTGCGCATCGGTTCGGCGCGACGGTCGGCGCGCGCTCGATGGCGTCGACGATTTCCGCGCGCCCGTCGGCCGAGAGCCGGGCGAACGAACGCGCGTCCCCGCACGCTCGCCGTATCCGTCGCCGCGACCGGCGCCGTCCACGAATCGAGGGTCGAGCCCGGCGAGAAACGCCGTGCGCTCGGCGTCGCTGTAGTTCTCGCTCACGATCACGTCGATGAACGCCGGTACGTCCACGTCGGTCGCGCTCGGCGAATCGGTGCGCGGAAGAATCACGTCGGCGATGGCGCCCACGAGCGCGAGCTGCGCGTCGGTGAGCCCCGCCGCTGGGCGAATGCCGCTCGCGACGCGCGCCCACGCCGCCATCGCGTCGCGTGGGATGATCGCAAGCGCGGTCGCGGCGCCGAAAGCACGAAGCAGATCGCGGCGTTGCATGGCGGCGTAGTCCTCCTCCGACTAGATGGACGGGTGTTTCGTGTGCCAGTCCGTGTGAATCTGATACTGGTGCGCGACCGAGAGAATCTTGTCGTCGTTGTACAGATTCCCGGCGAGCACCGCGCAAATCGGCTGCGGATTGTAGGTCACCGGCGGCGTCGTCGAGTCGGCGGGAGCGCCACCGCGTCCGCCACGACCCGCGGGCTGCGGCTCGAACTTGTACGGCACGACCGCGCACGGATGTCCGGTCTGCGCGTGTAGGCCGACGTCGTATCCGTTCGCGCCCGGCACGTACATGTCGAAGTCCTGCGAGCAGCTCGGCCATCTGCGTGATGAGGATGTAGCGCCGACGCTGCTGCTGGACGAAGTCGAACGCGCGCGGGAACCGGCCGCCGGTCCAGCGCGTGAGCGCCGCCATGCCGGTCGGATTTCCCGCGTCGCCGCGACCACCGCCGCCGCCGCCGCCACCTCCTCGACGACCCGCGCCCGCGCTATCGGCTGCACCGCCGCGCCCAGCGAGCGTCACCGAATCTCCCGGCGCGCCGCGTCCACGACCGCCGCCACCGCCGCCGCCACCGCCACCGAACCCACCGCGACCCTGCGGCTCGGGAATCGTCGCGAGGTCGATGCCGAGTTCCTTCGCCTTCATCTGCACGTACGAATCGAACGCCGCCGACGACTCGACGCCCAGTCCGCCGCCGCCCCGGCCGCGGGACGCGCGGCCGATCTGCTTCGGCGATCGCGCCGAGCTCGCGCAGCTTGTCGACGAATTCCTTCGGCGCGTTGGCGTCGACGCCGATGCGCATCGACGCGAGCTTGACGTTGCGGTCGAAATGGAACGGCGTCGTGACCGTGCGACGGATCCTTCGGATCGACGCCGTGGATCGTGTTGAAGACCATCGCGCAATCTTCGACCGTGCGGCAGATCGGCCCGACGCGATCCTGCGACCACGCCAGCACCATTCCGCCGTACCGGCTCACGCGGCCGAACGTCGGACGCAGCGCGCTGAGCCCGCACTCGCGCGACGGTGACACGATCGAGCCCGACGTCTCCGTGCCGATGCCGAACGCGACGCAACCTGCCGCCGTCGCCGACGCGGGGCCGGCCGACGATCCGCTCGAGCCGCGGCGAATGTCCCACGGGTTGTTCGTGCGTCCGCGATACCACTGGTCGCCCTGCGCGAAGAGTCCGGTCGCGAGCTTCGCGATCAGCACCGCGCCGGCGTTCGCGGAGGCGCACGACGACCTCGGCGTCTTCGTCGATGACGCGATTCTCGAAATCCTTCGAGCCCCACGTCGTGCGCACGCCCTTCATCGAGAAGAGATCCTTCACGCCGTACGGGATGCCGTGCAGCGGGCCGCGATACTTGCCCGCCTTGATCTCGGCGTCGGCCTTTGCCGCTTCGGCCATCGCCTGGTCTTCCATGATCGTCACGGCGCAGAGCAGCGTCGGATCGAGCCGCTTGATGCGGTCGAGATAGATCTGCGTGAGCTGCGTCGACGTGATCTTACGGCCCTTGATGAGCGCCGAGAGACGGTGCGCGGGGAGGAACGCGATCTCGTTGCGGATCGGTCGGCACCGTGCCCGTCCACGGCTGGACGACGAACGTCGCGCGCTGGAAGGCCGCGGCGCCGCGTTCGTTGATCAGCTTTTCCATCAGCGCGCCGGTGCCTTCGGGATACGGCTGGAAGGTCCACGAGACCGGTTCGCCGTTGCCGAGCGGCGGAAGCGGCGCGGCTTGCGGCTGCGCGCCGCCCGGCGCGGCGGCCGGCGCCTGTCCGAGTGCGCTGGCGCCGAAACCGAACGTGCTGGCGGCGGCCGTCACGAGCGACCAGAAGACGAAGTCGCGTCGGTCGATGCCGTGGGTTTCTTCCAATTCCTCGCCGAGGAATTCCAGCTCGTGTTGGGTCTGGTCGAGGAGCTCGAGGTCTTCGCGAATGCTCATTGTCGCTCGTCTGGCGCGGGAGATCGTCAATAATGTTCGCCGAGCCCGGGCGGCGACAGGGCTCCGGTTCGTCCCCGTGGCGCGCAGTTCGCGTTCGTCTGGCCCCCAATTGGCGCGGTCATCCACACCACCCCTTAGGTTCCGAGTCATGCGCCTGTCGGCCGTGTCCCTGTGCGCGTTGGCCCTCTCCCTCCTTCCGGCCAGGCTCGTTGCCCAGGGCGGAGGTGGTACGCTGCGCGGTGTAGTTCGCGATTCCGCCGACCGCCCGCTCGTCAACGTCGAGGTCGTCGCGACGCCCGGCCCGCACCGAGCGCGCACCGATTCGCTGGGCCGATTCACGATGGCCGGCATCGGCGGCGGGAAGTACATCCTCCACGCCAGGAAGCTCGGTTACTCGGCGGGGGAATCGACGGCGGACATTCACGGCGACGGCTTCGCCGACGTGAAGATCACGCTCGACCACCGGATGGCCGACCTCGATACGGTCGTCGTCCGCGAGGACGGAAGCTGCCCGGATCGTTCGCTCGACGGCTTCATGTGCCGGCGGAAGCGCGGCGACAAGGGCGTCTTCATGGACTACCTGGACATCGACGACAAGGACCCGCTCACGACGGCGGATCTGTTCCGCGACATCCCTGGATTCCGGATCGACGTGCGTCCGACACGCACCGGCAACCGCAGGATTCCCGTCGCGAACGGCCTTCACTGCATGGTGTCGCTCGTCAACGGGCGACCGGTGACGGCGGCCAACTTCGTCCCCGATCTTCCGTGGGACCTGATGGCGCTCGAGGTCTACCCGGCGCCGGGCGACGTGCCCAAGGAGTATCAGCGGTACATGTGGGACTCGGGAGCTGGTCAGCGATGCGGTGTGGCGGTGTACTGGGACATGTTCGCGAACTGGTCGAGCAAGTGACGCGTTGATCGGAGGGAGTGCTGCTTGGCGTGGAAAGGTCCGTCGCGGCAGGCTGGCAGCAATGGGGACACAGACACAAACGGAGGGACGGACACAAACTGAACTGCAAATGCTTTTGGAACGGCACACCAGTCGAGTTTCGGAGGTGGCCCCCTGAGGTGGTTCCAAAAAGCATTGATCCGTTTGTGTCCGTCCGATCCGTTTGTGTCTGTTTTCCCCCGTCATGGCGGTGTGGCGCGACAGTGCTTCCGGGCGCACGGACCTTGCCGAGATCGCGCGCCGTAGTTGAGCCGGTGGACACACAGGCCGGCCGACGGTAGATAGATCGGAACTCGGACGTCCCTCCCTCCCTCCCTCCCTCCGCCGGCCAGCAAATGATTCGAGCGCGTACCCGAGGTCTGCCCTGGATCGCCGCGGTGGTGTTGTCGTGTTCGGCGATCGCCGGCGCGCAGACCGGTGAAGACTCGACCGCCTCGCTCCTGCGCGAACTGATTCGCGCGAACTCGTCGAACCCACCGGGGCGAACGCAGGGTGTCGACGACATTCTCGCGGCGCGATTTCGGGCGCTCGGGTTCGACGTGAAGATCGTCTCGACGCCGGATTCGGCGAAGACGCACATCATCGCGCGGCTGCGCGGCGACGGGTCGAAGCGGCCAGTATTGGTCGCGGCGCACGCCGACGTCGTCGGCGTGGAACGCGAGAAGTGGTCGCTCGAGCCGTTCGACGCGATCGAGAAGGACGGCTACATCTACGGCCGCGGCGCGGTCGATTTCAAGGGCGGCATGGCGGTGTTCGCACGCGCGGTGATGATGCTCGCCGAGCGAAAGGTGCCGCTCGCGCGCGACGTGATCTTCGTGGCCGAGGCCGACGAAGAGGGCGGCGGTCCATACAGCACGGAATGGTTGGCGAAGAGCAACTGGTCCGACATCGACGCAGAGTTCGCGCTGAACGAAGGCGGTTGGATCATGAAGGGCGACGACGGGCACGTGCGCTACGTGAGCATCTCGACGGCGGACAAGCTGTCGATCCCGCTCACGATCACGGCGCACGGGACGTCGACCCACAGCTCGATGCCGCGTCCGGACAACGCGATCTTCGCGCTCTCGCGTGGGATGGCGAAGATCTCGGCGTACGAAACGCCGCTCACCATCTCGCCGTCGACCAGACTGTTCTTCCTCGCGCTGTCCAAGACGAGCGCGCCGCCGATGTCGGGCTACTACCGGGACGTCGTCGGCGACGATCAGGTGAAGGCGCGGCGCGCGGACACGATCGTGAGCCGCGATCGGCTGCTGCACTCCCTGATTCGAAATACGATCGCGCCGGTCATCATCAACGGCGGGTTTCGCAACAACGTCATCCCCGGGTCGGCGCAGGCGATGATCAACCTGCGACTGATTCCGGGAAGCGACCCGGCGGCGCTCGTCGCGACCCTGAAGAAGATCGCCGGCGACCCGGGGCTCGACTTCTCGATCGGGAGTCGCGTCTACGCGTCGGCGCCCGAATCTTCTGACACAACCGCCCTGTATCGCGCGTTAGAGAAGGAAGCGCACGCGACGTTTCCGGGTGCGGAGGTCACGCCGTATCTGTTCCAGGCGGGGACCGACGCGGGAGCCTGGCGGTCGCGCGGCGTCCCCGTGTACGGCATCTATCCTTACCCGATCGACGCCGACGAGCTGACGCGCATGCACGGGAACGACGAGAAGGTGAGCATCGCGTCGCTCAAGCAGGGGACGGAAATGATCTACCGCACACTGATCGACGTCGCGGCGAAGAAGTAGACGGCACCACTCAACTCACGACTCGAGCGAGAAGACGCTGAATGCAATTCATGATGAAGCAGAAGCTGCTCTCATGGGGCGATGACTTCTACATCAAGGACAAGGACGGCAACGACATCTATTTCGTGGACGGCAAAGCGTTCACGATCGGCGACCAGCTGTCGTTCCAGGACCTCGCCGGCAACGAGCTGGCGTTCATCAAGCAGCGGGTGCTGTCGTGGGGAAAGACGTACGAGATCTTCCGCGACGGCAACGTCGTCGCGACGGTCCGCAAGGAGCCGCTCGCGTTCTTCAAGCACCGGTTCACGGTCGAAGTCCCCGGCATCGACGACAACTTCGACGCCGAGGGGAATCTGACCGACCACGAGTATCAGATCATGCGCGGCGAGCAGGTCGTGGCATCGGTGTCGAAGCAGTGGTTCACGTGGGCCGACACGTATGGCATCGACATCCGCGGCACCGAAGACCAGGTGCTGCTACTGGCCGTGGCGGTCGTTATCGACGAGGCCTGTCACCCTGACGATGGCAAGCGTCACTAGAGTCATCATTTCGCTTGGCATGGGACCTTCGTTGCGGCCAGGCAAGATCTACGATTTGATACTGCAACGATTTCGCGGAGTCCGCGGATTTCGCGGAGCACGGCCAAACAACGACAAGAACTTTTGGTAAACGACCTCGGGACGCCACAGCGTGGCACCCCGAGGTCGTTCCAAAAAAAGTCCCTTTGCCGTTTCCTCTGCGTCTCTGCGCGTCCTCTGCGTCCTCTGCGTCAAGTAGTTGCAGTTCGCAGTTGCGGTTCTCAGTTGCAGTTGTCGTCAGCCGATCGCGGCCTCGACGGCCGCGGTTGCCTGATCAACCAGAGCGCGAGTCTTCGCGAGCAATTGACTTGCCTCAGCGGCCAAACCTGAGCCGCGTGTCTTGTCGTCGAGCGCCGCGACGTTGATGCGGACGTTGTACACGGCGCCGCGACAGGCAGCGTCGGCGAGGAGCGCGGCGACGCCGGCGTCGGAGACCGCGTTCGAGTTTCCCTTCGTCGCGCACGTCGCCGCCAGCTCGGCGACCTTTGCGCAGGCGCGCGCGGTCTCGAGCGGGACTTCCGCCGCGCCGATGAGCGCGTCGTCGATGGCGCGCTTCCGCCTGGCGAGAGCGTCGGCCGGCTCGGACGGCAGCTTGTACGCCGCCGACACCGCGCCGTACGCGTTGGCGTCCTTCACGACGAGCGCCGACAGCGTGTTCACGAGACCCGCCGCCTCGAGTCCGAGCGCGCGCATCTCGGCGTCGACCGCGACGTACTTCTTTCGACCGGCGGTGAGACCGGCGACCATCTGCGCGAGCGCGGCGGCGAGCGCGCCCGCGTGCGCGACGACGCTGCCGCCGCCCGGCGTCGGCGCCGACGACGCGACCGACGCGACGAAACCGGACACCGACTCGCCGCCTTGTACGGCCGCTCGCACCTTGTGCTCGAGCACGATCTCCGGCTTGAAGTCGCGGAGCTGGATGTGCCGCGCCGCGGTCTCGAACAGCGCGCGCTCCGGGACGACTCCGACGATCTCGCTCCACGTCGGCGACACGCCCTGCGCTTCCGCCTCCATCTTCACCGCTTCGTAGGCGCGATAGAGCGGCGTCTTCTCGGTGTCGACGAGATTCATCGAGACCTGCGCCTGTCCGTCGACCTCGAGGCCGAGTCCCTTCACGTAGCGAAGGCCGCCGGAGGATCCGCGCACCGCTTTCGCGACGTTCTTCGCGACCTGCAGGTTCGACGCGGGCCCGAGGTAGACGTTGTAGGCGACGAGAAACGGCCGCGCGCCGATCGCCACCGCGCCGGCGGTCGGGTGGATCTTCGACGGGCCGAAGTCAGGCGCACGATTCGCGGCGCCCGTGGCCATTTCAGTTCGAATACCTTCGAATTCGCCGCGGCGGATGTCGGCGAGATTCTCGCGATCGGGGCGAGTGGCGGCGCGCTCGTACAGAAAGACCGGGATCTCCAGATCCTTGCCGACGCGTTCGCCGAGTTGCTTGGCGAGGACGATGCAGTCCTCCATCGTCGAGCCCTCGAGCGGAACGAACGGGACGACGTCGGTCGCTCCCATGCGCGGATGCTCGCCGCTGTGCGAATTGAGGTCGATCCGGTCGCGCGCCGCGCGAATTCCGGCGAACGCCGCGTCGACCGCGTGCTCGACGGCGACGACGAACGTGACGACGGTGCGGTTGTGCGACGGGTCCGACGAGACGTCGAGCAGCGCGACGCTCTCGACGGCGGCGATCGCGTCGCGGATGGCGGCGACGACCTCGGGCCGGCGGCCTTCGGAAAAATTCGGAACGCACTCGACGAGCTTCATCTGCTTGCGGCGGTTGGTGGGCGAGGGGAGATGGATGCGGCAAACGGGCGCCGACAGCGGCGCCCGAAACGTGCTTCAATATATGAAGCCCCGTGGCCGGAGTCGCATTCACCTCGGCGTCACATCCGTACGCGCTCGAGCAACCACGCGTGCATCGCCGGATTCCCGGTGACGATCGACGTATGGCTCACCGTTGCCGGAGCGCCGGACGCGTCGGTGACGACGCCGCCTGCTTCCCGAACCAACAGAATGCCCGCGGCGATGTCCCACGGCGCGAGCGACAGTTCCCAGAACGCCGTCGAAGCGGCCGCACGCGACGTCGGCGAGGTCGAGCGCCGCCGACCCCGCGCGCCGAATGCCCGCGACGTCGCGCATCACGACGGGCAGCGACTGCACGTACGCGTCGACCAGATGCGGAGTCTTGAACGGAAATCCGGTGCCGATGATCGCCATCGCGGGATCGTCGATCGTCGAGACGCTGATCGGCTGCCCGCTCCGCCGCGCGCCGCCGCCGGCCGTCGCCGAGAAGAGCTCACCGGTCGCCGCATTGAGAACCACCCCGGCCACCGGCTCGCCGTCGACGAGCGCGGCGATCGACACCGCGTACCACGGATAGCCGTGCAGAAAATTCGTCGTGCCGTCGAGCGGGTCGGCGACGAACACGAGCCCCGACCTGTTCTCGGTGGACGGCGTCAGCTCTTCGGCGAGCACGCGTGCGTCCGGATGGCGCGACGCGACGATCTCGTTGATCGCCCGTTCCGCGTTGCGATCGACGTCGCTGACGAAGTCGGTCGCGCCCTTCCTCTCCCACGTGAGCGAGCCGCGCGTTTCGGCGCCGCGTTGGATGATTTCGGCGGCGCGCGCCGAGGCGGCGACGCAAGTCGCGAGCAGCGCCCGGGCGTTGTTATGTTGAACGGATGTCACGGATTTTCAGTGGGATTCAACCGTCCGGGGAGCTGCACATCGGAAACTACCTCGGCGCGGTCAAGAATTGGGCTCGATTGCAGTACGAGTACGAGTCGATCTTCTGCATCGTCGACTACCACGCCATCACGCAGCCCTACGAGCCGGAGCAGCTGCGCGAGCGGCGCCAGGCGATGGCCGTTTCGCTCCTCGCCGCCGGCCTCGATCCGGACCGCTGCTCGATCTTCGTGCAGTCGCAGGTTCCGGAACATACGGAGCTGGCGTGGATCTTCAACACGATCACGCCGCTCGGAGAGCTCGAGCGACAGACGCAGTTCAAGGAAAAGTCGCAGCGGCAGGAGAGCGTGCCGGCCGGGATCCTCAACTATCCCGTGCTCCAGGCGGCCGACATTCTCCTCTATCGCGCCGACATGGTGCCGGTCGGTGAAGACCAGGTGCAGCACCTCGAGCTGTCGCGCGTCATCTCGCGCCGCTGGAACGCGTCGTTCGGGAGGCTGACCGGCCGGCGCACCGCGGACGGCGGCGAAGAACGCGAGGAGTTCTTTCCCGAGCCCAAGCCGCTGCTCACGCCGACGCGGCGGATCATGGGACTCGACGGCCAGTCGAAGATGTCGAAGTCGATGGGCAACACCATCGCGCTGCTCGAGTCGCCGGAATCGATCTGGGCGAAGCTGCGCCCGGCGGTCACCGACCCGAAACGCATCAAGCGCACGGACCCGGGGACGCCCGAGGTGTGCAACATCTACCATCTGCACAAGGCGTTCAGCCCGGTCGCGACCGTCGAGCACGTGGCGACGCAATGCACGACGGCGGGGTGGGGCTGCATCGATTGCAAGAAGGTGCTGGCCGAGTCGATGGAGACGGAGCTCGTGCCGATTCGCGCGCGCGCCGCGGAGTTGGAGGCGAACCCGAAGCGCGTGGACGATGCGCTCGCGGCGGGCGCCGCCAAGTGCCGCCGGCTGGCGCGAGAGACGATGGACGTGGTCCGCGACCGGATGGGCTTTTGAGCGCCGAGCACCTCATGGCCGCTATGTCGCTGGTACCGCGAAACGTCGCCGTCAGAGCCGTCACGTTGGCCGGACTTCTGGTGCCGTGGATCTGGATCGTCGCGATCGACCGCCTGCTCAACCGTCAACGCTGAGCGACGGGAAGCCCGGTGTTCGCAGGACACGCCGCGATCGCGACGTTCGTGAAGGGAAAGAGGCCGCGCCTGCCGCTCGCGTTGCTCGTTCCCGTCGCGTTCGGACCGGACTGGATCGATCTCCTGAGCCACGTCTTCCACCATCCGAACCCCGAGGTATCGCACTCGCTCCTGTCGGTTGGAATCGTCTCGCTTGTCGTCGTCCTCTTCACGATGCCGTTTTTCGGCCTCGTCGACGCCGCGGTGGTAGGCGCGACATACGTCTCGCACTGGCTGGCCGACTGCGTGACGGGTCTCAAGCCGACATGGCCCGGCGGTCCGTCCATCGGCCTGCACCTGTACACGCACTCGTACCGCGACGTCATCCTCGAGTCGGCAGTGGTCGTGGCGTGTTGGCTCGTGTACCGATCGTCGTTGCGCCTCGAGGTGAGGAATTCGATCGCGGCGTACGCCATGCCGCTGGGCTTGATCGCGATGCAGATCGTGTTCGCGTTTCTGCAAGCACCGACGCTCACCTGACCGAACCGCTGGCGCGCGCCGCCGCGCCTGGACAGTTTTCAATCTCGATGATGCCCGAGCTCGCCGCGCTCGTCGTGCAGAATGTCCCTACTCCGACGCCGTTCGCCGCGTTGGCGTCGGCGCTCCGCCTCACCGTCCTCGTCAAGTTGCTGCTCGCCACGCTCCTCGGCGGCGCCGTCGGCATCGAGCGCGAGCTGTCGAACAAACCGGCTGGGCTGCGCACGAACATTCTGATCTGCATCGGCGCGGCGTTGTTCACGCAGCTCTCGATAGACATCGCGCAGATCGGCTTCACGCCGGACGGCCGCCCGTACGGCGACACGACCCGCATCGCGGCGCAGATCGTCTCCGGGATCGGCTTCCTCGGCGCCGGCGCGATCCTGCACGCCGAGGGAGCGATCGTCGGGCTGACGTCGGCGGCGACCATCTGGGTAGTCGCCGCGATCGGCGCGGCGGTCGGTGCCGGAGCGTATGTCGACGCGCTGGGTGGAACGGCGCTCATCGTGCTCGTGCTCGTCGGTCTGCGGCCGCTCGAGCAGCGGCTGATGCGGATGCGTCGGCGCGTCCGCGCAACGCTGCGCGTGCTGCCGGGCGTAACATTCGGTGAAATGGAGAAACTCATTCGAGTGGAAGGCATTCACGTCTTCTCGCACCGAACGTTCGAGCACGAGCAGGATCGGACGTTCGAGCTGATGCTGGTCGGCGCGACCAAGCAGCTCGACGCGATGGTCGACGTGCTGCGGCGCGACAAGAACGTGGTCAGCGTCGTCACCGAGTGACGACGCGGCTGCTCGTCGTCGACCTCGCGGCGACGTCCAAGAACTGGGCGCTCACGCCCGAGGGCGCGAGTCGGATTGCCGCCGAGACGCCGCCCGGGTGGACCGTTCACATGGTCGAAGCGGCAACGAGCTCCGACGGCGACGGCCCGCCGCGTCCGAGCGACGAGGTGCTCGACGCCGTCCGCGGGGCCGAGGTCTACTTCGGCTTCGGGATTCCCCGCGCGCTCCTCGTCGCCGGGCCGAATCTCCGCTGGGTGCATTCCGCGGCGGCCGGCGTCGGCACCGCGCTCTATCCCGAGATGCTCGCCAGCGATGTGGCATTCACGAACTCGGCAGGCGTCCACGCCATACCGATGGCGGAGTACGTGGTGGCCGGCGTCCTCCATTTTCTGCGGGGACTCGACTACGCGGTGGACCAGCAGCACCGCACGGAGTGGAACAAGACGCCGTTCGTGCGCCTCGACTCGGTCCTGCGCGAGATGGACACCGTGCGGGCGCTGATCGTCGGAACCGGCGGGATCGGACAGGCCGTCGGAGAGCGACTGACCGCGCTTGGCGCCCGCTGCACCGGGATCAGGCGGCGGCCGGAGCTCGGTCCGCCGCCGGGGTTCGATCGAGTTGTGTCGCTGGAGGCGCTGGACGAGGAGCTGCCGCGCCACGACGTAGTCGTTCTGGCCGCTCCGCTCACGTCG
This sequence comes from uncultured Gemmatimonadaceae bacterium, assembly GCA_963789315.1. Lineage (GTDB taxonomy): Bacteria > Gemmatimonadota > Gemmatimonadetes > Gemmatimonadales > Gemmatimonadaceae > JAQBQB01. The sequence goes on along the minus strand of CAWBKI010000016.1, from coordinate 489,382 downwards.
AACACCGCAGGCTTACTGGATGGTAAGCGTTTGGATCTACTGCCGCGCTCGGCAATCGTGGTGAACGTGGCGCGCGGCGCGTTGCTGGACGACGAGGCGCTCGTCGTACGCCTGCGGGACGGACGGCTGCGCGGCGCGGTGCTGGACGTGTTCAAAGAGGAGCCCTTGGCGACGTTCAGTCCACTGTGGCAACTCCGGCAAGTCCTGCTCACGCCGCACGTCTCCCCCGTATCGCCGGGACGATTCTGGCCGCGGCAACTGGATCTCTTCCTCGACAACTGGCGGCGCTACGTGAGCGGAATGCCTCTCAAGAACGCGGTCAACAAGCAGGCCGGCTATTGATGGAGAAAATCATCAAGGCTGCCGTCGACCGCGGCGCCTCCGACCTGCACATCAAGGCCGGCGACGTGTTCCGAGCACGGGTTCATGGCGAGCTCGTCCCGCTCACCAAGCAAGCGTTGACGCCGGACCAGACTCGTTCGATCGCGCTGCACCTCATGCAGAACGAGGACGACAAGGCGCGCATCGACAAAATCCTCGACTACGATTGCTCGTGGTCGGCGTCGGGGATCGGGCGGTTCCGCGTGAACATCATGCGGCAGCGCGGATCGTTCTCGATCATCATGCGCGTGATTCCGTGGGAAGTGCCGACGTTCGAGCAGCTCGGCCTCCCGCAGGTCTTGGCCGACATCGCCGGGACCGAACGCGGCATGGTGCTCGTGACCGGCGTAACGGGCTCCGGCAAGTCGAGCACGATGGCGGCGCTCATCAACTACATCAACTCGCGCGAGAGCCGCCACATCCTCACGCTCGAGAACCCGATCGAGTTCCTGCACCGCGACAACAAGTCCTCGATCACGCAGCGCGAGATCGGGTCGGACACGACGGACTTCAAGATGGGCCTTCGTGCAGCGCTTCGTCAGGATCCCGACGTCATCATGATCGGCGAGATGCGCGACGCCGAAACCGTGGACACGGCGATCAAGGCGGCCGAGACGGGGCACCTGCTGATGTCGACGCTGCACACGCCGGACGCGCAGAGCACGATCCTCCGCATCATGGCCATGTTCGCGCCCGAGGAGCAGGAAATCATCCGCATCCGCCTCGCCGAGACTCTGCACGCGGTGATCTCGCAGCGGCTCCTGCCCAAGAAGGCCGGCAAGGGACGCGCCGTGGCGGCCGAGATCATGATCAACACGCCGTCGATCCGCGACCTGATGATGGACGGCCAGCGCATCGGAGAGATCCGCGACTTCATCGCCGCCGGCCGCGAGCAGTACGGCATGCAGACCTTCGACCAGTGTCTCGCCGATCTCGTCAGGAACGACGAGGTGACGTTCGAGGTCGCGAAAGCCGCGGCCACGAACCCGTCGGACTTCGAGCTTCAAATGAAAATGTTCTCGGGCGACTCGTCGGGGGGGATCAAGGGCGGCGTCCAACGGGCAGCAGGCAACGGAACCCGAAGAAGAGGAAGAGCAGCCGCCGCAACCGGTCGAGGCGGCGCTCGACGGACTGCAGACGGGGGGTTTAGACTTCCTCGCACAATGAACAAGTTGCTCGAGGGGATCCACGCCCCCGTCATCGCGACGTTCTCTCCGAAGACCGGAGAGCTCGACTTCACGGGTTTCCGCGCCAACATCCGCGCGCATCTCGCCGCCGGAATTCACGGAATCGTCGTCAACGGATCGACGGGGGAAGCCGCCCTCCTGAGCGGGGCGGAGCGAAACGCGCTCATCGACGCGGCGCGCGGCGCCATTCCCCGCGACAGGCCGCTGATCGTCGGCACCGGGGCCGAGTCGACGCGAACGTGCATCCGGATCACCAAGGACGCCGCGGGCCGCGGTGCGGATGCGGTGCTCGTCGTCGCGCCGCACTACTACGGCCCGGCGATGACCGAGCGCGCGTTGTCGCAGCACTATCACCGCATCGCCGACGAGTCGCCGGCGCCGGTCCTGCTGTACAACATTCCCAAGTACATGCACTTCGCGCTGCCGGCGTCGCTTGTCGCCGACTTGGCGCGGCACCCGAACATCATCGGCATCAAGGACAGCTCGGGGGACCGCCAGTTGTTCGCGTCGTACATGCCCGCGCAGTCGGATACGTTCGCGGTGCTCACGGGCAACGCGCCGATGTTCCTCGACGCGCTCGGGATGGGTTCTCGCGGCGGCATCCTTGCCGCGGCGTTGTTCGCGCCCGCGTTGGCGCTCGACGTCTACGATTCGTTCCGTCGCGGAGAACGCGAGTCGGCGCGTTCGGCGCAGGCTCGCATGACGCCTCTCGGCTCGAAGATCATTGGTGAATTCGGCATCGCCGGCGTGAAGGCGGCGATGGACGCCGTCGGCGCAGGACTCGTCGGCGGCCCCGTTCGGCCGCCGCTGCTCCCGCTCGAGCCGGCGCAACTCAACACCGTGGCGGAGCTACTGCGAAGTGCGGAGCTCGTCACGGCGTAAGTGAACGTCGCCGGCGGGGTACCACACCTCGCCCGGCTCGCCGCCAGTCCGCGTCCGACTGGCGGCGCCGCCATTGACGAGGCGCGCGTCTACTGCGCGATCGAGCTGCGCCGTCTCGGATTCGTCGTGCGCGAGGAGCCGTTCGAGTACTCCGCGTTTGCGGGTCGATTCGGCGCGCCGTCCTTCGGTGTGTTGCTGCCCGCCGCTGCCACGCTGGCCGTCGTCGTCGCGAATCGCGGTTCGGCGGCCGTGCCGTGGTGGGCGATAGTCGTCATCGCGCTCGCGATCGCTGTCGCGATAGGATTGGCGCGCGGCGTGCTGAACGCTCCCGTCATGCGACGAGCCGGCGTGAACATCGAAGCGACTCGCGGACCGTCGCCGGTGAAGCTCTGGCTCGTCGCGCATCTCGACTCGAAGTCCCAGCCCGTCCCGATGCTCGTGCGGGTCGCCGGCGTCGTCGTGCTGGGGGTCGGCCTCGCCGGCGTCGCGCTGTCGCTGCTCGCACGCCCGAGTGCCGCGGTCGCGGCTCTCGTCGTGGCGTGGGCCGGTGGTCTGCCGCTGATGTTGTCCGTCGTCGGCCAGCGGAGCGCGGGCGCGCTCGACAACGCGAGCGGCGTGGCGGCTGTGTTGGACGCGGCGGCCACGCTTTCTCCCGGCGCTTCCGATCGGCGTGCTGATCACCGACGCCGAGGAGCTCTCGCTCGCCGGCGCGCGGGCGTGGGCGCGGTCGCGGACGCCCGGCGTCGCGCTGAATTGCGACAGCGTCGACGACGACGGCCCGCTCACGGCGATGTTCACGCGACGCCGCCCATCGCGGCTTCTGGCGGCGCTTGCCGCGGCGTCCACCTCCTCGAAGGAAAACCTGCGAATCCGTCGCCTGCTGCCGGGAATCCTCACCGACAGCGTCGCGCTCGCCGACGCCGGCTGGGAGACGCTGACACTCAGCCGCGGCACGCTGCGTACGCTTCTGAGGATCCACACGTCGCGCGACAATCTTCGCTCGATGCGCGGCGTGGGGATCGCGGGTGCAGCGCGCGTGCTCGCCCGGACCGCGTCGAGGTTGGTGTGAATGGAACAGCTGCTGCTCGTCGCCGCGATCGTGCTCGGCCTACTGATGATCCCGTTCGGGTTCCCGGGAACGCTCGTCCTGTTCGCGGCGGCGCTCTGCTATCACCTGCTGGTGCCGGCCGGCGGCATCGGACTCGTCACGGTAGTCGGCGTCGGCGCGTTGATGGTGATCGCCGAAGGACTCGAGTGGGTGCTCACCGGGCGATTCACTCGGCGCTACGGCGGATCGCGGCGCGCGTCGTGGGGCGCGATAATCGGCGGAATGATCGGCGCGTTCGTGGGGGTTCCGGTGCCGGTCGTCGGCTCGATCGTGGGCGCGTTCGCCGGCGCGTTTGTGGGCGCGTTCGTCGCTGAGTGGAGCGCGGGAAGCGGCCACGGTGCCGCCGCGCGCGTCGCGTGGGGCGCGTTTCTCGGCCGCGTCACCGCCGCCGCGACAAAGATCGCCATCGGGTTGGTGATGGCCGTGTGGATGGTCGCGGCGACGATGCTTCGTTGACCGCTACGCCGGCTCCTCGGTGTAGAGCCAGGCGCCGACCAACGTCGAGACGATCGCGTTGACCAGCTCCAGTGCACCGGTTGCGAGGAACAGGTGCGGGCCGAAGATTCCCAGAACGCAGAAGAATCCTGCGACCGTGGAGCCGATGACCCACGAGACGACGGCAGCGTAGACGGCCGTCCTGGGTCCCGGGCCGAGTCGCGGACGGATGGCAGCATAAATCCAAACGGTCGCGATGATCCAGACGATGTCCAGGATCACGAACGCCGCGATCTGTCCGCCCGATGGATTGACGGCAAGTGCCGAGTTCAACTTCGTCATTTCCGCGCGATGCATGTCGCCGAGGATGAACGAGTTCCCGATGAAATCGATCACGTTCGCGACGATGCCGCCGACGATGCCGCCGACAAGGACCTTCGAGGTGTTGATGGCCATGACTGCCTCCGGCTGAGAGAGAGGGGTACGACCGGGAGGAGACGGCTGCGCGCCGCCGGCGCGGATGGGGGGCGGGCTCAACGATAGGCCCGTCATCCGCTGCGCGAAAGAACGCGGCGACTAAGAAACGCTCTTCGCGCCGTGCGACTCCGGCGAGCCAACGCGTTGGCGGCCGTTCATTGACTCCGATCCTGTCCCCGATAGATTCACACAACGCCCCGGGGTTCGCCGGGGCGTATTTTTTTGCCCCCCCCGTGCGTCAGCCCGCCCGCTCCGTCTCCCTCCCACCGCTCCGAAAATGTTCAGCCCGTCCCACCGCACGGTCGTCGTAGTCGGCGCACAGTGGGGCGACGAAGGGAAGGGAAAGCTGGTCGACGTCCTCGCCGAGCGCGCCGATTGGGTGGTGCGCTACCAGGGTGGAGCGAACGCCGGCCACACGGTCGATCTGGGCGATCTGTCGTTCGTGCTCCACCAGATCCCGAGCGGGATTCTCCACAAAGGCGTGCGCTGCGCGATCGGAAACGGCGTCGTGCTCGACCCGGAGAAGTTGTTCACCGAGGTCGACCAACTCGTCGCGGACGGAATCGACGTCGAAGGCCGCCTCTACGTGAGTGACCGCGCACACCTCGTCCAGCCCTATCACAAGCTCATAGACGCCGAGAGCGGCCACTCCAAGGCGATCGGCACGACGGGTCGCGGGATCGGGCCGGCATACGAAGACAAGGTCGCCCGGCGCGGCATCCGCGTCCTCGATCTCCGGCATCCGGCGCGGATGCGCGAGCTGGTCGAAGCGGGAGTCGCGCACGCGAACGCGCAGCTGTCGGCCTTCGGCAGCTCGAAGCGCGCCGACGTCGAGTCGACGATCGACGTGCTGGCCGGGGTGAGCGAACGGCTCCTCTCGTTAGCCGAGGACGTGGGGCTCGTGGTGCATCGCGCGATCAAGAACGGCGCCGCGGTCCTGCTCGAAGGGGCACAAGGGTCGCTCCTCGACGTCGACCACGGCACGTATCCGTTCGTGACGTCGAGCAGCACGACGTCGGGCGGCGCGGCGACGGGAGCGGGGATCTCGCCTCGCGCGATCGACGCGGTCCTGGGCGTCGTGAAGGCGTATACGACGCGCGTCGGCGCCGGGCCGCTGCCGACGGAGATGGACGTCGCCATGTCGGAGCGCATCCGGACGCTCGGCGGCGAGTTCGGCGCGACAACCGGCCGTCCGCGCCGATGCGGATGGTTCGACGCCGTCGTCGTGCGATACGCGACGCGCATAAACGGACTCACCGACGTCGCCGTGACGAAGCTCGACATTCTGGACACGCTCGACAGAATCGCCGTGTGCACCGGGTACGAGTACGACGGCGACTTGCACACCGAGTTTCCCGGCGACGTGGCCGCGCTCGACAAGATCACGCCGCGGTACGAGTGGCTCGAGGGATGGCTCAGCCCGACGAGCGCGTGCCGCCGTCTCACGGACCTCCCGGCGCAGGCGCGAACGTATCTCGACCGGCTGCAGGAGTTGATCGAGACGCGCGTCACGTACGTGAGCGTCGGGACACGCCGCGACCAGATCATCGGTTTTTGAAATGGCGGACGCCGTCGACCTCGTGATCGTCGGCGGCGGGCCCTGCGGGCTCGCCGCGGCCATCTCGGCGAAGCGCGCGGGTTTGCGCTGCGTGGTCATCGAGGCGTCGGCCGTGGTGAGCACGATCGCGGACTACCCGACGTACGTCCGATTCTTCTCGACGGCCGAGAAGCTGGCGCTCGGCGATCTGCCGTTCGTGATCGCGACGGAGAAGCCGACCCGCCGCGACGGGTTGGCGTACTACCGCGCGGCGGTGCGGTACTTCGATCTGCCGGTGCGGCAATACGAGCGCGTCGTCGCGATCGAGCGCGACGGCGCCGGCGACGGGTTCGTTGTTCGATCCGAGTCTCGCGCGCACGGACCCCGCGTCACGCTCGCCCGCGCCGTGGTCGTCGCCACGGGCTACTTCGGGTCGCCCAACTATCTGCGCGTGCCGGGCGAGGACCTGCCGCACGTCACCCACGTGTTTCGCGAGGGGCACGAGGCCTTCGACCAGACGGTGGTGGTCGTCGGCGGCGGCAACTCGGCGGCGGAGGCGGCGCTCGACCTCTGGCGCTCCGGCGCGCGCGTCACGCTCGTGCACTTCGGGCCGACGTTCGACAAGAAGATCAAGCCGTGGGTCTTGCCCGACTTCGTGAATCGGGAGAAGGAGGGGAGCATCGCCGCGCGATGGGATTCGCGGGTCGTGCGCATCGAGCCGGACAGCGTGACCATCACGTCGCCGCGCGGAGAAGAGCGTCTGGCGGCTGATCTGGTGTATGTAATGACGGGGTTCGCCCCCAACACGGACCTTCTGCGCGACATCGGCGTCCCGATCGACGCGCAGACGGGGATTCCGTCGCACGATCCGGAAACGCTGCAGACGACGATCCCCAACCTGTTCATCGCGGGCGTCGTGATCGCGGGCTACGACGCGAACAAGATTTTCATCGAGAACGGCCGCTACCACGGCGACAAGATCGTGGCGTACCTGACGGGTGCTCGCGCGCCGAGCGAACCGAAGCTGAGCGCGGAGCTGGATACTTAGATCGTTCGCTCGCGGGCTACGCTGTCGGGAGAAAAAATTCAACGCAGATGACGCAGATTTGAACGGCAATCCCGCAGATGGGTCTTGAAGGTTGTCGTTCCCCCCTCATTTCATCTGCGGCAATCGCTTTTCCAAATCTGCGTCATCTGCGTCGAACGTTTCCTGAACGGCGATAGAGCCTCATTCGACGAGCGCAAAGCCCGCGGTCTCGAAGTGCTTGTCGAACGCGAAGGCGTGGGTGATCCGTTCGCGTTTCATGATCTCGAAGCTCACCGCGTCGGCGAGTGAGAAGCGTTGATCCGGAAAGCGCGCGAGCCAGCGCGCGGTCGCGTGCTGGACGAGGTCAGCGTCCACGCCGAGCCACTCGTGCGTCGGGTCGGAGGTCAGCCGCGTGATCGCCTCGCGCGCGTCGGCCGGTCCACGCAGGTAGACAAGGTGTGCGTGGAACTCGGCCAGGACGAGCGTCGTGCCGACGTAGCGGACGCCCGACGATGCGTTCGCGCGTGCGGCGCGCGTCGCGCGGGCGTGCCACTGGTCTCGCGCGTAGGCGAGCGCGAGGAGCGCGCTCGTGTCAACGAGGACGCGCACGCTTGTCCGCCTTTCTTTTGCGCGGCGCGGGCTTGGCGTCCTGCTTTTCGCTTTCCCCTTCGTGTACGACGCGGGCGTCGTAGCCGCCGCCGTAGAGATAGTCGTCGGCGCGCTCGGAGTAATCCGGCGGCACATCCGCGTCGCTCGCGTTGGCGATGAGATACTCCAGGGCCGACGCCTGCTTGCCGCCGAACGTTTGCGCGGCGAGTGCCCAGAGCCCTCGGCGGAATAATTCGGTCCGGGACAGGCCGGTTTCCTTCGCCAGATTCTCGAGCAGGGCGCGGTCGCGCTGGCCGAGATAGACGACGGCTTGTTCGCGGACTCGCTTGGGGTTTGCAGACACGGGTACTCGCTCTATGTACATCTGCAACGTACATGTACGATGTACTTGTGTCAAGGCGAAGCGGCCAGAGCACTCGCGCGGCCCCGACCGGCACGCCATCGCCGCCGAGTCAGCGCCCTCCCTCGGGCCTCGCTAATTTCGGGTCTCCGGTCTTCGCGTCCGACCCCTTCGCCGCCACATGCCGAACCAGCCCGACGTTCTCGAGAAACTCGTTTCGCTCTGCAAGCGCCGTGGATTCATCTTCCAATCGTCGGAGATCTACGGCGGCGCGGGATCGGTGTGGGACTACGGCCCGCTCGGCGTCGAGCTCAAGAAGAACGTCAAGGATCGCTGGTGGAGCGCGATGGTTCGCGCACGCGACGACATCGAGGGGCTCGACGCCGCGATCCTGATGCACCCGCGCGTGTGGGAGGCGAGCGGGCACGTCGCCGGCTTCTCCGATCCGCTCGTCGACTGCCGCAACTGCAAGAAGCGCTTTCGCGCCGACGACCCGAAGATCAAGGGCACGCCCGGCACGCCCGACGGTCAGTGCCCGTCGTGCGGCATGAAGGGCACGCTGTCCGAGCCGCGCGATGTTCAACCTGATGTTCAAGACGTTCATGGGCCCGGTCGAGGACAGCGCGTCGGTCGTCTATCTGCGGCCGGAAACCGCGCAGGGCATCTATGTCAACTTTCTGAACGTCCAGCAGTCGACGCGGCAGAAGGTGCCGTTCGGCATCGCGCAGATCGGCAAGGCGTTTCGGAACGAGATCACGCCGGGAAACTTCATCTTTCGCACCCGCGAGTTCGAGCAGATGGAGATGCAGTTCTTCGTCGAGCCCGGCACCGACATGCACTGGTTCGACTACTGGAAGGAGCAGCGCATGGAGTGGCACAAGTCGCTCGGGCTCGACCCGAAGCGGCTGCTCTTCCATCAGCACACGAAGGAAGAGCTCGCGCACTACGCGCGCGCCGCGTTCGACATCCAGTTCGACTTTGGTGGCACCCTCGATTTCCAAGAAATCGAGGGCGTGCACAACCGCGGCGACTTCGACCTCACGCGGCACCAGGAATACTCGGGCAAGAAGCTCGAGTACTTCGACCAGCCGAACAACCGGCGCTTCGTGCCGTTCGTCGTCGAGACGTCCGTCGGCGCCGATCGCACGACGCTCGCCATTCTCGTGAACGGCGTATCGCGAAGAGAAGGTCGAGGGCGAAGACGAAGGCCGCACCGTGCTCGGCATCCATCCGTCGCTCGCGCCGATCAAGGCCGGCGTCTTTCCGCTCGTGAAGAAGGACGGCATGCCCGAGTTCGCCGAGAAGCTCACGGACGACCTGCGCAAGCATTTCCCCGTCTTCTACGACGAATCGGGCGCGATCGGCCGGCGCTATCGCCGGCAGGACGAGGTCGGCACGCCGTTCTGCGTCACGATCGACGGACAGACCGCCGAAGACGGCACCGTCACGATGCGCGATCGCGACACGCTCCTGCAGGACCGCGTCGCCGCCGAACGCGTCGGCGCGATCATCGAGGAGCGTCTCGCGGCGTGACAATGTCGCTCGATTCGCTTCGCCAGGACGGCGAAGTCTTCATGGAGGAGATCTCGCGCGAGTACTATCTCGCGTACTCGGGGCAGAAGCAGTCGCCGGAGCTGCAGCCGATCTACGCGAAGCACGCGCGCCATCCTTGGCGACGAGTCGCTCGAGCTGGCGCTCGAGGCGTTCCTGAGCCGCTGCCGGAGGACAGCGAGGAGCGGCGCTCGGCGCGCGCCCTGCTCGACTGGCAGGTCGAGTCGCAGAGCTCGCGCCAGCTCGCCGCGCTCGACGAGCGCGAGATCGAGTGGGAGGGCGACGGCGGTCGTGAACGTGAGCGACACGCGGCAATCCAGTTTCGAGGCGGTGGCGATCGAGATTGGCGAACAAGCGCGACGCGCGACGACGCGACACGCGATCGAGGCGGCGCGCGCGAAGCTGGTCGACGAGCGAGCTGGCGCCGATGCGGCGCGAGCGCTTTCAGCGCGAGCGCGACATCACCGAAGAGCTCGGGCTCGCGGCGAGCTACAACGCGACGTTCGAGCTGCTCAGCGGCGTCTCGCTCAGTCGACGCTCGACGGCGGCGTGCGAGGCATTCCTGCGCGACACGCGAGCGACTGTGGGACGAGGTGCTCCCGGAGTTTGCGAAGCGCGTGCTCGGCATGGCGCGCGTCGGAGCTGACCCGCGCCGACGCGGCGCGCGCTGTTCCGCGCGCCGGAGTTCGACGCGTCTTTCCCGGCGACGCGCATGGAGGAGTCGATTCGGCGGCAGGTGCGCGAGATGGGGATCGATCCGCTCGCCGCCGGCCGCATCGCGCTCGACACGGGCGAGCGCGAAGGGAAGCGTTCGCGCGCGTTCTGCTCGCCGGTGCGCGTGCCGGACGAGGTGTATCTCGTGCTGCGGCCGCACGGCGGCCAGACCGACTGGATGACGTTCCTGCACGAGCTCGGCCACGCGCTGCACTTCGCGTACATGCGGCCGCGACCTCGCGTTCGAGTATCGCTGGCTCGGCGACAACTCGATCACCGAAGGCTACGCGATGCTGTTCGACCACCGCATGAAGGACGCCGGCTGGCTCGGCGCGCTACACGGAGCTGAGCGCGACGACATCTGCCCGGCGTTCATCTGCGCTCGACGGGATTCGAAGAGCTGCACTTCCTCCGTCGCTACTCGGCGAAGCTGATCTACGAGATCGAGCTCTACGGCGGCGCGACGTGACTGGGAGTCGCTCCCCGACGTGTACGTCGAGCGGCTGACGCGGCGACGACCTTCCGCTACGAGCGCGCCGACGCGTTCGTCGACGTCGACCCGCGGTTCTACGCCGCGCGCTACCTGCGCGCGTGGCAGCTGCAGGCGCTGATCACCGAAACGCTCGTCGAGCGCTACGACGTCGACTGGTGGCGCAACCCGCGCGCCGGCCCGTGGATCTGCTCGGCGCTCTTCGGCGAAGGGCAGCGCGAGTTGGCGCACGAGCAGGCCGAGCGCGTTTCAGGGAAGGCAGCTGTCCTTCGGACCGCTGCTCCGTTCCGTGGAGCGAATGTTGAGCTGATCGCGACAGTCGATCGCGCCCGGGGCCTGGACGCGAGGTTCGCGGCGAGGTCGAGATAGATTCTTCGCATGGCCAAGCCCATCGCCGTCGTCACGGGAGCGTCTCGCGGCATCGGCCGCGCGATTGCCAAGCGCCTGGCCGCCGAGTACGACATCGTCGCCGCGGCGCGCTCCGCGGACCAACTCGCCGCGTTGTCGCGCGAGATCGTCGCCGAGGGCGGATCGTGCCGGTCGGTACCGATCGACATCACCGATCCGAAGGCGGTCGAGGCGTCGCTGGGCCGGATCGACGCCCACGTTCTGGTGAACAACGCCGGCATGGGCGTGCTCAAGCCGCTGCTCGAGCTGACGCGTGAGCAGTGGACGGAGATGGTCGACCTCAACTTCAACGCCCTGTTCGACGTGACGCGCGCGGTCGTGCCCGCGATGGTCGCGCGGCGATCGGGCCACGTGGTGGTGATCGGGTCGATCGCCGGACGGAGCCCCTCCGTGGGCGGCACGTGCTACGCGGCGACGAAAGCGGCGGCCAACAGCTTCGCCGAATCGCTGATGCTCGAGCTGCGCGAGTTCGGCGTGAAGGTTTCGGTCGTGAACCCGGGGTCCGTCTCGACGAGCTTCTCGGAGCGCGACAACTCGAGCTGGGCGCTCGCCGCGAACGACGTCGCCGACGCGGTCGCGTCGATCCTGGCCACGCCGCCGTCGGTGCTGGTCCATCGAGTGGAGATTCGGACGCTGACGGTGCCGAAGAAATAGGTGGACCGGTGGACCTCCACCTGTCCACCCGTCCACCTGCACTCTAGTTTCCGTGAACGTGACGACGACGGTGTCCACGACGCCCTACCGTGCGCCCGACGGGGATGTCGGGCTTCGCGAGCTCATGGCCGCTCGCGAGATCGTCCACGCGTTCATCACGGCCGAGCGACCAGAAGAGGTTTTTCAATTCGCGCTCGACCGCGTCTGTCCACTCATCGGCGCGTCGTTCGGCTGCGTCTACGTCGTGGACGACGGCAGCGATCTGATGCGGCTCGCGGCCGTCCATAATTGGCCCGGGCGCTACGCGAAGTTCCTCAGCCAGATGCGCGTGCGGCTCGGCCACGGACCGAGCGGCGTCGCCGCGGCCGAGCGCCGTACGATCGAGGTGTTGGACGTCTTCCAGGACCCGTCGCTCGACGGCTGGCGAGAGGTGGCGAGGGAGCTCGGCTTCCGTTCGTTCGTCGCGCTGCCGCTGCAGACGCCGCACGCCGTGTTGGGGACGGTGACGTTCTACTTCACGTCTCCCAACGCCGTCGGGCGCGACACGCGCCACCTGGTCCGCATGGTGGCCGATCAAATGGCGGCGACGGCCGAGAAGGCGCGTCTCATTCAGGATCTCAAACGCGCGAACGCGGCCCTCACGGCGACCAACAACCAGCTCGAGCAACAGTTCGCCGACGCGCTCGAGGCGCGGCGCGTCAAAGATCAGTTCCTCCAGAACATCTCGCACGAGCTGCGCACGCCGCTCACGGCCGTCATGGGCTACGCCGCGCTCCTCGAGGAAGGCGTCGCGGGCCCGGTCACCGACGAGCAGAAGCACACGCTGGAGCAGGTGAACGCCGCGAGCGAGCACCTGCTCACACTCATCGGCGACCTGCTCGAGCTGACGGCCCTCAAGCGCGGCGCGCTCGATCTCGAGCTCGCCGAGCTGGACCCGCGCACGCCGATGCGCGACGCGCTCAAGGCGGCGAAAGGAAAGCGCGACGGCGTGACGCTCAACGTCTCGGAGCCCGACATCGTGCCGCCGATGATCGGCGACGGCCGGATGCTATCCAAGGTGATCCGCGTCCTGCTCACGAACGCGTTCAAGTTCACCCGCGCGGGGCAAGTGCGCGTCTCGCTCGAGATCGCGAACGAGCGCGTGGTCTACCACGTGAGCGACACGGGCATCGGCATTCCCGCCGACGCCATCCATTCGATCTTCGACGAATTCCAGCAGGTGGACGGCGGCCTCACCCGCGAGTACGGCGGGTCGGGGCTCGGCCTCGCGCTGGGCAGGCGGCTTGCCAGGCTCCTGCACGGCGACATCACGGTGACGTCGACAGTTGGACAGGGCTCTACTTTCCGACTCGACGTCCCGCTTCGCGCGCCGCGCTCGACGCCGGCCCACTGACTCGCAATCCATGCCCACTCTCCAGGAAACGACAACCACCGTGAGTCCCGACGAGGTGCTCGCGCGCGCCAAGCTGTTCTTCGCGAACCGCCCGTCGCTCTACACCGCGTACATCGATGAAGAAGGTCCCGGCTTCTGCACCTTCCGCGGCCAGGGAGGCGAGGAGATCGCGATCGGCGTCGCGCCGAATCCGGACGGCGGAACACGGGTGACTGGATCCAGCTACCTGTTCGACATGCAGGTGTCGCGGTTCTTCTCGACGCTCAACTCGGCTCCCGAGGCGTCGTCGTGACTGCTCCTTTCGTCACGACCCTCCGCGCTAGATCCTCGACGATCCGCGTCGCGCCCGAGGGCGGATCGGAGATCACCATCCGCGTCGAGATGCCGGAGGTGTGGGACGTCGTGCGCGTCATCGTCGCGCCCGCGCAACCGGTCATCGACGTAAAGATCGCGGCGCTCAATGCCCTCTTTCCCGAGGCGGCGCCGGCAGAGATGGTCGTCAAGCTGCGCGGTTGGGAGATTCTCGACGAGACGGCGTCGCTCGCCGATTCCGGCGTCGTCGACGGATCGATCCTCGTGATGATGTTTCGGCGGAGGCGGCCGGTTCGCTAGGCGCCCGCCGTGACGATCGCGCTCATCTCGAGCTCCGACTGCGGTCGCCACGACACGGGCTGGGGTCACCCGGAGCATCCCGGCCGGCTTCGCGCGATTCCGCGGGCGCTGCGCGACGATCCCGAGCTCTTCGGACGCATCACGCACGTCGAAGCGCGCCACGCCTCTGTCGACGAGTTGGCGATCGCGCATGATCGTGCATACGTCGAGGCGGTGCGCGCGCTGACCGAAGCCGGCGGCGGCCGGCTCGATCCGGACACCGTCGTGAGCGAAGGATCCTGGGATGCCGCGACGGCCGCCGCCGGTGCGGTGCTCGACGGCGTCGACCTCGCGTTCGGCGACGGTCCACGCCGAAGCTTTTGCGCCGTTCGCCCGCCCGGTCACCACGCGGTGCGCGCGCGCGCAATGGGGTTCTGCCTCTTCGGGAACGTGGCCATCGGCGCGCACTACGCGCGTCAACGCCACGGCGCCGAGCGAGTGCTGATCGTCGATTGGGACGTGCACCACGGCAACGGGACGCAGGCGCTCGTCGAGGAGGAGCGCGACATTCGCTTCGTGTCCATGCACCAGTGGCCGTGGTATCCGGGAACCGGCGCGGCCGACGACCGAGGTCCGCACAAGAGCATCTGGAATCTCCCGATGCCGCCGGGGCTCGCGCCGCAGGTCTACGTCGACGCCTTCGAGGGCGCGATCGATGACGCCACCGCCGACTTCGTCCCGGACGTCGTCTTCATCTCGGCCGGTTTCGATTCGCTCGCCGGCGACCCGCTGGGAGGCTTCACGCTCGAGCTCGAGCACGTGGCGGAGCTCACCCGGTTCGTGGTCGAGCGTGCCGAGCGGTGGTGCGGCGGCCGAGTCGTCAGCGCGCTCGAGGGCGGCTATGCTCCGGAACGACTCGCGGCGGCGTGCGTCATTCACATGCGGGCTCTAGAATAGACCTGGTCAATGTCACCCACCCAGACGCCGCTCCTGATGCACGGAATCGTCCTCTCCGACGGGCATGCCCTGCCGGAGGTGCCCGGCGCGGCCGGGGGGACGCGCCTCATCTCGTATCGGGACGTCGGTGCGGTCGTCTCTGACCAGAAGAGTTTTGCGCTGGACGACGTCGACAGCACCCGGATCGAGGAGCATCGGGCCATCGTCGACGCCGTCTTTCATATCGCACCGGTGCTCCCCGCGCCGGTGGGCGTGCTCTTTCGGTCGGCGGACGCACTCACCCGGTGGATGGAGCTTCACTACGTGGCGTTGACGGGAGCGCTGGAGTTCGTCGAGGATCGCGCGGCCGCGCGCGTGCACATCTCGCACACGGCGAACAATACCAACCGTGCGGCCGATGCCGACCTCGCGAACGCGGCGAACGAGGCGGTCCGCGCGCTGCGGCGCGCCGCCGTCATGGCCGTGCCGCTCGCGTACGACGCGTCGAGCGGACGCATCTCGAGCGCCGCATTCCTTGTCGAACGCGACCACTGGAAGGACTTCTTGCGCGCCGTGGCCGAGCAGCACGAGGCCCATCACGGGCTCAAATTCGAGGTGACCGGCCCGTGGGCGGCGTACGACTTCGTGCAAATGCAGTTCGGGAGCTGAAGCGGTGTTCTGCCCTCAGTGCGGAACCTGGAATCGAGCATCGTCGGCGGCGTGCGACCGATGCGGCGAAGGCCTGCCCGAGCTCAAGCGCGGCGCGTTCGAGCGCCCCGACGACGAGCTGACGCGGCTCCGCCGCGCGACGGGCAACCGATATCGCGTCCTTCGCCGCCACGGCGGCGGCGGAATGGCCGAGGTCTACATCGCGGAGCAGGCGCAGCTCGAGCGTCAGGTCGTCATCAAGGTTTTGCATCCCGCATCTCGCGCGCGACGCCGAGGTCGCCGAGCGATTTCGCCGCGAAGCGGAAGCCGCGGCGAAGCTCGTCCACCCGCACATTTGTCCGATCCTGGACTACGGCGCGACGGACGACGTTGTGTACACGGTCATGCCGTTCCTCGAGGGCGGCGCGCTGGCCGACGTCATCCAGGTTGAGCGGCAGGTCGAACCGATCGAAAGCGGCGGGGTCGCCGCGCAGGTCGCGTGCGCGCTCGACTACGCGCACCGCCGCGGCGTCATCCATCGAGACGTGAAGCCGGACAACGTGCTGTTCGACGAAGACGGCAACGCGATCATCACCGACTTCGGCATCGCGACGGCGCGATTCCACGGGCGCCTCACGGCGACCGGGCGCGCGATGGGCACGCCGCACTACATGTCGCCGGAACAGGCGATGGGCAAGCTGGTGGACGGCCGCAGCGACATCTACGCGATCGGCATCCTGCTCTACGAGGCGCTCGTCGGCCAGCCGCCGTTCGACGCCGCCGACGCTTTCTCGGTGAGCTACAAGCAGGTGCACGACAACGCCGTCCCGCCGTCCACGGCGAATCCTCGCGTGCCGGGACCGCTCTCCGACATCGTGATCAAGTGTCTCGCCAAGGCGCCCTCCGCGCGCTACGCGCGCGGCAACGAGCTCGCCGACGCGCTCATCGGGTTCCTCCGCTCGACGGCCGACGGCTCGACGCCGCATCGCATGGCGTCGATCGCGCGCCGCGCGGGATTGCTGTCGGGCAGATGAAGCTCGAGCACGACCTCGCGACCGTCCACACAACCCATCCGTTCGTCATCGCGCGTGGAGGCGCCAGCGAGCATCGCCTCCTTCGCGTGCGTCTCATCGCCGACGATGGATGCGAAGGCTGGGGCGAGGCCGCGCCGAACCGCTTCTACGGCGAGACGACGGACACGGCGCTCGCCGCCCTCGAGCGCCTCGCGCCGATCGTCACCGCGAGCGATCCGTGGCACATCGAAGACATCGAAGCCGAGCTGCACCGCGCGCTGCGATTCAACGGGTCGGTCAAGTCGGCGATCAGCGCCGCGCTGCACGACCTCGCCGGCAAGAGACTCGGCGTTCCGGTTTACAGAATGTGGGGACTGGATCCGGCTCGCGCGCCGCTCTCGAGTTTCACGATCGCGATCGCGGCGAACGACGACGAGCTGCGCAAGCGCGTCGCGGACGCCGCTGCGTATCCCGTTCTCAAGGTGAAGCTGGGGACGGACCGCGACGAGCGAATCATTCATACGGTGCGCGACGCCGCGCCGGACAAGGTGCTGCGCGTCGACGCGAACGCGGCGTGGACGCCGAAGCACGCGCTGCGGATGGTCGACGTGCTGGCCGAATGCGGCGTCGAGTACGTCGAGCAACCCGTCGCCGCGAACGATCTCGACGGCCTGCGGTTCGTGCGCGAACGATCCCGCCTGCCGGTGATCGCCGACGAATCGTGCGTCGGCCCGGCGGACGTCGCGCGGCTCGCCGGCGTCGTGGACGGGATCAACATCAAGCTCTCGAAGTGCGGCGGGCTGCGCGAGGCGCTCAAGATGATCGCGACGGCCCGGGCACACGGCATGCTCGTGATGGCCGGCTGCATGATCGAGACGAGTCTCGGTATCACGGCCGCGGCGCATTTCGCGCCGCTCCTGGACTACGCGGACTTCGACGGCGCCGCGCTGTTGTCCGACGATCCATATCGCGGCGCGACGATCGAGCGCGGGCGCATCGACATCCCGGACGCTCCAGGTCTCGGGGTCGCGCGGCGGTGACTACCGTCGACGCGTTCGCCGACCTCGCGGCCGCCGTCCGCGCCGACGACGTCGAGCGCGCCAAGGCGATCCTCGCGGCGGAACCGTCGCTCTCATCGCGGCTGAACGATCCCGCGCCGGGCGAAGGCTTCGGCGGCACGATCCTCCGTCATCCGGTCGAGACGAAGCAGCGGGAGATGATCGACCTGCTCATCCGCGCGGGCGCCGACCCGAACGCGCGCAGCCACTGGTGGGCGGGAAGCTTCGGGCCGATCGACACGGCCGACGCGTCGCTCGTGCCGTTCCTTCGCGAACGCGGCACGGTGTTGACGCTGCACGCGGCGGCGCGCCTTGGTATGCTCGACGAAATGGAGCGCATTCTTCGCGAGGATCCGCAGGCGGTCCACGCGCGCGGCGGCGACGGGCAGCTCCCCCTCCATTTCGCCGCCAACGTCGAAGTGGCGAGCATGCTCCTCGACGCGGGCGCAGAGATCGATGCTATCGATGTGGACCATGAATCCACGGCGGCGCAGTGGGCGATTCGCGAGCGACAGGACGTCGCGCGATTCCTCGTTTCGCGCGGCGCGAAAGCCGACATCCTCATGGCCGCCGCGCTCGGCGACGTTGATCGCGTCCGCGGTCATCTCGACACCGCCCCCGCGAGCGTGCGCACGAGCGTCTCCGAGCGCTATTTCCCGAAACAGAATCCGCGCGCCGGCGGCACGATCTACATCTGGACGCTCGGCTCCAACAAGGCGGCCCACCAGATCGCGCGCGAGTTCGGGCACGAAGACGTCTTCGCGCTGCTGATCTCGCGCACGCGCGCCCCCTTCGCGCTCGCCGTGCTCCTCGAGCTGGGGCAAGAGCGCGACGCGAAGGCGCTGCTCGCGAAGAACGCTGGAATCATCGACACGCTCGGTGACGAAGAACTGGCACGTCTGCCGATGGCTGCCGAGGCGTCGAATGCAAACGCCGTCCGCCTGTTCCTCGACGCCGGTTGGCCGATGGACGCCACGATGCCCAAACGCGTGACCGCGCTCCACTGGGCCGGCTTTCACGGCGACGTCGAAATGGCGAAGCTCCTCGTCGCACGCGGCGCAGCGACCGAGGTGCGGGACGGCGAACACGGCGGAACGCCACTCGGCTGGGCGTTCTACGGGTCGCTCCATGGCTGGCGCCGGCCCACGGCGGACTACGCGGGCGTCGTGGACGTGCTGCTCGACGGCGGCGCGCTGATCCCAGCCAAGCTCGACGAAATCAAGGCGAGCGAGCCGATTCTCGAACTTCTCCGTCGGCGTGGCGTGCCTGTCTGACTCGGATATCACAACCCGCCCGTGCTGCTCGGTCGAGCGGAGATCAACAATTGGACACAGACACAAACGGATGGAACGGAAACAAACTGAGAACTGCAACAGCTTTTTTTTGGAACTGCACACCCTTCATGAGGTTGTTGCGCGCTACGGCCGGATTCGCTCCCGATCCCAATACGTGCCAAGCCGCGCGAGCACGCCGGCGTAGACGTCGATCCCGTCGAACACGTTCTGCAGCCGCACGTTCTCGTTCGCCGCGTGCTGGTTGTTGTCGTGGTTCACGATCGGCAGCACGATGAGCGGCGCGTGCAGCACCTTTTCGAACGTGTACATCGGCAGGCTTCCGCCGAGCGTCGGGAGCGCGACGACCGGCCCGCCGACAGCTTCCGACGTCGCGCGTAGCACGGCCTGCGACAGCGGCGAATCCATCGCGACCCGCGTCGGTGCGTAGCCTGCCTCCCAGGTGATCTTCGCGATGCGCGGGTGGTGCATGCGCTCCTCGGGCGTCGGCGTGTGTTGGACGATCGTGTAGCCGCGCTCTCGAATGTGCGTCTCGACGAGACGTCGCACGTGGTCCGGCGTCTGCCGCGGCACGAGCCGAAAATCGATCGACGCCGTCGCCTCGGTCGGGATCGCGTTCGCCGCCGTCGCGCCCACGGCACCGCCGCGAATGCCGCGTAGGTTGAGCGCGGGCAGCATGATTCGCTCGACCAGCGCGGCGTTCGTCGCTTCCGTCGCGCCGAGCAGCGTTTCGGCGCGCATCGCCGAGTCGACGGACGGAATGCTGGCCAGCGCGCGACGCTCGGCCGCGCGTGATTGGCGCGACGTCGTCGTAGAAGTGCGTAATGAGGATGCGGCCGTCGTCATTCCGCATGCCGGCGATGAGGTTCGCCAGCATCGTCACCGGATTCGGCGCCCAGTTCCCGTAGTGGCCGCTGTGAAGCGCGTGCGACGGGCCGTAGAGCGTTATCTCGGCTCCGGTCACGCCGCGCACGCCGAACACGACCTGCTGGCGCCGCGACTGGTGCACCGGTCCGTCGCCGAAGAGCCAGGCGTCGGCTCGAAGGAGGGCGGCATTCTTCTCGAGGATGGATTCGAGGTGTCCGGAGCCCGCTTCCTCTTCGCCCTCGAAGAACAGCTTGAGGTTCACCGAGGGCCGAACGCCCGCGGACTTGAGCGCATCGATGGCCGTGAGCATCGCGACGATCGGCGCCTTGTCGTCGCTCGACGAGCGGCCGTAGAGCCGCCACTCGCCCTGCATCGCGCCCGCCGTCGCCGGTGTGGCCACCGGCTTGCCGCCCGCTTCGAGCGACTTGTCGAGAAGGACGGGACTGCCACGGCGGCGACGTCCATTGCGCCGTGTCCACCGGCTGGCCGTCGTAGTGCGCGTAGAAGACGACAGTCCGCGTCGCCCCGGGCGTCGACAGCTCCCCGTAGACCGCCGGCGAACCGCCCGTCGGCGACTCGAGAATCTTCGCCGCGATCCCCCGCGACTCCATCATCGTCCGCAGTCGCTCGGCGTTTCGCCGGATGTTCGCCGTGTCCGACGCGACGTTCGGAATGGCGACGAAATCGCGCAACTCACGCACGATCGACGTGTCGTGGGCGGTCCGATATGCCCGGACGCGGGTACGAAGCGCGTCCCCTGGCGGAACCTGCCCGCGCGACGGCCCGGTCATTGCCAGCGTGATGAAGGTCACAAACGCCAAGCGACCACAGCATGAAGGCCACGCACCCTCAGCGGCAAACCGCGGACGTCTGTCGGTCATGCCTCGTCCCCGTGGGTCCCGCCGGGCTCGACGGTCAAGAGTTGGCTACGACGACTAGCGCGGAACGCTCCCGCGTGCAATGCTTTACACGCCTGCGGCAGAGTCGGCTTTTCATTCCCGAGGAAAGGCATGTCTGAGCCCCAAATTATGGAGTCGCTGCCGGTACCAGGAGCCGGCATCGACGGCGGAAAGTACGTCTACTGCATCGTCCGCAGCGAGCGCCAGCGGGACTTTGGCGCGATCGGCATCGGGGGCGGACAGCGCGTCTTCACGGTCGCCTTCCAGGACCTCGCCGCGGTCGTGAGCGACACGCCGATCGTCATCTACGACCCAACTCGCGACAACGTCCTCGCGCACGAATTCGTGAACGAGACCGTGATGAAGGAGTTCACGGTGATCCCGATGTCCTTCGGCACCGTGTTCCGCTCCGAAGACGACGTCACCGAGCTGCTCCGCTCGACGTACCAGGCGTTCAGCGACGTCCTCGACAAGATGCAGGACAAGATCGAGTTCGGGCTCAAGGTGCTGTGGGACCGCGAGAAGGTCATCGCGAACCTCGAGCGCGAGAACGACGAGATCAGCCGACTGAAGGACGAGATCAGCCGTCACACGACGACCTCGACGTACTTCGCGCGCATGCAGCTCGGCCGGCTCGTCGATTCGGCGCTCGAGGAGATGAGCTCGCAGTACGTCGCCGACATGCACGACGCGCTCAAGGCGGTCGCCGTCGCGAGCCGGTCGAACAAACCGATCGGCGACCGCATGATCCTCAACGCCGCGTTCCTCGTCGACCGCGCGCAGGAACAGGCGTTCGACGAGCGGGTGAAGGAGACGAGCCGAAAGTACGAAGACGTGCTTTCGTTCAAGTACTCCGGTCCCTGGCCGCCCTACAACTTCGTCAACATCAAGCTGAAGTTGGAAAAGGCGGACTAGCGGCCGTTCGCGCGGGCGGGGAAGATTGTGGTTGTCATGACGATGGAATCAGTTTCCGTCGCCCAACGCGGCCGTCGAGCGATCGCAGCCAGCTGGCGCTGCTGTCCGCACTGGCCGAAGCGCCGGACATGGACGCGGCAGCGGGATTCCTGCTGAGCCACGTCATCGCGGCGACTGGGGCGCGTCGGGCGTGCCTCCTCGGGTTCGACTCGTCGGAGCAGCAGCTCGTGCTCGTGTCGCAGTCGGGTTCGACGACGGGCCGCTCGAGCTGACGATCGCCGAGCGCGCGCATCCGTGGATGGTGGCGACGCTGGCGCAGTCGACCGTCGTCGCCGACTCGCCGCCGCGATCGCCGGCCAGGATTCCGTTCGACGAATGGACGGCGTTTCCGATGCCGCGCCCGCACTATCGCGGCGCGCCGGCGATCTGGCCCGAATCGTACGCCGCGGAAGTTCTCGCTCCCCTCGGCGGCGGCGTGCGGATGGTGAAGCGCGAGAACCGCGGATTCGCCAGTGCGCCGGGCGGTGTCATCATCGTCGACGCCGTGCTCCCGCCGCAGGTGCTGGACGAGGTCGCGTCGATCGTGATGTTCGCCGGTCCGGTGATCGCTCGCGTCGCCGCGCACCTCGACGTCGAGCGCGGCTACGAGCGCGTGAGCCAGGAGCGCGGCCGCTATCAGCAGATGGTCGACTCGCTCCCCGATCCGGTCGTCATCACCGACGCGACTGAACGACATCGTCGTGCAGAACAAGCGCGCCGAGCATCTGCTGTTCGTCACCGAGCTCGGATTCGCCGGGCCGCCGCCGCGCCGTCGAGGTCAACAACCTGCTGTTCAGCTCTTTCCTCTCGCGCGCGACGATCGGCGGCTCGCACGAGCGAGGGCGCGCGAGCTCAACCTCGTCGATCCGGACGAGGGGCACGATCTGTTGTTCGAGGTGCTGACGCATCCGATCGGCGAGCGCGTCGGTCCGGAGGACGCGGTGCTTTCCGTGCTGCGCGACGTGACCGACCTGCGCCGCGCGTCGCACGAGCTCGAGCGGCAGGTGCTGCGCGTGCGCCAAGCCGAGGTCGAGGCGACCGACGAGCGCGACCGGCTCAATCTGATTCTCGAGAACGTCGCCGATCCGATTCTCGTCACCGACCGCGCCGCGAACATCATTCTCATGAACGACGAGGCCGAGCAGCTCTTTCACGGCCCGCAGGGTGGGTCGCGAAGCTACCGCGTTTCGCAAGCGGTGCGGCAGAACGACACGAAGTTCACGTCGTTCATCTCGGACTTCGCGCTCACCGACGAACGGCTCAAGCGCGAGCGCATGGTGCTCGTCCACCCGATGAACGGCGCGCCGCTCGCCGTGGAAGTCGTCTCGGGAAAGATCCGCAACGATCGCGGCGAGCCGATCGCGATCGTGTCGGTGCTGCACGACCTCACGCAGCAGGTCGAGAACGAGCGCCTGTACGACGCGCTCAAGCAGCTCAACGGCGAGCTCGAAGATCGCATCGTTGCCGCGACGTCCGACCTCGCGCAGCAGAACGAGCGGCTGCTCTGGCAGTCGGAAGAGCTGGCGAAGGCGAACAAGCTCAAGTCCGATTTCCTCGCCAGCATGTCGCACGAGCTGCGCACGCCGCTCAACGCCGTCATCGGCTACTCGGCGCTGCTGCTCGACGGCATCGCCGGCGAGTTGACGGAAGCGCAGCGCGACTACATCACGCGCAGCCGCGCCGCGGCGCACCATCTCCTGTCGCTGATCAACGACATTCTCGACCTGTCGCGCATCGAAGCCGGCAAGATGCCGCTCCACGTCGAGCGGGTGCTGCCGAGGAGCTGATCAACGAAGTGGCGGAGCAGGTCGAGCCGATGATGACGTCGAAGCGGCTGGCCTTCCGCAAAGTGATCGCCGCGCAGTGTCCGCCGCTCCTGACCGACAAGACGAAGCTCAAGCAGATTCTGCTCAACCTTCTGTCGAACGCGGTCAAGTTCACGAATCGCGGCTCGATCCGGCTGCAGGTCGATCGCGAGGCGATTCCGTCGTGCTCGCGGTCGCCGACACGGGCGTCGGCATCGCGCCCGACGAGATCGACGCGATCTGGGAAGACTTCCGCCAGCTCGACCAGTCGCGCACGCGCTCGTACGGCGGCACCGGGCTCGGACTCAGCATCACGCGCCGGCTGACGCAGCAACTCGGCGGGCACGTGAGAGTCGAGAGCACGCTCGGCGTCGGAACGACGTTCATCGTCCGATTGCCGCTGGCGATTCCGGCGGTCGAGGGGCTGTGGGCCAACTAGGACAGCCGCGGTGTCTCGGTCTGGTCTAACTTTCCGAGGATGCTCGTCTCCGTCGCCCTCCCGCTTCCGCTCTTCCGCACGTTCACGTACGAGGTCCCGCCGAGCTAGCCGACCGGGCGCGCCCCGGCATGCGCGTCGTCGTTCCGTTTCGAAATCGCCGCGCGATGGGCGTCATCGTCGAGACGGACGTCGAGCCGGGCAAGATGGCGGCGAAACCCGTCGAGTCGTTTCCCGACGAACGAGCCGGTGATGAGCGCGGAATTGCTCGCGCTCTGCCGTGGATCGCCGAGTACTACGTCGCGCCGCTCGGCGTCGTGATCCGCAGCGCGCTGCCGGCGGCGCTCTGCGTCGCACGAGGCGCCTGAGCCGTCGCGGCGCACGCGGCGCGTCGTCGCCATCCGCGACGATCTGCCGTCGCTCCTCGAGCGCGAGAAGACGTTCGCTCGCGAACCGCAGCAGCGCGCGCTGTTCGAGTTGATCGAGTCGATCGGCGGGCCGCGTGCCGGTCGAGCACCTCACCGAGCGGCACAAGTTCTCGCCGGCCGTGCTGCGAACGCTCGTGAAGCGCGAGCTGGTGACGCTGGCCGCCGAGATCGTGTCGCGCGATCCGTTCGCCCGTCGCGCTGCGCCGGCGGCAGCGGGGCACGAGCCGTCGTCGGCGCAGCGAGACGCGCTCGCGACGCTCGACGGCGGCAAGCGGGGAGACGGTCTTTCTCCTTCACGGCATCACCGGCAGCGGCAAGACGCTCGTCTACATCGAGCTGCTCAAGCGTCTCGTTCTCGAGCAAGGAAAGACGGCGATCGTGCTCGTGCCCGAGATCGCGCTCACGCCGCAGACCGTCGACCGCTTTCGCGCCGTGTTCGGCGACGCGGTCGCCGTGCTGCACAGCGCGCTCAGCGACGGCGAGCGGTACGACGAATGGCTCGCGCTGCGCGAGGGACGCAAGCGAATCGCCGTCGGCGCGCGCTCGGCGATCTTCGCGCCGCTGCGCGAACCTCGGCGCGATCGTCGTCGACGAAGAGCACGAGTCGAGCTACAAGCAGGGCGAGACGCCGCGGTATCACGCGCGCGAGGTCGCGATCGTGCGCGCGCGCGCGAAGGCGCGATCGTCGTGCTCGGCAGCGCGACGCCGAGCCTCGAGAGTTGGGTGAACGCGGCGCGCGGCGCAGTACACGCTGCTCACGCTTCCCGAGCGCGTCGGCGGCGGCGCGGCTGCCGGACGTCGACGTCGTCGATCGCCGCGAGGCGTCGCGCGCGGCCGCCGTGCGCCCCGCCGCCGAGCGGGACGCGGCCGATTGGCTGCGTCTCGTGCTGAGCGAAGACCTCGAGCACGCGCTGTCGAACCGGCTCGCGAAGAAAGAGCAGAGCATCCTGCTGCTGAATCGCCGAGGCTACGCCGCGTTCGTGCAGTGCGAGACGTGCGGGTTCGTCGCGACGTGCCCCAACTGCTCGATCAGCCTCACCTATCATCGCACGCCGGAAGCGGCTCGTCTGTCACTACTGCCGCCACACCGAGGAACTGCCGCGCGCTTGTCCGCGCTGCTCGGGCGCTGTGATGCGCCAGCGCGGCCTCGGCACGCAGCAGGTCGAGCGTCTGCTCGCCGATCGGTTTCCGTCGGCGCGCATCGCGCGCATGGACGTCGACACGACGAGCGGCAAATGGGCGCACGCCGAGATTCTCGACCGCGTCGGCAGCGGCGAGGTGGACATCCTGCTCGGCACGCAGATGATCGCCAAGGGATTCGACTTTCCGAACGTGACGCTCGTCGGCGTCGTCGACGCGGACGTCGGCATCAACCTGCCGGACTTTCGCGCGTCCGAGCGCTGCTTTCAGCTCTTGAGCCAGGTCGCGGGACGAGCGGGCCGCGGACCGCAAGGGCGGCGAAGTGCTCATTCAGACGCGCGTGCCGAACCATCACGCCGTCGTCTGCGCGGTGACGCACGACTACGCCGGCTTCGTCGAGCGAGGAGCTGACGGCGCGCGAATCGCCGGCGTATCCGCCGAACGATTCGACTCGCGAACGTCGTCTTCAGCGGCACGACGGAGGCGGCGACGGCGCGTCTCGCGACGTCGGCGACGGCGTGGCTGCACGCGCTGCTGCGCAAGCGGCCGATGGCGGGCTGACGATCATCGGACCGGCGCCGTGTCCGGTCGAGCGGATCAAGAACCGGTGGCGCTGGCACGTGCTGCTCAAAGCCGATCGCGCGGCCGAGCTCACCCGGTGGGCCGCTATTTCCTCGAGCGCGTTCCCGGTGCCGAAGCACGCGGATTTGCGTGTCACGCTCGACCGCGATCCGGTCGCGCTCCTATGACATTTGTGATCTCATACATTCGGCCGAACGAAACTTTCGGGCCGACGCTGTGGTACAGAAGTCGAAGTCGATAGCATTCTCGGAACCCACCATTCTCAGGAATCAGCTATGCGACGTACAGCGACAGCTTTGTTGGTTTCGCTCATGGTGCCGTCGGTTGCATTCGCGCAGCGATCGGACGACACGTTGAGCCTCGCGGGCAGAAACATCATCTCGTTGGGCGTTGGCCTCACCGGCGCACGAGACGTGTCGGCGACGGGTACACAATCGAGCACGCACACGACCGGGGAGCTCGGCTACATCGGCTACGGCCACTACGTGCGCCCACAGGCGGCGATCGAGATCAGCATCGGTGTGCTGAACACGGACACGTTCGAGCAGTTCGGACGAAGCCACGCCAATACGATCGCGCCGGTCCTGTTTGGCGTCCGGTATTCGCCGCAACCGCTTGCTTTGACACGGACGCTGCGGCCGTTTGTCTCGCTCGCCGCGGGACCGTACGTCCATTCCGTCGCCGACGCGTCGGCGTTTGGCGCGACATCCACGACGACCGAAACTGCCGCCGGCGCTCGATTCGGCGCGGGCGCAGACTGGTACGTCGCGCGCCACTTCATGCTGCGCGCCGAGGGCGACTATCATGCCGTCGGGTCGTTCTCGCACCCCGATGCGCTCACCGAGAGCGCGAGCGGGTTCGGGTTCGGCTTCGGGATGGGATTTGTGTGGGGAGGGCGGTGAGGCGGGGAGAAAGCGCGACACAGCTAGACAGCTAGACAGCTCGACAGCTCGACAGCTCGACAGCGGACCCGTCCAGCCGTCCAGCCGTCCAGCCGTCCAGCCGTCCAGCCGTCTAGCCGTCCAGCTGCCCATCCACCCTGCAAACCGCCCCCCCGACCCGCGACATTCCAGTGCGTGTCGACACTTCCCGCCTCCCGACTTCACCCAGCCGCCGTTCACGACCTTCCCCGACGCCCGGTTCGCGCCGGCTCCCGCCGACGGCGTCCTTCCCGGAAGGCTTCTTCTCCACCACGAACCTCCCGACCTTCGTCCGCATGAAGGGCCAGTGGCTCGCGCCGCGCGAGCCGCGCATGGACGCCGGCCTCGTGCTCGACGCCGACGGCGCGCTCTGGGTGCGCGAAGGCCGCCGCATCAAGAAGGGCGACCGCGTCGCCGTCGGCGACAAGGAAGACGGCACGCAGGGGATCTTCGTGCAGACGCACATGGTGCCGCACGGCGCCGACCCCGACGCGTTCACGTTCATGTCGAGCGAGGTGTCGCGCGAGAAGCCGATCGACTACGCGCACATGGCGCGCGTCCTGATCGACGAGAAGGATCGCGGCGGCTATCCGATCTGGGTCACCGGTCCCGCGCTCGTTCATTCGCGCGCGCGCTCGGACATGAGCTGGTTCATCGCCAACGGGTTCGTCGGCGCGCTGCTCGCCGGCAACGCCGTCGCCGTGCACGACATCGAGGCGTCGATCTACGGCACGACGCTCGGCATGAGCGCACACGGGCGAGATCACCCAGGGCGGACACGGGCTCCACATGCGCGCGATCAACCAGGTGCGCGCCGCCGGATCGATCGCGGCCGCGGTGGAGCAGGGGATCATCACCGACGGCATCATGTACGCGTGCGTGAAGCACAACGTCCCGTTCGTGCTCACCGGCTCCATTCGCGACGACGGTCCGCTCCCCGGCGTGATCACCGACATGCTCGCCGCGCAGGACGCGATGCGCCGCCACACGATCAAGGCGACGATGGCGATCCTGATCGCCACGGCGTTGCACGCGATCGCGACGGGCAACATGCTGCCGGCATTCGTGCAACAGCCCGACGGCTCGATGCGCGAGCTGCCGACGATCTGCGTCGACTCGTCCGAGTTCGTCGTGAGCAAGCTCAAGGACCGCGGAACGCATCAGGCGTTCGGCGTCGTCACCAACGCACAGGACTTCATGCACATCCTTCGGCTCTACGTCGAAAAGCGAAATCGAGACGCGTGCGACGCCGGCGCGGGACGTGGCGCAGGCGGCTTCGCGATGACGGCCTCCCCTCTATACCGCATGCAACCTCTCGACACGCGCGATCGTTTCCTTCAGGCGATCACCGCGCAGGTCGCCGCGGACCGCATCGCCGAGATCCATCTCTTCGCGCCGATCAGGCAGGGCGGCGTCGAGAGCGGCGTCGCCGTCGTCGCCGCGATTCCGTTCGAGGGCCCCGACCTCGCCGACCGCGAGCCGCGTTTCGTCGTCTACACGGCGCGTTATCGGCTCATGCTCAAAGGGCCCGACCGCGGCAAGTGGGAGACGAACATCGTCGCCGATGCCGACGCGCCGCTCGTGACGGTGGACGCTGTCGTGCGCGGCGTGCAGCGGCGAGCGGGCGACTTGGACGATCCGACGCGCTTGGACGGCGACGAACTTCGCGCGACGCTCGCCGGGCTACGCTAGCCGGGCTACGCTAGCCCCGTCCGCCTTGGGGCTCGTCGCGATTGGAAGAGTCGCGGGGAATACAGACACAAACGGGCGAAACGGACATCAACGGGACTGCAGACCTCTTTGGAAATGCAAGCGCGCCGTCTTAAGCGCTGCTGACCGAGGCAGTTCCCAAAGTTCTTCTCCGTTTCTGCCCGTTCAACCGGTTTGTGTCCGTTTTCAGTCGCGGCGGCCGCTAGCGAGGAAGCTCTTTCACGACGGCCTTTTGCACTACTTCACGAAGACCGCCGCGCCCGCGTGCCGAAACGCGCCCGTGAGCGTGTCGCCTTTCAACTGGCCGTCGAACACGTCGACCGTATCGGCCGCTAGCTGATTCGACAAGAGCACCAGCGTGACTGTCGTTCCCTTCAGCGTTCCGATGATCCCGTCGGCGTGAGCGTTCGGAAGCGGCTGGGCGACCCAACGGCCGCTCAGCGCCGCCGGTCCGTCGACGCGAGCGGGCGCTGACTCGACATACAAATTCAAGCTCGCTGCCGGCGTCGTGTTGGCGCCGAGAGTCGTCACGCGAAACCGTCCCTCGATCGGCTCCGTCTGATCCGCGACAACGTCAGCGTCCCGTTCGTCAGCGTCACGAGCGATCCGAACAGCCCGAGGCCGCCGTTGATCCGGCTGATGATGCCCGCGCCCGTGAACGGATCGTTGTTCGTGCGATAGTAGTCGTAGAAGTTCGAGTCGACCGCCGCGACGAGAATGATCCTGGTGGAACCCGGGGATGAACACGTGCTGCAGATCTCCGGCGAACAGATTTCGCAGGTCGCCGGTGAGACGAACGTGCGAGCTGTCCGTGAACAGAAAGAACGGACCGAACGGACTCTCGACGCGCACGGCGTAGGCTCGCGCCTTGGCGCCGTGTCCCACGCGATCGAGAGCGTGTCGTGGTCGCGATTGAACGTGCGCGTCAGTCCGCCGGTCGACGTCACTTCGGGGAGCGGGATGCGCGTGAACGCGGTGACATCCTCGCCTGGTCCGTGTGCACGTGAAGCTTGTATCGCGCGCCGAGTATCGAAGCGGCTCGTTGAACGAGACGACGATAGACGCCGGTGCCGCGGCTTCCCCGCGATCCTCGAGCGCCGTGACACGCCCGCTCGAGTCGACTGATCTCGACGGGCGCGCTGTCGATCGGAATGCCGCCGGCGCTGGCGATCGGATCGCCGGGATCGAAACTCTGTGTCCCGGTGGCTTGCGCACCGGTGAGCGTGCGCTCGAGAGACACGACCTGCATCGACGCACTTGGATTGAGCACGCGTGCACGACGATGCCGGGCGTCGAGGCCGGAATCTGGAGCTTCTGCAATTCGCACCGGAGACGGCGACAAGCGCGCTCAGCGCAACCGGCGCGATTCTAGAAGTGAATCGAGACACCGGCCGACGGAAGAAGAGGGAACTGCGAGATCGCCTCGCGCGTCGGCGGACTCGCGGAATAGTCGAACACGTAGAGGAACACGTTCTTCGCGTAGTACGCGTTCACGACGCTCAGATACGGCGCGATCGTCGTGCCGCGCACGCGAATACGTTCGCGTCACGTCGAGGTCGAGCCGCTGCGTGGCCGGGAGCCGCGCGCCGTTGCGCGTGCCGCCGATGAACTTCGTTCTGCGGCCGCCGCCGCGCGTGCCGTAGGCGTTGAGCCCGGGATCGTAGATGCGCCGCACGATCTCGCCGACGATGTCGGTGTACGGCGTGCCCGTCGCGTAGCCGAACCGCACGCCGAGCAGATACTTCTTCGACGCGCCAGCTCGCCACGAGGTTGACGTCGTGACGGCGATCGTGCCCGGGAAATAGTGAAGCGACGTCCAGCTGGCGCGTCGCGACGGCGTACGTGTACGAAGATCCATCCGCTGAACGGTCCGCGCTCGAACTGGCGCAAGAGCACATCGGCTCCGTACGAGTCGCCGCTCACCGAGAAGAACTTCGTCGCCGCGGCGTCGTCGGATCGTCCTGCGGATTGGCGTCGAGCAGGCTCGAATACTTCTTGTAGAATCCTTCGACGCGCACGTATCGCGTACGTCCCGAACCAGCGCTCGGTGCCGAGCACGTAGTGCCACGCGGTCGACACGGGCGTCACCGCGTCGCTCGCCACCCAGAAATCGAACAGTCGGACGGGAATGTCCTCGCGCGCCAGCGAGTGCGTCCACTGCGTGAACTTGCCGACCGCCGCCGGTGACGCGCGAATCCGGTCGTGACGAAATACTTGGCCGACACGCGCGGCGAGACGCCGAGCCAGCTGCGCCGGCGCCGTCAACGCCTCGCCGCGCAGTCCGGTCTCCAGAAGCCACGATGACGACGGCGCCACAGGTCGTCGAAGTAACAGCGCGCCCGATGTCGGGCGCTGGTGCAGATGCGTAGAGCAACGTCTCCGTCTGCGGCGACGACGCGCGTCGTAGTCGATGTGATACGACGCGACGTCGTAGCCGAACGAGCGCTCGTGCGTCGCCGTGTGCGCCGTGATCGACTGCCGGCGAGCCGCGCGTCGTCGATCACCGTGTTCGCCAGCGTGAGCGAGCCGGCGCCGAGGTCGAGCCGCGTCGAGAATCGCGAGACGCGACGCGACGCTGCTCGAGCGTCGTGCTGTCGCCGAGCAGCCAGCGCGCGAGCCCGGCGTCGCGCGGCGACGAGCTTCGTGAGCGTCGCTCCGGCGACGGTGTTGCCCCAGTCGAACAGGAACGTGCCGCCGCTCGCGTTCGCGCCGGTCGAGTCGCCGAACGCGGCGATGTTCGCGTCGAGCACGTCGCGCCCGTCGTACGCCGTGACCGACAGCCTCGTCGTCGGCGTGAACGCGTACGTGAAGTGCGCCTGCTCGTCGCGAAAGTGGTACGGCAGCTCGTTGGTGCTGATCAGCTCCACGAACTTGTCGGCGTAGGTGCGACGGCCGGCGATCATCCACGACGCTTTGCCGTCGGTCGAACGAGCCGCCGAACTCCCCCGTCGACGACAAGCACCGACAGCTCCGCGGTGCCGTGCACGCCGGCGCGCGCTTCTTCGGCCGAATGCACGTCGAGCACGCTCGACAGTCGGCCGCCGTACCGCGCGGGAAAGCCGCCCGTCATCAGCGTGACGTCGCGCACGGTCGGATCGATGAACGTGCTGAACAGACCGCCGAGGTGAAACGGATTGTAGATCGGATAGCCGTCGAGCAGGATGAGATTCTGATCGGACTCGCCGCCGCGCACGTTGAACCCGGTCGAGAAATCGTTGCGCGCTTCGACGCCCGGCAGCAGTTGCACGATGCGAATCATGTCCGGTTCACCGAACTTCGGCACACCCTCGGCCGCGCGCGCCGTGATCTGCACCGTGCCGACGCTCGGCCGCGAGTCGAACAGCGTCGCGATCGATCGGGCCGCGCTTCGGTGCGCACGGCGTTCGAGCACCGTGCGCTTCGGCTCGAGCCGTAAGTCGACGCGCGTCGTGTCGCCGGCGCGCACGACGACCACCCGGTCGAGCGTCGTGTAGCCGAGCAAGCGTGCGCGAATCGTCCGTTCGCCGGCTGCGACGGCGCTGATGACGAAGCGGCCGTCGGCGTCGGCGAGCGCGCCGTGCGTCGTCCCGACGATCGAGACGGCGGCGCCGGCGCGCGGCTCGGCTCGCTCGGCGTCGAGAACTCGACCCGCGATCACTCCAGTCGTGTCTCGCCTCGCCGGCTGCTGCGCGCCAACCGAGTCGCGCATGCCGCCGAGCCCGAGACAAGCGAACGCCAGCGCCGCGGTCGTGACGTACTTCGACAGGATCACCCGATGCACGTCGCGCGGATCGTCGATCCGTCTCGTGATCGAGCTTCAGAGCGCCGGTCCGATCAGGAACGGGATGCAGCTGATTTCCGCCCGCCGCGCCGTGCGCGCCGATCTGGTCGTCGAACGACACGATCTCGTAGCCGTCGTACGCCCCGAAGATCGTGAGTCGCCGGTGTTCGGCTGCGAGACGAGATGCTCGACGGCGCGAATCACGAGAGATCGAAGTCCCGTAGGGCTCGAGTGGGTTCGCGCCTTGCGATCACGTCGAATCGTCCCATCGTCGATGATCGCGCGTCCTGTGCTACTCTCCAGATGTACCGCGGTTCCGCTGCGCGTCCGCGAGCAGTCCGACGCCCGGATGATCGAGCAGCGCGTCGTAGAGCGTCGGCCGTCCGGTTGTCGTCCGCGATCTGGTCCAGGTCGAGTCGGGCGCGGGTCGTCGGCGAAATACAGAAGCGCGAGACAGGAGCTGTACGTCACGACGACGTCGTGCTCCTCCTCGACGCGATACTTCTCGGGAAGGATCAGCTCGCGAAGACCGTACTTGCTGCGCACCCAATCGCGCGTACGCAGGATGCACGCCGCGCACGCGTGCGATGCCGCTCCGGCGTCGCCTGCGCCACGGCCTCGACGACCTGCGCGCTCATGTCGGCGTACTCGCCGTACCT
Organism: uncultured Gemmatimonadaceae bacterium; assembly: GCA_963789315.1. GTDB lineage: Bacteria > Gemmatimonadota > Gemmatimonadetes > Gemmatimonadales > Gemmatimonadaceae > JAQBQB01. The sequence goes on along the minus strand of CAWBKI010000016.1, from coordinate 456,491 downwards.
GCGCGAAGCTCTCGCTCGACCTGCAGCGGCCGCTCACCGCGTCCGCGCGGCGTCGCGCTCGAGAATGCGCTCGACCGTCGTGCCGAGCGTCTCGCCGAACCGCACGCGGTAGCTCGACGACGGCGTCATGCCGTGGTCGGACAGGATCACGAGGTCGTAGTCGCGGCCGCCGCGCGTTGCGCGATCATGCGGCGAATCTCGCGGATTCGCGCGTCGGTCCGGCGAAGATCGCGTAACGCCTGAAAGCTCGACGGGCCGAAGTGATGTCCGAGCTCGTCGTACTGCATGAACGTGCTGTAGATGATCGGCACGCCGAGGTAGACGTCGAGCAGGATCGCCATCGTCTGCAGCTCGCGCACGATGACGTTGCGTCAGAACGCGGATGAACGGAAACAGTCCTTCGCTGTGCGTCCGCTTCCGCGCAACTCCGCCGACGCTGCGCTCGTACTCCTCGCGCAGCCACTCGAGCGCCGCCTGCACGCCCATGCGCAGCACGCGAATCGGATGGATGAGCATGAGCATCGCCATCCGCCAGCCGCCGAGTCGCGCGAAAGACCGACATCCGCTCGCGCGTCGCCACGGTGAACGCGACCGTCTGCGCGTCGCCGTCGAGCAGGTTCACGTAGCTCGACCCGCCGGCGAGCGCGCCCGGCGCGTGTGATCCGGTCGCGGATGTACTGCACGCCCGACGGCGTGTTGCACGTGATGACGCGCCGCTCGGTCTTGTCGTAGAAGCGGAACGCCGGAATGCCGTCGTTCTCGCCGTAAAAGATTCCGGCCTGGCAGTACGGCGTCGCCGACGGCAGTCCGCAGAACCAGCGGCGCAGCGTGTAGCCTTCTTCGCGCACCATCTGCGAGATCGTCGGGCAGTAGCCCAGCTCGATCGCGCGACGCAGCTCGGCGTACGCGAGCGCGTCGATCTGCAGCATGACGAGCCCGCGTCGACCGTCGCGCGGTCGCCGCTCACGGCGAAAGACGCGATATTTCAGCGCGAAGTACCAGCGCAACAGCGAGACGGTCGCGCGTGGTCTCGGCGACCCGATCGACCTCCCCGGAGGGCAGAATTGGCGGGCACGTCGGTCTCGCGATCGCGTTCGGCGCTGGGCTCGCGAGCTTTCTCTCGCCGTGCGTGCTGCCGCTCATTCCGAGCTACATCACCTTCATCACGGGGATGACGCTCGACGACGTCGCCGCGCGCGCGACGCGTGGCGCTCGTCCACGCGCTGCTCTTCGTGCTCGGCTTCTCGCTCATCTTCCTCGCGCTCGGCGCGTCGGCGACGCTCATCGGTCGGCTGCTCGTGACGTATCGCGTCTGGATCAGCCGGATCGGCGGTGCTGCTCGTGCTCGCGTTCGGCCTGTACCTGCTCGGCGTCTTCAACCTAGGCGCTTTCTCACGCGAGCGCCGGATCCACATCACCGACAAGCCGCTCGGCTACCTCGGGACAGTTGTTGGTCGGGATCGCGTTCGGCGCCGGATGGACGCCATGCATCGGCCCGATCCTCGGCAGCATTCTGACGTACGCGGCGACGCAAGGCGGAGGTGTCGCGCGGCGTGCGCGCTGCTCGGCGCCTATTCGCTCGGTCTGGCGATTCCGTTTGTGCTCGCCGCGGTGGCGATCGAGCGCTTCCTCGCGCGCGTTCGCGGTGATCAAGCGACACATGGTCTGGGTGACCCGCGTCGTCGGGCGCGGTGCTCGTGCGTCGTCGCGCGTCCTGATGATGACGGACTACATGTCGCGTGCTCACCGGCGTCCTTGCAGGGCTGGACGCCCGACGCGCTGAAGAAGCTACTGTAGTTCCGCGATCCAGCCGCGGCTCCGCGTCGATGAGGTCGCGCGACCGAGACCGGCTTCACCAGCACGTCGGCGCACCCGGCGTCGAGGCAGCGCTGCCGCGTCTCGCGGTCGTCGTGACCCGTGAGCACGACGATTCTCGTCGCCCCCGACGCCAGCAGCGGCCCGACGAGCGCCAGACCGTCGCCGTCGGGCAGCGTGAGGTCGAGCAGCGCCACCGACGGCGGATCGCTCCGCGTCACCGCCAACGCCGCGCCGATCGAATCCGCGACCGAAACGCGCCACGGCACGGTCTCCAGCATGATCTGGAGCGCCGTCGTGACGTGCTCGTTGTCCTCGACGATCAATATGTGCGGCGGCACCGGCTAACCCTTGCGTGCGCTGGTTTCTACTCCGCTGCGGTCCGCGCACTCGCCGGGGTAGCCGTACGAATTGATACTGCAACGAATCTCGCGGAGAAAGCTGATTTCGCGGAGAAAGCGCTTCAAAGCTTTTTGTTGTTGTTGATTCTAGTTTTTTGCCGTTTCCGCGCATACTCCGCCCCTTCCGCGAAATCTGTAGTCTCCCGAGTCGTAATGGCTGACTGGGCGGTGCCAGGGCGACTACGCCACACGGAGCTCACGTACCGCGCCCCGAATCAGCCTGCTCGGCGGGCGCGAGCGGAACGGTGAAGAAGAAGCGGCTGCCGGCGCCGAGCCGGCTCTCGACCCAGATACGACCGCCATGCAGCTCGACGAGCTTCCGTGCGATCGTGAGCCCGAGCCCCGTGCCGTGGTGCGGGCGCGACGGTGTCGAGTCGACCTGGGCGAATTCGCGGAAGATGAGGTCGTGATGCTCCGGGGCGATGCCGACGCCCGTGTCGCCCACTTCGACGAGCACCGATTGCACGGGCTCCGCGCGTCGCCACGCACGCCTTGAGCCACACGCGGCCGCCGGCCGGCGTGAACTCGATCGCGTTGCCGAGCAGGTTGCCGACGACGTGCGCGATCTTCTCGCGGTCGGCGGTCACCGCGGGGACGTCCGCGTCAGCTTCGACGGAGAGCGTCAGCCGCTTCTTCTTGAGCAGCGACTCGTTGAGCGCGCTCACCTGCTCGAGCACGTCGCGGACGGCGAAGCGCGTCGCGACGAGCGTGAGCTGGTTCGCCGCGCCGCGCGCGTAGGTGAGGATCTCGCCGACCTGGTCGAGCAGCTGGCGTCCACCGCTGATGATGCCGCGCACGCTCTCGAGCTGCCGCGGCGTGAGATCGCCGAGGATGCCGTCGCGCAGGATCTCCGCGTGCGTGATCACCGCGGTGAGCGGCGTGCGCAGATCGTGCGAGATGTTGGCGAGGAACTGCGTCTTGAGCGTGTCGCGCGCTCGGAGCTCGGCGATCTGCAGCATCGCCTCCTCGAAGCTGCGCCTCGAAGCGCGGTGAGTCGCGCCTCGGCGCTCGTCGATGCGGTCATTGCGCGATCGGATGTCTGCTGCGGTTTCAACCCGGCTCATGCGTTGATTGTACCTCGCGGAATCGCGGCTGCCAACTCGTAACCCGCCCCCCGTCGTCGGGTCCCCCGCCGCCGCCGTCCCCTCCGCAGCGCCCCCACCATTCCCCCCCGGATCCTCCTCGATCGACTCCTCGAGCTGCTGGCGGCTGAAAAGCGACCAATAGCGCCCGCCGGCCGCGAGCAGGTCGGCGTGCTTGCCCTTGTTCGACGACGCGTCCCTCGTCCAGGACGATGATCCACGTCGCATCCCGAATCGCGCTCACCCGGTGCGACGCGATCAGCGCCGTGCGCCCCGCTAGCGCCTCGCGCAGTGACCGCAGAATCTCCGCTTCCGTGTGCGTGTCCACCGCCGACAGCGCGTCGTCGAGCAGCACGATCGCCGGCTTGCGCGCCAGGGCCCGCGCCAGCGCGGCGCGCTGCTTCTGTCCGCCCGACAGGTTGATCCCGCGCTCGCCGAGCACCGTGTCGTACCCGCCCGGGAAGTTTTCGATCGTGTCGGCGAGTTGCGCCACGTCGGCTGCCCAGCGCCCGTCGGCGTCCGTCGTGTCGGCGTACGTCGAGGTTGCTCCCGATCGTATCGCTGAACAGAAAGCTCTCCTGTGGGACGTAGCCGATCTCGCGGCGCAGGGATGCGAGGTCGAGCTCTCGAATCGGCACGCCGTCGATTAGAATCTCACCCTCCTGCGGATCGAAGAGCCGCGGCATGAGGTCCATCAGCGCGCTCTTGCCGCTCGCCGTCGCGCCGACGACGCCGATCGTCGCACCGGCCGGGACGGTGAAGGTGACGTTGCGAAGTACCCAGCGAGGCTCCCCGTCCGTCTGGCGTCGGGTAGTGGAAGCCGACGTTCCGAAACTCGATGCTCCGGCCGCCGCGAGTCGGCGGAAGCGTGCGCGGACGCTCGGGCTCCGCGAGCGCGGGCTTGGCATCGAGCACGTCGAGCAGTCGCGTCATCGACGCGGCGCCGCGCTGGAACAGGTTGATGACCCAGCCCAGCGCGATCAGCGGCCACGTGAGCATGCCGAGGTAGAGGCCGAACGCGACGAAGCTTCCGACGGTGATCGTCCCGCGCAGCACGAGCGCGCCGCCGAAGCCGACGACGCTCACCATGCCGAGTCCGGCGAAGATCGCGAAGCCCGGCTGCATGACGCCGTACAGCCGCGCGAGCGCCATGTTCTTCACGAGATATCCCTCGTTCAGCTCCGCGAACCGCGCGACCTCCGCGTGCTCCTGCCGGAACGCGCGCACGATGCGCACGCCGGCGAGATTCTCCTGCGCGAGCGTGGTCAGATCGCTGAAGTGTGCCTGCACCGCCTCGAAGCGCGCGTGGATTCGCCGGCCGATGAGGATGCCGAGGAGCGGGAGGAGCGCCATCGGGAGCGCGGCGACTGCGCGTCAATCCTGGCGAGATGTGCAGCATGAACGCCAGCGCGAACGCGCCGCCGGCGATCGTGTTGGTGAGGTACATGATCGCCGGCCCGGCGGCCATGCGAACGGCGCTCAGATCGTTCGTCAAGCGCGCCATGAGATCGCCCGTGCGCATGCGGGCGTAGTATGTGGCGTCGAGCCGTTCTAGATTTCTGAACAGATCGTTGCGTAGGTCGTACTCGATCCAACGGCTCATGCCGTTGAGCAGCTCCCGCATCCAGAAGCGTCCGACACCTCCGACGAGCGACACGCCGATCATGGCTGCGCCGAGGAGCCAGATGGAACGCAAGGGCGCACCGGCCCGAATACCGTCGAGCGCTCGGCGCAGGAACCACGGCCCCATGCTCGCGAAGGCCGCCGACGTGACGACAAGCACAACGCCCGTGACCACGGTACGCGCGGTACGGTCCATAGTAAGGAAGAAGTCGCCGAAGCGAGCGCAGCGACGGCACCGACTTTGCCACTTTTCAGCCCATCTCCAGGAGGATTCCCCATGACCCCACCCATCATGGCGAAAGATACTCGCCGCATTGGACCGCCTCGATCGTCTTCGCCGCCGCGCTCTTCGCGGCGTGCAGCAAAGAGGCGAAGAAGGGCCCCGACAGCACTGCACTCGGCGCCGACAGCTCGTTGAACCGCGACCTCGCGCTGGCGAACCGCGACAGCGCGCCGAAGCCCGAGCTCAAGGATGTTCCCGCGCCCGCCGCCGCGCCCGAAACGCGCACGGCGTCCGGAACCGCGCGCGCACGACGCGAGGCCGTCCACGCCGAGGCCCGGCGCCGCCGCGACCGCGCCCGCCACGACCGCGAGCGGCAACACGATGACGAGGAACCCCGCGCGGCAGTGAAGGCGCGAACGCGGGCGGTGCGGTCGGCACGATCGCCGCCGGCACGACGCTCAACCTGCACTCGAGCGACAAGATCTGCACGAACACAAACGCGGTCGGCGATCACGTGACCGCCACGCTCGACGGCGCGGTGTCCGGCACGAACGGCGCGACGATTCCCTCGGGCGCGACGGTGAACATGACCGTCACGCAACTCAAGCGCAGCGAGAACTCGAACGACCCGATCGTGATTCAGTTCGCCGTGAACTCGGTGACCTTCGGCGGCAAGACCTACCCGCTCGACGCGTCGGTGACGTCGGCGTCGATCGACCGCGTCCGCGACGAGTCGAGGGCCAAGGACGTGCAGAAGGTCGGTGTCGGTGCAGTCGCCGGCGCGATCGCCGGAAAGCTCATCGGCAAGAGCACCAAGGGCGCCGTGATCGGTGGCGCCGCGGGCGCCGCCGCCGGAGCCGGCATCGCGGCCGCGACAGCCAACTACCAGGGCTGCGTCCCGTCCGGCGGCTCGATCGTCGTCAAGCTCAACTCGTCCGCGACGGTCAAGGCATAGCTTCTCGACCTTTAGAGATGTTCAAACGGGGCGCTCCTTTGCGGGGCGCCCCGTTTTCATGTCTCTCAACTGCTCAACTACAACTACAACTGCTCGACGCAGGGGACGCGGAGGACGCCGAGGCGCAGAGGCTCATACCGCAACGAGCCGGAATTCTTTGGGAACGGCCGCTCAGGAAGCTTCCGGTAACATCCCGAGCGGCAGTCCCAAAAAACATCCGGCTCGTTGCGAGGGGAGTCGGACCATCCAGGGAAACACCTCTGCGTCTCCGCGACTCTGCGTTGAGTAGTTGCCGTTCGGTTGCCCGCATTAGAAGCCTTGCCGCAGCCCGACCTTGAGCGTGTAGTTGATCGGCGGAGCGGCGGTGACCGTGTTGCCTTGATCGTGCATCACGAAAAGGAGTCCCGTCTCGAGGTACAGATCCGTCGTCGGCCTCAACAACACGCCGAAGTCGTATCCTGTGCCGAACGTCGGATCCCAGTGGCCGCCGACGCCGTCCAATCTCGTGTTGGTCGTCACGTCGCGAAAATTGGAGAACTGCGTCGCGCCGACCTCGACGACAAGCGACGATTGAAAGCCGAGGAAACCGCCGCCGATCCGCCCGGTCCCCAGGTACTGCGTCACGTCGGCTGTCGCCGTGCACCCGGTCGGGCAGGTCGTGAAGGTGCCGATGGGGTTGTAGTTCAACTTCGGATTGGCAAACGTCGCCTCGATGCCCACCGCCGCGCCGGCGGCAAGCGTTTTCTCCAACGTCGCGGTGACTGCCGTCGTGTATCCGAAGTCCCACTGCGTATTGCTCCGTCCGTCTTCGTACGTGCCCAGCTCGAAGAGTCCGTAGGAGAGGCCGACCCAGTACGGACTCGTCTGCGCCACCCCGCGCGGAGCTCGCGGGATGATTTGCGCGTCGCCGCGAGTCGCCAGAGCTGCCCCCACGATCACGCACGTCCACGCGATTCGCTGTCGCACTCGGACCTCCTCTCATTGTTGCGGGTCGCGCACGACTCCGCATAAGTTGACCGCGACATGACGTTCATCGATCCTCGGCTCACCGAGCGCAGGAACGCCCGCACGGCCGCGATCGATCTCGCCACGCCGCTCGAAATCGTCGACCTTATAAACGCCGAAGATCGGACCGTTCCCGCGATCGTCGGCACCCAGCGCGAAGCCATCGCCCGCGCCATCGAGACCGCCGAAGCGACCTTTCGCCGCGGCGGCCGCCTCTTCTACGTCGGCGCCGGCACGTCCGGACGACTCGGTGTCCTCGACGCCTCCGAGTGTCCGCCGACCTACGGCACCGACCCCGAGATGGTGCAGGGGATCATCGCCGGCGGGCTGCCCGCTCTCACCCGCTCGCAGGAAGGCGCCGAGGACCGGATCGAAAGCGCCGTCGAAGATCTTAACGCGCGCGGCGTCCGCGCCGGCGATTTCGTCATCGGAATCGCCGCCTCCGGGACCACGCCGTACGTGCGACGTGCGCTCGAGCATGCCCGCGTCGTGAGCGCGGCGACGGCCCTCGTCGCCTGCTCCCCTCCTCCGGAGGAGACACTCGACGCCGTCGACATCCTGATCCTCGCCCTCACCGGCCCCGAAGTCGTCACCGGCTCCACCCGCATGAAAGCCGGCACCGCGACCAAGCTCGTGCTCAACATGATCACGACCGGCGCGATGATCCGCCTGGGGAAGACCTACGGCAACCTCATGGTCGATCTCCGCGCGACAAACAACAAGCTGAAGGACCGCAGCGAGAGAATCCTCATGGAGGTCTGCGACATGAGCCGCGAAGAGGCGCGCAAGCTTCTCGAGGACGCGGGCGGCGTCGTGAAGACGGCGATCGTCATGCACTTCCTGAACGCTTCCCGCGTCGACGCCGACTGGGCGCTCCAACGCGCGGGCGGCGTGATCCGGCGCGTCGTCGAGCGTCCGCCGCCGCCAGTTCCAGACATTCCGCTGTGAGCGTCTACGTCGGGTTGATGTCGGGCACCTCGCTCGACGGCATCTCGGCGGCCGTCGTCCGCTTTCTGCCCGACGACGCGAACGACAACCGCATCGAGCCGCAACTGCTCGCGTTTCGCTCGTCGCCGTACACCGCGGCGCAGCGCGCGCGACTCGAAGCCGCACTCGAACGCGGCTCGGCGCGCGACTACTGCAACCTCGCGTTCGACCTCGGCGACTGGCTCGCCGAAGCGGCGATTGGTGCGCTCGCCGACGCCGGCATCCCCCGCGGCGACGTGCGCGCGATCGGATCGCACGGACAGACGCTCTGGCACGACCCGCCGCACTCGACCTGGCAACTCGGCGAATCCGCCGTGATCGCCGAGCGCACGGGAATCGCCGTCGTCAGCGACTTCCGCGTCCGCGACGTCGCCGCGGGAGGGCAGGGCGCTCCGCTCGTCCCGATCGCCGACGCGATCCTCTTCGCGGGCGACGATTGGCGCGCGCTCCAGAACATCGGCGGCATCGGCAACGTCACCGTCGTGCCTCCCGGCGGCGACGTCCGCGGCGTGCGCGCGTTCGACACGGGCCCCGGGGTCACCGTCATCGACGCCGTTACGAGATTGCTCAATCCGTCGATGACGTTCGACACCGACGGCGCGCTCGCCGCCGCCGGCGCTCCGGTGGACTCCGTCGTCGACCGTCTGCTCGCGCACCCCTACTTCTCGACCGAGCCGCCCAAGTCGACGGGCCGCGAGCTGTTCGACCGCGCGTACGCCGAGTCGCTCGTCGCCGACTGTCGCAAGGCCAAGCCGGGCGCCACGGCCGAGGACATCGTCGCCACCGCGACAGCGCTCACCGCCCGCAGCATCGCCGACTCGTATCGCCGCTTTTTGCCGGAGCCGATCACGGAGGTCCTCGTCTCCGGCGGCGGCGCCAAAAACCCGACGCTCCTCCGCATGATCGCGCACGCTCTCGCGCCGCTCTCAGTGCGCCCCTTCGCCGACCGCTACTTCGACGGCGAAGCCAAAGAAGCCGTCGCCTTCGCGCTCTTGGCACATCTCCACCTCGAGCGCCGCGAAGCGAACGTGCCTCGGGCGACCGGTGCGCGCGGTCCGCGTATACTCGGCAAGCTCACGCCGGCGTGAGCTTCGGATTGGGTCCGGGTGCGCGTGTCGAGATGGTTCCGGCCTGTTGGCCATAACAATTGGGACACGGAAACAAACGGGTCTGACGGAAACAAACGGAGAAAACATTGGGGAACTGCCCTGCCAGGCGAGTGCAGTTTCCCTACGTCTTTCTCAGTTTGTTTCCGTTCCATCCGTTTGTGTCGGTGTACCCCGTTGCTCTCGCCCCGAGTGAACGGCAGGGTTGGACCGAGATCGCCGCGTAGTCGCGCCGTCTGCCGTTACGGAGTCCGCCCATTCGTGACGGCCGTCAGCCAATGGTAGATAAACCACAGCGCCCCGGCGATCAGCAGCCCGAGCAAGCCGATCGAAATCGTCCGACCAGTGCTGCGCCGCGCGTCTGACACAACCGGCGGCGGCGGCTCCGGCGTCGCTGGCCTCACCGGCGTGTACTTCTTGAGCATCTCCGCCGGAGACAATTGCGGCGGGCGAGGCTGCACGCGCTCGTCCCCGGCTTCGTCGGTCACGCTGCCCGGGATCCCGCCCATCGCTTCCATCTCTTCCGTCGGAAAGATGCGCGGATCGATGTCGAACGCGTCGATCGGTTCCGTCGGAGTGAGGTTCGTCGGCAGCGGAAACACCTGGTGTCCGACTTCGTCGGTGTCGGCGGGCGGAAAGAGCCCCGAGCCATCGAAGCGCGCGATGATCACGGTGATGTTGTCGGGCCCGCCCTTCGCGTTCGCCAAGTCGATCAGCTCCTGACAGGCGAGTTCGATGTCGTCCTGCTCCGTCACCACGTCGGCGATGGCGTCCTTGCCGACCTGGCTCGAGAGTCCGTCGCTGCATATCACGAGCGTGTCGCCGCGACGCACCGATTGATGCGTGAGGTCGACGCGAATGTTCTGCTCGGGGCCGAGCGCCTGGAGGATGATGTTGCGCCGCTCGCTGTGCTCGGCTTCCTCTTCGGTGAGCTCGCCCGCCTCGACGAGCTTCTGCATCAGCGACTGATCCTTCGTGATCTGTCGCGCGACTCCTCGCCGCACGACGTACGCGCGCGAGTCGCCCACCTGTGCGAGGTACAGCGTGTCGCCCAGGAGACCGGCGATCGTCGCCGTCGTACCCATCCCGCGGTACTCCAAGTGCTGCGCCGCGTACGAGAAGATCTGCGTGTTGGCGTTCTTCGTCGCCGTCTTGATCGCCAGCACGAACGCTTCCGCGTCAGTCGCCGCCGAGGTGACCCAGTTCGCGCGGATCTCGGCCAGGATCGCTTCGACCGCCATCGCGCTGGCGATCTCGCCCGCCGCCGCTCCGCCCATGCCGTCGGCGACCATGAAGAGCGAGCCCTTCGGACCGGCGCCCTGCGTTCGCGGCGCCGTCGGCAACGACGAATTGTTCGTCGTCAGGTCGACGATGAGATACGCGTCCTCGTTGTGCTCACGAGTCCGCCCCACATCTGTTTTGCCGAACACATGCACGACGATTCCAGCACCAATCGCGTCGGAGTTCGGCGTCACAGGGAAGGGGACCGGGGTAGGGACGGGTGAGATATCGGAAGGGGCGGTGCCGGGAGGATGGACGATGGCGGGCAACGAGGAAGACGGGCGAGACTAAGCCCGCGCCCTCATCGCCGCCGTCGCCGACTGACCGGCGAGGTGAGCGGGCGGGAATACATGGCCGGCGAATATAGACCGACCGACAGGGGGTGGTCAATCAATTGCACCGCCGCACGTTGCACGACGTCCTATTGCCGGTGCGAAGCGTCCTACCGTCCGCCCGTCCGGTCGGAATACCTTTCCCTCCGCATGCGACCTGTACGCCTCATCTCGTTCGCGTCGATTCTGAGCCTCGTCGCGGCGTGCAGTTCGCCTCCGCGGACTCAGCCGCCGGCCCCGGCCCCGGCGCCGGCCAAACCGGCTGCGCCGACGACGACAAATCCGCCCCCGTCGGTCGCGCCAGCCGCAGCCGTGCCCCCGCGGGACGTTTCGCCGCGCCCGGCGCCCCTCCCACCAATCCCGCTGGTGGAAGGTCCAATCGCCGTGAAAGTCGAGTTCCCGTCCGCCAACGAATCCATCAGCGTCCGCGACTCCAATTTCATTTTCGGCTCGGTCGGCAACGGGCACGCCGATCTGACAATAAATGGGACGCCCGTCCCGGTCGCCCCGAACGGGGCCTTCCTGGCGTACCTCCCGGTGCCCCCGCCGACCGCGCCGCGCTACGAGCTTGTCGCGCGCACGGCCACCGATAGCGCGCGCTCCGTCATTCGCGTCCGCGTTCCGCCGGCGCGCCCCGACCTGTCGTCCGGCCGCCTCGCGATCGACTCGTCGAGCGTGTCGCCGCGCGGCGGATATCGCGCGCTGCGCGACGAAGAGCTGGTTCGCGTGAGCGTGCGCGCCTCGCTCGACGCCGACGCCGCCGTCGTCACGAACGGCATGAATCAGCCGCTCGTCTACCTCGGCGGAAACCTCTACGCCACCGACGTGCGCGCCGTCGACCTGCGGAACGGCGGACAGCTCATCGTCTCGCGCGGCGGCGAGACGATCCGCATGGAGCTCGCGCACGTCTACGAGCCGAAGCCTCCGCACTTCGTCATGCTCGGCGACACGATCGCTCAGCGCGACACGGACGCCGCCGTCATCGGCCGGTCGACGCCGGGCGGCACATACAAATGGATGTTCGTGCCCGGCACGATCGTGCTCGAGACAGGCCGCATCGGCGACAACGTGCGCGTGCGACTCGACTCGCAGCTCGAGGTCTGGGTGGACTCGACGAGCGTGAAGCAGCTGGCGCCCGGCTATCCGGCCCCGCATCGCACGATCGGCCCGATGTCCGTGACGGGCTCCCCCGAGTGGGTGGATCTCGTGCTGCCGATCTCGTCGCCGCCGCCGTTTCTCGTCGAGCAGGACACGCGCCACGTCGCGCTCACGCTCTACGGGACGCAGGCCTCACCGGAGACGATCAAGTATCTCCAGAACGAGCCGTTCATCCGCGTCATCAACTGGGTTCCGGTCGGGTCGGATCGCATTCGACTCGACATCGAGCTTTCGCGTCCACCTTACGGCTATCTGGTGCTGTTCGAGCCTCGCGGATTCGTCTTGCGCCTCCGACGGCCGCCCCGCATTTCGGCCGCGCGCCCGCTGGAGGGTCTCACGATCACCGTCGACCCCGGGCATCCGCCCGGCGGCGCGATCGGGCCCACCGGATTGACCGAAGCGGCTGGCGTGCTCCCCGTCGCGTTCAAGCTGCGCGACATCCTCGAGTCGCGCGGCGCGCACGTCGTGATGACGCGGACCACCATGGATCCCGTCGATCTCCACCTTCGCTCGGTGATCGCGCGCCGCGCGAACTCTGCGGCGCTCGTCTCGATTCATCTCAACGCGTTCGGCGACGGCGTCGATCCCTTTCCGAACGTCGGCACGAGCACCCTCTTCTTCCATCCCCAGACCGAACCCCTCGCCCGCCTCGTGCAGTCCGGCATGGAAGACGAGATGGGCCTCCGCGACCTCGGCGTTCACTATCAGAACATCGCCATCGGCCGCACCACATGGATGCCGGCGCTCATCTGCGAGGGCGCCTTCTTGATGATTCCTGAACAAGAGAACGCACTCAGGACCGCGGAATTCCAGGAGCGCTACGCTCGCGGCGTCGCGGATGGAATCGAGGCGTACTTTCGATCGATCGCGCAGTGAGGGGGCGCTGGACGGCTGGACAGCTGGACGGCTAGACAGCAAGCCGGCTCAAGCCGTCCTGCCGTCAAGCTGTCAAGCTGCGCGCGGCCGCCCTTGCCCTCGCCCTCGCGCTCATTGCCAGCGCCGCGCGCGCCCAAGCTCCCTACCTCACCTGGCGCACCCTCACGACGCGCCACTTCCGCGTCAATTTCAACCCGCCGCTCGAGCCGCTGGCGCGCCGTCTCGCCGCCGACGCGGAGCGGGCGTACGACCAGCTCTCGCGCGAGATGCACCCGCCGCGCGGCATGATCGACGTCACGCTCAGCGACGACGTCGACTTCTCGAACGGATCCGCGAGCCCGTTCCCGACGAACCGCATCATCGTCTACGCCAATCCGCCGGTGGACGAGAGCGCGCTTCGCTACACGAACGATTGGACACAGATGGTGATCACGCACGAGCTGACGCACATCTTCCAGCTCGATCGCGTGCGCGGCATCTGGGCGCTGAGCCAACACATCTTCGGCCGCGCGACGCCGACCTTCCCGAATCTCTACGCGCCGTCGTGGCTCCTCGAGGGAATGGCGGTCTACGAGGAGTCGAATCTCGCCGGCGCCGGGCGCGTCCAAGGGTCCGAGCATCGCATGATCGCGCGCTCGTCGACAATCGACGGAGCTTTTCCGGGCATCGGCGCGTGGAGCTTGGGGCAGGGACGCTACCCATTCGGCGAAGCCGCGTACGCGTACGGCTCGCTCTTCATGGATTACCTCGCGAAGACGCGCGGCGATACCTCGATCAGAAAGTTCGTGGAGGCGGAGAGCAAATACCTCATTCCATATCTGCTCAACCCTCCGGCGCGCAGCGGATTCGGCGTCTCGTTCACCAAGGCCTGGGGCGAGTTCCGCGACTCGATCGCGCGCACGATCCGCGAGCCCGGCGCCCGTCCGCTCCAAGCGTGGCGACAACTCACGCGCGACGGACCCTACGCGTTCGATCCCCGCTGGCTCGGTGACACGGCCATTCTCTATAGCGGCGGGCCCGGTCGCCAGACCTTCGGCGCCTACCGCGTCGACACGTCGGGGACGAGTCACCGAATCGGTCGGCGCAACGGCAGCTCTCCCAATCTTCCGCTCGCCGACGGCGGCCTGCTCTTCTCGCAGATCGAGTTCGTGAATCCGTATCAAGAGCGGTCCGACCTCTTCGTCCAGCGCGGAAAGAAGGAGCAACGGCTCACCTTCGGCAAACGGCTGACGCACCCCGACGTTCGCGCCGACGGCGCCATCGTCGCCGAACAGATACTCCCCGGCGCCACGCGTCTCGTCCGCGTCTCGCCGAGCGGTAACACGATCACGCCGCTCACCGGCGGCAGCTTCGACGAATGGTGGACCGAGCCCGAATGGTCGCACGCGGGCGACCGCATCGTCGCGTCGCACTGGCTGCGCGGCAACGTCTCGCAGATCGTCGTCATCGACACGCTCGGCCGCATCGTGCACATCGTCTCCAGCGGACGCTCGATCGAATCGGCGCCGAGCTGGCTGCCGGGCGACGCCGGCATCATGTACAACTCCGACCGCGACGGCGCGACGCAGATCTACGTCGAGCGCTTCGCCGACGCGCACACGTTCGACGAGGCGTCGACGCGCCGCTTGAGCGACGTCACCACCGGCGCCTTCGAGCGGTTCCGTCGCCGAGGGACCGGCGCGCGGCGGCCATCGACTTCCGAATCGACGGCTACCACCTCGGCGTCGGCAACTACGAACCGTCCTCGGGAACTCCCGTCCCCGACTATCGCGACACAGTCCCCCACGCCGGCGTCGCACCGCTCGTCACCGACGACACGGGACGCGTCGGCCCCTATCACGCGTGGCACACGTTCTACCCGCGCTACTGGCTGCCGGTGGTCAATCCCGGGATCGACGGCGGCTACCGGATCGGGCTCACCACGACGGGCAACGACGTCGTCGGTCGCCATTCGATGCAGGCGACGCTCCAATTCCCGACAAACAACACCGGGATCGTTGGAGAAGTCTCATATCAGTACGCGGGACTGGGTCTTCCGATTCTCTCGGTCGACGCGTTCCAGGACTGGCAGTCGCTCGGCGGCGTTTTCTCGCGCGACCCCGGACGCCCGATCATCGGCGAAGTGTTCCGCCGCACGCGCGAAGCCGACTTCCTCGCGACGTGGCTGCGCCAGCGCGTTCGATCGGCGCTCTCGGTCTCGGGCGGGTTCGGCGTCGAGGCGCGCGTCGCATTCCACAAACGCCCCCGTCCCACTGGCCGAGCTCGACACGGCGGGTGAGTTGGGAAGCCCGAGCTTCCCCACGCTCACCGCCGCGCTCGGCTACGCGAACTACCAGCGTCCGGCCTTCAGCATCTCGCAGGAGGACGGCGTTCAGTTCAACACGACCGTCCGCGATCGCCTGCGCAGCGGACCGGCGGGGCAGGGCGGTGGCAGTCTCAGCACGGTCGGCAATTCTCTCGCTGTACAAGTCGCTCGACCTCCCCGGCTTCGCGCACCACGTCATCGCGCTGCGCGGCGCCGCCGGTTGGGCCGACGCCAACGCCGACGGCTACTACGACGTCGGCGGAATCAGCGGCGGGACCATCCAGATCGTTCCCGGCTACACAGTCGGCGAGGGTCGCTCGACTTTTCCGGTGCGCGGCTTCCCGTCGGGTACGCTCTTCGGCACGCGTGCCTTCACGGGCTCGGCCGAGTACCGCGCGCCGCTGCGGATGGTGGGCGACGCGCCGGGAATCCTGCCGTTCTTTCTCGATCGCACCTCGCTCACGCTCTTCACCGACGTCGGCTCGGCGTGGTGTCCGAACGTTGCCCCCGGGCGCGAGGTCTGCAATACGTTCGACCCGCTCCTCACCAGACGCATCGAGATCGCCTCGGCCGGTGCGGAGCTCAACGTCAACCTCGGCGTGCTCTCGTGGGATTCGGCGTATCGATTCCGTTTAGGTGTCGTCGCGCCGACCTACAACCGTGCATTGTTCGGTCAGAGCGCGGTGCAGGTGTACGTCGTGACGGGGGTGTACTTCTGAAAGGCGGCTGGACGGCTGGACAGGTGGACGGCTGGACGGCTCCTACGGCTAGACGGCTAGACGGCTTGACGGCAACGGCGAACCGTGCTGGTCCGCCGCGCTGTTCGCTGGCTGTCCAGCCGTCCAGCCGTCCAGCTGTCCAGCCCGTCTTCCGTCTCACTTGCCGCCTGCGCCTCCCGCGCCAAGCCGTCCACCGACGCCGCCTGCGACGCGAGCATCACGCTCCCTGCCGGCTTCTGCGCGCTCGTCTTCGCCGACACAGTTGGCCCGGCGCGGCACATCGTCGTGCGCTCGAACGGCGACGTCTTCGTCGGCATCGTCGACCAGCGGCACGTACCGGGCGGCGTGCTGGCATTGCGCGACACGAACAGGGACGGCCACGCCGACCTGAGCGCGCGCTTCGGTGAGACGGGAGTCCACGGCCTCGCGCTGCAGAGCGACTCGACGCTCATCGCGTCGACCGGCGACCAGGTTCTTCGCTTCCACCTGACGGAGAAGCTCGGCACGCGCGGGCGCGTCGACACGATGATCGCCGGCCTCGCCGAGCGGCCGATTCCGTCGCACAGCCTGGCGATCGACTTCAAGGGCAATCTGCTCGTCAACATCGGTGCCAACTCGAACGGCTGCGCGACGGGCAAGGATCCGGCGGCGTCGGGTGCGAATCCGTGTCCCGAGCTCGAGACGAGCGGCGGCATCTGGAAATTCAAGCTCGATCCGCCGCACCAGACGCTCGCCAACGGCACCCGCATCGCGACAGGCCTTCACAACGCCGTCGCCCTCGCGGTGAACCCTGCCGACTCGACGATCGTCGCGGCGTCGCACGGGCGGGATGGGTTGCACGAAGGATGGCCGGCGTTCTTCTCCGAGGCGGAGGCGGCGGAAGCGGCCGGCGAAGAGATGGTCCGCATCGCATCGTCGCGCGCCGACTTCGGCTGGCCGTACTGCTATTACGATTATTTAAAAGACGAACGCAAGCTCGCGCCCGAGTACGGCGGCGACGGCCGCAGCACGGAACGCTGCGACCACATGATCCAGCCGCTCGTGACCTTCCCCGCGCACTGGTCGCCGATGTCGATCCTGTTCTACACGGGCTCGATGTTCCCAGCGGACTACAAAGGCGGCGCGTTCATCGCCTTCCACGGCTCGTCCTTCCGCCGGCCGATGCCCGAGGACGGATACCAGGTGATCTTCCTGCACTTCAAGAACGGGCAGGCGACGACCTACGCCCCGTTCGCCACCGGTTTCGCCGGCGGCACCCCCTCGCCGACCGGCGCCGAACACCGCGCTGTCGGCCTCGCCCAAGGTCCGGACGGCGCGCTCTATCTCACGGACGACAAGGGCGGCCGCATCTGGAAAATCGTCTATCGGAAGTGATTCCGGTGTGGCGTGGAAAGCTCCGTGTTCTGGATCTGGCCATAACGATTGGGACACGGACACAAACGGATTGCACGGACATAAACGGAACTGCAAATGCTTTTGGAACTGCACGCCAGTTGAGATCGCGGTCGCGGCGCGAGTCTTCTCCCCGAGGCAGTTCCCAAAAGCCTTCATCCGTTTGTTTCAGTTTGTGCACCGTTTGTTTCCGTGTCCCAATCGTTGATGCGGGACCCGCCACGAGGCGGCGAAGAGGCCACCCAGAGGTTACAGGAAAGCTGAACGCGGATTGACGCGGATTGATAAACCATACCGCGGATGACACCTAGAAAATCCGCGTCATTGCTTTTCAAATCGGCGTTCATCCGCGTTGAGCTTTGCCGATCGCCAATCGAAGCCGGCCGGCAACGGCGACACACTTTGTTTCAATCGCCGCTGTGCAAGTAACTCTCCCTCGCGCGTCTCCCAGTGAGATGTGGCCAAACCGGCCATATGTGAAGTTGCAATAGTATCTACTGGAGAGAGGCCCAGATGCGCGCGCCATTGCGAACGGCAATCGCGGGGTGGTTGACCGCGTTCGGTACTCTGGGAGCGCAGAGCGTTCCCGTCACGAAAGTCATGCTCTTCTCGTCGGGCGTCGGCTACTTCGAGCACGCCGGCACCGTCCGCGGCAACGCGTCCACCGAGCTGCGCTTCAAGACGAGCCAGATCAACGACATCCTCAAGTCGCTCGTCCTGCAGGACCAGGACGGCGGCCGCGTCGGCGCGATCACGTATCCGTCGCAGGATCCCATCGACAAGACCCTCAAGAGCTTCCAGGTCGACATCACCCGGAACCCGAGCCTCGCGGACCTGCTCAACCAGCTCCGCGGCGCGCGTGTCACGCTCGCGGTTCAGGCCGAACACCTCACCGGCACGATCCTCGGTGTCGAGCGCCGGCAGAAAGCGCCGGAGCGCGGCGAGGAGCCCGTCGAAGTCCCCGTCCTCAACCTCCTCACCGGCGCCACGATCCGGTCCATCGAGCTGCCGTCGATCGCCAGCCTCTCGCTCGACGATCCGCAGCTCCAGGACGAGCTCACCAAGGCGCTCTCGGCGCTCGTCCAGGCGCGCGACCAGGACAAGAAGCCGGTGACGATCAACTTCGCCGGCACGGGCGACCGCCGCGTGCGCATCGGCTACGTCGTCGAGACGCCCGTGTGGAAGACCAGCTACCGCCTGCTGCTCGGCGACAAGAGCTCGGCGTTCCTCCAGGGCTGGGCGATCGTCGACAATCAGACGGAGAGCGACTGGAACAACGTCTCGCTCTCGCTGGTGAGCGGACGGCCGATCTCGTTCACGATGGATCTCTATCAGCCGCTCTACGCGACGCGCCCGGTGGTGCGCCCGGAGCTGTGGGCGGGTCTCACGCCGCAGCGCTACGACGCCGCGATGTCGATGGCGGACTCGATCGCCTTCGCGCCCGCTGCCTCACCCGCGCCGGCGACCGCTCTCAAGAGCACTGTAGGCTCGGCCGTCTACCAAAGCGCTGGCCAGGGCGGCCGACGAATCGGCTACGACGCCAACGGTCGTCCGCTGGCCCTGGCAGCTGAGCGAGGTCGTCGTCACCGGCAAGGACGAGGAGAGAGATCTCGACGCGATGGCATCGGTCCAGGCACTCGGCACGTCCGGCGCCATGGGCGAGCTGTTTCAGTACGCCGTCGGCAACGTCACGCTCGCGCGCCAGAAGTCGGCCATGCTGCCGATCGTCAACGACAGCGTCCAGGTCGAGCGGCTTTCGATCTACAACGAAGGTGTGCTCGGCAGCCACCCGCTCAACGGCGTCCGCATGAAGAACACGAGCGGCAAGCACCTGCTCCAGGGCCCGCTCACGGTGATGGACGGCGGCTACGCCGGCGACGCGCGCATCGACAACGTCCCGCCGGGCCAGGACCGCCTGCTCAGCTACGGCGTCGACCTCGAGACGCTGGCGTCGACAAAGTGGTTGTCGAGCGATGCAAGGGTGACGACCGCGCGGATCATCAAGGGCATGCTCTGGGTCGACACGCACGTCGAATCGACAAAGTCGTACGCGCTCGAGAACAAGAGCGACAAGGACAAGGCGATCATCATCGAGCATCCCGTGCGCTCCGGCTGGACGCTCGTCGACACGCCCAAGCCGCTCGAGACAACGCCCGCGGTCTACCGCTTCAAGGGCGAAGCGCCCGCGCACAAACTGGCGACGCTCGCGGTGAAGGAGGAGTCGGTCCGCAGCGAGTCGCTGGCGATGCTGCCCATGGACGTCAGCGCGTTGCTCATCTACCAGCGCAACGGCTCGATCCCGGCCAAGGTCCGCGACGCCATCGCCAAGGCCATCACGCTCAAGAACGCCGTGACCGACCTCGACCGCCAAATCGCGGCGCGCACGCAGGACATTAACGGCATTACGGCCGAGCAGGGGCGCATTCGCGAGAACATGAAGACGGTGTCGAACACGACGCCGTACTACCAGCGGCTGCTCACGAAGCTCAACGAGCAGGAATCGCAGCTCGAGTCGCTGCACACCGATCGCGACGCACTCACGACCAAGCGTGACGCCGCCCGCAAGGATCTCGAGGACTACCTGGCGAACCTGACCATCCTCTAGCGGTCGGAAAACGAAAAGCTTCAACGCGGATGCCCGCGGATTGAACAGCGATTCACGCGGAGACGCCCATCCGCGCCAATTGCCGTTCATCCGCGCGCATCCGCGATAGGCTTTTGTTTCTCTCTCCCCTCGGAGAGCGCGAGCGCCTCAAAGTCAACGGTTATTTCGAACGCGATTTGACCACGATCACGTTCGGCTTTGTCAAGAAATTGCGAACGCGCGCGGGATCGCTATCGTTCGCTTCCACCGTGATCGATCCCACCGCGTTCATCCATCCCGCCGCCATCGTCACCGGCAACGTGACTCTCGGAAAGCGCGTCTCGGTGTGGCCGACCGCGGTGATTCGCGGCGACTCGGACACGATCGAGATCGGAGACGACAGCAACGTGCAGGACGGAACCATCATTCATGTCGACGACGGCGTCCCGACGCGCATCGGCAAGCGCGTCGGGATCGGTCATCGCGCGATCGTGCACGGCGCGACGATCGAAGACGATTGCTTGATCGCGATGGGCGCGATTCTGTTGAACGGTGTGCACGTCGGCACCGGCTCGATCGTCGGCGCGGGTGCTGTCTGCATCGAAGGCATGCGCATCCCGCCCAACTCGCTCGTACTCGGCGTGCCCGGCAAGGTCGTCCGTGAAACGACCGCCGCCGACCGCGATCGTATACAAAAGACGGTGCAGTCCTACGTCGAGCTCCAGAAGCGGTACAGGCCGGCCTGATGCATGACGTGTTTGGAGGCAAATCGTCACAGCAGTGTCGCGACAGCATGACGGCGCGCGCGAGGGCGCGCGGGCTGGACAGCTCGACGGCCGGACGGCCGGACAGCAAGCAACAACTCGTTGATCCTGGCTCGGTTGCGTGCCGTTGCCGGCTGTCCTGCCGTCAAGCCGTCTAGCTGTCAAGCCGTCCTGCCGCGCGGCTCACCCCGCTTATCAACCTCGAATTACGGCACCGCGCACAATCGTGATGTTCATTTCGTAACTCCTGCTTCCACCGGTCTTTACATTACTACTGGCGTGGAATCACGAACACAGATAGAATGCCGCCCCGCAGCAGTTCCCGCCTGCGGTAAAGCCTAGACAACTCCCTCTGTTACAATCGATTCCCCGATCGATTGTCTTTCGCCCCCCCAATAACCGTCTGAATCGCTTTTAGCCGTTTTCTCCGCACGCCGCCTCCGCACTCGTCCCAGTTCTCCGCACCCCGCCTCCGCCCCCCCGCACCCGTCCCCCGGAGTCCCGTCAACATGCCGATTCCCGTCAACCCGCCCACGGGTCCCGTCTCGCTCTCCTCCAACGCGCGCACCGTTCTCGAAAAGCGCTACCTGGTCAAGAACGAGAAGGGCAAGCCCGTCGAGCAGCCCGAAGATCTCTTCTGGCGCGTGGCGACGGTCGTGGCCGAGGCGGACCGGCGGTACGGGTCGACCGAGCCGCAGGTGACAGAAGGTCGCGGAGAGTTCTACTCGCTGATGACCCAGCGTCGCTTCGAGCCCAACTCGCCGACGCTGATGAACGCCGGCCGTCCGCTCGGCCAGCTCTGCGCGTGCTTCGTGCTGCCGGTCGACGACGCGCTCGCCAACGGCAAGAACGGCATCTACGACACCCTCCGCGCGATGGCGCTGATCCATCAGTCGCGGCGGCGGCACCGGCTTCTCGTTCTCGCGCCTGCGCGCCAAGGGATCGATGGTCCGCTCGACGACCGGCGTGGCGTCGCGGACCGGTCTCCTTCATGAAGCTCTACGACGCGTCCACCGACGCGGTGAAGCAGGGCGGCACGCGCCGCGGCGCGAACATGGGCATCCTCCGCGTCGATCATCCCGGACATCCTCGACTTCATCACCTGCAAGGAAGACCTCACGCAGATCACGAACTTCAACATCTGCGTCGCCGTCACGACGAAGTTCATGGAAGCCGTGCAAGGACGGCACGAGCTACGACCTCGTCGATCCGAGCAACGGTAAGGTCGTCGGACAGTTGGACGCGCGCACCGTCTGGGATCGCATGATCCTCGGCGCGTGGCGCACCGGCGAGCCCGGCGTCTTCTTCATCGACGAAGCCAACCGCTACAACCCGGTGCCGCAGTCTCGGCGCGTACGAGGCGACGAACCCCTGCGGCGAGCAGCCGCTCCTCCCCTACGACGTCTGCAACCTCGGCTCGATCAACGTCGGCTTCTATGTAAGCGACGGAAAACTCGACTGGGATGCGTTCCAGCCGACATCCATCTCTCCACGCACTTCCTCGACAACATCATCGACGTCAACAAGTATCCGCTCCCGGAGATCGACGCGCTCTCCAAGCGCATCCGCCGCATCGGGCTCGGCGTGATGGGCTTCGCCGACGCGTTCGTGCGCCTCGGCATCGCCTACGACACGGACGAAGGCGTCGAGTTCGGCCGCAAGGTGCATGGAGTTCGTCGACGTCGAGAGCAAGAAGGAATCGGAGCGTCTCGCCAGCGACCGCGGTCCGTTCCCCGAGTGGGCGCAGAGCATCTGGGGCCCGGACGACACCTGCGCGCGCGACGAGAACGGGAAGCGCATCCGTCCGATGCAGCTGCTGCGCAACTGCAACGTCACCACCGTCGCGCCGACCGGCACGATCTCGATCATCGCCGGCTGCTCGTCGGGACTCGAGCCGCTTTTCGCCGTTGCGTTCATGCGCAACCAGGCCGGCGTGATGATGCCCGACGTGAACGAAGACTTCGTCGCGATCGCCAAGTGCGAGGGCTGGTACACCGACGAGCTGATGGAGCGCATCGCCAAGACCGGCACGGTCGAACACTCCGAAGTGCCCGAGAAGTGGCAGCGCGTCTTCGTCACCGCGAACGAGATCGCGCCCGAGTGGCACATCAAGATGCAGGCTGCCTTCCAGGAGCACTGCGACTCGGCCATTTCCAAGACGACGAACTTCGCGCACACGGCGACCGTCGAAGACGTGCGCAAGATCTACGAGCTCGCGTACGACATGAACTGCAAGGGTGTCACGGTCTACCGCGACGGCTCGCGCGACAACCAGGTGCTGTCCACCGGCGCGACGGCCGGGGCGAAGGAAGCGCGCGAAAACGCGGCGCCGCGCCGGGAAGAGGACCGTTCGCTCGTGGCGGATCTCAAGAGCACGATCGCCGAGAGGGATGCGGAGATCGACCGTCTCAAGCGGCAACTGTATGAAGTGGAGGCCGAGAACCTCCAGCGCCGCGCGAAGCGGTGCCGTCCGGACAAGCTCCGCGGCACGACCATAAGGAAAGAGACGCCGCTCGGCGTGATGTTCGTGAACATCACCGAAGACGACAAGGGTCAGCCGTTCGAGGTGTTCATCAACCTCGGCAAGGCCGGCGGCTCGGCGATGGCCGATGCCGAAGCGATGGGCCGACTGATCTCGCTCGCTTTGCGATCGGGCATTCCGCTTACGGAGATCCACCGCCAGCTGCGCGGCATTTCGTCCGATCGCGCGGTGGGCCTCGGTCCGAACAAGGTGCTCTCCGTTCCCGACGCGATCGGCATCGCGATCGAGGAGTGGCACCGTGACCGTGTGACCGGCGTTCAGCAGGAGCTGATGCCGCCGACGCCGGCGGCAGGGACGCCGACTCAGGCGCCGGGCGCGAGTGAGATGACGACGAGCATGACGCACCAGGTTCCGGCGGCGATGCGTCCGCAGGGGAATGCGGCGGCGGAAGCTGAGTTGGCGTTCGGGCTACATCGGTCGAGCGAGGCGTTCATCGGGACGTGCCCGGACTGCGGATCGCAGATGGAGTACGCGGAGGGGTGCGTGAAGTGCCACGTGTGCGGGTTTAGTGAGTGCGGGTAACGACGAACGGACACAGGCAACGTTCGAGATAAGAGATAGGCCGAAATTCGAGCCGGCGCCTTTTTCGGCGTTTCGGAAGACTCACCGAGGCCGGTGCGTGCGCCGGCGCGGTGCGCGCAGGCATGCTTCGCGATTTCCGAAGGTAGATCGCACCCGAACCGTTCGCGCACGCGATCGTCCGGCCCCTCCGGTCTGACCAGGCGTTTGTTCAGCTAGTGCTGCCGAGCTGAAAAGTCGGGATGGCGCTAGAGTAATGATGTGGGGATAAGCGGAACTCCCCGAAGTCAGCAAAGGCCTGGCTGGTCATGTGTCCTTTCAGCGGTGGCCAGCTGTCCTGCCGCCGCGATCTCCCGTTGCCGCGCCAGACGGTGTCAGATTTGACGCATGTCGCGGACATTGTCCGCGAGGTGCGGGAGTTCGTCGTCTCCAAAGCCGTCATTGATAGTACCTTGAAGGTACTGAGGGAATTCGGATCGGCTGGCTGCGAAGGACTGGTCTTGTGGCCGGCACGATTGTTGGGGAGGTCGCGTTCATTGACAATGCCTTCGTGCCGCCGCAAACACCGATTCAGGACGAAGACGGCGTGGGCTATTTCGTCGATGGCGATGCCCTGTTTCAGCTCAATCGGGCTTTAGCGGAAAGTGCTCTGCAATTGATCGCCCAGGTGCACAGCCACCCAGGCAAAGCTTACCACTCGTCGACCGACGATCGGTTCGCGATTGTCACGGCGGATGGAGGACTGTCCTTAGTGGTTCCGGATTCTGGAGAAGCCCCTCCGGACCTTGGCCGATGGGCGGTATACAGGCTTAGCGGTTCCAAGTGGTCTCAGGTTCGCGTGCCGGTGCTCAATCGCCTGCTACGGACCCGTTAGAAATGAGCAAACCGATTGAAATAGAGTCTCTTCGACTTCGGGGTTTCCGAGGTTTTCTCCGATGCCCGAATTGAACTGAAGCCGCTCACCGTCATACTCGGACCAAATAGCGCTGGGAAGTCGTCGTTCGGCCACGCTCTTGCCGCCATGAGTCACGCACAGCGCGAGTTCCGCGGTCGAGCCCTGGCGACCCTGACGCCCGACTCACCTGACGACGCTCTTCGTCTCGCCCGTTGATCTCGGGGCCAACTGCCGATCTCCTCACAAAGGGTGCTAGAGACGATCGTGTTCGAATCGCATTCGGCACTTCATCTGCGAATTGGAGTTCGGTTTCGGCGGGGTCAGCAGTCGAGCTGATCTCCTCCTTAGATCCATCCAGCACCCGCGCTCGCCGCAGAGTACGATGTCGCAGCCAGAGCGAACGGGGATCTTGACTGTTCAGCCGTCCCGAAGTGAATCGACCGCTGCGACAGTCGAAGAAGGGAGGAGTTATAAGGTACCTAGGGGATTTCTGGTCGAACGGACGGCGGAGCAAGCGTGGCGGGTTGCAGGGGAGACGAACGACGTCAGCGTCGGACTCGACGGGCTACTACTCGAGTCGGTTCGTCATCAAACGGGAACGGACATCTTTTTTCGAACCCCGACCGACGAAGCGATTCGACGCCTTCTCGATGGTCTCACGTACTTGCGCGCAACCCGCGCCAGACCTGAGCGGTCGTACGAACAACGCTCATTACATGGCGCGTTCAACCAAATTGGATACGGTGCCGAGCGCCTCGTGAGCCTGATGAGAACCATGGGGACACGGCAAGTACGGTACGGGTTGCCTCCCCTAGTTCCTCATCGTCTCGAGGACGTCAAAGGCGGAATCGGTGAGGACTGGAACATCACGGAATCGTCTGTCGGACGCTGCGAGTTTTTGGCTCAGCCACCTCTTGTCTGGCTGACCGCATCGACGTTGGGGATTCAACCGAGTATCCCCTATTCGAATCCAGGCCAAACTGGGCATCCACGGAAGCAAGGCGCTGAGGAATCTGACGGAAATCGGGTTCGGTGTGAGCCAGGTATTGCCAGTTATTGTGGCTGGGCTGCTTCAAGAGCAAGGTAGTATCTTCGTCGTCGATCTCCCCGAAGCACACCTCCATCCCAAATCGCAGGCGTGCTCTACTGGCAGACTTTCTCTGCAGCATGAGCATCGTCGGTCAGCGGGCCATTGTGGAGACGCACTCGGAGGCCTTCTTTCAACGGCTTCGTCTTCGCGCGGCGCAGAACTCGTTGTTGTTCAGGCACATCATGACTTACTTCGTTGATGAACCCGAGAAAGGCGGCCTCTGCAAGCAACCGCGAGCTATTGGATTATCCCGACAGGACGAACTTAAATGGCCCATCGGCTTCTTCGGCGATGCGTGGGAAACGGAGTCGTCGATTTCGTTGATCCAGGCGGCGCGCGATAGTCAAAGATGACCCTGTTGTTCGACTACCCCTGGACGCTAGACGTGACCTTTGCTGCGAATTCTCAGGGCTTCAAGGCCCTCGAGGTCTTCCGCAAGGTAACCAAAGAGGGACAGCTCGACGTCATACCATTCGTCGACGCGGGCGAGTTCTCTTCGTCAGTCACGAAGGCGTTCAAAGACGTAGCCGACAAAAGGGCGGCGGCAGAGTGGCTGCGTTTTGCTAAAACTCTCGTTAGATATTCCTCCTACAACGAAACTGCCTCCCCTCAGGGTCCTCAGGACCTGAGCCAAAGCTGGCGTAAGGCGTTACGGGAGTCGATAGACAGCGACCGCGACTGGCGACGACCGCAGATCGTAGTGACTAGTGTGAGGAGGGGGCACTGGCCAGCCGGCGATTCAGTTCAAATCGAGTTAGACGGTACCGTCGGTCCCAAAATGGAATCGCGCGCGCTTGTAACAGCGGAATCGTACGATTTGCACCCGTACGCCTCTTGTGATCTCGACCCTTGGAACGTCAGCCTCGGCCTGTCGGCCGACAAGTGTGCGAGACCGCAGCCCCGTTGCCTCCCGAAACTGCCGACGCTCCGTGGACTTCCGACGCATACGCTGGCGGACGCCCTTCCGGCCGCATGGCAGCAAGGGTGGGAGATGCGAGACATCCGCTACTATCCTCCGCCGCGCGATTGGACCATAGAATCATCTTCGCGGGCGCGCTGGAGGAAGGCCGTCCCTTCCCAACGGATTCACTGAACGGTCGATCTGGCCCCGTCGACGTTAACGGATACGTATGGGCGTGGGATTCTGCAGAGTGTCATTGGGACGTCCAGCAGCCTGGCGGCGCCTATTTGCGCGTCAGCCACACAGGTCGGGTACTATGAGCACAACCAGCGACGACCGTAGACCGCCTGATAGTCATCATCTGAGCAAAGGCAACCCGGCTCTCGTGAGCGTGTCTGCACCCAAATCGCTGGTGAGTCCTGCAGAACATTCTACCAGGAGACCAGCGACTCGCACGAGAACTCATGCTCAGCTCCTCGCTGGTGCGCTTGACCAGTTCCGCAGCCATGAGGATACCTGCAAGAGCGGATTGGTGAGCCAGTGGCACCATTTCGACCCGACCGTTTCGGCTGAGGTCAATGGGAACTGCTCCACAGATAACGTCCGTGTACAATTCCCCCCCAGCTTCCTGCCTCGCCATTGCGCTATCTCGCTCGACGGGACACCGAGCGCGCTTGCGCAGCTGTCGATATCGTCGGTGTTCAACCCTTGAGGCGAAACCCACAGAAACGCCGCGCGCTCAGCTGAAAGGCCAAAAACCCGCGCCGCCTGTTCCGTCGCCGAGAGGCCCTTGCCTCTCTGGATCTTACAACAGGCAAGGCACGCCGCATCTCGCGAGAACTCATGCCACGAGGCGCCTAGACCGTGATCTCCCGTCCATCCGTTAATTAGGAGTCGAGGCAGCAACGCCTGGGCCGAGCGGCGACCATCAACGTTGTCAACGGAGATCATTATCGTGGGTTCGTTGAGTCCGCCGCGTTGATCCGAGATAAACTCAAGGGTTGTTGCAAAACCTTCGGTAAAGAGTTGAGATGACTCCAACGCGCGCGACGCGATTTGCGTCTTCGGGGCGTCCGGATCAGCCACGCCCGCCAAGACGTAGCGCTGCAAATTTCCGACGGTAATGGTTTCGGGGTCAACCAGCGTGAGATGACCTGTGAGCTGCTGATCGCGTGATAGCGCCCAGATGGCCCCGTTCGCTACAGCGCCCAGGCCTGCGACGAGAACCTGGCCAACGTCTCGTGCCCCTAAAAGGACGTACCAGACCGCTAGAATCGTCAAATCGAAGAAGTGAAACGGCAACATCACGATCGGTTACGCGGGACACGAATACTCGGCGAAAGACTTCCGCCACGGCCAGACAAGCCGCCGCACCTGCGGCATAAGGATTGTCGGCGCCACTTGCCTGCGATCGAGTATGTCCGAGGCGGGCAACCCATCCCGATGCTGAGGGATACACGCCGCGCGTCGAAGAGCCAGCACCCACGACGACATCCACCTGAGTCTCCGTATTTTCCGCACGGAACTCAATTTCGGGATTGATTGACCTGGCAAGATCACAGAGACGGTCTCGCAGTGCGCTCTCACCCGAAATTGCCAAAACAGGATAGAGCCTGGCTAGGAGATTTGCTGACAATTCGGCAATCCAGAGATCATTCGCCGCAACCGCCGTTCCGCAAGAGAGTCCGACGACCGTCGAGGACAAGGCCGTCGCTAGCGTATCGCGTTTTGCGGACAGGTGACCGCCCACAGCACCGTAGACACGATCGAAAAATGGAGCTAACGCCATCAGAGTCGCTCGTCTGTCTTCCAGTGCACTTGTAGAGTGCCCCCGGGTACCGGCACCAACACGGGCCGACGAATCGACTGAAACCCGCCACAACGAAAGCACTGCGGAAAAAAGACTCATCTGATTCCTATAGGAAAGCCATTCATCGCCCGAATGTTGCGGATGCTCATGATATTCTCGTATTCCCCGAAGACATAAGAACGGCTTATGGCTGGTCGGGTGGTCGTCCAGCAACACAAGATGTTCCTTGCGATCGCGCTCAAATTCGAAGGCGCGAAACATGGTGGAATACGGCAAGATCGTGTTCGTTACCGCATCTCGGAACTCGAGGCCGGGAGCGCGCAGATCGAAGTCGCTAAGGTCGAAAACCGCCTTGAACGCCATCGAGGACAGCGATGGGACCTCAACAATCGAGAACGCAACGGCGCCCTCGGGCAATACAATTCCAGCTGGGGAGACCGCAGGTCCTACAGCAACCTGCAAGGCACGGCGTGCGGTATATACCAGGCTGATTTCTGGGAACCTACTCTCTGAGAGTAGGAAGATGCCCCGATCTTCTAGCAGTTGTCGTTGCAAGTCAGCCGATCGAGTTCGCGATCGTACTTTATCCGGTTGACCTCCCGGTCAAGCTTCACGCGTCCCGCCTGCGCCCACACGTAGTGTTAGGAACAGTTAGCTCCGTCATGCAGGCCGAGAGCAAGCGGGCTAGCATTCATCTCGAGCAGCACGCCGCTGACCGTTCGGACCTCCCACTCATCCGTGGGGCGCACAGCATTGTGACTTTCGTTCAGGGCCCGTTCCACGGCCGAGAGCAAAGTCGCGTGCGCGTTGGCTTTGATTGGCCATTCTTGGCCGTTGATTATAAAGATCAGTGTGATCGAGTTCGGCCCTGACGTCATTGCCTCCCCACGGTCCGGCGTTTTCGAGCTTGGTATGCCGGTCATGCCAGCTCCCGGAGTGATAATGAAGTTAAGTCGGTCGAAGACCGCTCGCCTACTCGAGCCTCTCGCGTATTACGGCCATTTGTGCCGGTATCTCCAGAATCCATTGCTCGCTTTGAAATCACTATCCCCGGCGGATCGGGCCGGCGCGCCCGCTCCCAGACCCTTCCAGGAGCAGACGGTGAGCCCGATCCGAACGGCGCAACCTTCTTCCATCCTAGAAAAGCTCGATATGCCGTCATAAGTGTTAAGGGGGGCTTGCTACTCAATAGGCAGATGGTTCGGCCCCCAGCCAGTTTGGGCGACCGCCGGTCGGCCGCCCGCCGAACTAGCGGCCCGGTCCAGTCACTTTTCGCCAAAGGGCTGCGCCGGATCGCACAGGACGAA
The DNA here is from genome assembly GCA_963789315.1 of uncultured Gemmatimonadaceae bacterium. Classification (GTDB taxonomy): domain Bacteria; phylum Gemmatimonadota; class Gemmatimonadetes; order Gemmatimonadales; family Gemmatimonadaceae; genus JAQBQB01. The sequence goes on along the minus strand of CAWBKI010000016.1, from coordinate 426,819 downwards.
GTCGCGAGACGGCTGCGAGCCCTGGCCGGTGTCCATTGTATCTTCAATTTTTGAGGGCTCCAGCGGGGCCATCAAAGTTCTCGCAACGCCTCCAGCAGATCGATCCGCGTCGCCGTACCGCAGGGACAAACTTGCCACCATTTCGACCGCGAGGAGCCCGCACTCGGTCAACCCAAGCGTGACCAGATCCGTTGCTGAAACCTTATGAACCAACGGATCCACAAATTGCGCGACGCTCAGCGACGCACCGGCCCCGATACCGACCCCGATCGCAGCCACTTGAACCCATGCCCCACTACGAGCCGCCTCACGTCGCGTTTGACGTCACGCCGAAAGGCGATCGATTTCTCACTCAGACGCCGCCGGACGTGGGCATCTATCAACTGACGGTCGTTCAGCGGTGGCAGGATCGCATGGCCCGATAGCAGGCGGGCGGGAAGCGCACGCAACAATCCGCGGCTGTTCGGCTCGTGTAAATACCCTCGCTCTCACCATCCCCCGAGGGCATTATCAAACACATCGCCACTCCCGGGGCATCTCGTGATGACCGCGTTCCGGCAAGTCATCCGTTCGCTCGGCCGCGCGCCGCTCTTCACCGCGGCCGCCGTCCTCACGCTCGGCTTAGGGATCGGCGCCACCGCCGCCGCCTTCAGCGTCGTCAACGCCGTGCTGCTTCGGCCGCTGCCCTACGGCAATGCCGATCGCCTCGTCGTGGTCCGGCACTCATTGATCGGAATCGGCATTCCCGAACGCCGGCCTGTCGCTCGGCACCTTCTATCACTACCGGCACACGAGCCGCCAGCTCGCCTCGATCGCGGCGTACCTGCCGCTCTCGCTCAATCTCGCCGACGCCAGCGGAAGCACCGAGGCCGAGCGCGTCAGCGCCGCCGACGTCTCGGCCAACATGATGACCACGCTCGGCGTGTCGCCGGCGCTCGGGCGCGGATTCGTCGCGGCGGATGAACGGCCGAGCACCCGCGTTGCTCTGATCAGCGACGATCTGTGGCACCGCCGATATGGCGCGGACAAGAACATTCTCGACCGGGACGCGCGGATCAACGGCGAGACCTACCGCATCATCGGCGTGATGCCGCCCGGATTCCACTCGCCCGTCTCCACGACGCAGCTCTGGCGGCCGCTGCAGCTCGACTCGCTGACGCCGCACGCCGGCAGCTTCAACCTCGGCGGCATCGCCCAGCTCGCGCCGGGTGCCGACACCCGAAGCCGCGCAGGCGGAGCTCAACAAGCTGCTGCCAAGATTGCCGGAATCGTTTCCGGATCTCTTTCCGACCCTCCCGACCTCACAGCTGCTCGCAAATTCCAAGGCCGCCGCGGTCGTGCGGCCGATGCGCGACGCGGTGGTCGGCGATTTCGCGCGCGCGTTGTGGGTCGTCGCGGTCACCGTCGGGTTGCTGCTCGTCGTGACCTGCGCCAACGTCGCGAATCTGCTCCTCGTCCGCGCGCAGGGCCGGGCGCACGAGCTGGCGGTGCGGTCGGCGCTCGGCGCGAATCGCGGCCGGTTGCTCGGGCGATTCTTCGGTGAGGCCGGCGTGCTCGCGGCGGCCGGCGCGGTGTTCGGTATCGCGCTCGCGATCGGCGCGACATCGATGCTTGTGCGCTACGGGCCGTCGAATTTCCCGCGGCTCTCGTCGGTGCACATCGATGCCGCGACGGTTGCGTTCACGGTGCTCGTATCCGTTATCGTGACGTTCGCGTGCGGCGCGTTGCCGGCGATTCGCCTCGAGTCGGTCCAGCTCAGCGCCTTCCTCCGCGACGGCGGTCGCTCGGCGACGGGCGGTCGCGCGCGACACCGCGCGCAGCGTGTGTTGATCGTCGTGCAAGTCGGGCTCGCGGTGGTGCTGCTCGCCGGGTCGGGACTCCTCGCGCGTACGGTGCGGCGGCTGAGCGAAGTGCGTCCCGGGTTCGATCCCGAGGGAACGCTCGCGTTCACGGTCTCGCTGCCGCGCGCCCAATACGCACACGCGGGGAACGTGAGCCGCTTCTATAGTGATGCGCTCCAGCGCCTCTCGGCGATTCCCGGCGTGGTGGACGCCGGCGTCGTGTCCCATTTGCCGCTCTCGGGCCCGGAGCCGTTGGTGCCGGTGTTCGTGGAGCACTTGCCGCCGCCGGTGAACACGCTGCCGCCGGTGTACCCGTTCACCATGGCCAGCGCGGGCTATTTCCGCGCGATGCGCATCACGCTGCTCGCTGGCCGGCTCTTCACCGGCGCGTCTGATCCGACCGACGCCAACAGCGTAATCGTGAGCCGCGCGTTCGCCGAGAAATACTGGCACGATCCCACCGGCCAAGCGGCGATCGGGCAGCGGGTGCGGGTCCTCGCCAATCGCTGGTCGCCCATCATCGGCGTCGTCGAGAGCGTGCGCGATACGTCGCTAGAGGCAGCCGCAGTCGGTGAGGCGTATATGCCGCTCAGCATCGCCGACCCGTCGGTGCCGGACTCGATCGCACCGTTCACACCGCCCGTGGCGAGCTTCGTGTTGCGCACGCGCGGCGATCCGGGCGCGCTGTCCGCGTCAGTGCGGCGCGAGATTCGCGCGATGGACGCGAGCGTTCCGGTCTACGATCTCGAGTCGCTCACGGAGGCGCTCGGACGCGCGACGGCGCGCACGCGGTTCGTGCTCATGACGCTCGCGACAGCCGCGGCGATCACGCTCGTGCTGGGTGCGATTGGGTTGTACGGCGTGATCGCCTACGTCGTCTCGCTGCGCACGCGGGAGCTAGGCCTCAGGTTGGCACTCGGCGCCGCCCCACTCGGCGTCCTCGGAATGGTGCTGCGCGAAGGGATGTTGCTCGCGCTGATCGGCGTTGTCGCGGGACTTGCGACGTTCGCCGGCGTCGCGCGATTCCTCGCCGGCTTTTTGTTCGGCGTCAGCGTAGCGGATCCGCTCACGATGACGGTCGTCGCGTGCACGCTGCTCGCCGTCGCGGGCGTTGCGAGCGCCATCCCTGCCTGGCGCGCGTCGGGCATTGATCCCCTGGAGGCGCTGCGGGCGGAGTGAGTGCACCGCGTGTCGGACAGGCCGAAAGGGATGGTATACTACGCGCATGAGCAAAAAGATTTCCGGCGGCGTAGCGCACGAGCTACCAGCAGATTTGCGAAAGGCGCTCACGGCCGATCCCAAAGCGCTCGCGACCTGGGAAGACCTCACCCCACTGTCCCGCAATGAATGGATTTGCTGGACTATATCCGTTAAGACACCAGAGACGAGGAAGGAGCATGTTGATCGGGTCGTCTCGGAACTCAAGGAAGGGATGCGCCGCCCTTGCTGTTGGTATGGCTGCGTTCATCGGAAGGACAAGGCACTAAGCCCTTCGCAGAAGTGGGTGCTCAGCAGGCGATCAAAAGGATAGAGCAAGTTCAGGCGAGAGAAACAGCAGTCCTGATCTCACGCCGATCTCAACGCGCCGACCGGATCCACCCTGCTCGCCCGCGCGGCCGGTATCCACACCGCCACCAGCGCGACGATGCCCAACAACAGCGGCATCCCCACGAACACGAGCGGGTCGCGCACCTCCACACCGAACAGGAGGCTCCTCATGTATCGCGACAACGCGTACGCCGTCGCGACGCCGATGATCATGCCGACAACCGCGAGCTTCATGCCCTGCGCCACGACCATCAGGCGCACGCCGCCCGGCTCGGCGCCGAGCGCGAGACGAACGCCGATCTCGCGCGTTCGCTGCTGCACCGCGTACGCCATCACGCCGTAGATCCCGATCGCCGCGAGGGTGAGTGCGGACAACGCGAACACCGTCATGAGCAGCGTGTTGAATTGCTCCCGCGACGTCGATCGCGAAACGATCTGGTCCATCGATCGGATGTCGGCCACGGGAAGGCCGGTCGCCTCGCGGATCTGTGACGCGACCGCGGCGGCGATCGAGAGCGGCGGGACCCTCGTGCGAATCACCCACGACATCGGCGAGATCTTTGTATTGAGCACATTCACATTGTCCGGGATCTGGGCTTGTGGCACGAACATCTTCGGCCCGGGGTCCTGATTGAGGCCGTTGTCCCGGCTGTCGGCGACGATGCCGATGATCTGCCGGTCGGGCTCCGCGGCGAACTCCTTCATGCCGCCGCGGCCGATCGCCAACCGGTCGTTGAGAGGATCGCCGTTCTTCCACGTTTCCTTCGCCATCGCTTCGTTGATGATGGCCACCGGAGGCGCATTCGCGTCGTCGCGATCGGTGAACGTTCGGCCGCGAAGCACCGGGATCTTGAACACCTCGAAGTATCCCGGCGACACGGTGATCCAATCGCCGCTGCCGTGAAACTGCTGTCCCTCGGGAAGCGCCTTGCCGACGACGCGGAAGGGCAGACCGTACCCGCCTTGAAGCGGTACGCAGCATGACGCGCTCACCAGCTCGACGCCCGGCACTCGGCGCAATCGATCGGCGCCGTCGCGAATGGCCTGCTCGACCGACATCGACGTCTGGAACCTCGGACCCGTGAACGACATCGTCATCGTCAACACGTTCGCCGGGTCGAAGCCCGGCGCCACTGTGCGGAGCGCCAGGGATGTGCGGATCAAGAGTCCGGATCCGATGACGAGCGCCAGCGCGAGCGCGATCTCGAGCACGACGAGCGTGGAACGGACGTGATGATTCACTCGGCCGCCTGACGCGCCGGTTCCGTCGCGCAGCGTTCCGCTCAAATCCTGCCGCGCGGCCTGAAGGGCGGGTGCGACGCCGAACAGCAGTCCGGTCGCGATCGAGACGGCCATGGTGAACGCCGCCAGCCGCCAGTCCAACCGAATCGCGGCGCCGCTGTCGCCTAAACGCGGCAGATTCGCCGTGTTGATCGACATGAGCGACCGAATGCCGATGAGGCCCAGCGTCAGCCCCACGGCGCCGCCGGCAAGCGAGAGCAGCACGCTTTCCGTGAGCAGCTGCCGAGTGATGCGGCCGCGATCGGCGCCCATCGCGGCCCGGATCGCGAGCTCGCGTTTTCTCACGGTCGAGCGCACGAGCAGCAGGTTCGCGACGTTCGCGCACGCGATCAGCAGCACACCGGCGACGGCCGCGAGCAGGACGATGAGAAGCGACTGCGAATTGCGGACGAAGATCTTCTGCATCGGCTCCACGCTGAAGCCGGCCTTGGGCCCGATCGAACCAGGGAAGCGCTCTCGGTACGCGGTCGCGGACTGCGCGACCTGCGCCTGCGCCTGAGCGAGGGTGACGCCGGGCGCGAGCCGGCCGAGCACTCGGAAGTAGTGCGCTTGGTCTTGCGTGTTCGGGTCCACGGGAAACGTGGTCCACGCGTCCGGCTGATCGCCGAGGTCGGACTGGTCGAAGCCGTTCCCGATGACGCCGATGACGACGTAGGGTTCGCCGCTGAGGGAGATCGTCTTGCCGACGATCGCTCGATCGGCTGCGAAGTGCCGCGTCCACCATCCATAGGAGAGGACCGCGACCCTTCCGGCGGTCGGAAGATCCTCGTCGGCCGTGAATGTGCGCCCGAGCACGGGCGTCGCGCCGAGGAGGTGGAAGAACGGCGGGCTGACCTGCGCCGTGGTGACCTGTTCCGGCGTGTCGCCGCCCGTGTAGTTGACGAGCACGGTGCGGTACGCCGACGCGTCGCGTACGGCGTCCGTTTGACGTCGCCAGTGCGCGAACTTCGCGGGCGACGCACCCGGGCCGCCCCCGTTCGGCGACGTGTTCGTGAAGAGCACGATCCGGTCCGCGTCGGGGAAGGGAAACGGCCGGAGAAGGACCGCGTTGACGACCGAGAAGACGGCGGTCGTCGCACCAATGCCCAGCGCAAGCGTCGCGACGGCGGCGACGGTGAAGGCCCGCTGTTGCCGGAGGGTCCGCACGCAGTACTTGAGGTCTTGGAGGAAATGCTCCACAAGCGCTCCGTCGTACGAGGAATGCCGAACGCACGCGTGATGGTCCGAACATTCGGAACATACGCCGCGCCGCGCGATGTGGTCCACTCGGAAACTGTAAGGGACTTGCCCGCAATGACTGTCCGATTCTCGCCTACTGACGGCACGTCGCAGCGCCCCGTACCTTCGAGCGAGCGGTTGTCGTCCGCCGTTATCTCACGACCCACAGTTCGATCATGATACGCTCCTACGTGGTGCTGGTCTGCGCATCGCTCCTCGTCGATGCGCGCACGGCGACCTCTCAGGCAGGAGCAGTCCCGGCGCGCGCAGCTCCGATTGCCATCGAGCACGTCACGGTCATCGACGTGGCGAATGGCCGCTCGCTCGGCGATCAAACCGTGATCATCGCCGGCAATCGAATCGCGAGCGTCGGTTCGAGTGCATCGGCGCATCTCCCGGCCGGAGCGCGTCTCGTGGATGCTCGCGGCCGATACCTGGTCCCCGGCCTTTGGGACATGCACTCCCACAGGCCGGACAAAGACCCGACTCTCGCGGTGTTCATTCCGCTCGAGGTCGCGAACGGGGTGACTGGCATTCGAGACATGTTTGGCAACGACGACGCGCTCGAGCAGCGGGCCTCGATCGCGGCCGGCTCGCTCCTCGGGCCTCGCATGGTCGTCGCATCTCCCATCCTCGACGGGCCGAGTCCGATGTGGCCCGGCTCGATCGCGGTCAGCACGCCCGAGCAGGCGCGGCGTCTCGTCGATTCACTCAAGACGCACGGGTACGATTTCATCAAGCAATACGAGTTCATGCCGCGCGAGATCTACCTCGCGCTCGCGGCCGAAGCGCACCGCGTCGGTATCCCGATATCGGGGCACGTGCCACTCTCCCTGTCGGCGGTGGAGGTGTCGAACGCCGGCCAGAAGAGCCTCGAGCACGCGATCGGGTTGATTCTCGCCTGCTCGCGCGATGCAGACCGCCTGCGCCCCGTGTATGTCGCGATCATGGACACCCTCGCGCCCACGACGTCGATGGCCACGTTCGGTGCGCACGGCGGCCTGATGAGCCGAGCGGAGAGCGAGCCGGCGCATACATTCGACGAGGCGAAGTGCCGCGAAGTTGCCGCGACGCTGGTCAAGAATGGCACGTGGATCGTTCCGACGCTCACGCTGTATCGCGGCTTGGGGGCCCCGATGGGGGCGGCCGTTCGCGCCGATCCGCGCCTCGCGTATCTCCCCGCCGACATGCGTCGCGGCTTCGATGGAGCGCCGCCGAACGCGATGCTGGACTCGGTACGCGGCTTGATGGGCCGTATCGCGCTGTTGATGCACCGGGCAGGCGTCGGCGTACTCGTCGGGACCGACACGCCGAACCCGTTCGTGCTGCCCGGGTTTGGCGTGCACGACGAGATGGCGTTGCTCGTGGAGGCGGGATTCACGCCCGCCGAGGCGTTGCGCGCCGCCACGCTGGAGCCTGCGCGCTATTTCGCGGCAACCGATTCGCTCGGCACCGTCGCCGCGGGCAAGCTCGCCGATTTGATTTTGCTCGACAAGAATCCGCTGACCGACATCCGCAACACCACCGCGATTCGCGCGGTATTCGCCAATGGCCGGTACGTGGATCGTGCGGCCATCGACTCGATGCTCGCCGCGGTGCAGACATATGTATCGAGAGCGCCGGCCCGGCCACCGTTCTGAGTCACCAAGATGCCGATTCAGAGATTCATTCGGTCTTCCCCACGCGAAGTATGACGTCACGCCGATCGCCCGCCTCGATCACGATCAACGTGCCCGTCCACGGATCCTGCCCCTCGCGGAACGAAAACCGCTGCACGCTGACGCCGTCGCCGACAGCCGGCCGTCCTTCGGGTTTCCAGCCGCCGGCCACCAGTTGCTTCGAGTAGTGTGCGAGAATGGAGTCCGCGGGCATCGTCGTTCGGAGCCACGAGGTCATGTCGCCACCTGACCCACCCCAGCTGCTGCCCCCGCCGGCCGACATCGTTCCCGATGGGGGCGTGAGCGCCGGCACGGTCACGGGAAACGTGTGCGACCCTGAACCGGGCTGCTGAGCTGTGCACATCTGTCGGCCGGCCTCGCCGTCGATGAGGTACAGCGCGACGACGTGAGGCGCATGCGTGGAGTCGACGGCTCCGAACGTCGCAGCCGAGGATCCGTTGCAGTAGGCCTGGTTCGGCGACGGCGGCGGCGCGGTCTCGACGAATCCGCCGTCCCTCGGGCGAGCGGCTTCCGGCGCTCGTTGCGCATAGCCGGCCCGTGCGAGAATGGGCTCGAACACCTGGCGCATGCTGAAGCCAGGATCGAATTCGAAGACGACGGCTCGCATTCGGTACATCGCCAGGTTTCCAACGACGCCGCCGCCCAACACTTTCGCCCCGGGCGGCACCAGCGCGGCCGGCCAGTCCGGCGGCATTTGTGCGTCGAAGAATTGCGGCCGTCCCAGGAAGCTGAAGGCCATCGCCTGAGCGACGACGATGGGAATCTTCGCGGGTTCCTGCTGTGCCATCGATCGGCCGGCGTTCAACAGTGGCAGCACCACTCCAAACACGAACGCCGGTGCGACCCGCGACGTTGCGCTCTTCTTCATCGGTTCACCCTCGGATGCATCGCCAACGAGACGGATAGCGTGGTCTTGCCGCCCGATGCCATGAGTACTCCTTCCCACGGTGCGCCCAACGCGTCTTTCGCTTCGAAATACTGCGCCGCGACCCGGTCACTTATCGCCGGCGGCGCGGCTGTCCAGCCGGCGGCAACGAGTTGGTCGGCGTAGTGGGCGACGATCGCCGCCGGCACGAGATTCGTCCCGGTGATCTCGGCGCCGGAGCTCGCCTCACTGGTTCCGCCACCCCCGTGCGACGCTCCGACGCGCACGCCCGCCGGCGGCTTGAGCTCCGGCAGCTTGAGTCCATCGGCTGAGCGGAGCGGCTGGTGCATCTCGCAGGGCGGTCGGCCTCGAACCCGGCGGTACGTCACGCGGGCAGACGTCCGATTCTCACCCGTCAACGGCGCAACGGACACCGTCGCGCTGTCGTCGCAGAAATAGAAGCCCGGCCCGGAGCCGGGCATGAAGCCTGAACCAGCCGTCGGTGCGGGTCTCTTGAAGCCTCGTTCGACGAACAACTGCTCGAAGACCGCGGCGAGTCGTCGCGTGGAATCCGCGAAGACGGCGACCGTCTCGTCACCCGTCGTCATCCCCCCGACGATCTTCACCGGCCCCGTTGGAACGAGGTTCGTCGGATAGCCGGGCGGTAGCGCGGCGACGCTGTAGTTCGGAGATGCGCCTGTCAACGCGACGCCGCCCCCCCCATCGCCCATCAGCGCCGTCACGAGTGGGGCGGGAATGAAGGTCTGCGCAACCGGTTTGTTGGCGGCGCAGGCAGCGCCAAACGCGAGAAGCGGAACAGGTGACAGCGGGCGAACATCGGTGCATGCGATTCGCTCGGCGTTGCACGATCCGTGGCGGCCGGCGTCGGCACCTTAACAACATATACAACATATCTACGACCACTCGAGACCGACACCGCGCCGCTGTCCGCATCACGCCCAGGCGCACGTCTTCAACTACAGAGGACAACAACTGACTCATTGCTAGTAGGGAGGGGTAGTGAACATGCAGCAAAGTATTTATGCGCGGTGGCTCGCACCGGTTGTGGGTAGCGCGCTCCTGTTGAGTAGCGCGGCCTGCCACGACGACAACGTCACCAACGCGGTGGCTCTCAACGCGACGAGCATCACGGGGAGCGCGGGCAACGCACAGGTCGGCCTCGCCGGCCAGCCGCTCGCTCTGCCGATTGTCGTGCACGTGTTGGATCAGAATGGCGCCTCGCTCGCGAACGCCGTGGTCACCTGGACGGTCACGTCCGGTGGCGGATCAGTCAGCGCGGCGACCAGCCAGACGGATGCAAACGGCAACGCGTCGATCACGTGGACGATGGGACCGGCGGCGGGCGCGGATTCTCTGCACGCGGCGATCGTCAACGCCGCCTCCGTCACGATCGCGGCGACAGCGCACAACGTGCAGATCACCAGCGCAACCGGCGACATCACCGCTTCCGTCAACGCCTATCGAACTCTGCTCGGTGCGCTCAACCCGAACGTCGCGGGAGAGCAGGCCGGCGGGCGCCGCGAGATAAACTGGGACGGCGTGCCCGCGACATTCACGGACAACGATCTCTTCCCCGGCACCTTCTTCAACGTGAATTCACCGCGCGGCGTGCTGTTCACGACGCCCGGGTCGGCGTTCCGGATGAGCGACAGTGGATACGTCGACGTGAACGCGAACTATGCCGGCGAGTTCAACGCCTTCAGCAAACCAAAGCTCTTCACGGCGAGGGGAAGCACGGTCGTCGATGTTCAGTTCGTCGTCGCCGGATCGAACACGCCGGCGCTGGTGACCGGATTCGGTTCTGTGTTCGCGGATGTCGGGCTCGATAGTTCGACGACCATCCAGTACTTCGATGCCGCCGGAAACCTGCTGGCGACCGTAAAGGCGCCTCGGCGGAGCGATGCGGCGGGACTCTCGTTTGTCGGCGCCGTGTTCGAGTCGCGCGATTGTCGCACGAGTGCGCATCACCTCGGGCAATACCCCGATCGATGCTACCGTGAATGACAACGTGAGCGCCGGAGGGAACAAGGACATCGTCGTGATGGACGACTTCATCTACGGCGAGCCGCACGCCCCCAAATGACGAATCGCGCGCGCGACTAGATCCGGCGTGATTGACGCTGTCTGAAGGACGCTGGATCGGGAGGCTATGGTCGATCCCGGGAGGGCAACTGAGAGCCCGACAACACCTCGTGTGCTGTCGGGCTCTTGCTGACCCGGAACGTTCCCGCGAGTCGCGCGGCGCGCGTGCAGCCAAGCAGTGTTCTGCGTCGGTAGACCGCTTTGGACGATTTATCGAATTTCGGGAACGGGGGTGGAACTCATGGCGCCCCTCGCGGGCTGGAGCAAACGGAACGGCGTTTTCTTTCCGACCCTTGTCCGGCTAGGGTGCGTCAGGCAGTCCCGTGACCATGATGCCCGCCGTCGAGCGAATGATTACTGCCACTGGTTTTGTCGAACGTCCGTACATCCGTCGTTCCCCGTTCGGTCCAAGCACGTCGCACTCGACCACGAGCCGACCGGCGTTTGGATTTGCGCGGACCACGAGCGTCAGCGGAATATCCGGCAGCCGACGCTCGAACGGCACTTCGCAGCCGAGCAGTTGCGAACTTTCGCCAAGTCGAGCCTGCTCACCCGCGCTTGCTGCGAGGACCAGCGCATCCAGCGCATTGCCATGCACCAACCCGTCGGCGGCGCTCACGCGCCAGTGAATTGTACCGCCTTGTTCGATGCTCATCGCGGCTCCCATTGCTGAACCCTCGTCTCGCCCACACCATGGGGACCCCGTCGCGTTCGTGCCAGCGGCAACTCGATCGCCCATTCGCCCAAAGGCACCACGTTACCAACCGGAGTCGTTCAACGCTCGCGCGTCCAGAGCATCAGTGCGCCACACCCGGTACGTTCGCTGGTGAACTCGGCCGGCATTGTTCCTCCCCTGGGGTAGTACTCGACGCCCTGCAACGCGGAGATCTGAATCGAGTTCAAATCGAACGGTTGGGGCCGTGTTCGAGCAGCCCCGCGACCGCCGGCCGATCCGGTTCCGGGGGAGTTCATCGGAACGCCATCGAGGAACACCTGGGCGCACCCATCGCCTGCGGCGAAGTAGGTGGCAGAAAACGGTCCCTCACTCAGCCGACGACCAATGCCAGGGAATTGCGAGCGGAGGAGGTTCGCCAGCGTGCGATTCTCCGATTTGCGGAGCAGCGTGTCGGTGATGAAGTACCCTGCCATCTTGAGCCGGGCCCGCTCCTCGAACCCATTCAGATTCCCCGAGATGAAATGGTGCGCGGTGTCGTTGGTGACAACGGCCGGAAGCTCGGTGAGGCGCGGCAGCAGGAGCGTGACGGGGGCCGTATCGGTCGGTGAGATCACGATGCGCGTGAAGAGCGGCGCGTAACCCACCTTTCTGATTCGAACAAGGCCCCCGCCGTCTGGGACGAAGACAAGGCTCACCGTGCCCGTCGCCGTGGTCTTGGCCGACCAACCCGTGCTGACGTCGAAGACCTCCGCCCCCTCGATTGGCTGACCGGTTGCTTCGTCGAATAGCCCGAGCAAACGTCCGCGATACGCCTGGGCGCGCCCCGTGTCGCGCGTCGCTGGGGCTTGGGCGCTCGACGCGCGGGGGAGCATCCCGCCGAGAGCAGCGGCCACAAACACGCTTGCCAATTCTCGTATCCCGAATCGTCCGCGTCGGACCAATTCGCCCTCTCTCCTTAGAGGATTCTCGCGGCTGAGCACCCGAAAATACCGCGCAAGCCTATAAAGGGTCCAAGAGCCAGCCAGTGGGTCCCATTCCCGCGGATCCGGCTCGCGGTTAGATCGCCGTCATCTTCGAGTCCGGCGAAAGGGCGTTGCCGTCGCCGTCGAAAGTGAAGTTCTTTTCGAACGTCGTGCCGATGAGCAAACATCCAGCGATCCGGCGCACGCAATTGGCGAGAAGCCGAGCCTGATTGGAAAGATCGTCAAAGTCCGTGACGGCGTACTGAAGGGGGCGAAACTCCGCGCCCTTGGCAGTGTTTTCAAACTTCCAGCCATGCACCGTGCTCTGGTCACTTTCCTCCTCACCGAACCATCCGACGAACCACGTTCGGTGGAGCACATTGTTGCGTGTTTCGGTGAGCGTCCGGATACGCTTGCACACATTGGCCAGGATCTTCTCGTCAGCCGCTGACATTCCGTCCGGCTTTCGCGCCTCGACCACCGCGCTGCGAAATACCCGCTGAATCGGATCGGCCGTTAGCCCCGAGAGGGCCGCATCACCCAGCCGGGAGTTTGTCAGCCCGTGTAGGGTGAACAACTGCAGCACGCAGGTCTGCATTGCGTGACAAACGTGCTCGAACTCGACCGCGAAACGTCCGATAGCCGCGTAGTAAGCCTCGCTGGATTCGTCGCGGGAGCTGTTCGAGCTGGTCGGTCATGGGAGATTTGTCGGCTGGAGATACGCGGCTGGACGCTCGCCTGACGGCGAGGCGATCACACTCTTGGATTCAGAGCGTGCGCTCCGCGCGACGGGCGTCTGCGCGACCGAATCGACCGATGGAACCTGAGCGCGAGCCAGTGGAGCGAGGAGCGAACAGCGAAACGACAGTGCGATTGTTGTGCACGTTCAAACGTCCCCTCGCGCGGCGCGGGATCTCAACAGGCGAGCCCATAGGCGCGGCGCAGTTGCGCGGCTCGGGTGGAGTCAAGCAATCCGCGGACGTCGCGATTCCCGCACGCGTATACTCGAACGCCCCCCGGATGGTCACGCCGACGGACGGGAGCGCCTGGCGCGAGGGGCGCCATGAGTTCGACGCCGGTTCCCGAAATTCGATAAATGATCCAAGCCACGCCTTCTGGGGTCGTCGCCGACGGGATCACGAGTCGGATCGGCGGGAGTTGAACGCGCTCACCATAGTGGAGAACGTCGACCAAAGGTGCCGAGTCGCTCGAGGCGAGTGGACGCCACGCGCGCCGCTCGGCGGCGGCTCGGCCCTGAGCCGGTTGGACGATGGCGAGTGACCCTGAATCCGGTACGGCCAGGATTGCTGTCAGAGACAAGCCGCTCATGAGCGCTGGCGAGTCGGGAACCACCACACCCGGAACGAAGAGCGACCCGGAGTCGATGGCGATGTGAATGCCGTCCGCTGCGAGCGTCGTATGAGCGAGAAAATGCGCCACCGGCGAATACTGGCTCGAGTCGGACGCAATCCAATCTCCGAGCACGGGAACCGGAGCCGTACGGATGCATGCGACGGCCAAGATCGGGATGATCAGAACCGATAGCTTCATGTCTTCGGGGGCTGGATCGCTGCTTAACGACGCTACATCAGGGTCACCGCGGCCAAGTACTGCGGGAGGCCTATGGCCTCGATGCGCGTGCGCGCTTCGGTGGGCAGTTCGGCAGCCGACCCGGCAATCCACACATCTCGAATCGTAACCTGCCTCATCGGGACGGGTATACCGTCCACATCGTGCAGCTCGAGAGCGAGTGCGTCGAGCGTCGCCTTTGTTTGGATAACGCGTTGACCTTCTGGCGAGTCATGCAGCGCTTCGTGGACGACTTGTCCGAGTTCGCCTCCAAGGCTCTCGCGCGTGATGCCACGACGTTCGAGCATGGGGCCGATAGCCATCAAGGCGGCCTGCGCGTCGAGAAACGCTGGCAACGCGGCGCGCCCGGCGTCGGTGGGGCGAAATGGGCCGACGAGCAGTCGCGTCCCGCCGGAGTCGTCCGGCAATTCCAGTTCGCCGAGAACGGATCCACGACTCCATAATGTGAACGTCACGGTTGCCTCCGGCGGGGGGCCTCGATCCGCCTTGTGTCTAGCCCGTCGTTGAGTTTGCAAGCATTCTGATCGGGGCGCCGGGCAGTTTCGTTGCGCGGCACCGGATCGGCGTAACGAGGTACGGCGTCCCGCTGTCCCAATGCCCGAACACGGTCGGCGCGAAACTGTACGCCAGGCGCCGCGGTCCGGCTAACGCCTGTTTCTGCGCGCTCTGGCGGCCGCGCTTCGGGCTGCCCATACTAAGGTTGTGGCTCGGATGCGTAGGATGCGAATATGCGTTCTCGGGATCGCGGCCTGCGCACTCGCTACCCGCGCGCCCGCACAATCCATTCGAGGCCGTGTCTTGCGTGCCGATAGCACGACTCCGGCGGCAGGCATCGTTGTCAGCGCGATCATGTCGAACGGGAAGACGGTCGCGAGTGCGCTGAGCTCGCAGTCCGGCAATTACTCACTTCGACTGCCGGCGGCCGGTCGATACCAATTGCGAGCGCTTCACATCGGATTTCGTCCGACAGTCCTGGGCGACATCGATGTCTCTGTCGGCAATCTCGTTCAAGACATCGTACTCCGGGAACTACCGATCTCGATTGCTGCAGTCGTGGTTCGCGACGAGGGTGACTGCGGGCTGAGCGGGGCGAGGGCCGAGACGGTCCTTCAACTTTGGGAACAGGCGCGTGGTGCGCTCAGTGCGACGACTCTGTCCGAGGAAGGCGGACAGCTGGACGTCCGCGTCGTTTCTGTCCGCGGACATGTCGACGCCATCCACTACCATCACGATCCGCCCGCGGGCCCGTACCGCCGCGCGCTGTACGCGGAAGTTGACACGGCGAGCGCGCACGAGGCGGTCGTCAACCGCGTGTTCGCGAGCACCCCGGCGGAGACTCTCATTACGGCGGGATACGTCCGGCATCGGCTCGATTCGAGTTTCGTGTTCGACGCGCCCAGCGCCGAGATGCTCTTGTCCGACGACTTTGCGGCTCAGCATTGCTTCAGCATTGCGGGCGCAGCGCCCGATCATCCCGAATGGATTGGAATCGCCTTCACCCCACGTCGAACGCGCGACAGTCTCGTAGACGTGAGCGGAGTCTTGTGGATGGATCGGGCGACGGCCGAATTGCGGCGACTGACATTCGAATACACGAATCTGCCCGGCGACAAGGTGTCGCTTTGCGATCCGGACCCCGATCCGAAATTAAATCTGCCCGGGACGGGACCACACTGCATCACGCTCCCGATGAACGAGCAGCTCGAACTCGGAGGCGATGCCGATTTCCTTCGCCTTCCGAGTGGCGAGTGGCTGACAGTTCGTTGGACCGTTCGGACGCCGCCCGATGCGGTGAAGTGGCGCATCAGCGGGCTAAAGGCCCACGTGGTTGAGAGGCGCCCGGAGACCTGTTATTCGGGAAAGGATTGCGACAACGTCTGGATCATGTGGCCACGGCTCGTCACGCGAAGCGGGATGATCACCAGCGTACGTCGGTCCGGCACCGAGATCTACCGCAGCGACGGGGCAACGACCTTGATGTCGGCCGCCGCCGCGAAACGTGTGGGCACCGGGTCGGCTGGTGTAGCGGGGATCGTGACCAATGCCGACAACGAACCGCTGAGTAACGCGATCGTCCAAATCGAAGACCCCGGTCGGGTCGGAGTCACGAACAAGACGGGCATTTTCGAGATTGCGATGTTACCCGCGAACCGAGTTCTAGTGACCGTGCGCTGTCGGGGATACGAAACCGCGCGCTTTCCATTGCCGCTTCTTGCCGACTCGGTTCGCCATCTCAAGCTCGCTCTTCCGGCCTCCGCCAACAACGCGTCGACAGACTGCTCGAAAACTCCCTGATGCGGTTCTAGATCTCGACCCGGCGGGGTTAACCCGCGACCGGATCACATGATCCTCGTGTGAGGGATCGCGTGAGGCCCAGTGGATGCTGGAGACTTTCGGCGGCGACTACTACGTTCGTACGTTCGATGGTGGATGCTCTCGTTGACATCCGGCCACCAGTGCCGCGGTCGCGACGACGGCGATCAGCCCTCGCCAATCGCGCATGCCTGCCTCCCAGTGCACTACCACCAGCGAACGGGCCGCGCCGCCCGCTACCGTTCCCGAGTCCAAAGCCATAGGGTGCCGCATCCGTCATCGTTCACTGTCATACCTGCCGGCGCGCTCGCCGCGCTCGGATAGAACTCGACCCCCGAAAGCTCGCTGGCGTTGATTCGGCTGAGATCAGGAGGTGGGCCGCCAGTGGCTCCGGCGCCCGAGGTATACAGCGCAGTTCCGTCCATGTAGACCGCGACATAGCAATCCGGGCTCGAGCAGGAGTGCAAAAGCTGCGCGCCTCGACACGCCTTGGAGACTGACACGGCATACTGTCCGGCAACCCAGGTGATGCCCGCGACGCGGCCACGAAGGATGGTGCTCAGTGGCGAACTCTCCATTCGCGCGCAGAGTACTGTCGGAAACAAACTGTCCCCCGGCGCCAGCAACGCGGCGTCTTTCAAAACCACGCAACTGTGGAGAAAGGAATCGTTCTCCGCGACCGCCACCGTTCGCACCGTGTCCAAGACAGTGCCCGTCGACGCGAGCGAATAGCGTCGGGTTATCGAGCCGTCCGCGCTGACGGTCAGCGTGTCCCGAACTCGCTCGAATCCCAGGTGCCGGATTTGCACGATCTGGCGACCCGGTGGCAGACCGTCGAATCGAAACGCGCCACTCCGATCCGTTTCGGTTCGTCGATCGAGCCCGGGCAGCCACACATCGGCCCCCGCCATTGGCGCGCCAGAAACGTCGCGAAACACGGTGCCGCTGAAAGAAGCCGAGCCTATGCCTGCCGCAACAAAATGCGGCGCAGGATGCCAAGCCACCGACTTGATCAGACTGTCCCGCGCGAAGACGATCGTGTCCGCAAAAGCGCCCCCCTGCGTAAGGTGGAGGCGGATCGGCCGCTCGGTCGCCACGCCACACATCGTGAATCGACCGCGTTCGTCAAGATCGACACTTTGTGTGGCGGCGGTAGCAGATGCCTGACTCGACGAACTTCCACCGGCAACCGCAGTGATCGTGACCGGCGAGCCAGCGGTGACGCTTCCGCCAGCCACTCAGCGCGCACTTTCCCCTGACTCAAAGTGCCTCGCGACAATGTCACTTGCCCCACTAACACAGTCGTGTGCGAGTCGCCCTGCTGCGCTTTACAAGCTTCTGCAAGCGCCGCGGTAACCGAGGGGGAGCTCGAGGTCGATCCGCATCACGGCCCCGCGACCTATCACCGTCGACGTCGACACGGCCCGAGGAGGCACGAAGGCCGCGAAAGACGTATCGGCCGCCGCCACGACGTAGCGGCCGGGAACGCCCGGATCGATCTGGAAATGCCCGTTCGCGTCGGTCGTCGCACTGTCTGCCGTTCCGAGCAGATTTACCACGGCGTTTGCTAAGTTGCCCGGCTTCCGCGTTCTCGAACGGTGCCCTCAACGAGAGCCTTCTGCGCGAGCCACACGGTGGCGTCTTGCCACGTCGCACTCACCACCTCGCCGCCGCTCTCCAGGATCTCGCTGACATGAAGGTCGTGGCGATCCCGTCGGGCCAACTCGCTCATGGGAGCCGAAGACCGGACCGGTCGACAACCATCGGCGTCATCACAGGCAGGCGAATGGACCAACTTGTGATGACCGCAACGCCGTTCGGCATCGTATGAAACTCGATGTGGCCCCCGGACCGGGCGTCAATCGCCGCTGGCTCCAGCCCCGTATATCGAAATTCGAGCGACCGAAGCTCAGGTTTGGCGACATCCATCCAGATGGTGCCCGACACATCAACGAGAGTGTCACGCCTGTTGAGCGGCGTGAACACCAGTCCAATCTCGCCGGCGTGCCCGGCATCGGGGGCGCTGACATGAAAGCAATGCGACCCCGCGAATGATGGATCGAGAAGAACGTCACCGTCCGGGGCGAAGAACGTCCGCCCAGACGCGTCTTCGCGCATATACCCGGACTGTGCGAAACTCGAGGCCGGCGCAGCCGCCTCGAACGGACGGTTCATGGCGCCAGTCTTTCCTTGCTTCTGCTGCCGATGGATCGCATCGTCGCGCGGGTCCATGGCGCGCCGAAACGTCACGGCGGTAATCCGACCGACGTTCATTTCTTTCGCGACGGCCGCCGCCTGCAAACCGGCTCGAGCTTCTGACCACAGCCGGAACGCCGTGCCTCGGTCTGCCGATGCTGGGCAGAGTTCTGGCTCGGATACGCGAACTGAATTGAGAATCGCCGGGAGGCGCGCCAGCGAGACTTGTACCGACGTGTCTCGACCAAGAGATGTCAGGACCTGTTCTCGCGGCCGGAAACCGATGTGGATCACCGAAGTGCGGCGGCGCCCGAAACGAACGGCAACAGAAATCTGCCGTACCCCGGACAACATCCGCGCGCTACGATCCGGCCTCCAGGATCGGCCAACGTCGCAACCGCCCCCGGGACAGGGGCCGTAGTAGCGCTGTCACGCACGACACCGCGCAACTGCTGAGCCTCAACTTTGGGAGGTGAGGCCCCAACAAGCCGACCAGCTCAACCCTCAGGGTCCCTGAGGTCATGGAGCGCGGCGCCCAACACGGTATCGGTGGGTAAGGCTGGCGTCGACGCGGCCACGCGCCACGGTGAGTGACGAGGTCACGCCGGATCCAGAACTTGTCGGGTGTGCTGGTGGGCGAGATAGACGCCGAGGACGCGGTGTCTACGGTGGGCGATTCGGCTGAAGCCAATCCTCGTTGAAGAGCGCCTTGACGAGGAGCGCTAAGAATGCGATGCAACCCACGAGCAGGGTTCTGAGGTGCTCCCGCGCGCCATCGTCGATCTTCATTCCTCGAATCGAAATGAACGCGTCGACGCGCGCTCGGTACCTCTGAAAAAAGCGCGAGCCGCCAAACTGCTCGATGTCAAGGTGGAGGATGCCGCCCTTGTGCACCATATCGTTGCGAACCTGGCGCACGTAGTTGGCAAAGTCGAAGGCCTCCACTGTGATCAACTTCGCATCTCTGCAGAGAACCAGCGCGGAGTAAAACTCGAGGCGGCCAACTCCCTCAGACGACGGATCGATCCCGAGTCGCCGCCCGATCGCGCGCTTCGACGAGGCTTCGATCAAGCTGGCAATCTTGAGGAACGACCCCATGAGTCGCCACGGAGAACATGCTCTGCGAAGTAGGTGAAATCAGCTCGTCAGCTTCTTGAAGCCGTCCATTGAGATCTGGAAACTGGCTATATCCGTCATGCGGGAAGCTGCCTCACCGATTGATACGTCGCTGTCTAGTCGCCGCTTCCATTTCAATATCAACACTCCCGCGGCCCGTGCCATCGGGGGGGCGGCCTCGGGGTTGGGGGCTGGTAACCCGGGGTGGCCGACTCGAGGCGCAACCTTACTTGCCCTCAACAGGTTGCCCGCCGACTTGATGAACCCCGCCGGAAAGCGTACGATGTCGGTATGCTCTAGGTACCAGTTGATTTGATCGAGCGCGCGAACAGGGTCTTGTAACAAGGACATCCGTAAAGATGACGCGACCCCGCCTCACGCGCCGTGCGTGCGCACGACGACTGCTCGCACGATGAGCGGGGCGGCGGTCGACTGCCGGGGGTTCCGTTCAACTTTGAGTTACCGCTAGTGCCGGTGCGGAGTTGATCGGTTGGCGTTATTTTTTGGGGGATCGGTCAGCAAGGAGAGGCATTGTCGTCAGGCCATTCTCGTCGTCGCCGCCCTAG
Source organism: uncultured Gemmatimonadaceae bacterium (assembly GCA_963789315.1). Lineage (GTDB taxonomy): Bacteria > Gemmatimonadota > Gemmatimonadetes > Gemmatimonadales > Gemmatimonadaceae > JAQBQB01. The sequence goes on along the minus strand of CAWBKI010000016.1, from coordinate 406,844 downwards.
CCGCGTCCGGCTGTGTGTCCAGCCATCAATCTCAGCCGATTCCTGCGACGCGCGCCATGACTCACGCCGACTCGGTCATCGGCAACCCTGACTCGGTGCAGGCGATCATTCAGCGTCTCCCGCAGACGAGCGCGTCGTTGGATTCGATTGCCAAGAGGTTCAAGGCGAGTCAGCCGAAGCCGCCGACCCAGGAGTCGCGTACCGTCTTCACGGATAGCGCGCTGCACGTCGCGCGCTACGAGTTGCCGAAGACCGGCGAGGACTGGCGTAGGGTGTGTGTGCCCAAAGACCAGGCGGTCGTGATTCGATGACCGACCGAAGAAGAAGCTCGCCAAGCTCCGGCCCGACGTGGCCGAGAATGCTTTCCGGGTCTATCAGGAAGCGATAGGCGAAGCGGCCAAGACGCTGCCGCCGAGCGGGCGGACGTTTGCGCGGAGAGTGTCCCCCGGCGGAACGACAGCCAGGTGCGACGCTTTCTGGCTCGGATTGAGGCCGCGACCTAGCCGCGGCGGCGCGTGGCGTTCATTTCCGAAACGGCGGTTGGCGCCGTCATCGCTGGCCACTCGGAACCCTTCGCTGTATGATCAGCGGCAGGTGACACAGTCTGTCGTATCGCGGCACGGTACCGGGGTCAGCTCGCATCTCTACGCTCACACGAGACGAGTCGGAAATGCGTCGATTCCTCAGTTCAGCGTGCTTCACATTCGGCTCCATTTCGGCCGCTGCCGGGATTCGAAGGCCGTTTTCGGCGTACGCTTGACGCTCCTCCTGCTGCCGCCGCTCGGACTTGAACACGTCGCGGTCATCCCCTCGCTCGCAACTGGACTCGTCCTCTTCGCGACAGGCGCAGTGCTTGGACGCGCGGCCACCACTCGGGATGGCCTCAAGCTCAATGATGCATCGCTCGAGCCTGCGGCCGTTCTCGGCGAGCCACTACCGCTGGTGGCGACGCCGGTACGCCCCTCAACGCGTGAGCCTAACGAACGCCGAAACAAGGCGTTCGACGTCCGCATAAGCATCCTGCTCCTCGATCTGCCGCTTAGTACCACGCGCCTTGCACTGCGCCGGATGACGCTCGACGACGCGGCCGAGCGCTTCGCGATTCATTCCGATCCGACGTACGTGGAGTTCATTGGGGACGGGTTGACGCATAGCAAGGCGCTGGATGCGCTGGTCCTCGCGGCAAGCGCGAGTGAACAGGCTCAACTTGGCGAAACGTCGCAACTGCTCGGCTGCGAAGTGCCTTTCGAGCGTCGGCTGCCGGATATTCCGGTGACGCTCGTGGTCCGCGCCAATCCAAACGCTTGTCGGCTCGTGATCGAGTGCGACGTGCTTGGACCGAACGGGGAACGACGGATGTACGGACGTTCGACAAAACCGGTGGCGGTTATCATTCGTTCGGCGGCGGGCATCGTGGTCACGGGACTGCCTGATGCGCTCTAGGCGGATGAGGGTCGGAATACGCCGTGGGGGCACGGATCGGGGCAGCGGGCACCGCCGACCGAGTATCCGCGCCGTACAACGCGGACGCTGATCGGCACTTCTGTCGCTCAGTTCAATTGCCGGGCAGTCCATCATCATTCGGATCGCAGTTCTAAACCGCGCCAGGAAGCGGGCTAGTCGTTGCTGTGGAGGTAGTGGACGACACTGCCAGCGACAACTGCGATCACCACGAGTGCCGCAATCAAGATCGTGCCGCCTCTCTAGCGCGCGCCCGCTGCGTCGCAAACCACCAATATCCTGCGAAGAGGGCCACGCCCGGCACGGCGAGAACTCGGGGACTCCGAAGAATACGACGAGCCGTCGGCGAGAACCAATCACTCATTGGCCGACAGAGCGGTTTCAACAGAGGGCACGCCAGACACCGCTCGGCACGGCGCGTCGGGCTCGCCGCGTTGCAGGTTCTTGATCGGGAGTCTCGAATCGATGTAGATCATGTTGGAGCGATCATTCAGCGTATCGCCAAATGACACACCGAACAAGTGCGAGTCGCATGGCCAAGCAAGCGCCGACAGGGCCAACTCCGTTCATTCATCCGCGGAATGAGAAGCGTTAGGGGATTGCGGCGAGTCGAGAGCACTGGCCGCGATCGTCGGCGTGTGGTGGACGGGCCCGCGACTCTCCGCGCAGGCACCGGCCGCCGTTAAGGCGACGGGCTCACTCAGCGGCGGCGTGTACGATCAGACGCGCGGTACTCCCCTGGAGTTCGCCGTCGTCGCGATCACGACCCAGGGCAGGCAGCGGTTTACTGGTATCGACGGCACCTTTTCCCTCCGGGATCTGACCCCCGGTCAAACCCAGGTCGATGTGAGGAGAATCGGATTTCGTCCGCACCGCGTCTCGGTGCTCATCAAGGCGGGCAAGGAGACGGTAGTACGCGTGCCACTCGATCCTCTCGCGCTCTCACTGCCCGCAACGGCGATTTCGGCAAAACCAGGTTGCGACGCCCCCTGGTCCGCCTCGTGCCACCGATGATTCAGTCCTGGCGGCGTTTTTCGAGCAGATTCGTCAGAACGCCGTTCAATATCACTTGTTCGCAGTTGAACACCCATTCGTCTTGTACCTCGATCGCGCGACGTCACTGGAAGCCCGAAACGGAGAGTTGGACGAGAACACTCGCGACACCGTTCAACTCACGGGCGCTGACGCCTGGAGGTATCGACCGGGCAGAATCGTCGAGCAGAACCCGGGTAGCTCCGCCAAGTCGGCCTCGTTGCATATTCCGTCACTGGAGACGCTGGCGGACTCAACTTTCTTGGGCACGCACTGTTTCGTGGAAATCGGCAGGGAACAGATCGGTCGCGAGACGCTTTGGCGCGTCGATTTTCGGACGGACGATCGGATCACCGTACCCGACGTGAACGGATCGATGTACCTCGACACAGCCACGTATCAAGTTCGCCGCGAGGTGTTTCGCTTGTCCCGGCCTCCTCGACAGTTGCCGTGGGTGGAGGGTGTTGAGGTGACAACGACGTTCGACGAGATCTACCCGTCGATCCTTGCGATCGCGGACATTTCCTCGCACACCGCATTCGCTCCTCAGGGCGTCAACACACAGGCGCGCGCCGAAATCACGACGCAGCACCGATTTGCCATGCGCCTACTGTCGTCGACGGAGAACGCGGCATTTGCGGATGCTCATGCCTTGAACGCAGCGTCCGCTTCTCGCGGGACGCCGGTCCACTGGCTGACGATCGAAGCGCGGGACTCATTGGACAACAGCCTGCTTGCCGGCGCCGAGGTCTTCGATTCGACGAGCGTCCAGGCCACCGTCCTCGATTCGACGGGTCACGCGCGTTTTCGAATGACGCCGGGATCGACCCGCTTCGCTGGTCATCCGCCGCATCGGGTACGGAATGAAACTCGTCTCGGTTGACATTCCTGCCGACGTAACCTCGGACGTCACCGTAGTTGTGCCGATGGCACGGACGGTTCGTCTCAGTACCGTCGTGGTCAAGGACTCAACGCGTCGCTACATTTCAGGGCGCCTAAACGCGTTTCTGGAGCGATTACAGAACAGCCCGACGGGCTACTTTGTTGGCGATTCGGCGCTGCGTCTGGCAGAGGGAAGGAGGCTCGGCGATGTCCTCCGGACTCATGCGCCCGGCGTGATTTTGGCCGAGGGCGGGCACGGTGCAACGTATCTGTTTCAGTCGCCGCGATGTGCAGGCGGGGGCCCGCCTCAAGTGTATCTCGACGGAATACCGTTGTCCGCGCCGCAACAACAACTGTCGAAAGACCGACCAATCGGCAAGCGAGACCAGCTCGCTGCCATTCCACCGTTCGACCTGACTCAGTTCCAAATCTCTGATTTGGCGGGAGTCGAGTACTATCCCGACAACGAGTCGGCACCCATCGAGTTCGCTCACACGTCGCAGCGCTGCGGCGCGTTGCTGCTCTGGACACGTGAACGCTGAGCGACTTCGCTACTCGGACCCGTTCCTTACCGTTCACGAGTCCACAGAACCAGAACGCCACAGTCCAACGCACCCATATCGCGTGCTTGCGGGTAGTCGCGGACCCGCTGCACCTTCGAACCGATGACGTTTCGCGACGAGCACGGTCAGCCGCCGAAGAGCCTCCATTTCGATCGGACCGTTCGCCGTCAGATCGCCGAAATGATCGGCCTTGCAAAAGGCATGATCTGCGACGGTGCCGTCTCTGACGGCGAGGTCACGGCGCTCAAGCAGTGGCTCGCCGCAAACGCGGATGTGGCGAAGGTCTATCCCGGTGACCGGCTATCGAGGCGAATGCTGACCATCTTCGAGGATGGCGTCGTCGACGAGCACGAGCGCGCCGAGCTTCACCAGCTGCTGCTCGAATTGACCGGCGAGGCCGCAGACCAATCGACGTCAATGCGCGAGCCGACGAGTCTTCCGCTCGATCGTCCGCCACCGACGATCATGTTCCCCGATCGCGAGTTCGTCTTCACCGGGATTCTCGCGTCTGGGCCAAGGAAGTGGGCGCAGGAGCAGGTTGCAGCTCACGGCGGCCGCTTCAAGGATACCGTGACGGCCAAGACGAACTATCTGGTGATTGGCCTGTTGGGCAGCGAAGCATGGATCCAGTCCACTCACGGTCTGAAGATTGACGCCGCCGTACGATGGCGCGAGAAGGGCCAACCACTCAGCATCGTCGCCGAGCCGACGTGGCTCCATGCGATCGGAATCGACGCCCGATGAGATGAACACCCGACGCGCGGGCGCCAACAGATTCGCACGACCTTTGGGGGAACCGCCGTGCTCGGGGGCCAGGCGAGCTACCGCGATAAGGACGCAATGACAACTTGGCGCACGCGGCATCCGCTCGCCCGCGCCGGTTCGTATCGCCAGCGTCCGATGTTGTTCTGTGCGCGTCGGAACAATGAAGAGTCGGTGACACGCAGCCCCTGGAACGTTTGCGGCTCGACTCTTCCGGTCGTGTCGACGACGAAGCGCACCATATTCGAGGAATCACTTCGCGTCAAAGCAGGCCTCGCTCGCAGGCTCGAGTCCGCCACGAACTGCGCCGGGACCTGGACCGCGTTCGTTGTAAAAAGGGGTAGCCCGGTTGGACACAACTCAAAAACTGGTTGGACCGGCTGCTGCGCAGAACTCTGCCGTAACCCGACGACAAGACACAGTCCTGCGAGCATGGTGCTGATCCTCATGGGACTCCCCTTAAGGTGCACTACTGATGGTACGATGACGGGTTCAGGAGCGCTGCGGCGCGCCGGGCGTGATGACGATATCCTCCTTGACCGTTGGCGGTCTGGATAGCAGCTACTCGGACCGCAGTGCGGCGATCGGGTCAACACGAGTTGCTCGCATCGCCGGGACGAGTGCTGCAACCAATACGGCCGCAGCCAGCGCGAGCGCCAGCGCCGCGAAGAACGGAGCGTCGTACAGATCGTTCATTCCGGTCATGAACATCGCCAGCCACGGTGTAGATCGGCGCGTGAGCAGCAGGCCACCGGCCGTCCCGAGCAATACGAGAAGCAGTCCTTCTCGCAGGACATCTCGCAGCACGTCTCTCGTGGTCGCGCCGAGTGAGATCCGTACGGCGAACTCTCGCCGGCGCTCATTCACCGAATAGGCGACGATGCCGAACACGCCCATCATCGCGAGGCCGACACCAAGCACCGCGAACAAGCTGAAGATCGAGGCAACGAAGCGTTCGCTCGACCGGTGCAGCGAAAGGCCGTAATGATCGTCGGCTGATTCCACTCGCGATGACAGGATGCCGGACGTCGCCCAAAGCGCGTGCCGGATGTCGACCGCGGCCTGGCCGGCAGACCGCCGCGTGCGCACGTAGATGAGTAGCGAGTATCCGTCCTTTGAATGCGGCGCGAGATCCGAGGGCGTGAACGTGCGATACGCTGTCCCCAGGTGATAGCCCAAGGCCGGGTCGGCAAGCCGCATCGTCGCGGTGTCGCGCGCGTCGCCGACCACGCCGACTATGCGCGCCCAAGGCTCGCTCGATCTGAAGTCGCCAAACTTGATGCGGCGTCCAATCGGATCACCGCTCGGCCACAGGAACCAGGCTGTCGGCTCGTCAACGACCACCTGTCCTTCGAGGCCGCCGTAGCTGGGTTCTCGCCCGTGCGTGAGGAAACGTCCCAAGGTTCGAAAGTACGACGCGCTCACGACGTCGGGACTCCACATCGGCGCCGGCACTTCGCGGTAGAGGCGATCGTTACCCTCAGCAGTCACGGCCTTCCCGGCTGGCGCAATCGAAAACCGAACGGCGGCGTCGGAAACACCGCGCACGGTGCGAAGCCGAGACTCGATGGAGTTTGCGACTGAGTCCAAGCGAACGGTTCCGACGGTCGCCGCGCTCATTCGCGCGTTGGCGACGACGATGGGCCCCGGGTCGAAGCCGACGTAGTGATGGATCACATAGCTCGTGCTTTCGAGCCGCCAAGCGGAGCGCGCCATCAACCCGGCCCCGCTTAGCAGCGGCAAGCCGAGCGCGATTTGGATTGCGATCAGCGCCGCGTAGACGCGGCGATGCTTTCTATGGCTGCCTGTTCCGGCGCGGAGACCGAGGAGCCGATTCGGATCGACACGCGAGATGCGCCACGCTGGTAGCAGCCCCGCAACGAGGAGTGCGATCACTGCCGCGCCCACGGCGGCTGGAACCATGCGCCAGTTCGTCCGCGGCGCAACAATGTACTCCGCGACTTGCGGAGGAATGAACGCGCGCAATGCGTCGGACGCCCACAGCGCGAGCACCAAGCCGACCACGAGGCCCGCAGCGGCGAGGATGGAGTTCTCCCACATGAGCATGGCCGCGAGCTGCCTTCGCGTGGCGCCCAGCGCGGAGCGGACAGCCAGGTCCGAACGTCCCATTCCGCGCGCCAACTGAAGGTTGGCGAGATTGCCGCACGCGACGAGCAGGATCGCGAGCGCTGAAGCGACCAGCGCCCAGTGCAACGGTCCGGCATGAAACGGCCGAACAGTCGGTTTGCCAAGAACGATGGCGACTGTCGAAGGGTCTACGCCAATGCTTGCCGCGAGCCGAGCTGCAATCACGGCGAGTTCGGGGGCGGCCGACTTCGGATCGACACCCTGCCGCAACCGAATGAGCGTTGGCGGAACGGCCGACCGAACGTCTGTCGGAAGAATCCAGACGTCGTGATCGAGAGGTCCGAACCCCACGTCGCGCCGGATGACGCCGACAAGCGTCCGCGGGTGACCGTCGATGTCGACTGACGCGCCGAGCACCGGCTCACCATCCGGGAACAACTCAGCGGCGAGTCGATCGCTGATCACGGCCATCGGCTCACCGTCGTCTGTTGGCGCGAAGACACGGCCTTTGACCGCCTGCGCCCCGAGCACCGAGAAGAAGTCGGCCCGGGTCGCGACGCCGCTGGCATCGCGCGCGCGGCTTCCGTGCTCGACGGTTACGTGGTCGCCGAGCGGCAGGTAACCTGTTGCCCCTTCATAGCCGTGCAACCCGTCGCGAAACGCCGCGTCGAGAATGGCCGTGGTCAAGCGGCGGTGTGTGTCGCCATAGATGCGAATGCCACGCAGTTGCTCGGCGTCGTGCACGGCGATGGCGGGGTTCACCATTGCGTCGAGGAGCGAGTACACGGTCGTGTTGAGCGCGGTCGCGACGCCGAGCGACAACACGGCGACGATCGCGAATCCGGGGCTGCGGGTCAGCGCTCGAACGGCGCGGCGTGCCTCGGCGATGTAATCGGACATCAAGTCGCCCCTCCTGGCGGCGGTGGCATTCGTAAAGAGACGACCCGTTTCGCCAGATGCATCGCCAAGGGTCGCGGGATGAGTAGACCACCTACGAGACCAGCGGCTGAGTCAGCCATGAGCGCGTGGCAGCGCGCTTGCGCCCGCGTACGAGCGTATCTCGGCGCCAAAATGACTGAGGAGACAATTCCGAATGAAGGCGATCGTGGTGACGGACCAGGCTGCGGGAACTGGCGGGATGAAGTTGGGGGAGCGGCCCGAGCCGTCGGCCGCGATAAACGACGTTGTCGTTCAGATTCATGCGTCGGGATTCGTCGGGACTGAGTTGGCGTGGCCATCGACCTGGACCGATCGCCGCGGCCGTGATCGAACACCGTCGATCCCCGGCCACGAGCTGGCGGGAGTGGTCACCGCCCTCGGCTACGGCACGACGGGACTCTCATTAGGACAGCGCGTGTTCGGCCTCGCGGACTGGCATCGCGACGGCACTTTGGCCGAGTATGTGGCGATCGAGGCACGCAACCTCGCGCCGCTGCCGGGCGACGTTGATTTCACAGCGGGCGCGAGCCTGCCAATCTCGGGCCTCACCGCATGGCAGGGACTGTTCGAGCACGGCCGCCTTCGGGCGGGGCAAAGCGTAATCGCGCACGGCGCGGCCGGCGCAGTCGGGTCGATGGTGACGCAACTCGCACGATTGGCCGGCGCCCACGTGATCGGCACTGGACGCGCCGCCGACCGTCAGAAGGCGCTCGACTTCGGCGCGCACGAGTTTGTCGACCTCGACAGCGGCGCGCTGGAAGACGTCGGCAGCGTCGATCTGGTGTTCGATGTCATCGGCGGCGACGTCGGGAAGCGGTCCGCTCGCCTGATTCGACCCGGAGGAACGCTAGTGTCCATCGTCGGGCCGTCCGAGGCGCGGCCCGTTGACGGCCTTGCGATCGACTTCGTCGTCGAGACCGATCGTGCCCAACTGAGTGAGATCGTCCAGCGGGTGCGGGACGGGCGACTGCGGACGAACATCGGGACCGTCGCGCCGCTCGACGATGCCGTCGCCATCTTCAACTCAACCGAGCGGCGCGCGGGCAAGACGGTCATCCGCGTTCGTCCGTGAGCGCCGTCGATCAGCGAAGAGGCCACTCCACGCCAATGCGCAGCGCCATCCACGCCGGGTGTGCGACCTCGGTGGAGAACGAGTCGGCGTTCCCCGTCAGTAGGGATACCTCTTTCTCCACGGTCATCCGCGCTCGGCTGACGTCCCACTCCAACTCTGTGAAAAACCGGGGGCCGGGGTTGTTGCTGCCGGCTCCAATCGTCACGGACCCGAGCGGCGCGGTGTGCGCGCTCCAAATCATTCCGGCGCCGACGGTCGCACGCAACATCAACGGGTAACTCGGGGGCGTCTCGATCCCCGTATGGAGCACCGTTCTGACGAGCGGCATGCCCGGCGTTCCTGCGACCGGGAGGAAGAGGGTCCTCACCTCAGGACCGTCCCCAACATTCCCGCCGCATGCGTTGCCTCTGTAGACACTCGCCCGCACGTCAGCCTCGACAAACACCATCGATCGCGGCCGGTCGATCGCCGACACACCGGCGCCGAGACCGATCTGCGCTCCGTCACCCTCTGAGTTCGGGGCGGTTCCGCATCGCACCGTGAACGCGTCCGGATAAGGTCCGACGTCGGCCGAAAGCGCGACGGCCATTCGATGGGGATCATCGCCCACCGTCTGCGCGTGTCCGCTGGGCGCGAGGACACAAATCAGCGCGACCGCGCTGGCAAGGTTGCCGGCAAGTGTTCTCACTCGGCCGAACCTAGCCGTCCGTGTCGCGGTTAAGGCGTGACTTGAAGGGCCAGTGCGCCCTGTATCTGTGGATCGACGACCGCAGTGGCGACGATGGTTGCCGTTCCTGCGTGCCGGCCTGAACCAATCCGGTGAGGGAATCGACGAGCGCGACGGTCGTATCACTCGACAGCCAGCGGACGTCGGTGCTCGATGTGCCAGCACACGTCCCAACCCTAACTGTGACACGGAGGGTGTCGCCGGGGTGCAACGAAGCGGATGGCGGCGCGACTTGTACGCCGCCCACAGCGGCACAACTTCTGTCGACGCCATCGCCCAGAATGTTGGGCGGTGTCGAGTTACAGGCCGCGACACAGATAGCGAGAAGGAGCGGAACGACGATCCTCATATCCATAAGATTTAACCCCGCAACGTCTAAGCTGCAGTGACGACGGCGATGAGTCCTCGCCAATCGCGGATGCCTGCCTCCTATCGCGTTGTATTCGATCGCCCTCCCCTTCGCCGGGCGTCGGATCAGCTAGTTACCATCTGCTCGCGGGGCTACGTCGAGTACAAAGCACCCCCAGTCGTTTCCCGCTGTGGCGACGATGACCCATTGGCCCGCGCTCGGAAAGGACACGAGACTCGGATAGCCGTACAACCGCCCAGACGATCCAGGCTCGTAGGCCAAGCCTTCAACGCGGAATCGGACCGAGTCAGCCGGGTTGTCGATGCGAGCCGCCCGAACCACAAGCGGAATCCGCGACGAAGAGCCGTGCAACGGGAGCCAGAGGACCTTCTGCTCCTTGACCGCCTGAAACCCACCCCATGATGCTTTGCTAAACCCTCCCTGAACGATAAAGTCGCCTGAGCGCAAGGAGCCGTTCGGCATAGAGGTGTGCGCGACGTACGCCGCCGCCGCCACGCACCGCCTTTCAGCCGTTCCGCCGAACGGGAAATCACTGAAATAGGGTTGCTGGACCACCTGCGCCGCGGCGTGCGCGAAATCGGCCCCTTGGGCTTCGGCCTCTCGAACGGTCGCGGGTATGTTCTGCGCTCTCCCGACGTGCGTCGTCGTCGCAATCATTAACGCCCCAGCCAAACTGACCTTCCGCATGCCAGTCTCCATCGAAGGTTCGGAGATCAAAGTTGCCGCAAGCACTGCGCCGAGCGCCGCGATTGGCCCGGGGACAGGCTCTGCGATTAGGACTCCGGCGTTTTGCGCGCCGTCACGATCACAGCGGCCCGCGTGCGTCACGGGCGAGCCGGGCAGAAGGATGAGCTTGTCGTCGTTCCGGTCAATCTGTGCCGATCCTCTACTTCGCGCCCGTCGCTTCGGTCGGTAAGGCCACAAGGGGCGCGAACGTGTTCACGGCTCAAGCCGATGGCTCCCGGCGACATCGACGACGGCGTCAGTGCTACGCAGTTGATCGCGATCGAACTCTATCAGCCGCCGGACACGCGCTTTCCTGGCAGTCTTCAGCGTTCGTTGAATGGCAGGTGGGCGGCGCAGGAGCGAGCGACCACAGATTCGGCGCCAGGCGTATCCATGTCAACGCGAGTCACCCGCGCCGAGTCCGGAACGTGTCTGGACGTGTCGCGGACACCAAGCGCAAAAAGGAGGTAGGGAAACCGACAAGAGCGGGCGTGCGGGCCGTCAATATCGTCGCCGGGGATGTTCTCGTCGACGAGCGCGAAGCCGTATCGGGCCCGAAGTGCACCGAGCGTCCGCGGCACGAGTTCGCCGTCGGGCATTCGAGTCTGAATCGCCTTCGACAATCCAGAGATCGGGGACTTCTTCGTCGTGTATGGTCTCGTCGGGACCATGCTTTGTTTGAACAGCCATCACGCGAGCCCCGGCGAAAGGAAAGACCCACGCGACCGCCTGCCATCCAGTCGCGTCATATTCGGCGGAATCGCCCACGGCGCACTGCCTACGAAGCGCTCCGAGCGGTGCATGAGTGGAAAAGCCCGCCACGGTATCATGCCCAACAATGACACCTCGCGCGGGTCTGTCGCAGACCGGGCTTCGCTCGGCCGTCGCAAGGCTCCGATCACCTGACCGAGCAACGATGAGGTGGCCTCGTGTCCGTTCACACGCGAGGCCAGCCACAAGAATGGCGGTCAGCCAGGACAAACGCATCATGACCCGCTCGGGGATCGTGCACCAAATCGCGGCTCGGCGCCGAGCCGCGAGCGGGGGCGCGTGGCGTTCATTTGTGAAACGGCCACTCGAGTGTGCCCATGAACGACAATACGCGATTCTTCGAATCGGCGTCTGACAAGAACTTCACAAATCCCACATCGTAGCGCAGGTCGCGTGGGCGCATGATGCGTTTGGCCTCGTGGTTGGGAGAGCCCTGCGTGACGTGCCTTAACGGGCGGCCAATCGGAACGGCGGCGAGACGGCGCTGACAAGCGGTGCGTTGCGGTTGTGCGGGTCGTCTCCCGCTCGAAGTTCCCAGCGGAGTCGATAGATGCCCGGAATCGAGTCGAGCCCAAACACGGGCCAGACGTTCGTGCCTGGTCGACCCGCCGCGATGCGAAGGCTGCCGTGGTACGTGCCCCCACTAGGAATGCGAAACGGCGGTAACGTCAGGCATAGCGAGACCACGGGGCCGTACGCATGCGCCCTGTGCTGTCGGCGCGCTGCTTCTCCAGGGTCGGAGGCGTTGGCACGTTGCAGTAGTTCATCGACAACGTCCCACCACTGTTATTCGTGAATTGAAAGCCTATCTCACCCTCGTACAGCGGGCCGTTTGCCAGCACGGTGAAGTGTGCCGAGTCCGCCCGAAGCACGACGCCGGTTCTTGGCTGCCCCTCGAACAGGCGGCATCCGGCGACATCCGCCGATGGCGAACCCGAGTGCGATCAGTGAGGCCGACCGGACCATGCGACGATCCTGAGTCTCCTAGCTTCAGCGTTCTTTAGCTGCCTGGCGCGACCCGACGCGTTCAGGTTCGAGCGCTCGGTAGATGGCTGCCGCGACGAGCCCAACGGGTGTCACCGGACATGAACGAGGACGCTCAGAGGTGCGATAGTGCCGTAAAGGCTAGGAACCACGAGGGCATCCCCGATTTGCTTGCCTGTGACTTGGCCAGAAAGGCTATCGACCGCGACAATCGTCGCCTCGGCCGACGACCAGGCAACGCCGTTGGCGACGGGAGTAAAGATCTTGTTGCAAGACCCGCCCTCCTCGTAGGCGGCGACGAAGGACTTCGCCCACGTGAATTGTTTGCCTCCGTCGGGCTGACGCGCGTGAGGCCCACGCCCGCGCAATCTCCGCACGCCTCCATACCGACGCCGGAGAGAATCGCGATGATCAACCAAACGCAAGACACTCTCATCGTCGAGATGTAGGTAGCCAACTAACGCGTTAGCTCAGCGTTCGTTAAACCGCGGGCGACGGAAATCCTACGGGCGATGGCGCAGCACGACCAAACGCAAAAGCCAGGACGCCAACGAGGCCGATGCCGGCGCCCCACACTAGTCCGCGGTCCCACCAGACCAGCGCCCAGGAGGACTTCGAGGAAGAACCGCGCCACTCGTGGCCAGAGCGGCGATGAGCGCACCGCTGGAAACGCCGCCGAGGGTGGCACCAACGACGAACTGCGCGCGGGTGTGTCCAGGCCGGCGACTGACGAGATAGAAACCGCTGATAGGTAGCAAGAACCCGAGAACAAGTTGAACGATCTGAAACATCGCGGCCATGCGAGTCTCTCCAAGCAAGGACGGTCGACGCGGTACAACGCTGATTATACGGCGTGGCGTCTGACGCGCCGCCAATACGCGGACGACTAGCGCCACCTCATCGTCCAGCGGGCACCGACGCGGAAGGTGGCGTCTATCGCAGGCCGCGTTCCAGGCTGCCGGGATTTCCTCGGGACTGCGCCGGCATGGGAATATTGAGCGTGTACCACAACGTCGTTATTCCCGCTGTGATCGCGATGTGGTCATTCATATCGAAGCTGCTCCCGGCGCCAAGGACGCCGGCACCCTCCGATGCCGAGCCAACGCTCGCATAAGCGCTGCCGGCGTGCCGTACCATCCCGAGCCCAGCGCTGATCCACGAATGCGTTCCGATGCCTCGCGGCAGCGCGACGAGCGCCTGTGCGACGACGAGTCTCGACCCGAGCGGAGGTCGGCCCGCGATCTCCTTCGGGTGTGTGCTCGGCCGGGACGGTGCTTTGCGACACGCCGGCCTCGATTGAAGCCCCCAGGCGCTGCCCGAACCAGGCATCCGCTTCGCCGCCGAACGCTGCGCCGCTGAGATCCTGCGGCGTCGTGGGCATACCGGGGATGACCACCAATGCGGCGTCGAAATGCCCAAAAGGCCGGCAATACCCGACGTACGGCCCCACGCTGACGCTGGGCTGTGCCGCGCGGCACGTCCCGATGAGCATGTGAGCAACGACCAATGTACGAGTTCTGACAGAAGTCTTGCTCATCCGGGGGCCCACGCCCGCGTGGCTTGCTTCACCTTGGTCCGCCGATCACCGTTCAAGCCGGAGGCGCCAACATGAATCTCTTTTGTTCGCGCGGCAACGTCCAGGTTCGACTTGTCGCCACGATATTGGCAATGAGCGGGACTGCTTCGAGCCTTGGTTGCGGATCCGATAGCACCGCGTTGCGGCAAGGCCCCGTTCCGTCGCGTGTCACAATTCTTGAGCCAAACCCATTTCTCGCGGACATCTCGACCCCGGCACATGTGCACGCGCACGTGTATGACAAATCTGGGATTCTTATCGACGCGAGTGTACGTCTTGCATGGTCGAGCACTGACACATCGGTTGTGAGCGTCGACCAGTCTGGCACCCTGACTTTGCACCGACTTGGAACCAGCTACGCTCGTGCGTCAGTCGATACGAATGGCGCGCGCGTGCAGGATTCTGTCGAAGTCGACGTGATCAAAGGGAGTCTCGTCGACAAAGCCCGCACGCCCACTCCGTGAGCGGCGCTGGGCAGCGTCGGTTGGTTATGGCAGCCGCCATCTTACTCAGTGGTGGTTGCGCCGCGCCGACAAAGGCGCCTCAGAATGGATTCGGCAAGGCAGTTGAGGTATCCGCAGCCGAGACGCTGATCCATGATGCTGATTCAGTGACGTTCACAGCCAGGATCAGACCGGACATCGCTCGCAGAGTCTCACAAGCAGGCGTGCGCGATTCTGCGGACGCCTTCTCGCACGTCGTTGGGTGGTTCTGGGTTCCTGACCTCTCCGCCCACGACACGGGAACTCGTGCCTGCGCATCGCAGGTGCTGGTGTGTCGAACCGCGATCTATGGTGCGGGTACGATGGTATTCAGCCTTCGCGTTGGCGATGAGATTTGTGCGGATTGGGTTCACATCGAAACGCTTTCATATCCAGACGTTACTGGCGATGATCCCAAGGCACGAAAGCACCAGGATTCTGTGAACGCGGCAATGCGGACCAAGACCCCGACCTGGCAGCGCTGCACTGCACCGCGACCATCTTCAAGGCTTCAGGACGAGGCCGGTCGATAGTCCCATTATGATGGCGCCAGCCGTGCCACTTGTCGTCGTTGAAATCGGTGGACAGCCACGACACCGAACGCGGGCATCGAGATGACGGCGGATGCCGGCGTCGGCGCCGACGCCGACCTCGACCGCGGGCGACCATCCGTCATTGTTACCGCCGGGAAAGAGCGATCCTGAACTCGACGTTCCCTCGTACCCGATGCCTCCCAACCCATCCGCGAACACTCGGAGTCGATCCGGACCGAGACTCGCGCGAAGACCAGAGAGCAAGAGGAATTGGACGCTCGATGCGTGAACGGTCGGCGGCACGCACGGGGGCGTTGGCAACGCTTCGCACTCGCCGGCGAACGTCGTCGAACGCGAGCCGCCTCGGAAGTCGAGCAGCAACGACCCGACCGACGGCGGTACCAATCGCTCCACCGAAATTGCCAGGCCATCGAACGCGCTCAGCGTGCTTGGAAAGAGATCGGCGCGCTGATTCTCATAGCCGAGAAACACTCGGGCTTCGGATGTCTGCGCCGCTGAACCGGCCCGCGGCATCGCCAATAACAGAGCGATCAAAGGAAGATAGCGTCGCATACTCGCGGAACCCTTAAATGGTGACGCCGAAGGGCGATCGATTTCTCGTTCAGACGGCGCCGGACGTGGGCATCTATCAACTGACGCTCGCTGCGCGCGGAGGGACGCCCCGCGCTGAAGGGCACTGAATCTCATCTTGACTCGGCGTTTGCGCCGAGCGTATGCTCGGCGGGTCGTCCCAGTCGCGCTCCGATGATTCGGCTCGCGGCGGATCGATGACGGTCGGACGCCCCGCGCGCGGCAACTTCGGCGCATGCTCGCGAGTGGTCTTCAGCCGAGGAAGGAGCGAACGTGCGCGTGGCGACCAAGGTCAAGCAGTGGACGCTCGAAGAGGTCCACAGCCTCCCGGACGACGGCAACAAGTACGAGCTCGTTCGCGGACAGCTGTTCGTGACCCCGGCGCCGGCGGGCGGACACGAGGCGATTCTTGCGCGCTTGTCGCGCGTTCTGGAACCGTACGTGGCGGCGAACCGCCTTGGGCTTCTCTTCCATCCGCGTGCTATCGTCCGATTCGAGGGCTCGGAGGTCGAGCCTGATCTGATGGTGCGCGACCCGTGGCCCGGCGATGAGGAGGACTGGGATACGGCGCCGCTTCCGATCCTCGTCGCCGAAGTCTTCTCAGACTCGACGCGGCGTCGCGATCAGGAGCAGAAGCGAGACCTATACATGGACGCGGCGATCGCCGAGTACTGGATGATCGATCTGGAACGACGCACGGTCACCATCGCGCGACCCGGGCAGTCAGACGAGAGCGTCCACGATATGCTTGTCTGGCATCCAGCTGGCGCCGACGTGTCGCTCACGATTCAGCTTGCGGTACTCTTTGCGCGACGCGGCTCATAGCGTCGCCGCGGAAGGAATCTGCATTTGTCCTAGCGACACTAGGTGTTTCAATAATACCGTAGGACCGGCGGTGCGGCTGATAGGCAAGATAGCCGAGGACCGAGGGGCATCCCGACGCACCGCGACCGGTGCTCCTTCAGGACACCGCGGTCAAGGATGCTGGGTGAGACAAATCGACGCCGGAGACCCTGACGACGGCCTGCCACGCGGCTTCCTGGCTGGCGCGATCGTGAAGATGCGGGTGACGCATCGCCTCTATGGGGCCCGTGAGCTTCTTGGGCGGCGAGGCGAAGAACTGGCCCGAGAGGTCGGTTCCGAACCTCGATGCCTGGAGATACCGACGGGCCGCAGTCTCAGGAGTGTGAGACATGCCCGGGATGAGTTTCGTCAGGCGGAATCAACAGCCACCTCGTGGCCGGGCCGGCGTTTCGCACCGCATTGGTGCTGGGCGCGGCACCAGGCGAGACGGCAATACGGCCATGCCGGTGGGCAGCCGGCGAGCCAGTGCCGCGGCCCACCAGGCGACGATGAGCTTCGCATCGGCGAACGCCCGGTTTGGCTGGTACTTCACGTTCGGCCCGCTACGTAACAGGGCTTCCACGGCGGCAGTTCGGTCACCGTGGTATTGCTTGGCCGCGAGGGCCGCCACATCGGTATAGCTGAACAGGGGTACGTCGCCTCGAACAGCTTCTGAGCCGGCGATCACAATCCGCGCGTCCGGGCTCAACAGGTTGGCGCGGAGCAACCCGACAGTCAGTTGATGATGGCCGATGAGCGGGGCCGCAGACATCTCGATGCCCGCCGCAGTGAGCTTGAGCTCTTTGCGTCCCATGATTCCTGCATTGAGCAGCAGGAGACCGATCGGCCGACCTCGCTTGACGAGCTCGGCGAGGACGGATTGAACGCTGGACTGTGTGTCCAGCTCAAGCTCGAGTGGCGTGAAGACCTGCATCTT
This sequence comes from uncultured Gemmatimonadaceae bacterium, assembly GCA_963789315.1. Lineage (GTDB taxonomy): Bacteria > Gemmatimonadota > Gemmatimonadetes > Gemmatimonadales > Gemmatimonadaceae > JAQBQB01. The sequence goes on along the minus strand of CAWBKI010000016.1, from coordinate 389,505 downwards.
TGTCTCAGCCGCGAGCTTAGCGGCCGCTTCTTTCGCCTCAGCCAGGCTGCGTCCGGTGATGATGATTTCGTGCCGGCCCTCTTTGGCAAGAGCGCGTGCTGCCGCATAACCGACTCCGGAGGTGGCGCCAGTGACGAGCGCGATTGAATGTTCCATGGGCGTCTTCGTGGTGAAGGGTCAAGGTCGAAGGAGCCCTCGCGAAGTGGGCGCCGCCTTGGCATTTTCGAACTGTTCGATTATATATTGGCGCAACGGTCGCGGTCAAGGAGTTTCAAACTAAATGTTTCAAAATGCTGTGAAGCCCCGTGGACGCCCACGTAGCTTCGACGAGAGGGACGCGCTGGAAAAGGCGACCCGGGTGTTCCGGTCGAAAGGCTACGACGGAGTGACGGTCGACGATCTCGTCGCAGGCATGGGTGTGGGACGGCCAAGCCTGTATTCCGTCTTCGGGGATAAGCGGACGTTATTCTTGCGTGCCCTTCGGGCGTACGCAGAGAGAAAGGGCGCTCGCGCTGCGCAGGCGCTCTTCTCGCCGCCGACTCTTCGCGACTCGCTCGCCGGCTTCCTGAGGCACTCCGTAGAAAGTGCGACCGAGGAAGGATCAGCCCCGGGGTGTCTTCTCGTGTGCGTTGCGCCGCTCGTAAACGATGCTGAGGTCCGGCAGTTCCTGCAGGACGCCGTGGGTGCCGCCGTGGCGCTAGTGGAACGCCGATTCTGCGACGCGATCAGCGCGGGAGAAGTACCGTCTGACTTTCCCGTAGCCGCGCGCGCGAGCCAGGTCCTCGACCTGTCGCGCGGTCTGACGATCCGCGCGCAGATGGGCACGCCGCGCAAGACGCTCCTGAAAGACGCCGAAGAAGCGGCGGACTTAGTGCCTCCTGCCGCGGCGTGGAAATGCGACGCCAGAAGGTTGATGCCGGATGGCGTGGAGGTCGAACCGACCGTTAGCGGCGTCACGCGCGCGGTAAGATGTCGGCGAAATAGGCTACGATCGCCCGCGTCGTCCTCACTGCCGCGGGGACCGGCCCGGCCGGCACCAGCCGCCGTTGCTTCAAATCGACGCGGAGGTTCATCCCCTCGATCGTGTGCGCGCCCAGCAGCGTCATGTCGCCCTCCTGGGCGAACACGACGTCATCGCTCGTGCGAGCGCCGGCGGCATGGACGATCGCGAATCCCACTTCGCGAGCGAGCACGCGTCCGTCCGCGGTGACGAAGTGCTCGATTCGCTCCGGGCCAATTCCCAACTGCTCGAGCACCGTCCGTGGCACCCACGTGTACTCGCTCCCGGTGTCCACCATCGTGGCAGCCAGTTCGACCAGCGCACCGCGCCGCGTGTGGGATTCGACGGCGATCGTCGTGCGAAGAATTCCCATGTCGTCCATCGTACGATCTCCCGGGCGGAGGAACGTCACCGCGTCATTTCGTACCCGGTCAATGTATCGCGGGGTTCCTAACGCGCTCTTAGGAGGTAGATGACCGTCGTCTCGGTGTCGGCCGGATCGGGCGTCGGATCTCCATAGATCTCCCACGAGTGGCCAGCCGACTCCCTCCGATTTGCCGCCATCCATTCTCGAATCGCGTCGTGCGCCTCGCTCATGCGGTCGTACGGCCCGCGGTAGATGGCGACGGCTGCCTCACCAGCCGGCGTTTCGGTCGCGTACACCTCGCCGGCGGTTTCAAATGTGCGCGTGACCTCGACACCAAAGTCGCACAGTGTCGGCGCGCCCGGTTGGGTCGGGTGATGGTAAAGAAAGATGTTGTGTCCGACAGTCCACAAGCCTGGCTGACTGCGAATGAACGGCCAGACCTTGCCGAGCGCGGGCCCCCACTCAGAGCCAACGGCACCCGGCGCCACCTCGCGCCGCACTGCGGCCAGCTTGCGGGGGCGGACAGTCTGTACGCTGATGGAGACCGGCATGCCTCGAGCCTGGACCAATATTGCGTCGAACGCTAGCTACAGGGGAACCACGGGAAATCGCCGCTTCAAGGCTAAGCTGAAAAATGAGAAGCCCCGCGACCAAAGTGCGCTGACCTCATATCGAGCCCGCCGTCGCCCGCAACGCCGCGGTCATGCCGGCGATCACGTCATGCCAGCGATTCTTCCCATCGGTCAACTCTTTCCGCCCCGCCGCCGTGAGGGAGTAGAACTTCGCGCGCCGGTTGTTCTCCGACTCCCCCCATTCGGACTTGAGCAGCCCACGATGCTCGAGCCGGTAAAGGGCAGGGTAGACCGTGCCCTGCTCGAAGCGGGAAGCATCCCTTCGAGATCGTCTCGATCCGCAGAAGAATGCCGTACCCGTGCAGCGGCCCGAGCGACACGGCTTTGAGGACCAGCAAGTCGAGAGTGCCGGGGAGCAGTTCGGCGACGTTCACAGGGTCTCTCCGGGGTGGGCGAATGGAGAGACTACCGCGACAGTTCTAGATCGGGAAGAGAGAAAAGCGCGCGGGGGATCGACCGTCGTGGTCGCCCTCCTCCACACCCTCCGACTTCGGTGACTCGAGCCTCTCTACTTATTACTTAGCCGCCGACCGCGTTTCGGTACCATCCCCTAACCGTCGTCAGAGGTTATAAGCGTCACGCGAGCGTCACGCCGGCGTATAAAGTCGTTCAATTGAACTTTTAGAAGATCAGGGGCCCGCTCCAATGACGCCTCGGTCGCCGGCGGCGGCTCGGCGATGCCGGCAGTTAAGTCTGTCTGGCGACGGATAACTTCGGGCAAGAAAACAGGCTCTCCTAGACCGACTAGGCAAAGAACCGCGGCACACGACGTTGCCTAAATCATCTAGGAGAGAGCGCCCGCGAATCGCCGAACTTCGCCGCCTCGTGGGCTCGGCTGCCAGCAAAAACGAGTCATTATGACCGGGCTCGGCGTGGTAAAGTTCTTCAATGAGGCTTTTACAACCGGCAAAAATTGCCCTGAAGCCGAAACGCCGTCCGGCGGCAATATATAAGTAGAGAGGCGCGTGTCGCGAAGTTCTCGCCCGCCTCCTGGCGCAGAAGCGCGAACGGGCATTCCTCGCCGTTCACATGCCGAACCACTAAGCAGGGCGACTCACGCCGCCGGCTCCGCCGAGCAGGCGTGGGGGTAGGGGGCACCACTCGCCGCTCGGCGACCATTTGCGAGCGTTGACGCGGCGTTCTCGAGGTCGACGCGATCGTTCGACCGTCGCACGCGTTCACTCAACCGAGTTCACCGTTCACTCGACGGTGTTCACCGTTCACTCGACGGCCTTTGTCGTTCACTCGACGGAGTTCGCCGTTCACTCGGCGCGGAACGGTCTACACCCGGCCGATTTCAACACCCATCACAAGGAGGTGCCACACAATCGCCACATGAACCGCTCACGTTGGAGCTCGTGACGACGACGTCGACACGTCTGAACCGAGCATCAAGTCACCGAAACGACAACAAAGGAGGCAAGACGACGGCATCAATCGTTCGAAAGCGCAGTTCACCAGCACAGCTGCACAGCTCGACAGCAGTTCAGCCAATCACTCACGTGTCGGAGGACACTTGAACAGTTTACAAGAACGGATCTACAACACGGGACGCCGCATCCAGGCGTTCCTGATCACCAACGACGCACTGTTGGGCACCATCAACAAGTCGGGAATGCGCGCCGACCTCGACGCGATCGTCGATGCACTCGGCAACAGCGGCGGCCAACAGGCCGCGGGGCGCGTCAACGCGATCGGAGAGACCGCGAAGCAGCGCGCGCTGCGGCTCGCGCTGCGGTTGAATCACATGCAGCCGATCGCATCGGTCGCACGGGCGAAGTTGAGGACCGTCCCCAACTTCCAAGCGATGACGATGCCGAGTCCGAACACCCGCATCGTCAGTCTGCTCGCCCACGCGCACGGCATGGCGGAGGCGGCGCAGCCGTACGCGCAGGTGTTCATCGACGCGGGGCTGTCGCAGGATTTCATCGCGAACCTCACCGCCGCGGCCGACGCGGTGAAAACGTCGATCGACACGCGGGCCGCGGCGCGCGGTCAGCGTTCCAGCGCCACCGGAACGCTCAAGGACCTCGAGAACCGCGCGCGTCTGGCATTCAAGGCGCTCAACGACTTCGTCGTCCCGATTCTCTCGGCAGATGTCGCGCACAGCGGCTTGCTGGCCGAGTGGAGGAAGGCGCGGCGGGTCGACTCGAGAGGCGGGCCGGTCGCCGGGGTAGAGCAGGCGGTGCGGGCGCTCAGCCCGGCCCCGGCTCCGACCCCACCGCCAACGAGCGCGCCGGCGCCGGTGACGACTACGCCGGTCGCACCTGCCGCACCGGCGGCGTAGAACGCGCCACGAAGTAGACCATTGATTCCGTGCGGGCGGCTGGGTGCACACAGCCGCCCGCACGAGGAGGCGGTTATCGCCGCGACGCTGGATCCTTCCGCGGTCTGCCGCCTTTCTTGCCGTTTGCGCGTGAGGCGTCGCGCTTGGCCTTGCTCCGCGCGCGCCCTCCGGCCTCGGCCATGACCCGCATCGCCATCGTGCGGCCGAGCGCTTCCGTCAGGAGGGCCGGCACACTGTAGTCGGCATCGAGTGCTTCCCAATGCAAGACATTCCCGGCCCCAATCACCTCGACGCCGGCAAGTTGTGCATCCGTGGCATTCGCCAGTTCTCGCAGGCGTTCAAGCGGAATTCCGACGACGTAGCCACTCCTGAGCTCCACGTCGACGCGCCTCGCCTGGGCGTCGTACCACGCACGAGCCGCACGAACCGCACCCGTTGTTGATCTAGTCCTGGTTGCCATGTATCGCTCCCCATTTCGCCAACAGCCACGCCGCATTCTCCCGCACGATTCGCTCGGCTCTCCGCCCATCCGACGCCTTCATACCCTCGACTCTCTCGGTGCGCTGCGGACGGCCGTGTCCGGCCAAATGAATGACGGCGACTCCGTCCGCATTCACGACGTGAACGTGTGGCGGCGAGTGCTCGCGCGGCGGAAACAGAATGAGTACTCGGAAGGCGCCAACACGGAGTACCGTCGGCATGCGCTCCAAGTTAACCCAACGGTTGGGTTTTCGATAGGCGTCGGCGTCAGGAGACCAGTGATTCCGTGCGGGCGGCTTGCTGCACCGAGCCGCCCGCACGATGGGTGGGCGTCTAGCGAACTAGCGGCGCCGAGTCCCCGGTCGCAAATTCGTACGGTCGACCACGCGCGATGCGGTGGGCGCCACGCAAGCGCCTCACAGACTTCGATTTCCCCCCCCGTACGAGATTGGCGGCCGACACGCGAGTGCGGCCGCGTTCCCCCCCACCGCTCGGAGCGGAATGCTGGCGACGACCCCTGTAGAACGGCTGTGCCCACGCCACGCGATTCCAGCGTGACCGACGCGTTGCGCGGCCAGCTTCAAGAGGCCCTGGGCGACAGCTACATCCTCGAACGCGAGTTGGGCGGCGGCGGGATGTCGCGGGTCTTCGTCGCCGAGGACACGCGTCACCGCCGCAAGGTTGTCATCAAGGTTCTGTCGCCGGAGCTGATGCAGGGAATCAGCGTCGAGCGTTTCGAGCGCGAGATCCAGACGGCGGCCGCGCTGCAGCAGGCGAACATCGTGCCGGTGCTCACATCGGGCAGCGCCGGCGGCGTGCCGTACTTCACGATGCCGTTCGTCGAGGGCGAGTCGCTCCGGGCGCGACTCGCGCGCGGACCGCTGTCCGTGACGGAGGTCATCGGCATCCTCCGCGATGTCGCTCGGGCCCTCGCCTACGCCCATGAGCGCGGCGTGGTGCATCGCGACATCAAGCCGGACAACGTGCTCGTGTCGGGCGGCGCGGCCGTGGTGACCGACTTCGGCATCGCGAAGGCGATCAGCGCGTCGCGCACGGCGGCGGGCAGCGCGACGCTCACGCAGATCGGCACGAGCATCGGCACGCCGGCGTACATGGCGCCCGAGCAAGCGGCGGGCGATCCCGACATCGACGCTCGCGCCGACATCTACGCGCTCGGCGCGATGGCGTACGAGCTGCTCTCCGGCCAGGTCGTCTTCGCCGATCGCACGCCGCAACGGATGCTCGCCGCGCACATGAGCGAACCGCCGTCACCGATCACGGCATTCCGCGCCGATCTGCCGGCGCCGCTCGCCGATCTGATCATGTCGTGCCTGGCGAAGGACGCGAAGGACCGGCCGCAGAGTGTGGGCGACATCGCGCGCGTGCTCGAGTCGATCACGAGCGGGGCCGGGATTCCGTCGATGCCGCCCGTGTTGCTGGGGGGCGCGGCGATGTTCTGGAAGGCGCTCGCGATCTATGCGGTGGCGTTCGTGGCGGTTGCAATTCTGGCGAAAGCGGCCATCGTCGGGATCGGCCTTCCCGACTGGGTGTTTCCGGGTGCGCTGATCGTGATGGCGCTCGGGCTGCCGGTGGTGTTGTGGACCGGCTACGTCCAGCGGGTCACGCGCCGCGCGATGACGATGACGCCGACGTTCACGCCGGGCGGCACGAACACCACCGCGCACGGCGCGATGGCGACGGTGGCCCTCAAGGCCGCGCCGAAGATGAGCTGGACCAAGACGGCGCGCGGCGGGATGGTCGCGATCGGCGCGTTCGTCGCGATCATCGCGGTGTTCATGACGATGCGCGCGCTCGGCATCGGTCCCGCGGGTTCGCTCTTCGCGACGGGAAAGCTCAAGGCGAAAGATCGGATCGTGATGACCGACTTCACCGTCACAAACGGTGACACGTCGCTGGCACCCGTGATGAGTATCGCGGTACGCACCGGGCTCTCACAGTCTTCCGTCCTGACGATCCTGGACCCGGCGGTTGTCGCGAGTACGCTCGGGCGCATGGAGCAGCCGCCGAATGCGCACGTGGACGTCGCGCTCGCACAGGAGATCGCGGCTCGCGACGGGGCCAAGGCGATCGTCGACGGCGCGGTCACCACGGTCGGCACGGGATACGTTCTGACGTTGCGGCTCCTCTCGGCGGACTCCGCGCACGTACTCGCGTCGTTTCAAGAGAGCGGCGACGGGACGAAGGGTTTACTCGAAGCGGCGGACCTGGTGGCTCGCGAACTCCGCGCCAAGGCGGGTGAATCGCTGCGATCGGTGCAGAATGCCGTGCCGCTGGCGCAGGCCCGGACGGGCTCACTCGAGGCGCTCCGGCTATACAGCGCGGGGTTGTTTGCCAACGATGTGGAGCGCGATCCCGCGCAAGGCTGTCCGGCTGCTTCAACAAGCGGTGCGGATCGATTCGACGTTCGCGCAAGCGTGGATGGTGTTGGGCGCGGGCATGCGCAACGCAGGCCTGCCACGTTCTGCGAGCGATTTGGCGTCCGCTCGGAGTTACCAGCTTCGCGGGCGCCTACCGGAGGGCGAACGAAGTGCGCTCGAGGGGAACTACTACACGTTGGGCCCCGGCCGTGATCGCGTGAAGGGGATTGCCGCCTATGAGCGAGCGCTGCAACTCGGGGTGCCGGGCTTCCATTCTCCTCAACAATCTTGCGGTCGCGCACCGCACCCTGCGTGAGTTTGCCGCCGCAGATAGCGTCTACCGCTTGGCGATCGCCGCCGATTCCACTGCAGCCATCTCGCAAGGCGGCTTGGTCAGAGCCCTCGAGTATGAGGGGCGATTGGACGCCGCCGACTCGCTGATCGCGATCACCATCAGACGGTTTCCCACATCGAGCGTCATGCGAGCACAGGTCTTCGGCACGCTCTGGAACCGTGGCCGCTTCGACGAATTTCAACGTCGGGCCGACAGTGCGACCGCCGTGCGCGATGACGTGACTCCGTCACAAGCATTCACCTTCGTCGGCCTCGCGGCCCTCCTCCACGGCCAGCTGCGTAAGGCTCACGAGTCGTTGTCCCGAGGTCTCAGCGCGGACTCGGCGGCCGGCCGGCGTGCTTCGCCGCTTCTTGTCGCGCGAAACAATCTGTTCGCCGCAGAGTTCGTAGGCACCGCCACGAAAAACGAGCTGGCCGCCCTCGAGGCCGCGCTCGCCGCCACGGATCTGCGCTCGATTCCCGATGCTGACCGACCCGACCTTAGTGTTGCGCAGGCGCTCGCGATCGCCGGACTCGCGGATCGCGCCCATGCCATCGTCGACGCATATCGAGCGAGCATCCGTGACACCGCGGAGCGTCGCTACGTGGAGCCAAACGTTCAGACCACGCTCGGGGTTATCGCGCTGTCCGAACGGAAGCCGGCTGAGGCGATCAGCGCGTTTCGTCGAGGCGACATGGCATCGGACGGTCCGGTGAGCGAGTGCACACTTTGTCTCCCGGACAATCTCGCTCGCGCGTTCGATGCGGCCAACCAGCCTGACTCCACGATCGCGGCCTATGAGAAGTACATCGGCACGCCCATGTGGAGTCGTATTACCGTGGATGCGCTGCGACTTCCCGCAGCACACGAACGGCTCGGGCAGCTCTACGAAGCCAAGGGCAACACCGCGAAAGCCGTGGAGCACTATCGGGCTTTCATCGAACTATGGAAGAACGCGGATCCCGAACTTCAGCCCCGCGTGGCCGGGGCCCGGCGACGGCTGGCCATGCTGACGACGTCTGAAAAGCCGCGATGAGGGCGTAGCCTTTTCACGACGTTCGCTGCCATGAATTGTTGCGACGATCGCGGCCGGCGAGGTCCGCCTCATGTTGACCTCGCGCTCCCCGCTTGACTCGGCGCTTACGCCGAGCGTATGCTCGGCCGTGGCGATTGATATCAAGCGCTGGACGCTCGACGAATTGCACAGCCTGCCGGACGACGGCAACAAGTACGAGGTCGTTCGGGGAGTGCTCTTCGTGACGCCGGCCCCGACCTGGCAACACGAGTCGATCCTCGCCGCGTTGTCGGCTGCGCTCTCGCCGTACGTAGTCGCGAACGGGCTCGGGCTCGTCTACCATCCGCGTGCCGTGCTGCGGTTCGAGGACTCGGAGGTCGAGCCGGACCTCATGGTTCGGCGCCCGTCGCGCGAGGCCAACGTGGATTGGACCACGGCCCCGCTTCCGTCGCTGATCGTCGAGGTCCTGTCGCCGTCGACGCGCAGCCGCGATCGGAAGGAGAAGCGGACGGTCTACGGCGACGCGCGCATTCAAGAGTACTGGATCGTGGACCCCGAACAAAAGACCGTTACCGTCATCGCGCGGAACGAGTTGGATCGCACTGTCCGCGACACGCTGGTGTGGTATCCGGCGGAGGCGGCGGAGGCACTCGAGATCAAGCTGTCCGACATCTTCATCGAGTGACGTCCGTTCCCGCTGAAGTCGAATTCCATCGACCGTTCGACATCGGCGGCGAGAGGCCCGCATCGCGATGACGCTATCGACGACTCTCGACCAATTTGGCCAGGTCGATGGCGCGGTCGCGCGCTCCACCCGGGCCTAGTATGCTGACCCCGAACCCGCCCTTCGCATCGAGGACGCTCACGATGTAGCCGCCACCGAAGGCCCCCGCGGCTTTGGTGCCGACCGCCTTGCTCCCGATCCCAGTGATGTCCTCGCCGCCGCTCTTCTCCGTTGCGCGCACGGTAATGTCCATGTGCTTCGCGTCGGCAAGAGTGACGATGACTCGCGTGGAGTTGGGCGCCTCCCAGGTGCACCGGGCCAAGACTCCCGGGATTGGCTTGCCTGGCGTGGGATCACCGACCACGAGAGTCGTCGTCTTCGCGATCAGCGCGGGCGTGAGCAGCGCGCAGGCGTCGTCGGCATGCGCCGGAACTCGCGGTGACGCTGCAGTGTAGGCCGCGCCGCCGAGAACGAGGAGTAGAATGCGATGCATCATTCGGCCTCCGCCATTTCGCTGAGTAGGTATGCGTTCGATCAGAACGTGCTGCGCGGTTGCTCGGTGCCTCCCGACGTTACCGTCGGATGAGGATCGCGGCCAGTCCTCGTCCTTATGGCAACGACATTCCCTGCCATAGATTTCGGGACCGTGCGGTCGCTCTGCGCCGCTTGAGGCCGCCTTCTTCGGAGCTCCTCCATGAAAGTCTCGCGCTCGATTCTCGCCGTCCTCGCGTCCGTCACTGTGTCGTCCATTGCCGCGGCGCAAACGACCGTCTCGATGGGCGTCGGAAAGGGCGGAAGTCCGCACGAGAAAACCACGTGGATGGTGAACGGCGCGACCGTCTCGATCGCGTACGGTCGTCCGTTCCTGAAAAAGCGTCCGGAATCTGAAATGATGCCGGTTGGCGAACCGTGGCGCACGGGCGCCGACGAGGCGACGGTCATCACTACAGACAAGCCGCTCACCTTTGGAGGGCTGCATCTCAAGCCCGGCAGCTACACGATCAACACGGAGCCGGGGGAGAAGACCTGGCAGTTGATCATCGGCAAACTCGAGGCGCCAGACCAATGGGGCACACCGTACCAGCCGAAGCTCGAGATCGGCCGAGCGCCGATGACGGTCTCCAAGGCGAGCGCGCCGGCGGAACAGGTGACACTCTCGATCGACGCCAAGAAGCCTGAGCTCCACGTGGCGTGGGGCACCACTGTGGCGACGATTCCTTTCAAGGTCGGTTCGTAAGTCTTCCTGCGCACTGCGCGAGAACGCGTTGCGCACGATCGAAGGGCTTGCCGAGTTTTTCCATCGACCCCACGACGTCGATCGGGGCTGACACCCGTTCATCGGGTCGTCCGCCGCCGGTGTTGGCAACGGTCGCGCGGCCGGCGCGATAGTCCATCGTAATGCTGGTGGATCGCACGGCAGCAATCGCGGCGGCCAACGCGTCCGCGCTGGTCCGCGCGTCGCTGTTGCCAGGATTGGCGGCGGGGCGGAGCGGGGGACCGCGTCGCTCCGAGTATCGAATGATTCCCCCCGCCGGGTCGACCATGATCACCACCGTGGCTTTCGTGTCCGATTTGCTCGGAAACGCCGCGGTGTAGGAGATCGCGTCTGGCGCCGACCAACCGGCGTCCCATCGCACTCTGACCGATGGCCTCGGGCCCGCTACACTCGAACGGACCGTCCACAGCTGCGAGATCCGGTTGAAATTCGGCCGGCGACGCCAACGTCACGGTTCGCGGAGAATTTGGGACGAGGACGTCCGTCGGCCCGCCGAGCGGCCCCCCTCCGACGCGCCAGAACGCGGCGACGGTGGAATCTCGCCCGAGGACGGCCTCTATGTTCGCTCGATCGCTTTCGGGTCCCCGGCCGCGCGGACGGACGATGAACGTTGTATCGCCAGAGGTCCACGTCCGCTCGGCCGGAAGATCAGGTAGTCGCGACTCGACGACTGTCGTTGCGGCGACAATTGGATCGCCGCCAACGCCGTCGATGCGATCGACCATGACGATGAGCGCCGAGTCGCTGCGCGGAATCGAGAAACGCTGGCCGAGAACCGTCAGCGTCCTGCGAGCGGAGTCCGCTTCGGCCGTGTATGCCACGCCGCCGGACTGCCCGCCGACGAACAGGCCATCTCGCCCCAACGCCGCCCTGCGGGCCGTATTGTACTCCGTCTCGGCTCGCCGCAGCATCGCGGTGTCGAGTCCCCGCTGGCCGCGACTCCAGCCCGATTGCCCCCGCCAGAGAACGACGAATTGCAGCCAGCGAGTCTCGCGTGACGCGTCCGTGAGCGTCGCGGCGAGGTAGGAGGTCGAGACCCGCGGAGAGAGCTCGATCCCGCCGGTGGAATATCCCGAGCCCTGGGCCGGAAGCAGTGTTGTTGTCGTCGTCAACAGCAGCGTGACGGCAGTTCGTAGGACTGAATGCATGAGACCAAATACCTCGGCCGGTCTGTCGCGTTCGAGGCGTCACGGGGCGCCGCGCAGGCTCACCTCGTCGCGAGCTGCATCCAGTGGCAGAGCTTAGGGGGAGCGTTGGTTTCCGTCAACGAACGCACGCATTCCCTCTTTTTTCGACAGAGCTACGCTGCGGCCGCTGCGGGCGCGGGTCCGGCGTCCACCAGACGCTTCGTCGCCGGCTCTACGCGCAGGTTCAGACCCTCGAGCGACCTCGCCCCGAGCAGCACGACGTCCCGCGCCTCGCCGAACACGACTTCGTCTACAGTCCAGACGCCCGCGACACCCAGACGGACAGCACCCGTCCATCGGGCCAGGACAGTTCCGTCGGCCTGCCTGAAGTGCCAGAGCTTGAGTCGCTCGACACCGAGCTCCTCGAGAACCGTGCGAGGAAACCACGAGAGCTCTGCGCCCGTGTCGACGAGCGCGTTCGCGATGGTTCGGCGTGCGCCGGGTTTGGCGGGATTCTCGATTGCGACATCGGTTCTGAACGTTCCCATGTCGTCCATAGTAGGATCTTCCTCCCGAAGGGCGTCATCGTCTCATCGCATGCCCGATGAATCTACCGCGGGCGTTCATCGTCGACGGGCGCGCTGGCTCGACTTTCTTAACAGATCTTACGCGACTCAACCGGCAGAGCGAGAATCCTGATGTGTATCCGACCGTGCTGGTGAACTGGCCCCATCGACCAGAATGACGCTCATGCAGACGCGGCTTGGTGTACTCGTGGCGGCGACGATGCTCACCGCCATGGCGGTCCCGCGCGAAACGTCTCCGCATGAAGCCACCCTTCACGCCGAGGCGAACGATCAGCGCACGCCCGCCGGCCGCGTGGTGGACGGCGAGCTTCGCGTCGAGCTCGACGTGGTCGACCTCACGTGGTCGCCACGCGGGCCGCAAGGCCCCCTCGTGCCAGCAATCGGATTCGCCGAGCGCGGCCATGCACCGCAGGTGCCTGGGCCGCTGCTGCGAATGCGCGCCGGTACTCCGGTGCGCGTTTCAGTTCGCAACACGCTCGCGCGGGCCGTGCGAGTTCGTGGGCTGAGCGATCGTGTGCCGGGAGACACGGCCGTGGACGGCCTGCCGGGCTTCACGCGGGGACCCGCCTTGCGACTCGCGCCGGGCGAGGAGCGCGAGGTGCGGTTCACTCCGACTCGGGCGGTGACGTCGTTCTACTTTGCGCGCCTGGTGCCGACGAGCACGGACACGCTCCCCGAAAACCGCTACACGTCGCCCGGCGTGGGGAGCACGGAAGGCGGTCTGGTTGGCGCGTTCATCGTCGACGCCGGCGATGCGGCTCCGCCGGCGAATGAGCGAATCCTCATGCTCACGAGCTATGCCTCGCCGTCGGAGCCCGGCACCACCACCTGGCGGATGAGCATCAACGGACTCTCATGGCCACACTCCGAGCGACTGACGTACGACCAAGGTGACACTATTCGGTGGCGCGTCATCAACGCCAGCGGCATCTATCATCCGATGCATCTGCACGGGTTCTACTTCGCCGTCGGCTCGCGGGGCGACGGACAGACGGACACGGTGATCCACGATCCGCTGCCGCTCGAGGTGACCGAGGGCATGCGCGAATTCTCGACCATGCGGCTATCGTGGGTCGCGGAACGCACCGGCAACTGGCTGTTCCACTGCCACCTCATTCGACATTCGAGCGACACGCAGCAGTATCGGGCCGAATCGACTTCGGTCGCGTCGACGGACGACATGTCGGCCGATCACGGGATGGGTGGGCTGATTCTCGGCATCACCGTCCGCCCGCGCACCGTTGTCGCGACGACTCCGCCGGCCAACGCTCGCCGGCTCGATCTCTGGACCGGACTTCGGCCACGCGTCCTGGATGACTCGGCAGGGTACGGGTTTGTCCTGCAGCGCGGCAATCGGCCTCCGGCGCCCGACTCGATAGTGGTGCCCGGAAGCCCGCTCATTCTCGAGCGCGGCGAGCCGACGCGCATCGTCGTGCACAACCGACTGCCCTTTCCCCTCGGCGTGCATTGGCACGGCGTGGAGCTCGAGAGCTATTACGACGGCGTCGGGCACTGGAGCGGTCAACCGGGCAGCACGCGAGGACCGATTCCGCCGGCGGACACGATGAGCGTGTACATCACTCCGCCGCGCGCCGGCACGTTCATGTACCACACGCACGGAGAGCTCGGCGCGGCGTTGGCCCAGGGATTGTACGGGACGTTGATCGTGCTGGATCGCGGCCACGAGCTCGACCCCGACACCGACCGGCTGTTCGTGCTCGCGTCGCGCGGAGCGACGTTGGATGCCGACGCTGTGATCAATGGCCGCGGCATTCCGCCGGCGCAGCACTTCAGCGCCGGCAGGACGTACCGGCTCCGGTTCACGCACATCAGCTTGGACGACGTAAAGAACGTTCGGCTCCTGCTCAACGACAAGCCGGTGATGTGGCGGCCGTTGGCGAAGGACGGTGCAACGCTGCCCGCGGCGAATCGCGTCGAGTCGGAGGCGAAGCAACGCATGGATGTCGGCGAGACGTACGATTTCGAGTGGACGCCCGCCGCGCGGGGCGTGTATGTGCTCGAGGTAGCGACGGACTACTATCCGGCGCGCGCCGGCAACACGGTCTTGCAGCGGGTCGCGTTCGGCGTGGGACCGGTCGTCGAGGCCGACTTGCGCGTGGCGGCAACCGGCACGTCCGTCGCGCTTGCCGACTCGTCGAGTATCGCGCTGGCCAAACTGGCTGGCGTGTTCCTGTCATCGACGACTGCGCCGTCACCCGACGTGGTGAGCGTGTGGTCGGACTCCACCGGTCTCGCCATGAGTCGAACGGTCGCCGGCATCGAGTCACCAGCGACTTGTCTGATTCCGTTGGCCGATGGCTCGTTCGTCCCGGGAGCGTGTGGGCAGGGTCTGGTGAAGGAGGCCGCACCCCTCGAGCATTTTCGCTTCGACCGATCCGGCGTTACGACGGGCAGGGGCACGAGCGCGCATGTGTTCCGGCGGGTCCCGGCATTGCAGCTGACGGACAGTGCACTGGCGCGCTTTGCCGGGCAGTACGAGTTCGGCTTCGCGGTCGAGGTTCGGGGCGGCGGCCTCACGTTGACGAGGGTCGGCCGGACGGGGGAGACGCCGCTCTCCGCGGTATCGCCCAGCCGTTTCGTCGGGACGGCCGGACCATTCGCCAGCACGTTTGAATTCACGTTCAAGGATGCTAAAGTCACGGCGTTGAACGCCCCCCTCTTCGGCTTTACCGCCAACCGGGTTGTCCGCGAGCCGTAGCGGCTGGCGAGTCTACCGCGGGCGATCAATTACCTGACGGATTCATTACACGCGTCGATCGCGGACCGCCTTGCGCGGCGCGCGCTGTCGCCTGAACGTGGCACCATGAGACTATTTCTCATCGCGTGCTGCGCGCTGGCCGCCTGCTCGAGCCAGCCCGCCGAACGCTACGGATTCATCACCCGACTCGGCGACGACACGATTTCCGTCGAGAACGTCGTGCGCCGCGGGAACGTGCTGACCATCGACGCCGTCGACCGGTTCCCGCGCGTGCGCGAGCGGCACGCGGACGTCACACTCGCGCCCGACGGCGGCATTCGCCGGCTCGTCATGGACATCACGACGCCGAGCGAGCCGCCGAAACAGCGCGAGCGGCATGTCGTTGTCGACGTGACGCGCGATTCGGTGCTTATGACCAAGCGGGATTCGATGGCCAATACGCGCTGGGCGTTCGCGCACGGACCCGAACCCGTCGTCGCGCACGTGCCACAGATGTACAGCATGTACGAGCGCTACTTCGCGGCGGCGCTGGCGCAGCCATCGACGTCGCCGACGCCGGCGGCCGACACAGTGCGGCTGCGGCAGTTCTACGTCGACCGCGAGTTCGACCGGTTCCCGTTGGCGCACGCCACAGTGCGCCGCTTGCCGGCCAACAAGGCCGAAGTGTGGCACGACTGGCTGTCTGGCGTCGGTCAGGCGACGCTCGACTCGAGCCATCGGCTACTCGCCTACTCCGGCGCTCGAACGACGTACAAGGTCGACGTGACGCGCTCGAGCGAACAGGCAAATGTTCAGGAGATCGTCACACGCTTCGCCGCGCTCGAGTCGAAGAACGGCGGCGCGAAGCAGCTGAGCGTGCGCGATACGGCGCGCGCGACCGTCGGCTCGGCGACCTTCGCCGTCGACTACGGCCGGCCGCTCGCCCGCGGGCGCAAGCTGCTCGGCGACGTCGTGCCGTTCGACTACGTGTGGCGCACCGGCGCGAACGCGGCGACGCAGTTCACGACGTCGGTGCCGATCACGCTCGCGGGACTCGCCGTTCCGGCCGGGACGTACACGCTTTGGACGGTGCCGCACGCGAACGGGACCGCGGACCTGATCGTCAACAAGCAGAGCGGCCAGTGGGGCACGGAGTACGACGGCGCGCGGGACCTCGGGACGGTGCATCTGCGGGCGGAAACGCTGGAGGCGCCGGTCGAGGAATTCACTATCGCGATCGTCGGGCTCGACGACAGGCGCGGAACGCTCTCTATAGAGTGGGGACCGTTTCGGTGGACGGCGCCAATCGTCGTCGCAGCGCTCCGCTAACCCGAAACCCACGCTTGACTCGGCCGTGTCGCCGAGCCTATGCTCGGCGGAGCGGCTCGCGAGTGCTGATGATTCGTTCGGCATTCGCGTGGTGATGGTTCGGCGTCGCGGCCATGGCAGCTTCGGCCATGCCCGCGACGGCACTCTCGCCGAAGAAGGACGACCCGTGCATATGGCGACCAAACTCAAGCGGTGGACGCTCGAAGAGGTCCACGGTTTACCCGACGACGGGAACAAGTACGAGCTCGTCGGGGGAGATCTGTTCGTGACGCCGCCTCCGACGGACGATCACGAGACGATTCTCGCGAAACTGTCGGACGCCCTCTCGGCCTACGTGCGCGCGCAAGGAATCGGACTCGTGTATCATCCGCGGGCAGTGCTGCGCTTTCGCGGCTCCGAGGCGGAGCCGGACCTCATGGTTCGGCCGCCATCCCCGAAAAAACGGACGTCGTGGGAGAAAGTGCCGCGGCCGATTCTCGTCGTGGAGGTTCACTCCGACACGACGCGACGGCGCGATCGGGTTCAGAAGAAACGATTCTACGCCGAGGCCGGCGTGGCTCAGTACTGGATGATCGATGCCGAGCAGCGAATCGTCACCGTTGCTCGGCCGGGCCGCACGGATCACGTGGTGTCGGACCTGCTGACGTGGCATCCACCTGGGACAAGCGCGCAGTTCTCGATCAGCCTCGACGAGCTGTTCGCGTGAACGTCGGCTATTTGGCGACTTTCCCGCACCCCCGTGTCGACTGAGACCCTTCATTTGGGTGGTGCGGCAGGCGATGCGTCAACGACACTTGCGCTCCGTCGCTCTCCCGCCGACTACGCCATCGGCTCTTCCGTCTACGTCAACTGACGCATAGGCGAGGCCTCTTCCCGCCACAACCTTTCCGGCGAATCCGCGGACCACCGGTCCGACAGGAACGGCCGCGAAAGCGCCCAACGGGGGAGGACACATGAATTCGATCACGCGCGCCATGCTCGTCACGGGGTGGAGCGGCATGCTCGGCGGCGTAGTCTCGGGAGCGGCCCTTGGGCTGTTCTTCCATAGAGAGGACTGGATGGGTGGCTACGCCAGCTTCCGCCGGCGCCTCGCCCGCCTTGGCCACATCTCGTTCTTCGGACTCGGCTTCCTCAATCTCCTCCTCGCCTTCACCAATCAGCTGATCGGGCTGCCGGACCGGGCGGCGTCGCTCGCCGCAGGTGCGCTGATCGTGGCGGCTGTGGCCATGCCCACGTGCTGCTTCCTCGCCGCCTGGCGACCGTCGTTCCGACACCTCTTTGCCGTCCCCGTGGTCAGCGTGTTCACCGGCATCGTGGCGACGCTCGTGGGCGTCGTCACCAACTGACCAGCGGCGAGGAACGCGCCATGAAAATTGGATTTATCGCCATGAGCGGCGTCCGGGTCCACAGCGAGGAGTTGCTGAAGTTGGGACTCAACCTGCCCGGATTCGTCGAGCGCAGCAAAGTGATCGCGTCATTGCCGAGTCTCGGGCTTCTCACGCTCGCGGGCATGACACCCCCGGACATCGAAGTCGAATACATCGAGGTGGCGGACCTGGACCTGGCCGCGCCGCTACGCGGCGGCTTCGACGCGGTGGCAATCTCCAGCTTCACCGCGATGATCAAGGATGCCTACGCGCTCGCGGACCGCTATCGCGCGGCGGGCGTGATGGTCATCCTCGGCGGTCTCCATGTGACGCTTGTGCCCGATGAAGCTGCTCACCACGCCGACGCCATCGTCATCGGTGAGGCGGAGCCGGTCTGGCCGGAGGTCATCCGGGATCTACGCGCGGGTCAGGTGAAGCCGCGCTACCACGCGCGCCCGGGCGCATTCGATCTGTCCCTGGCGCCGATGCCGCGCTTCGACCTTCTGGACCCATCTCGCTACAACCGGCTCACGGTACAGACGCAGCGAGGGTGCCCGTTCAACTGCGAGTTCTGCGCGGCATCCATCCGATTGCGCCCAGGCTACCGTGCGAAGCCCGTGCCGAAGATTCTCGCGGAGATCGCGGCGATCCGCAGCATCTGGCCCGAGCCGTTCCTCGAGTTCGCCGACGACAATACGTTCGCGGACAAGCGACACGGTCGCGCGCTCGTGGAGGCGCTCCGTCCACTCGGCCTCAAATGGTTCACGGAGTCCGACGTCTCCGTCGCTCGCGACCCCGAACTGCTTCGGGCCATGAAGGAGAGCGGGTGCGCGCAGATCCTGGTCGGCTTCGAGAGCCCGCAAGCGTCCGCGCTCGACGGCCTGGAGCACAGCTCGAACTGGAAACGCAAACGGCTGGATGAATACCGGAGGGCGGTCGACGCGATCCAGGGAGCCGGGATCACGCTCAACGGGTGCTTCGTCCTTGGACTCGACGGCACCGATGCCGGATCGTTCGATGCCGTGTATGAGTTCGTTAAAGAGACCGGGTTGTACGAAGTGCAGATCACGGTTATGACGCCGTTCCCCGGTACGCCGCTCTACCATCGTCTCCTCGCGCAGGGGCGGATCATCGAACCGGGTGCGTGGGAGCGATGCACGCTGTTCGATGTGAACTTCGTCCCCGAACGGATGACCGTGGAGGAACTGGAACGCGGCTTTCGAGACCTGATGGTCAGAATCTACGACCGCTCGTTCATCTCGAGCCGTCGCCGGGATTTTTTTCGGAACCTTCGCGCCTTCCGGTACCTTCCTCGACCTTTCGATCTCACCCGAGCGGCTGCGACGCACCCTTGAAACGCCCGTCCTTCATCATTGCTTCTTCCCAGCGTCAGCTGCCACGAACCGCGCCGGATCGAGCCTGAACCGGCGCAGAACTGCTACCACTCGCGGATCATTCGGCAAGTCCCCCGCACCGCGTGAGAAACAGCGGTAGCTGATCTCCATCCCCGGCCGCTGCGTGCTCCATGGCGTCGATCATCTTTTCTGAATCACCGAGTCCGTCGTAGCACGAGCGCCAGGGCCGTCCATCGCGTCGACGTGTTCGGCGGCAGCGCCTCGATGCGGGCCATGATCGCCTTCGCCTCGTCCGTCGATCCCACTCGCGCCAGCGCGTACGCGGCGATCCCGAGGCGCGCAGCTACGCCCGGCGTCGTGAGCATCCGGTGCGCATAGTACCGAGCGGAATCCGCGAGGCTCGCGGTGGCGTACCCATTCGTGAGTGCAGAAAGCACCATGATCGAGTTCGGCTCCAAGGCGAGCGCCCGTCGCTCCTCCTCGAGCCCCTCAGGCGACGCGCCCAACTTCGACCTCCGCCCAACCGAGATAACCAGCCGCGATGTTGTAGAGCCGATCGCGCGCAACCGCGGCCTGAAGAACTGGAATCGCGTCCGCCGGGCGACGTTGATTCATGAGCGTATAGCCGAGCCGGTAGCGAGGCTCCGCGGCGTTTGGGTCGAGCGCGATGGCGCGATTCAACTCCGCCTCGGCCTCCTTCCACTCGAATGCCTCGGCGTGGACATAGCCCAACGCGATGTGCGCGTCGGACAACTTCGGATCGAGGCTGACGGCCCGCTCGGCCGCGGCGCGCGCCCTGGGGATCACGTCTCCGACGCGCATGTCGACGTACGACGGCGAGACCATCAGCGCCAGTGAGAGCGCCGCCCACGCTCGCGCGAAGGTCGAGTCTCGCCCCGTCGCCTGTTCGAGCGCTTCGATCGCGTCGGTGATCCCGACTCCACGGCGCCGGTACAGATACATGCCCCTGAGATACAGATCGTACGCCGCGGCGTCGGCGGTCCCTCTCTTGCCGGATCGCGCGGCGTCGCTGAGCGTGATCTGCAGGCGGCCGGCGATTGCGCGCGCGATCTCGTCCTGAACGGCGAAAATGTCCGCCGCCGCGCGATCGTAGCTCTCGCGCCACGCGACGAGACCGTCGCTCACGTTCGACAGTTCCGCGGTCACACGAATCCGATCGCCGGCGCGGCGCACGGTTCCATTGAGCACCGTGGCCACGCCGAGTCCCTTTCCTATTTCCTGCGCGCTCTTGCCAGTGAACCGCGCGGCGGAGCTGCGGCCCGCGAGGCGCAGACCCGGGATCTGCGACAGCTCGTTCGTCACTTCGTCGGCGATGCCCTCGCCGATGTACGCGATGCCCGTGTCGCTCGACGACGCGCCGAATGGAATGATCGCCAGCGACTTGTCGGCGCTCGTGTTCCCGGCAACGCCGGTTCGCCACTTCATGAGTACGGCCGCCGCGACGGCCACCGCCAGAACCGCCCCACCAATGAGCACGCCACGACGGCGATTGGCCGGCGCGGGCGCCGGGGCCGGCGTCAGTGGCGCGGCTCGCGACCCGGTGCTCGCCGCCTGGTCGAGCTGCGCGAGCAACTCCATCGCCGAAGCCGGCCGCCGAGTGGGATCCTTCTCGAGAGAGCGTTGGACGAGATCGCTCAGCACTGGGGATACATCGTGGCGAACCGACGACAACGGCGCCGGCGTCTCGCCCATTTGCGCCGCGACGAGCGCCTGCAGCGAAGATTTTCCCGCGAACGGATGACGCCCGGCGAGCAGTTCCCACGCGATCAATCCCCACGCGTAGATGTCCGCGCGATGGTCGACGTTTGGATCTCCCGCAGCCTGCTCCGGCGACATGTACGCCGGCGTGCCGAGCGAGCTGCCCGCTCTCGTCAGCGTGAGGTGTCCGCCGCCCGAAGGGTCGCCGTCCTGCGTCCGCGAAATGTCGATCGCCTTGGCGATGCCGAAGTCGGTGACGACCGCCGCGCCGCCGGACAGCAACACGTTCTCCGGCTTGATGTCGCGGTGGACGATGCCTTCGCCGTGCGCATACGCCAACGCGCGGGCCACGTCGCGCAGAATGTGAATCGCGTCGGCGACCGCGATCGGCGCACCGCTCGCCATCCGCGCGCGAAGCGACTCGCCGCGCACGAACGGCATCGTATAGTAGGGAAGCCCGTCCGCGTCGCCGGCCGCCAGCAGCGGAACGATGTTCGCCTGCTGCAGCCGCGCCGCGAGGTGCACCTCGCGCGCGAAGCGCTCGGCGCTCATCCCCTCGAGCAGCTCCGGCGCGATGACCTTGACGACGACGCTGCGGTCGAGCGACGTCTCCGTCGCCACGAACACGCGCGACATGCCGCCGCCGCCGAGCTCACGCTCGATGGAGTACGCGGAACCGAGAGCTGATTGGAGTCGAGCCCGAACGTCGCTCAGCAGTGCATCCTGCGTCGGATGACCAAACGAGGAGTGCGCGGTGAAAATTGACGCGTCGCGCCCCTCAAATAGAACGTGCGCGCTCGGGAATCGCTACCAATCGAGGGCGCCTCGTCCTCGCGCCGCTCCGTTAGTCATTCATTTCTTCGCGTGACCGTCCAGTGGAGCTGGCGGCGGCGCCGGCGAACCGTCCGACCAGCGTCGCACCGGCACCAGGAGCGTCGTGGACTCGATGTCGCTGCCGTCGCGACCAATGATCGGCGAACCCTCCGCCCCCGCGCCCCACGCGGCCGCTTGCCCGTGCGGAACGAAGAACATGAGATGTGGGAGCCATGGCCCGGCGGCATCGTCACCCAGGTAGCCGCGTTTCGACAGCATGTACGTCAACGCGCCCGGCTCGGGAGCCTTGAACGTATGGTTGGCGAACGCGGCCCGCGTTCGCTCGATCAGCTCTTGCCTCGTGGCTCCCGACAGCACCCACTCGGTTCGCTTCACCTCTTGCGGCAGCTCGGTTCGCGCCGCGGCCGCGTTGAAGCAGTTCGGCCCGCGCGTTTTCGGATTCCAGAATTGAGGATCGTCGAAGCCGGCGGTCCATGAACGCTGGACGAAGCAGACGAACCCGTTCGTTCCCTTGACGGCCGTTTGGTAACCGTGATCGCCGAGCACGAGCACCTCGGCGCTCCCCGAGATGGATGGTGGGGCCGCGCTTCGCGCCAAAGCGATCTCTTCCGCCGCGTCTTTCGACCGATATTGCTCGATCGGTGCGGCAACCGGATAGCGGGGATGGTCTGTCTGCGCGCGCGCGCTGCTGGGTTGCCCGAGTGCAGAAAAAACGGTAATTGCCACGGCGGCGATCGCTGTCGTCGGCCTTAGCGCGGAAAAAGCAAACGCTTGAAGAAAACCAATCATGTTAGTCCTCCGAATTGAGGTCGGCCGACACGCCGCGTTGTTCCATGATTCGAACCAGCTTGTCCAAAGCGCCGCCCCACCCGCCGGCGTGGCTCGTCTTCGAGGTCTCGCTCGCGAGATCCAAGTGGGTGAGCGTGAGGTCCGTGCCGCCGGCAAACGGCACGAGATCGATCTCGACGCGCGAAGTTCGACCGAACTCGTCGGGCTCGCCGCCGAACGTGTAGAGATAGGTCATGACGATTCGGCGCGGGGCGGTGATCTCGAGGAACGTGCCGCAGACCTCGTGTTCGCGGCCGTCGAGCGTGCGAAAGCGCACGAGGTAGGCGCCGCCGACTCGCGCGTCGACGTCGGCGCGCACGACTGGCACCTCGTCCGGTCCCCACCACGCGGCGATGCCTTCGGCCGTCGTCAACGCGTCGAACACGATCGACGGACGTGCCACGATGCGTCGCCAGAGGGTGACGCTGCTCATCGGGACCTTCGCCGAGCTTCGACGGTGCGCGCCTCGGCCTCCTTGCGTTCGGCATATGCGGCGAGGCGGTCGAGGGCCGGCGCCCAAAATCGCTCGTACGCGCGCAGCCACTCGCTGGGTCCACGAAGGGGACGGGCCGACAGGCGCACGTCGACGGTGCGTCCGCGTTTCGTGCGTGTGATCAGACCGGCGTCGCCGAGCACGTCGAGGTGCTTCATGACGGCGGGCAGCTTGATGGGGAACGGCTCGGCGAGGGCGCTGACCGACAAGCTCTCCACTTGGGCGAGGCGTGCGATGATCGCGCGACGGGTCGGGTCGGCGAGGGTGGCGAACACGCGGTCGAGGGTGTGTTGCTGTTGCGAATAGTTCACCATATGGTGAACTATTCACCGGCCCGGCGTCGGCGTCAAGGCATAGCGGCGTCCTACTCGGACGCGACGATGGAGCCCGTCTGCGAACTAGCCGCAAGTGGCCCTGGCGCGCTATGCTAGCCGCCAATGCCCCTCCTCCAGACTCCGCAGGACCGCGCCGTCGCGCTCATTCTGCTTCTTGCGGTGGCGATCGCCATCGCGCTCACACCGTTCGTCAGTGGATTGCTTGGCGCGTGTGTGTTGTACGTCATCTTCGTGCATCCGTACCGGTGGCTCGCGCGGCTCATCAAGCCGGGAATCGCCGCCGCCATCATCCTCGTTGTGGCACTCGCCCTCGTCGCCCTTCCGCTCACCTGGCTTATCGGATTGGTCATCGCCCAGGCGCCGGACGCGCTTCACCGCATCCAGAGCAGCGACGTGCTGGCGCGCGTGAGTCAGTTGCGAACCGGCCAGTTCGACATCGGCGCCGAGATAGCGAAGTCGAGCGGCACGCTAATCGCTTGGCTGTCGTCGCACATCATCACGTTCGCGGGAGGCGCCACGTCCGCCGCGTTGAACATCGTCATCGCATTCTTCGGTTTGTACTACATCCTGCTCTCGGGGTCGCAGATGTGGGTGCAGGCGCGCGTGTACATCCCGTTTTCGACGCGCACCGCCGACGCGCTGCGCGATCGCTTCTTCGCGGTGACGGCGGCCACGCTCACGGGCACGGCGCTCGTCGCGGTGGTGCAGGGAAGCATTATCGGATTCGCGTTCCGGCTTGTCGACTTACCCAATCCACTGTTCTGGGGAGTGGTCGCCGCGTTCTGCTCGGTGCTTCCCGTCATCGGCAGCACGCTCGTCTGGCTTCCCGCCGCGTTGATTCTGGTGGCGGAGGGCCGTTACGGCGCGGCCGCGCTCCTCGTGGGGATCAGCGCCGGCATCGCCGGCAACGTGGACAGTCTCATCCGGCCCCTCGTGTACAAGCGGATCTCCAACATTCACCCGATGATCACGCTCGTCGGCGCGTTCGCCGGAGTGCGGTACTTCGGTCTGCTGGGACTCATCCTCGGCCCGCTCGGCATCGCCTACCTCTTCGAGCTGTTGCGCTTCTACCGCGAGGAGTATGGCGGGGGCAATAAGCCGGTCGTCGCGGCGGCGGCGGGCGCGTCACCGGCGTGACCGCGTCGTCGGACCTCGCGCAGACGACGCTCGCATCGGCGTGTCTCCCGCTCACCCGCGAACATCCGGGGCTGTCGGGCATCGTTCCTCTGCGAGAAGGGCACGACGCTTTCGCGGCGCGTGTGCTCCTCGCCGACCACGCCGAGCAGACGCTCGACGTGCAGTACTACCTCTGGCACGACGACATCTCGGGCACGCTGCTGCTCGACGCGCTGCGGCGGGCGGCGGACCGCGGCGTTCGCGTCAGACTTCTCCTCGACGACAACAACACCGCGGGACTGGACGAGATTCTCGCCGCCCTCGACGCGCACAAGGGCATCGAGGTGCGGCTGTTCAATCCGTTTCGTCGCCGACGCGCGCGCTGGCTCGACTATCTCACGGACTTTTCGCGACTCAACCGCCGGATGCACAACAAGTCGTTCACCGCCGACGACCAGGTCACGATCGTCGGCGGGCGCAACGTGGGCGACGAGTACTTCGGCGCCGGCCACGACGTGCTGTTCGTCGATCTCGACGTGCTCGCGATTGGCCCGGCGGTGAGCGATGTGTCCCGCGACTTCGACCGATACTGGCATAGCGAATCGGCGTGGCCCGTGAGCCGCGTGCTCTCGCCCGCAAGCGCCGCGTCGACTGCCGGCGTCACGGCGGCGGCGGCGCGGAAGGTGAGCAGCCCGGACGCCGCGGCATTCGTGAGCGCGGTGGAGCGCGCGCCGTTCGTGCGCGATCTGATGGATGGTCGCCTGCCTTTCGACTGGGCACCGACGCTGATGCTGAGCGACGATCCGGCGAAGGGCCTGGGCCGAGCGCCCGAAGACTCGCTGCTCTGGCCGCGGCTCAGAGCCATCATGAGCGCGGCGGCCAGCGAGCTTCATCTCATATCGGCGTATCTGGTTCCGGGTGCCATCGGCAGCGGTGAGCTCGCCGCGCTGGCGAAACGCGGCGTGAAGGTCAGCGCCCTCACGAACTCGCTCGAGGCAACCGACGTCGCCGCCGTACACGCCGGCTATGCCAAGTACCGAAAGCCGATGCTCGAATCCGGCGTGGCGCTGTTCGAGATGAAGCGGGTGTCGTCGTCGCCGCGATCGCGGCGAGCGCTCATGGGAAGCTCCGGCTCGAGCCGCTCGAGTCTCCACGCCAAGACCTTCGCGATCGATCGGTCTCGCACGTACATCGGCTCGTTCAACTTCGATCCGCGATCAGCCCGGCTGAACACGGAGCTCGGATTCGTGATCGACAGTCCGGCGTTGGCGCGTCAATTGGCCGAGGCATTTGCGGACGGAATCCCGGAGCGCTCGTACAGAGTCCGACTCGACGCGGGGGCGCGGTTGGAGTGGACGGAATCGCGCGACGGCCGCGACGTCGTGCACGACCGAGAACCAGGCACGAGCGTCGGGTTGCGGCTCGTTGTCACTGCGCTCTCGGTGTTGCCGATCGAGTGGCTGCTCTGAGGTCGGGAGTCAACGACCTCTAGTCCTGAACCGGGAGCCTTGACGGGCGGCGCGCCCCTGTCGCCGTGTCCCAAATCGTCGGAAGGACGTCCTTTCGGCCATCGGCGCGCGATCGTATGATCGCGCCATGGCTACACGACGCATTGGGTTCCTCGGGTTCGAGGGCGTTCAGGCGCTCGATCTCGTGGGACCCTCCGATGCCTTCGCGTCTGACGCGCTCCGCACCGCCGAGCACGCCGTCGACGGCGAGCCGCCCTACGAAATCGTCATCATCGGGCTGCGAAGCCAGCGTTTTGCCTCCAGCTCCGGCATCCAGTTTCGCGCGCGCCATGTCGCCCCGGCGAACATCCGCCTCGACACTCTAATCGTCCCGGGCGGCAGCGGCCTGAGAAAAACCGGCCTCGCCGACGAAGCCGCCGCGTGGATCGCGGCGCGAGCGCCCAACATCCGTCGAATCGCGAGTGTGTGTACGGGGATCTACGGCCTCGCGCCGACGGGCCTGCTCGACGGGCGCGCGGTCACGACCCATTGGTCGTTCGCGGCCGACGTGCAGCGCCGATTCCCGAAGCTTCGTGTCGACAGCGACGCGCTCTACCTAAAGGATGGAAAATTCTTCACCTCGGCCGGAGTCACCGCGGGGGTGGACCTCGCCCTCGCCATGATCGAAGAGGACCTCGGCCCGGAGGCCGCGCTCGCCGTCGCGCGTGAGATGGTAGTCTACCTCAAGCGCTCGGGCGGCCAGAACCAGTACTCCGAGCCGTTGCGCTTTCAGGTCGAGGCGACGGATCGATTCGCCGACCTCGCGGCGTGGATTCCGACTCACCTTCGTAACGACCTCTCCGTCGAGGCGCTCGCCGAGCGAGCCTGCCTGAGCGTGCGCCACTTCACGCGGGCGTTCCGAGCGCGATTTGCCACGACGCCCGCGGCGTTCGTCGAGGAGGCACGCCTGACCGAAGCGTGTCGCCGGCTTGCGCTGCGGCGAACCAACATCGAATCGGTAGCGCGCTCGGTCGGATACGCCAGCGACGACGCCTTTCGCCGCGCATTCGAGCGTCGTTTCGGCGTCCCGCCACGCCACTATCGAGGACGCTTCAATCTCGCAGGCAAGCCGTTCATGTAGCACATCGTTCGTTCGTCGAGGAGGGAGCCAAATGTTCGATGATTCGCGATACGCTCTGCGCACGTTGGTGAAGGCACCGGCGTTCACCATCGCCGCCGTCCTGACCATTGGACTGGGGATCGGCGCGAGCACCGCCATTTTCAGCATGGTCAACGGCGTCCTTCTTCGGCGGTTGCCGATCGGTGTCGGCGACCGGTTCATCCATCTCGCGCAGCCATCGACGCGATCCAACGACGAGGGGTTCTCGGTCCTCGAAGTCGCCGCGCTGAATGCTGCGACGCAGTCGATGGCGGGTGTCGCCGAGTATCACAGCATGTCGTTTCAGCTGTACGGACACGGCGAACCGTTGCGGGTGCAGACGGGTGTCGTGTCCGACCGTTTCTTCGACCTGCTCGGCGTGCAGCCGCTGCTCGGCCGTACGTTCCGTCCGGGCGAGGAAGTGGTGGGCGCCCCGCCGGTCGTCGTGTTGACGCACGCGTTCTGGATGGAGCAGTTCCGCGGCGACTCGTCGATCATCGGCGCCAAGTTCACGATGAACGACAAGATTCACACCGTGGTTGGGATTCTGCCGCCGATGCCCAGCTATCCCAACAACGACCAGATGTTCATGCCGGCCGGCGCCTGTCCGTTCCGCTCGGCGCCCATGATGATGAACGATTTCGGCATGCGCATGGTCTTTGCGTTCGCGGTGCTCAAGCCCGGGACGTCTCTCGACCGTGCGCGATCGGAGCTCGCGACGCTGGGCGCGCGGAATCGCGCGTCCCACCCCGAGGCCTACCCGTCGCAACAGCGGCTCCACTACGATGCGACGCTCGCGCGCGACGAGATGACGGCGCGCGCCAAGCCGATCCTGCTAACGCTGCTCGCGACCGCCGCGTTCCTGCTGCTGGCGGCAATCGCCAACGTCGCCAATCTCGGACTCACGCGGCAGCTGCGGCGCGCGCGCGAGTTGGCCGTGCGTGCCGCGCTGGGTGCCGGCGAGGCGCGGCTCTTTCGACAGGTCTTGCTCGAGAATTTGTATCTCGCGCTGACGGGCGGCGCACTCGGCGTGGGCCTCGCCGCGGCAGGCGTCGGGTTGCTGCGCGCCACGGCGACCCATTTCACGCCGCGAGCCGGCGAGATCGAGATGAGCGCGCCGGTGTTCCTCTTTGCGATCGTGCTCTGTCTCGCGACCACGGTCATCGTCGCCGGCGCACCATTCCTGCACGCCGCCGCGCGGCGCAATCCGTCCGACGCGCTCCGGCAGGGCAACAGCGGCGCGATGGCCTCGCGCGGCGAGCATCGCCTGCGCGGCGCGCTCGTCGCCACCCAGGTGGCGATCGCGTTCGTGACGCTCGTCGGCGCGGCCCTGATCGGGCGGAGCCTCATCGCGCTGGAACGCGTGGACGCGGGACTGGAGACGAGCGACGTGCTCACCGCTCGCCTGACCTTGAGTTTCACGAAGTACAACAGCGGTGCGCTTCAGCGGAATTTCGCGTCGGCGCTGCTCGACCGGTTGCAGTCGTTGCCCGGCGTGTCGTCGGTCGCGATGGCGAGCGCGCTGCCGCTGACGATCGACCGGCCGCAAGACGTGACGTTTCAGATCGAAGGCGCCAACACGTCGGCCGGTATGCCGCACGCCGACCTCACCGCCGTGAGCGGCGACTACTTCAAGACGATCGGCGTGCCGCTGCTCGCGGGGCGATCATTCGGCGCGGCCGACCGGGACACGAATACGCCGCCCGTGATCATCAGCCGGCGCCTCGCGAAGACCTATTGGAACGGCGCAAATCCGATCGGCGAGCGCATCACTCCGGACAGCGGGCGCCATTGGTTCTCCATCGTCGGCGTGGTCGGCGACGTGCGGGCAGCCGGCCTGGCCAAGGACATCACCGACGAGGTCTATCTCCCGCTGGCGAGCCAGGCCATCGGCGATCTGAGAGTGTTCTTGCACGCGGCCGGGCCGACACCTCCGATCGCGAAGGCACTGAGCGCCGCCGTGCACGAAGTAGATCCGCGGCAACCGGTGTCGTCCGTGCAGACTCTGGAGCAAGTCCGCGGCGCGCAGCTGGCCGAGCCGCGCCTCACGACGACGCTGCTCCTCGCGTTCGCGATCGTCGCGTTGGTGCTGAGCGCGACGGGGCTCGCCGGCGTGATCGCGTACGGCGTCGCGAACCGGTTGCCGGAGATTGCGATCCGGCTAGCGCTCGGCTCGACCCAGGAACGCGTCCTGTTGCTCGTGATGCGCCAGGGCCTCACGATCGTGTTCGTCGGCCTGGCGATCGGGTTCGGCGTTGCGCTCGAGGGCAGCCGCCTGCTCGGCAAGCTTCTGTTTCAGGTGACGCCGACCGACATGGTCACCTACGCCGGCGTGGCGTTGCTCTTGGCGGCAACCGCCGCGTTGGCCTGCTTCATCCCGTCGCGCGCCGCACTCAAGGCCGATCCAGCCGCGGTGTTCCGCGGGAGCTAGCGGCCGATCGCGTCAGACGAGTTGGAAATGAAGTTGAGGACTTCACTCCTGGCGCAGCGCTCGTGCCGGATCGACCGTCGTGGCTCGCCGCGCCGGCACGAGCATCGCCGCCGCTATCGCCGCCGCGAGCGTCAGCCCCGCGGCCAGGAACGCGATCGGATCGACGATTCGCACCGGAAACTCCGCCGCGAGCAACCGGTCCGCCTCGATCGCCGCCACCGTGGTGAACAACGCGCCGACGATGAGACCAACCACCACCGGCCGCACATTCGGCCGGACCATCGCCCGATAGACGTCCGCGCGCCGAGCGCCGAGCGCAAGGCGGATTCCCATTTCCTTGAGGCGCCGCTTCGCCGCAAGCGCGACCACGCCATATACGCCGACAATGGCGAGGATCGCCGTGATCGCCGCCATGATGCCGACCACTTCGCCGATGCGCTGAAACGCGTCGGTCAGCTGCGTGAGCTCCTCCTCCACTGTCTTCGGTGCCGCGACGGCGCCGGCGAAGCGCTCGCTGACGAGTGACGACGCGCGGCGCACTACGCCGTTCCCCGCATCCTCCACGCGCAAGAAGGGCTGATAGAGCCGCGCGTTCGGGCGCCACGGCGTGTATAGCATGAGCGCTTGCACCGGCTCGGCGATCTCGCTCGACGCGTCGCCGACGATGCCGACTACCTGCAGCGCGTGCGACGCGTCTACAGTGAGCCGCTGGCCGAGCGGATCGACGGTGCCCCACCATTCGCGCGCTGTCTCGCGCGAGAGAATCACGGGGCACACCGCCGCAGTGCAGTCGGCGTCGGCCGGCGTGAACGCGCGGCCGCGTTCCACGCGGATGCCGAACACGTCGAAGTAGTTCGGCGACACCTCGATCGTCGGCATGGGGCGGCGGCCCTTGTCGGCGGTCTTCACCTCGACGATTCCGGTCGCTTCGTCACTCACCGGCTGCGCGGTCGCGAAGGCGACGGCGCGCACGCCGGTCACCGTCGCCAGCGTGCGCGCGACGTCGTCGTGAAAGCTTTGCCATCCGCCGCCCTCCGCCGGCTGCGGCGCGCGGAGGTTCATGGCCAACACGTGTCGCGCATCGAATCGCGGCGGCGAATCGGCGATGCGCGCGGGGAGCCGGACGAGCGCGATCGTCGCGACGAGCAGCGCCGCCGCTCCGCCGATCTCGGCGCTCATGAGCGCGTTGCCGCGTCGTCTTCCGCTGCGCCCTTGGTCAGGTACACGGCGCAGCGTGGAGTTGAGGTCGAGGGAGAGCACGGCGCGGATCGGCGCGTTTGCCGCGACCAGCGCCGCCAGCACCGTCGTAACGAGCAGGAACCCGAACACGTGCCAGTCGGGGGCGAGCGAAAAGCTGACCGGACGCTGGATGATCCACTCCAAGAGGACGCGGGGCAGCCGGAACGTGAGCGAACATGCGACCCCGCCGGCAACACCCGCGAGCATCAACGACTCCGTGCCGAGCATCGCGGCGAGACGAGGCGCGCCGGCGCCCAGCGCCATGCGGAGCGCCATCTCAGTGCGCCGGCCGTGCGCGATCGCCAGCAGGATCGACACGACGCTCGCGCACGCGACGAGCGCGAGACACGCCAGGCCGACGAAGACCACGCCGGTGATGCCGGTGACGATGACTCCGTTCCCCGGCGCCGCGATGAGAGAGCCGTCGGTGACGGAAAGCGTGGTGCGCCGCCCGGGCGTCGCCTTGTCCTGCTGCGCGGCGATCACGCGGGCCTCGACGAGCACGTCGCCGCGCGTGGCGCCGGGGGCGAGCCGGCCGTCGACGAACAATGACATCGCCCTCGGGGACGCGGGGTCGTCGGTACCGAGGTGAATGAGCCCGCGCAGCGTATATGGAAGCCAGAGCTGGTCGTCGGTCTGCGCGCTGCTGAATGTGGGCGCGACGCCAACGACGCGAATCGTCTGTCCGTTGATCCGCAGCACTCGGCCGACAGCATTCGGGTCCGCGCCGAACGCCGTGCGCCACAGCTCGCTCCCGATCACGACGACGGGCGAGCGCGAATCGCAGTCGCTTCGCTGGAGCATCCGGCCGGCGATCGGACGCACCGGTCCGTACACGTCGAAGAAGCTGCAGGTGACGAGCTCACCGGGCGTGGGCCGCGCGCCGTCGGACAGCGCCAGCTGCACGCGCTGCCAGCCGGCGACCGACGACAGCGATCGCATGCCGCGCGCGTACGCGAGGTAGTCGGCGAGCGGCGCCGGGCCGGGGAACGAGGGTGCCGTGGTGTCCGTGCGGTACGACACGAAAATCCGCGCGAACGTCGCCGCGTCGTGGTCCACGCGCGCGCGGAACGTGAGCGCGTTCATGACCGCGAACACCACCGCGCTGATGCCGATGCCGAGCGTGAGCGTCGTGACGACGATGAGCGACTGGAGGGGATGATGGCCGAGGCCGCGCGCCGCGAAGAAGACGTTGGCGAGGAGCTCATCCCACAGGCGCAACCCGCGGGCGTCGCGCGCCGTTTCCTTTTGTGCCTCGACTCCGCCGAACTCGACCCGCGCCGCTCGCTCGGCCGCCGCACGCGACAGGCCGCGCCGCTCGAGGTCGTCGGCGCGGTGGGCGATGTGGCTCCGGAACTCCGCGTCCATCTCGCGCTCGAGCGCGGGACGTCGGAACACGTAGCGCAGCAGCGAGCGTGCGCGGGAGATCATCGCTCTCATAGAGACTCCGGTGTGGCGCGCAACGCCGCCGACATGGCGGCGACGATCTGGTCCCAGCTCGACCGCTCGTCGCGGAGCTGCTTCCGCCCGGCGGGCGTGAGCGTGTAGAACTTGGCGCGCCGATTGTTCTCAGACGTGCCCCATTCGGTCGCGAGCAGCCCGCGATCCTCGAGGCGGTAGAGGGCGGGGTAGAGCGTGCCCTGTTGCACGGGCAGGTGCCCGCGCGAGATCTGCTCGATGCGGAGAAGGATCCCGTAGCCATGGTTCGGCCCGAGCGACACGGCCTTCAGGACCAGCAGATCGAGAGTTCCGGGGAGCAGCTCGGCGGCGGGCACGGCGGTCTCTCCTTGGCGGCCTAGGAGAGAGGGTATCGCCGCTCTCCTAGGGAGTCAAGGAGAGAGGGGCGCGGGCGGGAGTTCGGCGCGCTTGACTCGGCGCTCGCGCCGAGCGTATGCTCGGCGGCGGAGGCGACGGCGCCCGAATGATGGTGCGGCGATCGATTGATGATTCGTCAGGCCAACGGAGGCTGTATGATCGACGAAATGGGAATCTTCAGAACGACCGTAGGTGTCGCGCCGCTCACCGATCCGGAGAGCCGTCGCGATTTCGACGACGTGATGGTCGACACCGGCAGCGAATACAACTGGATCCCGGCTGTCGCGCTCACACAGCTTGGCATCACTCCGGTTCGCATCGATCGCTTCGAGACGGCCGACGGCCGCGTGCTCGAGCGCGAAGTCGGCTTCGCGATGCTCTACGCCGGCGGCCGGTCGACGCCAACCATCGTCGTCTTCGCCCAACCCGCGGACCTCGTTCTCTTAGGCGCTTTTGGCCTCGAGGGCCTCAATCTCCGCGTCGATCTCGGTCGAAAGGAGCTCGTTCCCGCCGGCCCTGTCCCCGCTGCCGCCGCCTAGTCTCGCGCTACGGCGTGGCGGCTCCGATCGCGCGCCCCATCAGGTACGTCGCGCCGTCCGCCGGCGCCACGATGCCCGTTTGCGCGCCCGTCCAGTGTGAGTGCACGCTGTTGAAGATGTACCGCGCATCGTAGTAGTCGAGCACCGGACCGCCGCCGCTCACCCACCAGTTCGTCGCCACGCCCGTCCGGATCGCGAACTGTGTATCCCAGCCCGTCACGCTCGTGAGATCCGGCATCTGCACGTCGTAAGAACCCGCTGTGCCGAGAAAGCCGCTCGTGGCGTGCACGGTGGCGAAGCGCGCGGTGGACGTTTGCGTCACGTCGAACGAGACGCCGGAGCTGTATTCCGTGGGAAGCGTGCCGGCAGCACGTAGTCGTCCGGCGGCGACGGCCGTCACCGACGGCGCGGGCATCGCCGGACCAAACGAGACGGTTCGATTGGCGAGCGTGCGCGCGTACGTGATGATCTGCCGTGACCCGCGGTTCGGCGCGGCCGGCGGCGTCCCGACCGTGTTGATCGTCGCGACAACCTGGTGCAGATCGCCGGCGATCGTCTGCGCAACCGGAAAGCCATAGATCGTTCGCGTGGTCTGCGAGCGGTCGATGCCGGGGTTGGTGCCGAACCACCCCGTCGTGCCGCCGGCGGTGATGAACGTCTGAGTGATGCTCATCGACTCGCTGGTCGCCCACGCCGTTGATCGTCCACGTCGACGTCGTCGGCGCGAACGATTCGGCGGCTCCAAAGTCGAGCACCGGAAGACTGCTCCCTGGGTTGACGCCGCGGCGGATGATGGCGTGAATCACGGGGTCCTCGAGACTGTTGTCTATGTCGCCGTTGCTTACTGCCACGACGTCGAGCGGGCCCGGCGGAAGGTTCAACAGACTGAAGGATCCGTTGCCGTTCGCCGATCCGTCCCACCAGCTCATGCCGACTTCGGACGTGCGGAACCCGGTGACGCCGGCGAAGGCGCCGTTCACGGTTCGCGCCGTCGCGTTCTGATAGAGGGTACACTGCGATGCCGCGCGCGCCGCCATCTCGGCGGCCGTGTACTCGTAAACCGTCGTCCGGAACCCACCCGAATCGTTCGTCACCATCGCCACGGAACCTGTCGGCGACGCGACGTTGAACGAGTAGACGCTGTCCGTGCCCGGCACGACGCGCGTCCACGCACCGCTTCCGTCCTTCACGGCGACGAAGAACTGCGGCGTGGTGCTCGAGCAGAACTTCCAATGAATGCTGCCCGTGGTAGGGCTCCCGACGACGAGTGGGAGCGTGATCGTGCGCGTGCCGGCGCCGCCCGCGGCGACTCCCTGAATCGTCGCGGTGTACGTCCCGGGCGGCGTGCCGCCGAGGTCGAGGATGAAGAGCGACGTCGAGGCGCCGGTGACCGTGCTCGGCGAGTACGCGACGGCGAGCGTAAACGGCAAGCCGGTAGTCGTCAGCGCGACCGAACCCGTGAAGCCGGCGTTGCGCGCGATCGTGAGCAGCGGCGGCGTCTGCAACTGATTCGCCGGCAAGACGAGGTACGAGCTCACGCTGAGCGCCATCGAGAACGGCCCGGTTTGCGCGACGCCGCCCGTGATCGTGAGCGCGAGCGTGGACGTAACGTTCGCGAGGCCGGGGCTCGAGCCGGTGACAGTGACCGTGGTGGTTCCCAGGGCCGCCGACGCCGACGACGTGAGCGTGAGCCCCGCCGTCGTCTGGCCCGTCGCGACTGTCGCGGGGCTGAACGTTCCAGTGACGCCGGTCGGGAGTCCGGAGACGGACAGCGATACGGGTCCCGTGAATGACCCGGTACGGGCGATCAGCATGCTCACCGATCCGCTCGACCCCTGCGCGATGGACAGCGAAGAGCCGAATGAGACGAAGAACGACCACCGCCCGGGATCGTCGGACCGGTGTCGCCCGATCGCCGCCGCCCCCGCACGAAATGGCGAAGAGTCCGAGGAGGAGCGCCGCCGCGCGCGGGACGCTGGCGAATCGCAGAAAGGACGATCGGGAAGAACGCATGGCAGCCTCGCCGGTGGGTGAGCCGTGTCCCAGCCGGAACGCTGGTTCTTCATCGGCTGCGTCTTGCTATGCGCAAAAGAGGTCTGCCAAGCGTCATGCGCGCGCATGGCCCTCGCGCCGCACCACGCACATATTGGCTCCTCAGGCGCGCCGGCCTGCGATGACGCCCTCCCGCTTCCCCCGGCCCGCCGCACTCGTCCCAGTTCTCCGCACGCCGCCGCCGCCGCCGCCCACGCCGCCACCGCCCCCGCCACCGCCCCCTTCCATGATCACGCTTCGCATCTCGCTCGCCGCGATCTGCCTACTCTCCACGACGCTCATCGCGCAGCCGACGTCGATTCGCCAGCTCACGCCGAAGACGCGCAGCGAAACGCCGGCGCGCGCTCCCACACCGCCGGCCGCCGACGCGCGGCGTGCGCGACCGCGCCGAGCTCGAGGCGTTCGTCGACGGGATCATGGACGCGAACCTCCGCGACAAACACGTCGCGGGTGCGACCGTCGCTGTCGTGAAAGACGGCGCGCTCCTTTTCGCGAAGGGCTACGGCTACGCCGACGTCGCCAAACGCCAGCCGGTCGACGCCGAGCGATCGCTCTTTCGCATCGGGTCGACGAGCAAGCTGTTCACCTGGACGGCCGTGATGCAGCTCGTGGAGCAGGGGAAGCTCGATCTCGACACCGACGTCAACAGCTATCTCGACTTCAAGATCCCGGCGACGTTCCCGCAGCCGATCACGCTGCGGCACATCATGACGCACACGCCGGGTTTCGAGGAAGACGGACGGGATCTCATCAGCGACGATTCGACGACGCTCATCCCGCTCGGCAAATGGCTCGCCACGCACATTCCGGGACGCGTGCGGCCGCCGGGCACGTTCGCGTCGTACTCCAACTACGCCACGGCGCTCGCCGGCTACATCGTGCAGCGCGTGTCCGGCGTGCCGTGGGACGACTACATCGAACAGCACGTGCTCACGCCGCTCGGCATGACGCAGACGACGACGCGCCAGCCGGTGCCGGCGCGCCTGCGGGCCGACATGTCCGACGGCTATGCGTGGGCCGGCGGCGCGTACGTGTCGAAGAAGTTCGAGATCGTCGAGCCGATGCCCGCGGGGTCGATCGCCGCCAGCGCGACCGACATGGCGAAGTTCATGATCGCGCACTTGAACGACGGCGAGCTCAATGGCCAGCGCATTCTCGCCGACTCGACCGCGAAGCGCATGCACGCGCGCGCGTTCGGCCACGATCCGCGGCTACCCGGGTTCGCGCTCGGATTCTACGAGAAGACGAGCCACGGTGTGCGAATCATCGGGCACGGCGGCGACACGCAGTGGTTCCACACCGACCTCGAGCTCATTCCGGACGAAAAGCTGGGCGTGTTCGTCTCGTACAACACGAGCACGGGCGGTGAGCTGAGCTTCGCCCAGTTCCAGACGCAGTTCCTCGATCACTACTATCCCTCCACGCCGTCCATCGTCGTCGATGCCGGCCGACGCGGCGAAACAGGCGCAGCTCGTTCAGGGTGAGTACGAGTTCAATCGCCGGTCCTATACCACTTTTCAGAAGGCGATCGGTCTCGCCGGCGACATCAAGATCAGCGCCGACAGCGGCCGCCTTGTCATGCATTCGGCGCTCGGCGATTCGCGGCTCTTGCCGGTCGGCCCGCTCCTCTATCGCGAGGAGCTCGGCGACGCGCTGGTCTCGTTCCAGGCGGACAGCGGCGGGCGCGTCGTGCGCGGGTTCTTCGGTCCGGCGCCGATGATGACGATGGAGCGCGTCCCGTTCAGGCAATCGGTGACGCTCCACTGGTTCATTCTCGGACTCGGCGTTGTCGTCTTCCTTGGAGTCGTGCTGGCGGCGATCGGCCGACTGTTCAGACGCCGGTTCGGCGAACCGCGGCGCGAGGACGCCTTGCCGGGTCGTTGGACTCTCGTCACGGCGGCGGCGTTGCAAGTTGTGTTCGTGATCGCGATCGTGGCGATCGCCAGCGCGTCAGGCGGGCGGCTTTCTCAATGGACCGCTCACGTCGTTGAAGGTTGTTCTCGCGCTGCCGGTGATCGGAACGATCTGCGTTCTCGGCGCGGTGTACTTCGCGGTCGGGCAGTGGCGGGTGGGTGCGGGGACGCGCGCGGCGCGGCTCCGGTTCAGCGCGGCCACGTTCGTCGCGCTCATGTTCGCGTGGTCGCTGATGCAGTGGAATTTGTTGGGGTGGAGGATGTAGGGCGGGTGCGGAGGCGGGGTGCGGAGAACTGGAACGAGTGCGGGGGCGGGGTGCGGAGAACTGGAACGAGTACGGGGGCGGGGTGCGGAGAACTGGAACGAGTGCGGAGGAGGGGGTGCGGAGAAGCAGCTTGACTCGGCGTTCGCGCCGAGCGTATGCTCGGCTGGCGTTCCCGCGCGCACATGATTCCACTGGCGTCGGCGTCGTCCCGTTCTCCGCACCCCGTCCCCGCACCCGTCCCAGTTCTCCGCACGCCGCCTCCTCACCCGTAGGATGGGTCATGCAAGTGGCGATCGAGACCAAGCGCTGGACGCTCGACGAGTTGCACAGCCTCCCGGACGACGGCAACAAGTACGAGCTCGTCCGGGGCGAACTGTTCGTGACGCCCGCCCCGACCGGCCAACACGAATCCATTCTCGCGGCGCTCTCGGCCCGACTCACGCCCTACGTCGTCGCGAACGGGCTCGGGCTCGTCTACCATCCGCGCGCTGTGCTCAGGTTCGAGGATTCGGAGGTCGAGCCGGATCTCATGGTGCGACAGCCGTGGAGGCACGCCAACACGGACTGGGAAACGGCTCCGCTTCCGTCGCTGATCGTCGAGGTCTTGTCGCCCTCGACGCGCAATCGTGACCTGAAGCAAAAGCGGACGTTCTATGCGGACGCTCGAGTCCCGGAATATTGGATCATCCACCCGGAGCAAAAGACCGTCACCGTGATCGCTCGGAACGAGGTCGATCGCACTGTCCGCGACGTGTTGATTTGGAGTCCGGCGGACGTTGACGACCTACTCGAGATTCGCCTCGCCGACATCTTCATCGATTCGGACTGACGGGCGTCGCGCTAGCTATTGGCTGAACACGGCCGGCACGCCCAGGACCGAGGCGGCCAGCGCTGTGCCCGTCAGCACGCCACTGAAGCTGAGGCCACAGTCCGGCCTGATCCCCGACTCCACGAACTCGAAGACGTTACCGACCTGGCTGTAGTTGCCGACGCACGTCACCGTTCGGGTCGAGACGACACCGCCCAGCGTCTGCCGGAACGTGGTGACGTCGCTGAAGAGATTGTTGGCGTTGATCGTGATCGCGCCGGACAGTGCGTCGAGTCTGATCGGAGGATTGGCGGAATCGAACACGACCGCCGGCACTGCCGCACCGTTGACTGTCTGCAGGGTGAAAACGCTGTTCTGGATGCTGGGAGTGACAAACAAATTGATGTTGTCCGAGCACGCCGCGAAGCCGAGTGTGCCGAGCAGAAGACCAATCGCGATGCTGCGCATGTGCCGCTCCCCCCATGAGGCGCGAGGCGTATCCGTACGGCGGCAAAGCAAGGAACTTCCGCGCCATCTCGAGCGAGTTCGGCGATGCCCTTGCCGAGGGGATTGTGTCGTAGACCGCCGTAGGGCCTAGCGTTTTCGTCGCGTCGTCGGCATGGTCCGGTGGGGATCGGAGCAGCAAAACCGCTCGCCTCCACAAACGAAAGTCACGTCGAGTAATGGACCAGACACGGCTGGGCACCTGCTCGCCGACCGTAGGTGGCACGGACGGGTTTGAAGGCCTGCGCGTTCTGTACGCGGAGGACGATCCGGGAGTGCGACGCGCGGTCGGCAGGCTCTTGACGGTGTCTGGAGCGTCGGTCGCGATCGCGCACGACGGCCGCGAGGCGACCGACGCGGCGCTGGCGGAGACGTTCGACCTGGTGTTGATGGACCTGCGCATGCCGCGCATGGACGGGTTCGAAGCCGCTCGTGCTTTGCGTGAAGTCGATCGCCGAGTGACGATCATTGGCGTCACGGCGGATACGACCCCGGGCGCCCGAGCAAATGCCCTCGCGGCCGGCTTCGACGTTGTGCTCCCGAAGCCCTTCGACCTCAGTGAGCTGATCGGTGCGATTCGGCTCGTGCGCCAACGGCGGCCCGCGCAGACGAGCGTTGCGAGCTTCGCTGCGGGACAAGACTCCAGCCCGTCATGAAGGCGCGTCTGGTCCGTCGCTCCACTTGCCTCGTGGCCGCCCTGTTCGCGCCGGCGGCGCTTGCTTGGTCCCAGACTCCGCCGCCGAAGCGCGTGCTGATGCTCTACGGCCATGACAACCACGCGCCGGGAGTTGTGGCTTTCACCAAGGAGCTGCACGCGACCGTTCGGCGAGACTCGCCCCCGCGCGTCGCGTTCTACGATGAGCTTCTGGATCTCGATCGCTTTCCGGAGAATGCGCGCCGCGAAGAGCTCGTCGACTACATCGTCGAGAAGTATCGCGGGTTCCGGTTCGACGCCATCCTGACGGAGGGATCGAGGGCTCTCAAGTTCGCCATCGAGCGGGTGAGCGCTCACTTTCCCGGCGTCCCCATCGTGTACGGCCTCGCGTACGAGCCGGAGCTCGACTTCTCTGCGCTGCCGGCGAACGTGACGGGAAGACACCATCTCCTGCCGATTCGGTGCGACGCTCGAGCTGGCGCGTGCCCTACAGCCCGATGCCGAGCGAGTCGTCCTCGTCGGAGGTACGGGGGTTACCGACTCCCTCCTGCTCGCCGCCGCCGTACCGGAATGTGACTCCGCTCCTCGGCGGGATGCAGCTCGTAGTGTGGAATGACTGGACGTACGGGTCGCTGCTCCAGAGCATGCGCACGCTGCCGCCGCGTACCATCACCATCCTCTCGGGCTTCTCGCGCGACCGGAGCGGGCAGCAGTTCAATGAGGGCGACCTCATCGCCAGCGTCACGCGATTGGCGTCGGCTCCGGTTTATGGGATTGCTCGCAACTGGGTCGGCGACGGCATCGTCGGCGGCGTCACGATGGATTTCGGGGACGACGGCGTGCGCACGGGGCGGCTGCTCCTGCAGGTGCTGGATCGGGCGTCCGCTGGGCTGCCGCTGCCTCCGCCGGAGGTCGGCCGCCCCGTACAGGTCGTGGACTGGCGCGCGATGGAGCGCTGGGGGCTGTCCGAAGATCGAGCTCCCACGCGGCACGGAGGTTCTCTTCCGGACGCAGACGGTTTGGCAGCGTTTTCGGACACTGATTCTTGCGATCGCGGCGATCGTCGCCGCGCAGTCGGTGTTGATCGCGCTGCTTCTACTCGAGCGCCGAAGACGGATTCGAGCGATGCGCATGGTCGAGGAGAGCAGAGGCCAACTGGCCCACATCGGACGCGTCGTGACCCTCGGCGAGATGACCGCCGCCATTTCGCACGAGCTGCGCCAGCCGCTTGCCGCCATACGTGCGCACGCTCAAGCGGGCGGGATCCTCTTGGACCGCGCCCCGTCCGACTTGAGCGAGGCGCGCGAGGCGTTCAAGGACATCGCCAGCGAGAACCTTCGCGCGGTGGAAGTCCTGGATCACATCCGTTCGCTGGCGCGCAAGGACGATGCGATCGACGCGTCCGTGGATCTCAACCGAGTCTGCGAGCGCTCGGCGGAGCTCCTGATGTACGACACGGCGCGGCGCGGCGTTCAACTCCGCCTTTCTCTGCAGCCGGGGCTTCCGCCAGTCATCGGCGACGCCGTGCAGCTGCAGCAGGTCGTTTTGAATCTGGCGCTCAATGCGATGGACGCCGTAGAGGTGTCTCCCCGCGCTCGTGAGGTCGTCTTGGGCACTTCGGCGGGGAGCGGCGGGAAGGTGGAGATCTTCGTGCGAGATACGGGGCCAGGCCTATCGCCCGAGGTGCGCGTGCGCGCTTTCGAGCCGTTCTTCTCGACGAAAACACAAGGGCTCGGGATGGGTCTCGCCATCGTGCGATCGATCGTCGAACGCCACGGCGGTCGCGTGCACGCCGAGAATGAGGGCGCGGGCGGCGCGGTCTTCCGAGTTCAGCTGCCGATCGCAGACTCGGCTACGGTCCCTTCAACAGTTCCCGACGCATAGCGTGAAAGCCGCACGCGGCGTCGTATTGCTCTTCGCGCTCGCGTTGCATCAGGCCGACGCGCAACAGCTCGGCTACAAGCTGCTCGGCAGCCTCGGGATCGACGCCGGTGTTCAGCCACCGCCAGGATTGGCACTCGTCGACCAATCGATCCACTTCGGCTCGAGTCAGCTTCTCGACCGACACGGGAGCCTCGTTCCGATCGACGGTCTGCGCATCGCCGCGTGGGGCTCGGCGCTCGGAGCTTCGTACACGACCAAGACGCGAGCCGCGCCGTACCTCACGTTTGCGCTGGGGGTGCCGGTCGCGAGCATTCACGTGAGCAGCGACGATCCCGCGGCATCGCTCAATGGATTCGGTTTCGCGGATCTCGTCGTGCAGCCGATCAAAGTCGGGTGGCGCGAGCGACGATTCGATGTCGTTACCGGATACGCGGTCTATGTGCCGACAGGCCACTTCGAGCCGCGCGGCGGCGCAAACCTCGGACACGGCTACTGGACGCACCAACTCTCTCTCGGCGGCGCCGTGCGCGACTCGGTGCAGACGTTCCGCGCATCGGCCCTGGCGAGCTACGAGATGAACACGCGAAATCGAGGCATCGACATTCGGCGCGGCAACATGTTTCAGCTGCAAGGCGGCGCCGGCGCGGCGATTCGCAAGATCTTCACGATCGGTCTGGCCGGCTACGCGCTGTGGCAGGCGACGCCCGACCGCGGGGCGGACATTCCACCGGCGCTTCGCGGCGAGCGATCCCGCGCGTTCGGCCTCGGCCCGGAGGCCGACGTCCTGATTCCACAGTGGAAGACGCACGTCGCGCTTCGCGTCGAACCGCGAGTTCGGTGTCCGCTCGAGGCCGCGCGGCCAGGTGATCGCGTTGAGCGTAGCGTATCTCGGGTGGACCTCGACGCCACACGTTAGATAGCGCCGCCCTCCCTGTTCGGGTGACGGAAGGAACCCCCAGACCCTACCTTCCATTTCGCAGCGGCCTCAGCACATTGGAGTCGCCCGTTCCCACCCTCCGGAGCGCTCCCATGGTTCGGAAGATCCTCCTCGTGCTCGGCAGTGTGCTGCTCGTCTGCGTCGTCGGCGGCGCTGTGTACGTCGGCTCGCGGCAGCATCTCACCTTCGACGCGCCCTACCCACACGTCGTCGCGTCCACCGACTCGGCCGTCATCGGGCGCGGGCATTACATCGTTCGCGTCGCGGCGGGTTGCGCGGCGTGCCACGGCGACCCGGCGCAGAGAAAGGCGTATATGGGCGGCGCCGAGACGCCGTTGATCGGCGGGTTCATGTTCGACATTCCGCCGGGCAAGTTCTATCCGCGCAATCTCACGCCGGACGGCGAGACCGGGTTGGGGAACGTGTCGGACAGCGCGATCGCGCGGGCGTTGCGGTATGGTGTCGGGCACGACGGCCGCGCACTCTTGCCGTTCATGGAGATGCAGGGCTTGTCCGACGACGATCTCGTCGCGGTCGTGTCGTATCTGCGCACGCAGGCACCGGTGCACAACGTCGTCCCGCAACACTACTTCAACGTGCTGGGCAAGGTCGTGAAGGCGACGGCGATGTCGCATCCGGTCGGCCCGTCATCGACGCCGCCGACCGTCGCGCCGCGCGGGGCGTCGGTCGAGACGGGACACTATCTCGTGGAGTCGGTCGCGCTCTGCTGGGCGTGTCACACGGAGCGCAATCTGATGACCGGCGCCCTCACCGGCCCGCGCTTCGGCGGGACGAAGGACTTCAAGGAGGCCGACGATCCGAGTCACACGTGGTCGCCGCCGAACATCACGAGCGACAAGGAGACGGGCCGGCTCGGCATCATGACCGAAGACCAGTTCGTCGCGCGGTTCAGACAAGGGCGCGTGGTGCCCGGGTCGCCGATGCCGTGGCAGGCGTTTTCGAAACTGAACGAGGACGACCTGAGGTCGATTTATCGTTATCTAAAGACCGTGCCGGCGGTGAAGCGAGACAACGGGCCGGTCATGGTCACGGTCGGCAAGAGCTAGCCGGTTCGCACTGGCCGGCCCGGCGCCCGGGGTGAGCTAAAGCCCGTGCTTGACCCCGAGCCGGTCGCCGAGCGTACCGCCAACGCTCGCTACGCGCGCCTGAATCCGATGACGTCGTCGATCACGGCCGTCGGGCCGATCGGGACCTTCTTCGGATTTGAGAGTCGAAGGTTCACGAACTCGATCTTGTCCCTCGAGACCTTGCGCAGGAAATCCTCGAACACACGAATCGTGAGCTGCTCGCCCGGGCACCGCCGATAGCCGAAACCGAACGGCGCGAAGCCCGCGTAGTCGCACACCGGCATCGCCTTGCCGTCGGCCTCGCCGAACACGGTCCCGAAGGCGCTGTTCGTCAGCCCGGCATCGCGGCCGTCGGAGACTTTCATCGTCGTGATATCGAACGGGCACCGCGCAAATCCCATCTGCATGCTCTTCGCTTCGTCGACCTGCGCGCTCGTCGGCACGGACTTGTATCGATCGGGATCGAACTTCTTCGGATCGGTCCAGTGCTCCTCGGCCATGCTGGTCTCGAGATGCGGCGTCGCGGCGTAGAGGTGCCGTCGAAAGTGCGCGCGCAGCTTTGAGTAAGGAGACTCGCCGTACT
Source organism: uncultured Gemmatimonadaceae bacterium (assembly GCA_963789315.1). Taxonomy (GTDB): domain Bacteria; phylum Gemmatimonadota; class Gemmatimonadetes; order Gemmatimonadales; family Gemmatimonadaceae; genus JAQBQB01. Next base: position 345,903 of record CAWBKI010000016.1, on the reverse strand, counting down.
GAGACTGCCGCGCATCGGCGACGGCGGAGAGACTGCCGCCATTGGGCGAGATCGTACGAAACAGCTCCATCACGAACAACTCGAGCGGCGGGAACGGCGATGCGCTCGCCGTCGACGCGTCGGCCATGGCTTTGGTGAACGCCGCGCGGACTTCCGGAGCGCCGCCATCGCTGCTCAGCCGTTGCGTGATCCCGAACATCGTGTTGCCCCACTGGCTGAGCGCGACGAAGTTGTGGAAACACTCGAAGACGACGTCCTTGCGGCTGAAGTGTTGGCCGTCGCCGGCGTTCTTGAGCCAGTAGTGCACGAACGTCTTTTCGGGATGCGCGACCTTGCCGGTCGCGACGTCGTCGACGCGTTCTTCGATCCAGTGCTTCAAGCCGTCGAGCTTGGCGCGGACCTTCATGTAGTGTTCGTAGACGATCGGGTCGCGCGGGTTCCGATAGGCGAGCACGGTGTTGAAGCTCTCGCCGAGCTGACGCACGTCGGCCGGAACGGCGTCGCCTCGAACGCCGAGGTGCAGGTCCCAGTAGAGGTCGAAGTAGTAGTCGAGGTAGTGCCGCATCAGTGGTTGGCCCGCGAACTTCGCGTCGAACAGGTGGTCGAAGAACGTGACCACTTTGTCGCGGTACATCGTGTCGTATAGGTCGGGGGTGACCGCCGACATGTAGATGCGCTTGCGGAGGTTGTGCTCGCCGCGGTGCTCGAGTCCCTGAAGGAAAACCGTGACGCCCTCTTCCGGCGTCGGCTTCCATTGCTTGTAGATCAATCCCCAGAGGTCGTACGGCAGCGCGTTCTCTTTGCTGAACGTGACGTCGATCATCGGCACCGCCGGCCGTTCCCCCTCGATCACCGTCGACAGAAAGAATGGAATCACGGCGTGCTCGACGTAGTCGCGATCGAAGTTGCTCGGGATCGACTTTCGAAATTCCGCCAGGGCACGTGCGACGTCGTCGGGCAGCTCTCCCTGTTGAGGCAGCGCGATTTCGGGAAACATCAGGCCGGCGGGCGACGCCGCGGCTGCGACCAGGAAGGATCGACGTTTCATCGCCGTGCTCCGAGGGATCGAGGTGCGGATGCGGACGGCAATTGACGTACCGTTCCCGTGCCGCGCACCACCCCGTCACGGTAGGCGACGATCCCGACTAAAGTCGCCGCCAATCCTCGTCGAGAACTTTCCGGTAGACCTGACTCTCCGTCATGACGTCCACCAGGTCGCGGTCGAGCAGTCCGGCGTCCGCGTCGGCACGGAGGACCGCGAGCGCTCCTTCGGCGTTCATCGCGGGCTTGTAGGGTCGGTCGTTCGCCGTGAGTGCATCGAACATGTCGGCGAGGGTGATCATGCGGGTCTGCACCGGGATCTCCTCGCTCGTGAGATGCCTCGGATAGCCGGTCCCATTCAACTTCTCGTGATGGCCCGACGCGTAGAGCACGAGTTCCTTCAAGTCGTCCGTCCACGGAATCTGCTCGAGGAACATCGTCGTTTTCTTGACGTGCGACTCGACCTCGGCCCGCTCTTCGTCGTCCAGCGTCCCCTGCGCCAGTTGGAGGTACCGTAGCTCGTCCGGCGTGAGGTAGGGCAGACGACGGCCGTCGGCAGCTTGATAGGTTCGCTTCGCAATTTCGATCAGGGTAGTGTTCTGCGGCGCCGCCAGCATCGACGGCTCGTTCGCGGCGCGCACGATCTCCAGTTGGCGGTCGACGTCGGCCAGCCGCTTCGCGAGCTCGGCCGGCGAACGCGCCGCATCCGGCGACTCGCCGACCATCGTTCGACGTTCACCCGCACAGCGCTTGAAGTAGTCGAGCTCCAGAGTGAGCTGAATCAGATGGAATCGCGACTCGATGCGTTCCCAGAGCACGGGCGGAAGCTTCTTCGCCTTGGTCAACACATCCTCCCGCACGCCAACCTTTCCGAAGTCGTGGAGGAGCGCGGCGAACTGGAGCGCGCGCATCTGCTCGTGCGTGAAACGCAGATCCTGGTACGCACCGCGACTCGAGCGCTGGACCGCCTCCGCGAGAGCGGTCGTGATTGCCGCCACCCGAACGGAGTGCCCGGCTGTGGCCGGATCACGCGCGTCGATGGCGGAGACGGCCGCTTTGACGAGGCTTTCGAGTATGTGCTCGATTTCGGCGTAGAGTTGCGCATTCTCGATCGAGACCGCGGCCATGCTCGCGAGCGAGCGCGCGAGCTGAACCTGCCGATCCGAAAACGGCACGATGTACCGGTCCGCGTCCGCGTGCGCCATGATCGAGACGTGGGGATCCGACTTTCGGTTGATGAAGAAGACGACGCCGAGCACCTCGTTGCGCTGCGTGAGCATGGGCACCGCCATCATCGACCGCGCGGGATACCCGTAGCGAGCCTCGAACTCGGCGTTCGCCTCGAAGGGGGAGTCGGGCGGTAGCGCTTCGGCGTCGGCGACGACGACGGGTTCCCTGGAGTAGGCGGCGTACCCGACCATGCTCTTGTTGCCGACCGGAAAGCTCACGGTCGGAAGCGGCAAGCCCGGCAGAGAGTCCAGCTCGAACACAAAGGGGCGGAGTCGCGCGCCCGCGCGCTCGTCGTTGTCGAGCAGCAACACACCGCCGCCGTCGCTCTCGGCGATCCCCTTCCCAAACCTCACGATGAGGGTCAGCAGCGCCGTCCGATCGCGTTCGTGCATGAGCGCCGCGGCGACTCGGGCCAGCTCACGAAGCTCGTCGTCGTCGCGGGCGAGCGCGCGGTGCAGCGCATCCGTTTCGGATCGCGACGCGGCGAGCCGGCATGCGGCTTCCAGCAGTGAGGCCCTCGCGACGTCGTCGCGGACGTTTGCCATCGGTATGTCGGCCCGTCGGCCGAGCACCCTTTCCGCGGCGACATCCGCGGCGACGATGACGACATGCCACGGCAGATCGCGCAGCTCGGCATGACCCTCGAGGACCCCGCCGTCGGCGACGAGCACCGCGGGCGCGTTCGCGGGGGCTGGTTTGGTCAGCAGTTCGCTCGCCGGGCGCCAACGGATCGTCGCACACCGCTCGGCGGTCAGGGCCGCTCCCAACTCGTCAGGCGCGGTTTGCGTTCCGTGGTAGATGAGACACACACCGGACATAAGCGTGCCCAGCGCAGCGATCATGCCGACTCAGCAAACTGATCACCCCATGAAAAACCGCCCGAACCCCAGGCCGGGGGTCGGGCGGTCTAACCGGCGAACAGGCCGCTATCGCCCGAACGGCGTGTGCACCGACATCCCGGCATCAAACGTGAAGTAATTCACGGCGGTGCCCGTGGCGTTTGCGTTAACGATCACTCCGGGAATCTTCGCCTTGAGGTTCTGTCCCACGTATCGCACCTGCGGGCAGAAGCTGAGAATCCCCAGGAACGACACGTCGAATCCGCCGCCGACCTCATAACCGGGGGTGTGGTCAGTCGTGAGCGCGTTCGATGATTGGCCGCCGTACCCACCCTGCAGGTCGTTGAACGTGACGCCGCCCTTGACGTACGGGCGAGCGATCGAGACGTGCGGGAGGTAGAGCTTCACGCCGCCCGTCACACCCGACAGCGTGTACTTGCCATCGGTTTGGCAGGTGGCCGTCTCGCAATCGAACTTGATGTGGTCGAAGCTGGCGTAGACACCGATGGGGCCGACCGACAGTCCCGCGTCCAGCCCGTACCCGAACCCAGACTTTGCTCCTTCGATGGCCACGTCGGTTGACGGCGCCGTAGTCTGGGTCTGCGAGAACGAACCGGTCGGAAAGCTTCCAGTACCGCGCAGTCCGATCGAGATCGCTTGCGCGGCCAGCACGGAGGCGAAGCTCATGAAGCAGGCGGCGAGAGCGATCGTCTTGCGGGTGGTGCTCATGGGAAGCTCCTGTTGGAGACTGTCTGGTGCGGGCGGCTCGGGGGGGAGTTCGCAGCGCCTCTCAACATGGCCGACAAGTCCGGCGGCCCACAAGTCCGACGGTGGAAGGAGCCGGTTACGACCGAAGGGCCGCGTCCGTTCTCGTCGCCCGCTCGAGCAGCGTGATCTTCTGCCAGATCTTTCCGGACAGCCCGGTGGCCAGCGTCTCGATCTCGTTGACCGTGCTGAGGACGACCGGATCGTTGAACGACTGGACGAACGACGCCGCGATCTTGCTCGTCAGCGACAGCAGCTCGCTACAGTAGTCGAGGTAGCGCCCCAGCTCGGGCGCTGTCATCGAGCGCTCGGGCGACGACGTCGTGTCGGGCTGCGGCGACATGAGGCGCTCGGGGTCCTTCGTGAGCTGGTGCATGTCGACGATGTGGACCACGCTGCGCAGTTGGTGCAGCGACGTGAGCGCCTTCCGGCGCTTGAGCCGAGCCTCGAGCGTGACGAGAAAGAAGATCGCCACGCCGAGGAACACGATGTCGTTGATCGACGCGTCGAGCATCTGCACCAGCTCGGAGAAGCTGTTGACCTTGCCCGAGACGCGAATGCTCAGCGCGCCCAACGCTACGACAGTCACCATTCCGGCGATGATCACGCCGACGGCGATGCGGATCGGCCAATTGGGGCGTTGAACGTAGTCGATGCGGTCGAACGCCTCTTCCGACAGCGAGACGAGCTCGCCGGCGACGTTGCTCAGGCCCGATCCCGGGAACCGCTCCGAGATTCGGTCGCGCAATCGGCGGAGCGTCTCGGTGATTTGGGTCTGGTCGAGTTGGCGATACCGGCCGATCTCGCGCATGCGGTGAATGTAGCAGCACCATCGGCGTGCGCCGATAGACACGCCGACCGCTGGACATGGCGCCGAGTGCGGAGGAGATTGAGCATACATGCGTCGATTCCTTTCCTGCGGTCTCCTGCTCGCCATCGTTTCCGTGGGACGCGCGCAGGCAACTCGTCTAGGCGACGCTCGAGCTCTTTCGCTCCCCGAGCGAATTCTGGCCAACGAAAACCGGGTCGCGGCCGGCATCGTCCGACACGATACGCTGACGCTCAACCTCGTCGCGCGCGAAGGACGCTGGTTTCCCCAATCGGACTCCGGTCCCAGCACGATCGTACAGGCTTTCGCCGAAGAGGGGCGGCCGCTTCAGATTCCGGGTCCGCTCGTTCGCATTCGAACGGGCACGTTCGTTCGCCTCTCGGTGCGCAACGCGCTCGGATCGACGCTGGTGCTCTTCGGCATGCACCAACGCCCGGGTGCGCGGACCACGTCGCTTCGCATTCTCGCCGGCGCTCGGCGTGAAGTTGCGTTTCGAGCCGGCGCGCCCGGCACGTACTTCTATTGGGGGAGCACGACAGGCAACGGCATGCGGGAACGCGACGGCGATGATAGTCAGCTCTCCGGCGCCTTCGTCGTCGACTCGGCTGGCGCGGTTGGTTCGCCGCGGGATCGCATTTTCGTTCTGGGCGTGTTGCACGAGGCGCCGGCTCCGCCTCCAAACGTGATGGTGATCAACGGCAAATCCTGGCCGCATACAGAGCGGTTGGAGCATGACGTGGGCGACACGGTGCGCTGGCGCTGGGTCAACCCGTCGGGGCAGCCCCATCCGATGCACCTCCATGGTTTCTATTTCTCTGTCGGGAGCCGCGGGTCGTGGGCGATCGATACGGTGTATTCGAGCGACGAGCGCCGGCTCGCCGCGACCGAGACGATGTATCCCGGTGCGACGATGACGATGAGTTGGGTGCCCGCTCACTCGGGCAATTGGCTCTTTCACTGCCACTTCGGGGCGCACGTCTCGCACTACCTGTCGATGACGCCGCTGCCGCCGGACAAGGAACCAGACGCTCCCGCGGAGGTGGATCACTTGGTCTCGGGAATGGCGGGTCTCGTGCTCGGCATCGTCGTGCGAGACGGGCGGGCGGGATCGGCCGTGACGTTGGCCGGCGGGGCCGTCACCGGCGTCGCGACAAAGAAGGGCCCGAGAGACATCCGTCTCTTCATGCAATCTTCGCCTGCGTTTTCCCCCGGGACGAGTGGAGTCACGCTGCACAACTACGCGTTCGTCGAACAGCGCGGGCCGACGCCGCCCGCGCCCGACTCCGTCCCCGCGCGAAGCTCGCCTCTCATACTTCAACGGGGCGAACCGGTGCGCGTCACGATCGAGAACCGGCTCCCATATCCCGGCGCGGTGCACTGGCACGGCATCGAAGTGCAAGACAGCTATGTCGACGGCGTGCCCGGGTGGAGCGGTTCGGCCGCACATTTGGCGCCTATGGTGATGCCGGGCGGCTCGTTCGTCGCCGAGTTCACGCCGGTACGGGCCGGGACGTTCATCTATCACTCACACTCGAACGAGTACTTTCAGATCGCCGCCGGACTCGCCGCCCCGCTAATCGTTCTCGAACCCGGCGCGTCATACGACACGCTGACCGACAAGACGGTCTTCATCAACCAGGGGCTCGACGGTAGCGGGCGAATCAATGGACTCGCGGCGCCGGACACGATGGATCTCGTGGCCGGTACCGAGTACCGGTTCCGGTTGATCGACATCGCGCCTGACTATCGCATCTTCGCCACACTCACCGATGCTGCCGGACCGGTTCCTTGGCGTGCGATCGCGAAGGACGGCGCCACGCTACCGCCGCATCAACAACGCATGCAGCCGGCGCGGGTGCCGATGGGTCCGGGCGAGACCGCCGATTTCGTCTACACGCCCAAAGAGACCGGCGACTTGGTCATCGACGTCAGTACCCAAACCGGCGGGTGGACCATCCGTGTACCGGTCCGAGTACGGAGCGCCGGCCATCGTTAGTGGCTGACCTGCGACGCGTGCGGGGGCGGGGTGCGGGGAACTGGAACGGGTGCGGAGTACGGAGAACTGGGACGAGTGCGGAGGCGGGCGCGGAGAACTGACGAGCCGATCGCCCCCGCACTCCTTCTCGTTCCTCGTTCCAGTTCACCGCACCCCGTCTCCGCCCTCGTTCCAATCCGAGTTCCAGTTCACCGCATCCCGTCTCCGCCCTCGTTCCAATCCGAGTTCCAGTTCACCCCACACCACCTCCGCACTCGTACACCCTACTCCGACTGTAGCGCGTTCGCCGGACTCAGCCGCGCCGCGCGAGCCGCGGGAATCGTCGTTGCCAGAACCGTGATCGCGGTGATCAGCAACAGTGGCGATTGCCAGAATCAGCGGATCCGACGCCTTGATCGCGTACACGCGATTCGGAGATGACCTGGCCGGAGAAATAGGCCAGCCCCACACCGATCGCGGCACCGACGAGGCCGAGCGTCGCGCCCTGTCTCATGACCAGCAAGAACACGGAACGCGGCGACGCGCCGAGCGCGAGGCGCGTGGCCATTTCGTCGCGCCGCAGAGAGCCGGCGTACGACACCACGCCGTAGATACCGACGGCCGCGAGCACGATCGCCATGCCGCCGAAGATGAGCATCAGCGCCATGCCGAGCTCCTGCCGCCGGAGCGTGCCGCCGACGACGTCCGACGCGAGCTCGAAATCGAGCGCCATCGTCGGGTTGAGCTTCCGCACCTCCGCGCGGATGGCTCGCTCGACGGCGCCGGGGTCCGATTGCGACATCGACACGACGGCGGTCGCGCGCCGAAATGGAATCTGCGTCAGCGACGAGTAGAACGCCGGCTCCGCGGGCTCGGCGAGGGACTTCTGTCGCACGTCGTCGATCACGCCGACGATCGTCACCTCGTTCCTCGGATCGGGCGCCGGATATCCGGCCGAGAACTGGACGCCGATCGGATCGCGTCCCTTGAGGTAGCGATCGACGAATACCTTGTTGACGATCGCGACCGGGACCGTGTTCGGGAGATCTCCCGTTCCGAAATCGCGACCCTTGATGATGTGCGGTGCCCATCGCGGCGAAGAGTCCCGGGCTCGCGAAGCGCTGGCGCGTGCCCGGCGGATTGGCCGCGTCGAACGGCTCGCCGTGAAACTGCGCGAGGAGCGAGTTCTCGAGGCGGCCCGCGTCGGGTACGCCGAGACGAGCCCGACGCCGGTCACGCCGTGGACATTCCGCACGGCCGTCATGAGGTCGAGCCTGTGCCTGACGCACCGCGTCGGGCGTCTGGTATCGCGCGTCCGAGGAAAGACGACGTCGAACAGCAGCCGCTTGTCCGCCACGAAGCCGGCGTTGGTGTTGCGGAGATTCGAGAATCCTCGCACGAGCCAGCCCGCGCCGGCCACCAGCATGATCGCCAGCGCGACTTCGGCGACGGTCATCGCCATGAGCCAGCGTGCCGTGCCTCGGCCGGCGCTCGCCGAGCGTGAGCTGTCGTTCATGAGCGTCTTCATATCGCTGCGCATCAGGCGAACAGCGGGCGCGAGTCCGATGATCGCACCGGTGACGACGAGCATCGCGAGCGAAAAGAGCAGGACGCGTCCATCGAACGGCACGGCGTCGAGGCGGGGCAGCTTCGACGCGCCGATCGCGAGCAGCGCGCGGAGACCCAAGGCTCCGACGCCGACGCCGACGATCGTGCCCGCGTCGCCAGCACCAGCGACTCGGTGAGCAGCTGGCGAACGAGCCGGCTCCATCCCGCGCCGAGCGCCGCGCGCACCGCCATCTCGCGCGCCCTCGCCGCGCCGCGCGCGAGCAGCAGGTTGGCGACGTTCACGCACGCGAGGAGCAGCAGCAGCCCGGTGGCCGACATGACGATGATCAGGATCGGCCCGAGGTCGCCGACGATCGAGTCGACCAGCGGCCGCGAGACGTAGACGCGGTTCTTGTCCGAGGCGGGAAAGTCCGTGGCGAGGCCGCCCATGATCGTCGCCATCTCGCCTTTCGCGCGTTCGATCGTCGCGCCGTGGCGCAGACGGAAGAACGCCTCCTGCCCGTGATTGACGTCGGTGGAGGGCGTGCGTTGCGCGAAGAAGATGTCGGCGTTGTGCGGGATGTCGAGATCGCGCGGCGCGACGCCGGAGATGGTCGTGTTCAACTCGGCGAAGTGGATCGGCTTGCCGACCACCGCGGGATCGCCGTTGTACAACTGCTTCCACAAGCGGGGCGAGATCACGACCGTGGGCAGCGGCCCTTGCTGCGGCGGAGCATTGGGCGCCGGCGGCGGCAACGGCGTGAAGTCGTCGTGCTTGAAGCCACCCATCGTCATCGGGAGGCCGAACAATTCGAAGAATCCCTCGGTCACCCCGTAGGCCGTCACGTGCGACGGCGTTCCATCCGCGGCGAGCAGCGTGAGGTCGCCCGGCTGGAATGCCGCCGCGCGCTCGATCGAGAGCTTGGGATCGTTCAGCCGGAAGACCTCTCCGCCCGACAGAAGCCCTGTGGTGACCCGGCCGTCCGTGAGGGCAGTCCGCAGGTTGTAGAGATCCTGCGCGTTAGGGTACGGAAGCGGCTTGAGCAGAACGGCGCTCAGCGTCGTGAAGATCGCCGTCGTCGCGCCGATGCCGAGTGCGAGCGTGGCGATGGCCGTGAGCGGAAAGCCCGGCGAACGGCGGAAGCCGCGGAGCGTAACGCGGACGTCCTGGAGAAGGGTTTCCATTCCTCTGCTCCTGAGTGCTGCGCTGCGAGTGGGTGGGTGTTCCCGCGCTGGCGTGTTGATACTAGTGCGCGCTCGCGAGGCCGCAACGGAATAGGGACGGACCACACGCCGCACATCGGCGACCAGTTCGGGGTCCGGAACTCCGGGTCCGGAGCTCCGGGTCCGGAGCTCGGGGCGGGACTGTCCTCCGCGGACCAGTGCACTATTGCCGACACTGCCCGGCAATAGTGCCTCGGCTCCGCTCCGGACAGCCCCACCCGCTCGCTCACTCGAATCGGCGAAACGATAGACTGCGTGCGCGCGCCGATCTGCGTCGTGCCTCAGCCCTAGCGCGCACGATGAGCGATCGCAGCGCCGCTGCGCGCTATCGAGCCCGACCCGCAGTCCCGCACACACCTCGGGCGCTCGGCGCGTGAACCCGGAGCGCGGAAGACTTCGGGCGGCTCGGCGCTCGCCGGGTGTCTCACGCAGGCGTATGCTTCCATAGGATGCTCAACACCCCGCCAGCAATCCCTACGAGCGCGCTTCAATCCGGTCGCGATCCGCTCGCGGTCGGACGCGACGCGATCGATCGTGGTGCGTGGGACGAGGCTCGTACGCACCTCTCGGCGAGCGTCGCCGAATGCGAGACTCCCGAGGCCCTCGAGGACCTCGGCCTTGCCGCGTGGTGGCTCGACGAACCCGCGCTCACGTTCGACTCTCGCGAGCGTGCGTACGCGTTGTATCGCGAGCGGCACGACGCCCGCGGTGCGGCGCGCGTCGCGATCTGGTTGGTGTGGGACTACTTGGCTTTTCGCGGCGACTTCGCCGTGGCGTCGGGATGGCTCGAGCGCGCACGGCGTCTGCTCGTCGGGCGACACGATGCACCCGAGTACGGCTGGCTCATGATTCGCGAGGCCGAGGTCGCGCTCTTTCGCCGGCACGATCCGTCCGCCGCCATCACGAGTGCCGCGCGCGCGGCGAAGCTCGGCCGAGAGCTTGGCGATCAGGGGATCGAGTTTACCGCGCTCGGACTCGAGGGACTCGCGCGCGTCAGCGCGGGTGACGTCGAGCTCGGGATGCGGCGGCTCGACGAAGCCAGCGTCGCGACGACCGCGGGAGAGGTGAAGGAGTTGCACGCCGTCGGCCTCGTCTCGTGTTGGCAGATTTTCGCCTGCGAGCGCGTGCGCGACTACGATCGCGCCGCGCAGTGGGTCGCGCGCGTGCAGGAATTCACGCGACGGTGGGGCCTTCGCCCGCTTTCGGCGATCTGTCGAACGCAGTATGCCGGTGTGCTCATCTGGCACGGCGACTGGGCGGAGGCCGAAGCGGAGCTCGCGGCGGCGACGCGCGAGCTGCAGCAGGCTCGCCCGGGGCTCACGAGTCCACCTGTCGCGCGCCTCGGTGTGTTGCGTCTTCGCCAAGGCCGGTTCGACGAGGCCGAACGCCTGTTCGAGCAGTCGCCGACGCAACCGCAATCGCGCGTCGGCATCGCCGAGTTGACGCTCGAGCGCGGCAACGCCGCCGAGGCGTCGGTGCTGCTCGACCGGTTCCTCGCCCAGGCCGGCGACGCCGAGCCAACCGCGCGCGCGTCGGCGCTCGAGCTGCTCGTTCGCGCGCGCGCGGAGCAGGGCGATCTCGATGCGGCCGACGTCGCGCTTAGAGAACTCGAACGGATCGCGACCGCGGCGGCCACGGCGTCGTTCGCCGCGTCGGTGTCCGCCGTGCGGGCGACGTTGCAACGACAACGCGGCGACCTTGCCGGCGCGGTGGCTCGACTCGAGCACGCGATCGATCTCTTCCAGCAGAACGGCGCGCCGTTCGAGACGGCGCGGACGCGTCTCGACCTCGCCGAGGTGCTCGCCGCGCTCGGTCGCACGGCATCCGCCGAGCGGGAGGCGCGGCTGGCGATGGAGTCGCTCGACGCGCTCGGCGCCGAGCACCAAGCGAACCGCGGACGGCGTTTGCTTCGCTCGCTCGGCGGAGGAAAAGCGAAGGGCGGTGCGCCCTCGCTCACGCAGCGACAGATCGAGATCCTGAGTTTCGTCGCGCGCGGCATGAGCAACGCGGAAATCGCCGTGCGGCTCGAGCTCAGCGAGCACACGGTCAAGCGCCACGTTGCGAATCTGCTGCTGAGGCTCGACCTCCCGTCGCGGGCCGCGGCCGCGGCGTACGCGACGCGTGAAGGGCTGATCTAGACACCGAAAACGCGGCATGGCCCGAACGGGCCATGCTTCTCTCCGCCGAGCGCATGGCTCTCCCGGGCGAAGCGCTCGATTCGATCGCGCGCTACCCTGCGCGCAGCGATGCACGGCTCGAATCGAATGTGGAGAGAACACGGCAAATGACGAGCGTTTCTGTATGGCGGACCGGCGCGACGCCGTTGGCCGGCGAGCTGTGGAGCACGCGGGCTCACGACTGGGCCGAGCTGATGGAGCCGGCCATGCGACAGTTGTACGCGGCGATCCTCGATCGCATCGTTCCGCTTGCGGGAGCGACGGTGCTCGACGCCGGTTGCGGAGCCGGGTTGTTCTGCCGGCTGGCCGACGCTCGCGGCGCGACGGTCTTCGGGATCGACGCCGCGCCGGCGCTGCTCGACATCGCGCGCGAGCGCGTTCCGCTCGGCACGTTCGACCTCGGCGACGTCGGCAACCTGCCGTACGACGACGCCACGTTCGACGTGGTGACCGGCATCAACTCGTTCCAGTACGTCTCGAGTCCCGTCGCCGCGTTGCGAGAGGTCAAGCGCGTCGCCAAGCCCGATGCGCAAATCGTCATCGCCGCGTTGGGCAGCGTCGATGAGTGTGAGTCCGCCGCGTATCTCTACTCGATCGCGTCGATGCTGCCGTTGACGCCGAGCACGCCGGGGCCGTTCGCGCTGTCGCAGCCCGGGGCTCTGGAGGCATTGGCGATGCAGGCGGAGCTCACGCCGGTCGAGGTCGCCGACGTCGCCGTCGAGTGGTGTTTCGCCGATCTGGACGACGCGCTCGACGCGCTGCTGTCGTCGGGGCCCGCGGTACGCGCGATCCAGATCGTCGGCGAGCGCCGCGTCCGCAACGTGGTGACCGGTGCGATCAGGCCATTCGGCACGTCGCGCGGCGAGTATCGCCTCGAGAACACGTACCGGTATCTGATGGCACGGAAGTGAGAAGCACGCAGGGAGTCGTTGGCGGTCCGGCAAGTCCACCCACCACCCACCACTTTTCTCAAGGGAGCATCACGATGCGCAGTGTGATCACGACGGTTCTCGCGGCGGCAGTCGTTCTGCAGCCGATCCGCGCCAGCGCGCAAATGCCAGATCTCAAATGGGGCCCGGCGCCCGCTGTCTTCCCCTCGGGTGCGAAGATGGCCGTTCTTCAGGGGGATCCGGGCAAAGCCGAGCCGGTCACGGTCCGCGTCGATTTCCCGAATGGCTATGTGCTCCCGCCACACTTCCATCCCACCGACGAAGCGGTCACGGTCATCGAGGGCACGTTCCAGGTGGGAATGGGCGACAAGGTCGACAAATCGAAGATGACAGCGGTGCCCGTCGGCGGGTTCGTCGTCGCCGGCGCGGGGCAGCACCACTACGCGATTGCCAAGGGCCGAACGATCGTGCAGGTCAACCTGATGGGGCCGTTCGCGCTCACGTACGTGAACCCGGCGGACGATCCGACCAAGAAGGTCGCCGGCAAGAAGTGAGTTGGAGTGCGGAGGCGGAGTGCGGGGACCTGGAACGAGAGCGGAGGGTGGGGTGCGGCGGATTCTCCGCACACCGTCACCGCACGCGTCCCAGTTCTCCGCACACCGTCACCGCAGTCGTCCCGCGGCTAGCGCAGCGGCGCGTAGTACCTCTGAATGCACCAGCCCCTGATGTCGCCGACGGCGACGGTGGCGGTGGCCGTCGTGATCGGCCACGCGTGAGCCACGAGTTCCAGGAGCACGCATTCGACACGCGACGACGACAAGCCCATACTCCTGAGCTCGTCGACCGCGGCGTGCACTTCGGACCTCAATACGGAAGCGCGCTCGACCGAATTCAACACGGCGATTTCGGGTGCTACGTCCGTGAGTGCGGCGAACAGCGCCCCGGTGGCCGGCAGTTCCGGCGTTTGCATTGACGGGCTTCGTCTCCGGGAAACCGCGGGGGATCGCCGCAAGTCTCAGACCGCCGGGCACAACACTGAACGTCAGTTGGAGGCGTTCATTCTCGGCCGACGGCGGGTCCCGATCCGTCGCTTCGCCCGTCCGAGTAATAGCCCTCGATGCACCACGCGACGACGGCGCCGCAGAGATGGTCGCGCGGGGTCAACGCCGCCTCGGTGCTCTTGGCGTGCGTCGTGAGCTCGAGGCCTGCGTCGAATAGGACGCGCTTCACTTCGATCACGGCCCCTTCGGGCGTGACTCCATCCGATTTGAGCGCAGCCGCGTATTCGCGGACGTGCGTTCGCAGCTCCTCGGCGGCCGAGTTGCTGACCGGGAACCGCACCTCACCGAGCCTCCCCCGAAGTTGGCCGGCCAATTGATTGGCGTCGTGACTCATGTCACCTCCATGCGGCTCGCCGACAGCACTCATGGGAAGGAACGTGCCCGGCGGCGCAGCCTTCACCGCCTCGAGTCGAGCGTCGCGACGCACAGAAATTCGGTGACCTGGGCGGGACCCGACCGACCGCGCTATCTTCACCGCCGTTTCCAAGCGGTAATACATCCCACATTGGAGGCTTCTCATGCGCCACGTCCGCCTCGCCCTGTTGGTCCTCGCCGCCTCGGCATTCGCCGCGTGTACCTCGTTCTCGACGGCTCCGACGACGCACGACTGCAGCGGTTACGCGATTCCGAATGGGCAGTGCTAGTAGGACGGGAGATCGTCGCCGGCGACGACGCCGGCGCGTCTCCCAGCATTGCGGCGCAGACCGCCGTCACACCAAAAAACCAAAGCCGTAGGACCGAGCCGATCAGGCGCGTCCGTGCCCCTTCCTTGCCACTTGGCGCTATGAGCCTGAGGGGGGACAAGAGAATGAACCGAGTCCTGACGCTGCGACTCGTTGCCAGCCTCGTCGCCACGAGTGCGCTTGGCGGGTGCGCTTACTATGGTTGGCCCAGCCATTGGTCCAGCATGGATGCGACGCCCCAGTGGGATGCGCTGCCCAACTGGAGCGAGGTGCGCCACTGGCGAGTCTCGTATGCCGGACGCGAGCCGCCGCCGACGCCGATCGAAGTGATCCCGGATTCCCCCGGCGACGGCTACGTGTGGGTCGAGGGTCACTGGCGCTGGGAGAACGACGACTTTCAGTGGGCCAAGGGCGGCTGGGAGAAACCGCCGGCCGGCGGCTACAGGTGGGTTCCCGGCAGCTGGGGCTTCGATAGTCACGGTTGGTACTACACGAACGGCCATTGGCGATAGCGGCGCAGCAACGACTAGAACGCCGACGCCGCCGTTCGGAAACAGAACTAGTCCGAATCGGCGGCGTCGACGTGCCTTGCTGACGGACTACGGCATCTTCGTGCCTTCGATCCTCAGCTTGAGCACGGAGTCGGCGCCGGCGTTGGTGTAATGCGCGGTTGTCTCGCCGACGAACTTGCCGCCCTGCATCCTTCCCGATCCCTCGGTCCAGACCTTCACGTTCTTGCGGCGCTGGCTCGAGAATTGGCCTGACTTGAAGAGGACGCTGTCGCCCGACAACGACACGGTCATCGGCGTTTTCACGCCCGACGGAAATTCGATCATCCACGCGCTGTCGGCCGTGGCGGTCATCGTGTACTTGGTGACGGACGTGTCCTTTCCCGACTCGGGCGTCGCGACGACGGCATACTTCCCTGCGAAATCGGCGAGCGTGACGGCCGGCGCGGGAGCGGGCGCCGGAGTGGCTGCCATCTTCGTCGTGTCTGCCGCCTGTTCACTCTTGCTGCACGCAGCGGCGACGAGAAGGGCGGAACACAACATCGTGCAGCGTCGCATCATTTGCATAAGAGCCTCGGGAACCGGGAGTGGGTGAAGGCGGTGCTTTAGACCGTTGAACATGGCACGCTCGGACGCTTACCACCACCGGCGGAAACTCCGCCGCGGCGGCTGCCGTAGAATCCATGCCCCCCACCTCAGCGAGTCCCGATGGACGCCTTCGTCCGCGACCTCCGCTACGCCCTCCGCCAGCTCAGACTCTCGCCGAGCTACGCCGCGCTCGCGATCATCTCCATCGGGGTCGGCATCGGCGCGACGACGACGATCTTTTCTCTCGTCGAGGCGCTGCTCCTCAAGCCCGTTCCGGCGACACGTGCCGATCGCCTCATCTACGGGTACGAGACGAGCCCCGACGGGTCGCGGTTCCACTCGTTCTCGTTTCTCCAATACAAGGATCTCCGCGATCGGTCGCGCACCCTCACCGACCTCGCGGCGTTCGACATCACGCCGCTGAGCGTGGCGACCACCGGCGACGCGCAGCTCAGCGTCGGCTTCAACGTCAGCGGCAACTTCTTCAAGACGTTCGGCGCCACACCGGAGCTCGGCCGCTTTTTTCTGCCCGAGGAGGACGCCTATCCCGACGTCGGATCGCATCCGGTCGCCGTGGTCAGCCACGCGTTCTGGGAGCGACGGCTCGCCGGCGACACGAGCGCGGTGGGGCGCACGATCCGCGTGAACGGGCGCGCGTTCACTGTCGTCGGCGTCGCGCGACCGGAGATGTCGTCCGTGCTGTCGTTCATCAAGGCCGATCTGTGGACGCCCATCGCCATGTCTGCGGTCACGAAGCCGGATCTGCGGCTCGATTCGCGCGACTACAGCACGTTCCAGGTCGTCGGCCGGCTCGCCGATGGCGTCTCGCGACAATCCGCCGAGCGGGAGCTCGAAGCTATCGCGAAGCAGATCGAGGCGGACCATCCGGAGATGACCAAAGGCCACGGCGTGGACCTGTTCCCGTATTCCGGGATGCCGCCGGAGGCACGAAAAGGCGTGACGCTTTTTCTGGCGCTCCTCATGAGCTTCTCGCTGCTGATCCTGCTCGTGGCGTGCGGCAATCTCGCCGGCGTGATCATGGCGCGCGGAGTGCAGCGGCAGCGGGAGCTGGCCGTGCGGGTCGCGCTCGGCGCCGGCCGCGCCACGGTAGTGCGGCAGCTCGTCACCGAAACCGTCGTTCTGTTCCTCGGCGGATGTGCCGTCGCGATCGGCATCGCCACCGTCGCGACGCACGCCGTCGCCGCGTTCAAGCCGCCGGTCGAAGTGCCGTTCGACCTGAACATCAGCGTGGACGGGCGCGTGATCGTCTTCACGCTCGCCGTGGCGCTTGTCGTCGGCGTGCTCTTCGCGCTCGTTCCCGCGCTGCGCAGCACGCGGCTCGGCGTTATGAGTATGCTAAAATCGGAAGGCGGCACGGCGTCGCGCAAGTCGCGCGGGCGGAACGCGGTGGTCATGGCGCAGCTCGCGTTCACGCTGCTCCTGCTCGTCGACGCCGCGCTCGTCGCGCGGGCGCTCGGCTCCGCCCTCGACGTCAATCCGGGGTTCGCGATTCGCGACATGCGCGTGGCCACGACCGATCTCCAGATGCGCAACTATGGCTCGGATGCCGGACGCCACGTGCTCGAGCAGTGGCGCACGGCCTTGCTCGCGCAGCCGGGCGTCAGCGCCGTGGCGTTCACGTCGCGGCCACCGCTCGGCGTCGGCAATTCGACGATGGCATTTCGCGCGACGCGCGACGCGCGCGACCGGATGACCGCCGATTTCGCCAACGTGTCGAACGAGTATTTCAGCGTCATGGGAATTCCGCTCGTCGCCGGGCGCGCGTTCACGTCGGCTGACCGCGAGGGCGGGGAACAGGTCGCGATCGTGAGCGCCGAGCTCGCCCGGCGCGTCTATGGATCGCCGGCGAAGGCGCTCGGCCGCCCGCTCGTGGTCGGCCGTGGCCCAACCGACGGCTATTCCATCATCGGCGTCACCGCCGACACGAAGGTTCGATCGCTCGCCGAGACGCCGCGGTTCATGGCGTATCTGCCGATCGGGCAGAGCCACGTTCAAGAGATTTCGGCGATGATCCGCGGCGACGTCACGACTGCCGCGAGCGCGGCGCGAACGACGCTCCGCGCGATCGACGCCGATCTCCCGCTGATGAACAACAGCACGTTCGAGCAGTACACGTCGGTGGCACTCCTACCGCAGCGCCTGGCCGGCGTCGTGTCGGCCACACTCGGACTCGCCGGCCTTCTCCTCGCGGCAATCGGCGTGTACGGGATCGTCGCCTACGCTGTGAGCCAGCGTACTCGCGAGATCGGCATTCGCGTTGCCGTCGGGGCGACGCCTGGTGGCGTGGCGCGTTTCATGGCCGGCGAGGGCGTGCGCGTCGCCGCGATCGGCATCGCCATCGGGCTCGCGCTCGCGCTGGGCGGCGCGCAGCTCATGCGGTCGTTCTTGCTCGGCATGAACCCGTACGATCCGATCGCGTTCGGCGGCGCCGCGGCCGGACTGCTCGCCGTTGCCGCCATTGCGTGCGTCGTTCCGGCGCGGCGCGCCGCAAAGGTGGATCCGATCGTCGCGCTCAGGGCCGAATAGGCGGCCGACGTAGGCGCCCTAGGGGCGCGACTTCAGGAACGCCGGCGGAATCGGCTTCTCAGGACGCTCATTGTCCCATAGCACGCCGACGACCCACCACCGAGTGCCGTCGTTGAACAGCTGAATGCTGTTGATGCCTCGGCCCGGACGGGCGTCGGTCGAATCGCGATGCGATTCGTAGGTACTGAAGACCTGCATGATGTTGCCGAAGGCCTCGCTCGTGCGGGCGATCTCGCGCTCGCTGAACCCGTGCCGCGGCTGGCCGGACGACGCCTGACGCACATAGTCGTCGACCGTCTGAACGCGAATCAAGGCGCTTCCGCCTGGCCCAGGTGGTCCGGCCGTCGGCATCAGGCGGGCGCCGGGCACGAAGAGAGAGCGGAACCGATCGGCCTCCTGCTTCCGATCGACCATCACCGTGTTCGCGTCGTAGAGCGCCGCGATGATCGCGTCGGCGGACGCGACGTCCGCGGGTTTAGCAGGGACGGTCGCCGACGCCGTAGCGCTCGGAGTCGGCTGTGCGGGAAGGTTCGTGACTGGCGCGAGCAACAGAACCGAAAAGGAAAGGGCGACGCATCTCATTTGTGACCCCGTGGCTGCTGAGATTGCTGTCCGTGATGCAGGTGTTTCCCGAACTTACGATCCGATCGATCGCCGCGACATGGATCCACTGCATCGTCCTTTATCACCCCTTGACGGCCATGACGGGTGGGTGAGCTTTGCGCCCGGGGAACGGCACCGCGATCAACGAGCGACGGGTCACCGTGACATCAGCCACGCCAGAGCGGTCGCGCGTTCCTTTCCTGTCGTTCACGACGTGGTCGCTGCTCGCATTCGGCGGCGGGTTGGCGCTCGGCATCGTCGGACACGCGTCATCGGCAGCTCCGTTTGCGTCGCTCGGCACGATCGCGAGCGCCGTTGGTGATCTGTGGATCTCCGCGCTCCAACTGATTGCATTGCCGTTGGCGCTTGCGGTAACGCTGGCGGCGATGGCGAATGCGACGGCGGAGTCGGCCGGATCTCTGGGAGTGCGCGCCGTTCTGCTGTTCCTGCTCGCGCTCATCATTGCCGCGTTCTTTGCGACGTTCGCGGCGCAGACAGGCTTGGCCGCTGCGAGTCTACCCTCCGGCGCCGTCGCAACGCTGTCACCCGTGCCGCTTTCCGCCGCGGCGACGACTGCGCGGCCGGCGGCCGAGGCGTGGTGGGTGGGCCTCATTCCGACAAACATTTTCGCGGCGGCGGCGCGGGGCGACATTTTCCCGCTGCTGCTCGTCGCGATGGTGTTCGGCATCGCCGTCGCCAAGCTCCCCACCGAGCAGCGCCTGCCCATGACCAGCGTATTCGCGGCAACGTCGCAAGCGCTGCTGACCGTGGTGCGATGGCTGTTGCGCGTGACGCCACTTGGCGTGTTCGCGCTCAGTTTCGTGATCGCGCTGCACACGGGCACGTCGTGGGCGGGCGCGCTGGGCGTGTATCTGCTGTTGCGCATCGGCATCACGATTCTGTGTCTCGGACTGCTCTATCCGATCACCGCTCTGTTGGGGCGTTCCAGCATTCGCGCATTCGCGAAGGCGGTGTTGCCCGCTCAGGTGGTCGCGGCCAGCACGCGCTCTTCGTTGGCCGCGTTACCGGCGCTTGTCGCCGGAGGGAGCGCCCACATGGGCCTCGCCGCGACAGCCACGGATTTCATCCTGCCGTTGGGCGTCGCGTTGTTTCGGATAGGCACCGTCTTGTCGAATCCGATCAAGCTGGTATTCCTGGCTCACGTGTATGGCGTCGTGCTTCGGCCCGAGATCGTCGTGGTGTTCATCATCACGGAAGTCGTGTTCACCCTCAGCGCGGCCGGAATCCCAAACGGCGGCGGCGCCGGCGGCGGCTATCGCATGATTCCCGTGTTCGCGGCGGCGGGAATTCCTGTCGAAGGCGTCGTCATGCTCGACGCCGTCGAAACGATTCCGGACATCTTCGAGACCGTGGCCAACGTCACGGGCCAAATGAGCGTCGCATCGATTCTCACGCGTGGCCACGCCCGACTGAGCGCCGTTCCCGAGCCGCAGGTTGCGTCGGTCGAGATCGCGTCGTGATCTGCTATCTGCTGCCGAGGGCCAGCCGATTCACGATGGACGAGTTCTTTTCGTTCGAGGAGCCGGACCTCGTCAACAGATTTCGCGTAATCGAATTCGAGCAGCTGCCGGCGATACGCCGATTCGAGCGTGGCACCTACGTCATCGCGGGGATCGATCAGGCCGCGCCCGCGATGCGAGAGCTCATCGGGAGCCTCTGCGACCAGCTCGATTCCGCCGGCGGATCTCGCATTCTCAACTGGCCTAGACGCACGCTGGGCCGTTTCGACCTGCTCGAGCAGCTGCACGCGTCGGGGCGAAATGATTTCCGCGTGGCGAGAACCGGCGGCGGCTTGGAAGGCCTGCGTTATCCGGTGTACGTGCGGAGCGAGCGCAGCCACAATGGCAATCTGTCCCGGTTGCTCGACACGCCCGCGGAGGTTCATGACGCGCTGGTCACGGCGATACTGGACGGACAATCGCTGAACGACCTGATGGTTGTCGAGTTTCATTCGACGGCGGACGCCCAGGGCGTTTTTCGAAAGTACGCGGCGTACAACCTTGGCGGGCGGATTCACGGGCGAAGTCTGAACGCCGGCCGGCAATGGATGCTCAAGCTCGAGACCTCCGACTTCACGCGTGAGCTCGTGCTGGAGGATCAGCGGTACGTGATGGACAATCCGCACAAGGAGCAACTGGCCGAGATTTTCGCGTTTGCGAACATCGACTATGGCCAGATCGACTATGCGGTGAAGGACGGTCGCATTCAAACGTGGGAAATAAACGTCAATCCCACGATCGGCCGCGGCGTGAAGCCGGGAGGGGAAATGGGGCCGCCGGAGCTCGCGCCCATTCGCAGCCAAACCCGCGAGTTCTTCTTCGACAGATTTCGACAGGCGTGGGAGGATCTCGATTCCGTGCCGGCAGGGACGCCGCCCATCGACGTCGCGTTCGACCCCGCGGTAGCCGAGGCGGCAACGCGAGACCGCTCCGGCGAGGGTCGCGCCGGCCAGATCGCGAGAACGCTGCTCCGCCCTGTGAAGCCGTTGCTCATACCGGTGGCTTCGAGGCTATTGGCGCGATTCGCCGCGCGCCGTCAGGCGTAGCGACTTGGCCCGTTGGCCGGGGCCCCGTTCGCACGGGGCCGCCGACCTTCAGCTCAGGCTACCGCCAGCGTCCGTCCCTGTAGAACCAGCCGTGGCCGTCGTGATCCCAGCGTCCGGGGACCCACACGGAGTAGCCGCGCGCCGGAACGGTCCAGGCGCCGGGCACCCACAGGTATCTGTCGGAACGCCAGCCCCAGTGTCCGCCGATCCAGACGTAGTTGAAACCCGGCGAGGTCGGAATCACTTCGACCGGGGTCACCGGTGGTTCGTACGTGCCGTACGCAACCCCGACCACAGGTTGCGGGTTCGAATAGCAGGCTCCGACCGTGCCGGCGGCGACGAGGCCGGCAATCAGTCGCAGCGTTGAGAGTTTTGTCATCGGTACCTCCATCAGGTGCTGCTAGAGTTCAGGCGCGATGTCGGGCGATCGTTGGGCTGAGTCTGACTTCACGCGAAGACGGTCTGCGCCGTGGCCACCCCAGGCCACAACGAGTCCGGCATGCGCCGCTTACAAGCACACATGGCAAGGAAGGGGCGACGATGGCGTGGCGACGAGGGAGGGGCGACGAATTTCTCTCGGCTCAGGCCGCCCCCCTTGCGCGTTTCAACCACAGGGGCGGGATCGGCGGCTTGATGCCCACCCGCGACCTCGGTGACGTCGTGGCGTCGGCGACATACGCGGGCACAATATGGGTCTTGCACTCGTCACGGCGTCCGGAGGATCATTTTGGAGCGTCCGCTTTATGTGCCCCGAGGCGTACGTGTCCTCGGGCACCTTGTGCGCTCGGACCGAGCCCGCGAAAAACCGCCCCATCGACCAGAACCGGAATGAGCCTCAATCAGCTCAGATGGATCGACCTCCCGCGCTTCGCCGACGCGCGCGGGATCCTCACCTCATTGGACGTCGTCCCGTTCGACGTTGGGAACATCTTTTTTCTGCACTCCGTGGTGAGAGAGCGCGGCGGGCACGCGCACCGCATTACGCGCCAGCTCATCGTGCCGGTGGCCGGGTCGTTCCGCGTCCACGCGTCCGACGGAAGCGATTCGGTTGTGTATGATCTCTGTGACCCGGGCCGCGCGCTCTACGTTCCGCCATTGCATTGGCTCCGCTTGCGCGACTTCACGCCCTCGGCAGTGTGCCTCGTGTTGACTGATGCCGCGCACGACGACGCGGACTACGTCCGCGACTGGGAC
This sequence comes from uncultured Gemmatimonadaceae bacterium, assembly GCA_963789315.1. Taxonomy (GTDB): domain Bacteria; phylum Gemmatimonadota; class Gemmatimonadetes; order Gemmatimonadales; family Gemmatimonadaceae; genus JAQBQB01. Next base: position 323,634 of record CAWBKI010000016.1, on the reverse strand, counting down.
GAGTTTCTCGCGCTTAGCCGCACGGGCCGCATCGCGCTGTGACCGGAAAGCGTGTCGCGGTGCTGGGCGCCGGGATGCTCGGCGCCTGCACTGCGCTCGAGCTGGCCCGACGCGGCCGTGCCGTGACGCTCATCGACCGCGCGCACGACATCATGCAGCGCGCGAGCCGATGGAACGAAGGGAAGATCCACCTCGGCTTCCTCTATCCCGCCGATCCTTCGTTCAACACAGCGACGCGCCTGATCCCCGGAGCACTCGCCTTCACGGGCATCGTCGAACGGCTGACCGGCTGCCGCCTCGACGCGCTGGCCAGTGACGACGACGTGTATCTCGTCCATCGCGACTCGGTGGTCGACGCGCAGACGTACGGCGCGTACGCGAACACGATCGCCGGCATGGCTCGCGACGCGGCGCACGGAGCCGACAGCGCGCGTTATCTCGCCGATCTGCGGAACGCGCGTGTTCATCGACTCTCGGCGTCCGAGCTCGCCGGTGTGACGGTATCCGACGAGATCGTCGCGGGCTTTCGCGTGCCGGAACGATCGGTGTCCACCGTGCCCGTCGCCGACTCGATCGCGGCGGCGGTTCGCGCCGAACCGCTCATCGAGGTTCGAACGGGAGTCGAGGTGCGAGCGGTGCGGCGCCGCGACGACGACCGCTTCGACGTGATCGTCGACGCCGCAGACGGCGACTTCGCTCGATTCGACACCGTCGTCAACGCGCTCTGGGAGGGACGGCCGGCGGTCGACGCGACGCTGGGGATCACACCTCCCGCTCCGTGGACGCACCGCCTTCGGGCGGCGATCTATGCGAAAGGCCGGCGCCGTCGGCCGTGCCCAACGCGACGGTGTGCACGGGGCCGTTCGGCGACGTGAAGCAGTATGCGGACGGGCGCATGTACCTCTCATGGTACGACGCCGGATTGCTGGCCGAGGGGAACGAGCTCGCGCCTCCCCGCTCGGCAGCGGAATCGTCCGCCGGCGCGCTGGACGCCGTGCGAATCGGCACGCTTGCGGCGCTGACGAAGTTCTTTCCGGAGGTCGCTCGCCTCGGCGCGTCGGCGGAGTCGATCGAGGTCCACGCCGGTTGGGTCTACGCGATCGGGCGAGGATCGCTCGCCGATCGGACGAGTGAACTGCACCGGCGCGACCAGTTCGTGCTCACGAGCCGATCGCGGCTACATCTCGGTCGACACGGGGAAATACTCGATAGCGCCGTGGCTCGCGGAACGGGTAGCGCTCAGAGTCTGCGCTTGACGAACTGACGCGCGCGAGCCGAGAACGGCAGAGCGGCGTCGATCTCTCGCTGCAGTTTTTGCATTTCGGGCTCGGTGGCGACGAACGCGTCCCACTGGGCGAGCGGCCACGGGTCGCGCGCTCGATACCGCGCCTCGATCGCGCCCCACTGCATTTCCGAGGCGGCGGTTCGGAGTTGACGCTCGAGATCCACCGGCGGCGAGAGGGCGGCCGCGACTCGGCGGATGTTCTCGAGACCCGGAGCGCGCGCGAACTGGAGCTTGCGGCGCAAGCTGTTGAAGGTTGGCGCGCAAGGCGTGCCGGGGATCACGCCGTATCGCGGCGCTGATCGACGCGTCGTGCACGCGGAAGGTGAGCAAGGGTTCGGCGGCGATGGCGATTCCTTCACGGCTGCCGACGCGAGTCCAGAAGTCGAGGTCCGGGAAGAACGAAAACGCCGGATCGAACGCGCCGTACTTCGCGAAACAGTCGCGATGGATGAAACCGGAGCTCGTCGGTCCGATGAAGTTGACGGCCGGCCGTCGAAGCACCGCCGCGCAGACGGCGTCCGCGTCGGCGAAATCGCCCGGCAGCTCGCTGGCGAGCGTCGGGAGCTTCTCATACCACGCGCGGATGTCCGGATCGACGCCGGCCTCGAACAGGTAGTCGTGCCAGCAGATCACCAGCGGCCCTCGCGCCGACGCGTCGAGCATTCGCGAGAGGCACGTCGGAGCCATCGTGTCGTCCTGATTGAGAACTTTGATCCATTCGCCGCGCGCCAGCGCGAGGTACCGCTTCGCGTTGGCGGCTCCCGATCCCGCGCGTTCGGCGTTCCGGGTGACCGTCACGCGCGAGTCGGATCGCGCGAAACGCTCCGCGATGTCGACCGACTCGTCGCTCGAACAGTCGTCGACGACAACGACCTCGAAGTCGTCGAACGTCTGCGCGACGGCGCTGGCCAGAGTCTCGGCGAGAAATGCGGCGCCATTGTACGTCGGGATGCAAACGCTGACGCGCGGGTTGGGGACCATCGCACAAACGTACGGCGGCCGGGGCTGGTTAGAAACGGAAAGGCCGCCGGCGAAACGAACCGCGGCGCGCCGAGAGCGAAAACTTCTTTGCTGCCCGGGTCCCGGCCGCTCTGACAGGTTGGGCTCGTCCGTTGCAACACTGGCCGGCATGGCGACGCGCCGCCTGAATCGAGCACGACTGCTCCGGCCTTACTGGCCGCTGCTCGCCGTCGCGTTCGTCGCGATGCTCGTCGAGGCGGGAATGGGTCTGGCCGAGCCGTGGCCGCTCAAGGTCATCTTCGACTACGTGCTCGGCACCAAGCGAATGCCGGACTGGCTCGCCGCCCACGTCGGCGCCGCCAACAAGCTCGGTGCCCTCGACGTCGCCGCGCTCGCCGTGATCGTGATCGCGCTCATCGGCGCCGTCGCGTCGTACTTCGACGACTTCCTCGCGACGACGGTGGCGAAGCGCGTCGGCTTCGACTTGCGGCACCTGCTCTATCATCACGTGCAGCGATTGTCACTCTCGTTCTACGACAAGCGCCAGACCGGCGACATGATCGTGCGCCTGACGAGCGACATCGATTCGGTCGAGAGCTTCATCGCGTCGGCGATGCTCGGCATCCTGTTCGACGCGCTGACGATCGCCGGCATGATCGTCGTGATGTTCTATCTGAACGCGCGTTTCGCGTTGATCGGCCTCTCGGTCGCGCCGTTCCTGTTCGCGATGATCTACGGCTTCACGCGGCGGATCAAGCGCGCGTCGCGCGACGTCAAGAAGAAACAGAGCGAGCTCGCGTCGGTGGCGCAGGAGTCGATATCGTCGGCGCGCGTCGTCAAGGCGTTCGCCGGCGAGAAGATCGAAGTCGAGCGCCTCGACACGGAGTCCCAGGCGATCGTCGACCTGAGCCTCCGCGCGCGGAGCCTGAAAGCGAGACTCGGACCGCAGGTCGACGTCCTCGTTGCCATCGGCACGTGCGTCGTGCTCTGGTTCGGCGTCCGGCTCGTGCTCGACGGCCGGCTGACCGCGGGCGCGCTGCTCGTGTTCGTGCTCTATCTCGACAAGATGTACAAGCCGATGAAGGATCTCTCCAAGATGAGCGACACGCTGTCGATGGCGGCGGTGAGCGTCGAGCGCGTGGGCGAGCTGCTGTCGATCGACAGCGAGGTGCGCGAACGACCCGACGCCAAGCGCGCGCCGCGCTTCAAGGGCCGCATCGAGTTCTCGCACGTCGCGTTCGGCTATCAGCCGGACGGCTTGGTGCTCGAAGACATCGACTTCGTCGTCGAAGCGGGGCAGCGCGTGGCGCTCGTCGGCCACACCGGCGCCGGCAAGTCGACGCTCATCGGCCTCATTCCGCGCCTATACGACGCGCTGCGCGGCGAGATCACGATCGACGGCCAGGACACGCGTCTCTTCACGCTCGAGTCCCTCCGCAGCCAGATCAGCTTCGTCCTCCAGGACGCGCTGCTGTTCCACGCGTCGGTCGCGCAGAACATCGCCTACGGCAAGCCGGGCGCGTCGCGGCGCGAGATCATCCGCGCTGCGACGATGGCCAACGCCGACGAGTTCATCCGCCGTATGGCCGAGGGCTACGACTCCGTCCTCGGCGAGCGCGGCCAGACGCTGTCGACCGGCCAGCGGCAGCGCGTGGCGATCGCGCGGGCGATCATTCGCGACGCGCCGATCCTCCTCCTCGACGAACCGTCGGCGGCGCTCGACGCGGAGTCGGAGGCGGCGGTGTTCGACGGGATGTCGCGGCTGATGAAGGGACGAACCTCGATCACCATCGCGCACTCGCGCGCGACGGTGGAACGCGCGGACATGATCTTCGTGCTGGACGGCGGCGTGATCGCCGAGCGCGGGACGCACGAGGACCTCATCGCCGAGCGCGGCGTGTACGCGAGGCTGTTCGACACGCAGCTGCGGGTGTAGCCGCTACGGCATCCTTGTTCCCTCGATTCTCTGTTTCAACAGAGAGTCCGCGCCCGCGCCGATGTAGTGCGCGGTTCCTGTGCCGACGAGCTTGCCCCGTTCGAGCCGAACCCACCCGTCGTTCCACACTTTCACGTTCTTTCGGCGCTGACTCGCGAACTCGCCGGTCTTCACCATCACGCTGTCGCCGGACAGCATCACTTGCAGCGGCGCTTTCACACCCGACGCGAACTCGATCGTCCAACCGCTCGTGTCCGCGGTCGCCGTGAGGGTGTACTTCACCGTCGTGGTATCCTTGCCCGCCAACGGGACCGCGGCCATTTGCCATTTGCCGGCAAAATCGGCGAGCGTCGTCGTCGCGGGAGGCAGAGAAGCGGCGGGGCCGCGCCTAATCGTGTCCTGCGTTCCCCGGTCGCGCTTCGCGCACGCGGCAATGCAGAGCAGGGCGGTGAGCGCGATCATGCTTCGTTGCATGACGGACATAGAGCCTGTGGGTGGGTGGGCGGGATTGGGAGCGAGGCGACGACCGGACGATAGGGCGGCGCGCCGACCTGTCAAGTTTTCTCGGGCGAATCAACTTGGCTCGGTGATGCCGAGCGACGCGTTGTGACCCGCCGCGATCAATTGTTCGGGCGGACGCGCAGCTCGATGATCTCCAAAGCGTCGCCGCGCAGCCGCAGACGCATCTCGGCGACGCGCGAAGGGCAGCAGTTCGCGTCCGTGTCCGAATAGACGGCGGCGCTCGCGCGAAGTGTCCGCGGGTCCACGTGCGATCCGTGGTTGATCGCACCGGGGAAGCGGTGCTCGAGGGAGTCGAGAAAAGACAGGCGTACGACGCGCCAGCGGCCGCCGCGATATGTGAAGAAGCTCTGCCCGCAGCCGCCGGTGCCGTTTACGCATTCGTCGACGGACACGAGAACTCCGCCGCCGGCCGCGACGACTTCGGGCGTGACGGAGCGGAGCAACGCCGGCTCGAAACGATAGTGCCAGACGGGCGACAGGAGCGTATCGCCGATCGCACGGAAGAGAACGAGCTCGGACTCGACGACGGTATCCGCCGCGTTCTTGGGCGGATCAACGAGCAGCAGGCGGCGGCTGGCGAGCGACGAATACCAGCGCGCGCCGCCGGCGACGCCGAGCGAGGTGAATCCGAGGTCCGTGCAGCCGCCGATCTGATGATCGCCCGGCGTGTACGTGTCGTCACCAAGCTCGAGACACCCCCGGCGGGCGGACGCCATCGCCACGGGCGGGCGCGTGAGAAGATGACCGGTAAACTCGCGGACGTTCGACGTCTGCGCGCCGACGGACACGACGTGAAGGCCAACTAGAGCCGAGATGGCGAGTACCGTCGCCGTACCGTTTGTATCAATCAGGAAACACGCGCTCCCTCACCTGCCGAAGCTTCCGTTGATCGCGCCGGCGGAGACTCCGATGCGCACCATCGATCGGCTCTGGTCGAAGTAGGTGTTGTAATAGTCCTGTCCCCAGTATCCGCTCAACAGCCACGCGATCTCTCGCGCCCAGCTCGGGCGATAGATGATGTTCGTCGTGAGAGGCAACCGGCCGCGCCCGTGAAACGGCACCGCGACGTCGCCGGCGAGATAAGTTACCGCCACGTCCAGTGAGAGCGCGTCCCACTCGCCGTTGCCGTTGTGTGCTCCGCGGTGGCTGAAATTGAAGCCGGCGTGCGGGCGCAGGTGGCTGTAGTGCACGTTCGACTCCTCGTCGTACCAGCCCTTCGGATGCCACTCGACCGAGGATCGCACGGTCAGCGTCGCGTTCGACCCCATGGCGCCGCCGGTCACCGCGCCATACTCAACGAAGTTCGTCGAAAAGTTTCCCGTTTCGTGGTTGACCGAACCATCGGGGTTGAGAAACGGCCCGCTCTGCCCGTTCGAGTGATGGCTGAGCGTGAGATACATGAAGCTCGCCGTGGAGTCCCTCACGTTCTTGACCGAGGGCTCGGCGAACAGGTAGGCCGTGAGGCGCGGCATGTAGCTCGGCGTCTTTACCGGCACCGAGTTCTCGGCGAACATGCGCATCACGATCTTCGGCGTCATGACGAGCGCAACGTTCCTGCCCGGAGTGACGAGCGAGAACGCCGGCGCGATGTTGCCCTCGAAGATGAGACGAGGCTGGCTGCCCGTTATCGACGTGCTCGTGATGTACGAATGTTCGAACTGCGCCCGCATCACCTCGGCCTCGAAGTGGCGCATGCAGGACCTGACCGAGTCGGTCAGCGAATCGACCTTGATCTCGGACTCGCGAGCGCCGCAAATCAGGACGGGCGTCGTCTGAGCACGGGCGAGGCGAGCGAAAAGCCCAAGGGCCAGGGCGGCGAGGACGGCGAATCGATAGCGCATGGGCATTCCCCAGGGATCGATGTCGGATGCTCATAGAAAATCTCAACAGTCGTCCGGGGCAAGGCTGGCGACCGGTTCTTAGCGGGTTGCCCCTCATCGCTTGACTCGGCGATTGCGCCGAGCGTATGCTCGGCGGGGGCCGTCGCGTTCCAACGAGCCTACCGGCAGCGGATCGATGACGGTCGCCACGCCCACGGGCGGCAACTTCGGCGCATGCCCGCGAGAGTTCCTCCGCCGAGGAAGGACGGACCATGCACATGGCGACGAAGATCAAGCGGTGGACGCTCGAGGAGGTCCACAGCCTGCCCGATGACGGCAACAAGTACGAGCTCGTCCGAGGAGAGCTGTTCGTGACGCCGCCGCCCAGCGCCGACCACGAGACGATCCTCGCGCGATTGACGCACGCCCTGTCGCCCTACGTTGCGACGTACCGACTCGGCTTCGTGTACCATCCTCGTGCGGTCGTGCGGTTCGAAGAATCGGAGGTGGAACCGGACCTCGTGGTGCGGCAGCCGCCGCCGAGCAAGGGAATCGAGTGGGAGCGCATGCCGACCCCGGCCCTCGTCGTCGAAGTGTTCTCGGGATCGACGCGCCGACGGGATCAACTCCAGAAGAGAAAGCTCTACTTGGACGCCGGGATCGCCGAATACTGGATGATCGACCCCGAGCGAAACGCCGTCACGATCGTTCGGCCCGGCCAGCCGGATCGAACGGTCAACGATCTACTCGTGTGGACGCCGACTGCCGAGGCGCCACCGTTCGAGCTTTCATTGAAGGATCTGTTTGGGGATAGCTGAATGACGGGTGCGCGAGCCGTTTGGCTCTCTTGCTATCGGAGTCTCTTGAGCCAGCTCACCACTCCCGGGCCCACGATTTTGCGCACGGTCTCTCGCGCGAGACTTTTCGCGCGGACGCCCGCGATCGTTCTGGAATCGCCGACCGCGACCTCGATCAGCGTCGGGCCTTTCTGCGCGAGCGCCTCGGCCACCGTCTTCGCGAAATCATTGGTTGCGGCGCGGTAGTGCGCGCCGACGGACTGCGCGAACTGCTCGAGATCCGGGACGAGCAGCTCGACTCCGCTGGCGCGGCCGAATTCCTTGAGCTGCTGAAGGCGAATCAGGTTGAGCTGCCCGTCGTTGAACACGACCACCACGACGGGGAGATCCTCGCGGGCCGCGGTGAGCAGCTCGAGCCCCGTCATCGCCAGTCCGCCGTCGCCCATGACGACGGCGACGGCGCGCGACGGCGCGGCGAGCTTGGCGCCGATCGCGGCGGGAAGGCCGAACCCCATCGACTGGAAGTCGCTCGGGTAGAGGAGTCCTCGCGGCGAGAGCACGTCATAGTGCCGGCGGGTCAACACCTGGTGCAGACCGGAGTCCGTGACGAGAAATGCGTCGCGCGGAAGCGCCGAGCGTAGAGCGGCGAAGAACGCGGAGGGTATTCCCCCTTCGACCACCGGCTCGGGTGGATCGGTGGGCTTGGCGTCGGCGAACCGCCGTTGCCATTGCGCCACGTCATTGGCGGACCACGTGGACGCAAAGCGCGGCGTCGCGTCTGCGAGCCGCTCGAGCGCTCGCGACGGCGACGCGTGGGCGTACGTGTGCGCCGAGTAGCCGTGCGGAAGCGCGGCCCCCGTCTCCGAAACGCAGACCGCGCGCTCCGGCGCGAGCGCGAGACGGAATCCGGCCGTCGCGACGTGCGTGAGTCGCGTCCCGATGACGACGACGAGGTCGGCCGACGAAACGACCTCCTGGATCTGGGCGAACGACGTGCGCTGGTCGTCGCAGCACAGCGTCCACGCGTGGTCTTCGGGCACGACGCCGCGCGAGGGCGCGGGCACGAGCACCGGCACGCGTCCCGCCGTCGCGACGCTGGCCAGCGCCTCGGCCGCGTCGGCGCAATCGCAGGCGACGAAGAAAAGTGGGCGCTTTGCCACCGCGACCGACGCGACGAGCTCGTTCAGCGACCGGTCATCCGCCGCGCTCAGAGACGCCGCGCGCGGCGCGGCACCTTCATCGGACGGATCCGCGGCGCGTTCTCTCAGCGCGCGTGCGGCTATTTCGACGAAGACGGGCCCAGGCTCGGCCGCGCTCGCGAGTGCGAACGCCTCGTGCACGACGCTCGTGATCTGTCCCCTTTCGTTCGCGCGCAGCACGGCCTTGACGATTGGGCGCGCGAAGGCCGCTTGATCGAATGCTTGAAACGACGGATCGCCCGTCGGACCAGTCGCCGGCGCGACGGTGAAATGGACGAGCGCGACGCCGTCGAGCTTCGCCTCGGCAAGTCCGGCCGGTGCGAACGCGACGCCCGGGCCGGAGATCGTGATCAGCACTCCGGGCTTTCCTGACGCGCGGGCGTAGCCGTTCGCCATGAACGCGGCGGCCAACTCGTGCGTCGGCACGATCGAGCGAATCCTGCTGGAGCGCAGCGCGTCGTAGATCTCGACTGTCTGCGTGCCGGGCAGGCCGAACACGCACTCGACGCCCTCGCGCTCGAGCGCGTCGCACAGGGCCTGTGCGCCGGTGCGAGGATTCAAGCGCTTTCCTCCGTTTCCGCCGCGCCGTGCGAGGCGTCTCACCAACGCGCCGGCGCCTCCGCGCGCGCGCGCGACCGCCGCGCCGGCGCGTTCGTTCCAGATGTAGCGGCGAGAGCGCGGACTCTGAAGCACCAACGAGAGCTCGAGCGCCCCGCCGAGCTGACTCTTGAAATGCGTGACGGGATTGAGCGTCGCGTCGGTGAGGTCGTTCCCCTTGTAGCCAAGCGCGGCGAGCGCCTCGAACGCGCTCCAGCGGAGAAACGCCGACGCCCCTTGCTTGTTGAACTCGGGATCGGCGCCGGCGCAGGCGGTGTGACTCACGGCGTGTGGTCCGAGCAGGACGAGTTGCGCGGCAGCGGGCACGCCATCCTTGGTGCGAACCTGGTAGAGCTTGCCCAGTCCGTTTCGGCGCAGCGCCGCGCAGAACACGCGAAACGCGTCGCGCGGAAGATAGACGCCCGCGCCGTGACGATCGAGCGTCGCCTCGTGCAGCCGAAAGAAATCGTCGAACGCATCGTCGCCGTCCGCGAGCGTCATCCCGGCGTTGCGCGCCCGGTCGATGAGACGCCGGAGATTCTGCTCGACCTTACCCCACGCGGTCTCGAGATCGAGCGGCACGACGTAGCTGTAGCTCGCGGCCACCGCCCATCCTTTCGTCAGGAAGGGACGCACATCGTGAACCGTGCGCGAGCGAAGGTTGATACTGCCGAGTCCTTCGCCGGAGAGCGCGGTCTCGAGCGCCGTGAGGATCTTCACATGGCGCGCCGTCGCTTCGGACGGATACTGCGTCTCGTATCGACGGACGACGACGCCGTTGTAATACAATAGAAGGCGCGGCGACACGAACGCCCCGCCGCGGGACGTCCGTTCATAGAGGGCGACGCCGCCGACGATCTCCTCGCCGCGCATCACGCCGAGGATCCGGAAGCGCCCTCCAGCCGCGGTGCACAGGGCATCGAGGTAGCCCGGGAGACTGTAGACGCTTCCTCCGGGCGCCGCGGCCACGAACTTCTCCCACGCCGGCCAGGCCGCTTGATCGAGGGCGCGGACTTCGACGTCCCACGCCATCAGCCGGCGCGCCGAAGGTAGGACGACGCGCGCCGCTTGACGATCGTCGCCGTCTCGCTGAGCGCCGGAAACGGGTCGCTCCACCGCAGCACCGGCTGCGTGGACCTGAGCCACGACCAAGCCCACGCCGCGGCAGTGAGCTCGCCTCGCGCGTGCAGCTCGCGACACGCGAAATAGTCGTAGTACGGGTACACGCAGGATTTTCCGACGCGGTAGCCGATGGTCTCCGGGACCTCTTCTCCCAGCGCATCGAGCACGGACATCGCGCAGACGTTCACACCGCACTGGCCGGCGAATTCCACGTACCACCAGGGCCGGGCGTTCACTTCAATGAGACGGCAGATGCCGTCGCGCGCGTCGCGCTTGAACTCCGCGCTGAACATGCCGCGGTAGCGCAGGTGCGAGAGGAGCGTCGCCAGCGTCGCGACCGCATCGGAGACCGCCGACGGGTCGACGCTCTCGAAGTACGTGCTGTTTCCGAAGTCCGCCGGGTACATCCGCAGGCGCTGTCGGACGAAGAGCGCCCGCCGCCGTCCCTTGCCGTCGATGAACCCCTCGACGTAGTAGTGATTGGACGGCGGGCCGGGAACGTACTCCTGCAGCTGCACCGAGAGCTCGTGGCGCCTCACATCGGCGAGCCTCGTCGCGAGATCGGTTTCAGTCGTCACCTGAAACGCCTTGACGCCAAACTGCCGGTGAAACGCCGCCGAGTCGCGCGGCTTGAGAAAGACATGCTCGAGCGCCGCATGCGGCCGGGCCGTCTCTCCCGGGTCGATCGGGATGGTCCGGGGGTGGGGTAGATCGAGCTCGTCGAGCACGCAGGCGAGGCGCCCCTTGTCGATGAGCGTCTCCAGGCAATCGTGACTGGAGATACTGGTTGGAAAGCGGCCGGCGACTTCCGAGGCGCACGTCGCGACCCGCAGCGCCCAGTCGTCCTCGCAAGCCAGAAGGACGGCGCGCTCGAGGGGGAGGCCCTCCAACCAGGCGGGGAGGTCGGTCCGGGGGCTGGCCGTCGCGCGCGACGGAGGAGCGGCCCGGTACCAGCGCGACTTCTTCGCGATGCCCGGCCGGTCACTCACGACGAGGGGCGCAAATCCAGCTCGACCGAGCAGGCGGATTGCGCCGAGGACAGTCAACCCTGATCCCAGAACCAGGACAGGCGGTCTCGGCGAGGTCACGCCGGAGAATCCTAGTGACTGGCGAACTCCGCTGAAAGGCAAAATTAACTTTCCTTTATGCGCCCGCGGTGACAGGGCCGACCGCCGCCCTGAAGCGTGCGCTCCCCCGGGAGAATAGTATCGGCATCTGTCACGGCCGACTCGTCGAGCCCGCTCGCGGTCGGGCGCTCGATTCGGGTGTTCTCGCGGCTCATCGGCGCCGTGTTTTTTCGCATTTCAACGTTCCTTTCCATTAGAGTGTCTAGGTGAGCATGACTCGCTCGCTCGACCTCCTCCAAGGCACCCTCGACCTCATCGTCCTCAAGTCGCTGTCGTGGGGTCCGATGCACGGCTTCGGCCTCTCTCGCTGGATTCAGCAGACGACCGAAGATCTGCTGCAGGTCGAAGAGGGCTCGCTCTATCCCGCGTTGTATCGAATGGAAAACCGGGGATGGATCAAGGCGCAGTGGGCGCTCACCGAGAACGGCCGCCGCGCGAAGTACTACCGGCTCACCGCCAGCGGGCGCCGGCAACTGGCGGCCGAAACGAAGACGTGGGACGACCTCACGGGCGCGATCGGAAAGATCATGACGGCCCGCCGGGAGCCGGCGTGACCCGCGAAGGAGCTGGCGACGACGATCGCGCTCCGGCGTGGCGCCGATACGCGCGCTTCCTGAGCGGAAATCCGGCGCGCGACGTGGACGAGGAGCTCGATTTCCATCTGCAATCCACGATCGACGAGTTGGTGGGGGCCGGGATGTCGCGCGAGGCCGCGCACGACGCGGCGCGCCGAAAATTCGGCGACGTCGATTCGATCGGTCAGACCCTCTACACGCTCAGCCGGCAGCGGGAGAGAACGATGCGACGAACCGAGTGGTGGCAGACGATCAAACAGGATGTCGTCTTCGGCCTTCGCCAACTTCGCAAGGCGCCGGGGTTCACCGCGGCCGCGCTGGCGACGCTGGCACTCGGGATCGGCGCCAACAGCGCGATCTTCAGCGTCGTCTACAGCGTGATGCTCAAGCCGCTGCCGTTCGCCAACAGCAACCGAATCATCACGATCAGCGAGACGACGAACGGCGCGAACGCCAACGCGGCGACGTTCGGCAACTACGCGTCGTGGCGCGACGACGCGCACACGTTGGAGGCGATCTCCGCGCAATGGCTCGGCGGTTCGCGCACGTTGACGGGCCGCGGCGATCCGGCGCCGGTGTCCGACCCTCTCGACGACCGCGGGCTGGTGGAAGGTGCAGTTCATCCCACCAGTCGCCGGCCACTACTATGGCGCCGACGACGAGCGGATCGGCGCGCCGCCCGTCGCCGTCATCTCGTACAAGCTGTGGCAGAACCGATTCAACGGCGACCGTGCCATCCTCGGCAAGCAAATCACGCTCAACGCGACCGACTACACGGTCGTCGGCGTCGCCCCGGCCGCGTACTCGATCGCCGTGCCGGACGAGATGGTGTGGCTGCCACTCAAGATCGAGCCGGCGAGGTGGCTCGACCACAGCGACCACGAGCTGACCGTCCACGCACTCGTCAAGCCTGACGTGTCGATCGAGCAGGCGACCCACGAGCTGTCGACGATCGAGCGCGGCCTCGCCAAGCAGTATCCCAATTCAGGTTTCGACGACATCCTCGTCCGTTCCTACGCGGACGACGTCGTCGGCAGCGACAACCGGACGTTGCTGTTCACGCTCCTCGGCGCCGTGGGACTCGTGTTGCTGATCGCCTGCGCCAACGTGGCCAACCTGCTCATCGCGCGCGGCGGGACGCGCCGAACCGAGATCGCCATCCGCGGTGCGCTCGGCGCCTCGCAAGCGCCGCATCGTCGGCCAGCTACTCGTCGAGAGCCTTCTGCTCGGCCTGGCGGGGGGAGTGCTCGGGCTGGCGGTGGCGTGGGCCGGCGTGCGTTTCCTGGTGACGAGTCCCGTCAACATGGCCCGCCTCGGCGATTCGACGCTCAACACGCCGGTGATCGCGTTCACGTTCGCGCTCGCCGTCGCGTGCGCGATCGTGTTCGGGTTGTTCCCGGCGCTGCACGCGGCGCGGCTCGATCTGCAGCAGACGCTGCGCGACGGCGGACGCGAAGGCTCGGCGGCATCGCGTCATCGCCTGCGCGGCCTGCTGGTGGTGGGCGAGCTCTGTCTCGCTCAGGTGCTGCTGATCGGCGCGGTGTTGCTCATCCGGAGCGCGGCGCTTGTCGCGGCGGTGCCGCCGGGATTCAGCACGAACAACCTGATGATCGTGAACGTCGGCTTGCCGCAGGCGCGCTATGGCCAACCAGGCGCGCTCGAGGCCGGATTCCTTCGTCTCGACGAGGCGATCGCCGCGGTGCCGGGTGTGCGCGCGGTCGGCCGGACGTCGCTCGCGCCGGTGGTCGGTGGACAGTGGTGGAACTGCAACGCGTGGCGCCCCGGCAGCAACGGGCACGACGACGGCGCGCAGGTCGCCAACATGCGGAGCGCGAACAACTCGTATTTCCCGATGATGGGCACGCCGATGTTGCGCGGGCGAAACTTCAACAACACCGACGTCGCGAACGGTCCGCTCGTCGCGATCATCACGAGTCAACTCGCGCACGATCTGTACGGCGACAAGGATCCCGTCGGACAACTCATCTCGAGCTGCGTCGACGGAAAGCCTTCGGCGCCGGCGTGGCGAACCGTCGTCGGCGTCGTCGGGGACACACGCGCGCGCGGCCGCGCGACCGAGCCGCCGCGCGAGCTGTACATGCCGAGTGCGCAGTGGCAGGGCAATTCGCCGATGGCGTTTCTCGTGCGCGGCGCCGTGCCGGTGACGACGCTCGGGCCGGCGATTCGCCGCGCCGTCGCGAGCGTGGATCCGCTGCTCGCGCTTTCCGGCCCTCCCATCACGATGGACGCGGCGTTCGCCAAGCTTCAGGCGCTTCCGCGCTTCACGATGTGGCTCCTCGTCCTGCTCGGCGCGACGGGACTCGTGTTGGCGATCGTCGGCGTCTACGGCGTGATCGCGTACTTCGTATCGCAGCGCACGCGCGAGTTTGGCGTGCGAATGGCGCTCGGCGCTCCGAGGCAGGCGCTTCTATGGATGGTGGTGAAGGAGGGAATCCTGATGGGCATTCTCGGCGTCGCCGTCGGAACGGTGGCGGCCTATGGAATGACGACGTTTCTCGCGCGACTGATGTTTGGAATCACCACGCACGATCCGGTGACGTACGGAGTGGTGGCGGCGGGGCTCGCTTTGGTGGCGGGAGCGGCTTCTTATGTACCGGCGATTCGGGCCACCAGGGTGGATCCGGTGGAGGCTATTAGAGCGTAGGGCGAAACTGGCGAACGGCGAAACTGGCGAACGGCGAAACTGGCGAACGGCGAAACTGGCGAACGGCGAAACTGGCGAACGGCGAAACTGGCGAACGCGACTGCCGAACGCCGACGAGCAATACCTCTTCTCTCCGCCCGTATTTTTCAGAATGCTGAAGCTTCTGAAAGACAACACCATGGCGAACCCAGCCGTCTCGGCGGTCAGTTCGCAAGACGACAGCGGAGAGCTGCTAGACGCCTATTCCCGCGCCGTAGTGAGCGCGGTCGATTTGGTCGCTCCGGCGGTCGCGCACCTCGAGATTGGGCTCGGCTCCCCCGCTCGACGCGGCCGCGGGCGCCGTTCGGCGGACGCGGAGCGAACCGGGGCGGGGTCGGGATTCGTTTTCACGCCCGACGGTTTCTTGCTCACGAACAGCCACGTCGTCGAAGGCGCCTCGAGAATTCGGGCGACGTTCGCGGATGGCGAGAGCCATGCGGCGGAGTTGGTTGGCGTCGATCCGGACACCGATCTCGCCGTCCTGCGCGTGGACGTTCCTTCGCTCGTCGCCGCGACGCTTGGCGATTCGTCGCGCTTGCGCGCGGGGCAGGTCGTGATCGCCATCGGGAACCCGCTCGGCTTCGCGTCGACCGTGACGTCGGGCGTCGTCAGCGCGCTGGGGCGGACGATGCGCTCGCAGTCGGGGCGTTTGATCGACGGCGTGATTCAGACCGACGCCGCGCTCAACCCGGGGAACTCGGGTGGGCCGCTCGTCGACTCGCGCGGAGAGGTCGTGGGGATCAACACGGCGATCATCGCGGGCGCGCAGGGGATCTGCTTCGCGGTTCCGGTGAACACCGCGCGATTCGTGATTCCGCAGTTGATTCGACACGGACGCGTGCAGCGAGGATGGATCGGCGTGAGCGGGCAGACGATCACGCTGTCGCGCCGGCGTGTGCAGATCAGCCATCTCGAGAGCGCCGGCGGCGTGCTCGTTACCGCGGTGATGCCGAACAGTCCGGCCGAATCGGCGGGCCTGCGTCCGCGCGACATCGTTGTCGAGCTGGCGGGAGCGCGCGTCGACAGTGTCGATGACCTCCAGCGGCTGCTCGCTCAAGAGCGAATCGGGAAGACGGCGCCGATCACCATCGTGCGCGACGGAGCGCGTCGAATCCTTCCGATCATTCCGGCCGAGAGCCCGGCGAGCTAGTTTCGCGCGAGCGAGAGGCGGAGATCGGAACGATGTCGCGCGCGTTCGTCAACGAAGACGCTGGTGGCGGCCCGGGAAAGCAGTATGTCCTTCCGCCGCGCGACGACCCGTCGTTCGACGCGGTCGCGGCCGAAGTGTTGCTCGAAGCGGCGCGAGAGGGGGAGACGGCGAGCGCCGAGCAGGCGACCGGGTACTATTGGGGAGAGCGGAAGCTGCACGACCACGTGCGCCGAATTCTCTCCCGCGCCGAGGCGAGCGGCGACGACCGACTCGAGTCGCTGGCTCGCCGATTCCTGCGCTAAAAAGCGCGAGGTCGACGATGCGGTTCGCCCGAATCGTTGTCGTTGGATTGTTGTCGAGCGCCACCACGGCACACGCGCAGGACACCTCGCGCGCGCCGTTTCCCGCGCCGGGACGTCTGATCGACGTCGGCGGCTGGAAGCTCCACCTCAACTGCTCGGGGGCGAAGAGGGGTTCGCAGCCGACGGTGATCCTCGAGTCGGGGATCGGAGACTTCTCTGTCGAGTGGAGCCTCGTGCAGCCCGGTATCGCGAAGTTCACACGCGTCTGCTCGTACGATCGCGCGGGCGACGGGTGGAGCGAGATGGGACCGTACCCGCGCACCTATCGGCAGATCGTGTACGAGCTGCATGCACTTCTCGAACGCGCCGGTGAGCGCGGGCCTTTTGTGCTCGTCGGTCACTCGTACGGCGGTTGGCTCGTGCGTGTGTATCAGGCGACCTATCCAGCGGACGTCGCCGGACTCGTGCTGCTCGACGGCGGCTCCGACGATCCGCTGCGCCAGCTTCCGAATGGAGCGCTGGTCCGCGCCTCAACGCTGGCGACGTCGTCGCCGATTCCACCGGTACAGACGGCCGACCCCCTCACGATCGCGCAGATCCCGCCGGGCGCGCTGTCCGCGATTCGAGCGGGGCTCGCCGAGGCGAGTAGGACGGCCAATGAGCCACCGCGCAATCTGCTTCCGGACAGCGCGCAGCGGATGCGCGCGTGGGCACTGGGACGCGTGGAGCATGTCGCGGCCGCGCAGAACCCGGCGGAGAATCAGGAGCTCGCGCTACTCCGCGCCGAGCGTCTCAAGAGCGACAAGCCGCTTGGCGATTTGCCGCTGGTCGTCGTCGTGCGCGGGCTGCCGGAGGAGCAGGGCGCCGACGCGGCGGCGCGCGAAGCGGAGCGTCGCAAGGATTTTGAGCTCGTCGCCGGCTTCTCGCGACGGGGGAAGCTGGTCGTCGCCGAGAAGAGCGGGCACCACGTTCATCTGCAGCAGCCGGAGCTCGTCATCGCGATCGTGCGCGACATGACGCAGGGCGGCTAGTCCGGCCGTTCGCGGGTCATGAGCATCGCTGAGCCATCCGGCGTCTCCACCTCGCCCACGCGACGAAAACCAGCTTTCTCGTAGCATCGGATCGCGCGCGGATTGGTCCGGCTCACGGCGAGATTTGGAAGTCGAACGGCATTTGCACCAACTGCTTCACCTTGCGACCGTCGAGCTCCGCAGGTTGGAACTTGTATCGGAACACGACGTCTTTGACGGCGGTCGTGAACAGATCGTGCGTTGATTTGAGAACGTGGAACGTCGTCGAGTCGACTCGACCGAGCGTGTCGACAACGAATTGCACGAGCACAGTGCCGTCCACCTTTGCCGAGTGCAGCAGCGGCGGATATTTGGGCGGCCGATTTCCGGCCCGCGGTGACGCGGCGCGGTCCACTTGGTTTTCCAAGTAGGTGCGGTAGCCGGCGCCGGGGGTGGGAGGGTATGGGTCCCGCAGGTGTGTTGCTATGCGATGCTGTTCGACCGCCCAGAACGCGGCACCGCGCAGGATGCCGACGATGCGCAGGGCTTCATTCACCGACGGCTGAACGTCGACACCGCTGTCGCCGCCGACGCGAAAGTGCACGACGTCTTTCCGATCAACCACACTGTACGTCAGCCGCATTTTCGGTCCCGAGACCGAATACGATACGGTGGTGGACGGCCGAGGCGCCGTCGTCAGAATCACGGCCGCCGAGTCGCCAAAATGCTTGACGTCTTCGCCGGATGCCTGAATCTCCGTGATTCGTGAACCGGCGCGAAGCATCACGCGGACAAGGTCGGCGTCACTTCCCGACGCGCCGAGCTCGAAGGCCGGCGTGTCGATGCTGTCGACCCACGTTCCGGGATTGCGCGCCTGCGCGCCGAGCGACGCGAGACTCGACATCGTGAGGATGGCAGCAGCCAGCCCGATTCGCATGCGGTCTCGCCCCGTGTCCGGCCCTCAGGCCGGACGCTCTCCTTTCACCGTGACGCGATTTCCTTTCCGCTCGTTCGGCCAGTAGTCCCAGATCGCCATGTGCTGCGTGCACCGATTGTCCCACATCGCGACGTCATTCGTGCGCCAACTAAAGCGCGTCTGATACCACGGACTCTCGGCGTGGTTGAACAAGAACTGTAGAACGGCCTTGCTCTCCTCTTCCGGGAGACCCTCGACGCGCGTCGTGAACGTCCTATTCACGAAAAGCGATTTCTTGCCCGTGTCGACGTGCGTGCGGATGATCGGGTGGACCGCGGTCGGGTAGACCTTGCCGGCGTCGCTCACGCCGCGGTCGGAGTAGCGGCCGCGGTAGATGTGCTCGGACTCGTGCACCGCGTTGAGACCGTCGAGATACTGCTTCATCCGGGGCGACAGGTCGTCGTACGCCGCGTACATGCTCGCGAAGAGCGTGTCGCCGCCGGACGGCGGGAGCAGATGGATCTGGAGGATCGAGCCCAGCGGCGGCTCTGTGTCGCACGAGACGTCCGAATGCCAGAACTCGCCGTTGGCGATCTTCGAGTCCTTGTGCGCGTGGATGACGAACACCTCGGGGTGTCCTTCCATGTGCGGCGCGGCGGGATGGATGTGCAACGGGCCGAAGCGCTTGCCGAATGCCACCTGCTGCTCGGGCGTCATCGGCTCTTGATCGCGGAAGAAAATGACCGAGTGCTGGTGGAACGCGCCCAGTACCTCGCGCCATTGGTCGTCGGACAGCGGCTGTCTCAAGTCCACGCCGCGAATCTCGGCGCCGATGACCGGCGAGCACGGCGTGACCTGAATGGTTCGATAGTCCATGGGGGCTAGTATGAGCAGCGACCCCGACGGACGGAAGGACGAGCGGCAGCCGAGAACCGCCCCCCCGAGCGCTGGCGAAACCGTCCGTCCGGCGCTTTCGTAGAGGCGTCAGCGACTCGGCTGGGCCACGACTCCAACGGAGAGAGCGGCGATGCGCAACGTTGTCCTCATGCTCGGCCTGGCGTGCGGGCCGATTTCCATCCTGTTGGGAACGCTGTGGGTGATGGCGCTCAAGCGCGCTCAGCGAGCCGAGACGATGCTCGACCGCCTGATGCTCACCCAGCAGCTCCGCGGCGAGATGAAGGAGCCGACTTCGCGGGTGATGGACGCGCTTGATTCACTCGCCATCGAGGTCGAGCGAATCTCCGAGGCGCAACGGTTCACGGCGCGCATCCTCGCCGACCGTCACGACGCACCGCGGCCGTCGTCGCTGCCGTCCGCGTTGCCGCCGTCGGTCATCACGCCGCACTAGCGTCGCAGGCGGCCCCCCCCGCGAAGTTCACTCCTTCGCGGGTTTGGGAGGCTGACCGCCGCGCATCTGGTCGAGCAACCCCTGTTGGCGCTCGGTCAGTTGGCTCTTGATGCGCACCATGAGCGTCATCTGCGCGACTTTCATGTCGCGCTCGAGGGTCAGCACGCGATTGACCTCGTCCAGGACCTTCGGCTCGTCGGGGGACGCGGCCTGGATGAGACGCTGCAGCTTCTCGACCTCCGCGCTCATCTTGAACTGTAGGTCGACGACCTTGGACTGCGCGTCCTTGACGGCGTCCTGAATCGCCGAGCGCTGCTTGTCCGTCAGGCCGATCGCCTCTTGATGTCCCATGACCAGCTCGGGCGGAAAGAGAAAACGTCCGAGCGGGTCGGCGGCGGGTGGAGGAACAGGCGTCGTCCAATCTGGTGGCACGCCACGCGCGGCGGGTGCCGGCACCGGCACGCAATCAGCGGCCGCAGGTGCGATCGTCTTGCCGTCGACGACATAGATCGGACAGACCGCGACCGAAGCCTGGCCCGGCGAGGGTCGAGTCGGAGCCGGCTGCTGCGCCAGCGTCGTGCTCGACACGAGTACGAACGCGAACGGGATGAAGGTCGTGCGCATGTTCAATCTCCTTTGCGCCAAAGCGCCGACGATGTCGCACCGTCGAGAACGGACGAGAGAAGCGGGGACGGCGACAGCACGGCTCGTCCGCTTGCGGGAACGAGGCTGCTGGTCGGGGACTGCCAGGTCGTGATCGATTGCGCGGCCGCCTCGTTGGTCGCGCGGAACCGTTGCGTCGCGACGAGACCGACGACGACGGCGGCCGCGGCGGCGAGCCACACCACAGGCATCCGATACGCGGGCGCCTTCGCACGCTCGGCTCGATCGACGACCGCCGAAAATTCAGGTGCACTCGCGTCGTCCAGGTGTCGAAGATCGCCGAACCGCGCGCGAAGCTCGTCGTCGCCGCGCATCAGCGAGTCTCCTCAACTGTGAGCATTCGCGCGAGGGCCTTCTTGCCGCGGTCGTAGTGTGTTCGCGCCGAGCCCAGGGACACTCCCATGACGCGAGCGGCGTCCTCTATCGTGAGATCGTGGTAGAACGCGAGCTGCAAGACTTCGCGCTGGCGATCAGACAGACGAGCCAAGGCGCGCACGAGCGTTTCGGCGCGCTCGGCGTCTTCGACGTCCACATCGGCTCGACTGGCCGAGTCCGGCACGGCGAGAGCCGCATCGCTGGGTCGATGCCGGCTGCTCCACAGCCACGCTCTTCGCGTTTCCGATCGTGCAATCATGCGAATCACACCGAACACCCAGGTCTTGAAGCTCGACTTGCCGCTGAAGCGCGCACGTCCCGAAACGATGCGAAGGTATGCCGTCTGGAGAACATCTTCCGCCAAGTCGCGATCGCGCGCGCAGCACGAGAGGGCCCATCCCCAGCTCTCGGCGTGCAGACTCTCCAATTCGCTTTCCAATGGGGAGCGTTCCGCCACCACGGGCCGAGGCTCGATCGCTGTCATGCTGGAGATGAGTGCCGCCGAGCCGCTCGCCATATGACACCCGTGCTCAACCGCTGCGATTCGCCCCCCGGCTCCCTGACCGATCGCTCGGGAGTGTCCGCCGGTCAGCGCGTCGGCGCCGGCGCCGCCGGCGCGCCGGCGCCGTATTTCGGTCCCGAGTCTTTCGCCGCGAGCAGCTCGATCGCGGTTTGATAGAGCCGGGCGCGAAGCGCGTCGCGCTCGGAGGCCTGCGTGATGTAGCGCGCGACGATCTCGAAACCGCTCGACGCCGGCCGAATGCTGATCGACGGCGCCGCCGCGATCGCCGAAACGTGCGGCGACCGACGCGCCTCCCTCCACTCCTCCTCGGCCAGGCGCGCGCTTTCGGCCGTCGCGGCTTCGATCTGCGCTTCGAGAACCGCGCCGATGGCGTGCGGGTCGCGCCCCTGCGGAACCTGGATGCGAACTTCGTCCCACATCCAGCGGCCGGATGTCGAGAAGTTGAAGTAGTGTCCTTCGATCGCGAAACTGTTTCCGAAGCTGACACGTCGGCCGGTGGGGTGCGACTCGGACCACGCGCCGGTCTCCAGCAGCTCCGTGTAGAACATGCCGATCTCGACGACCTCGCCCGTCACGCCGTTGATCTCGACCTGGTCGCCGACCCGGATGCCGTTCTTCCCCATGAGCACGAACCAGCCGAGGAAGCCGACGATGAAGTCCTTGAGGGCGACGGAGAGTCCGGCGGCGGCGAGGCCGACGACCGTGCCGACGTCGTTGGGCGGGCCGAAGACGATGAGCAGAACAAACAGCACGCCGATGACCTGCAGCGACGCGCGGGCGATCATGTACAGCGTCTGCGCCCGGCGATGATCCGCGGCGCGCGCGCGCGCCAACTGCTCGAACAAGCGGGCGAGCAGCATCCCCACGAGAATGATGGCGAGAATCGCCGCCGCGCCGCGCAGCACCTGGTTGAACATCGCGCGCGCCTGCGACGACACGACCGTGGTCCACCCGGCGTAGGTCTCGGAGAGGCGGTTCTGGTTGTCCATGCGCTGGTCGAGCGTCGCGCGCCGCTTCTCGCTCGCCGCGCGGGTGCGCGTGAGCTCGAGCAACGACGACGCCGAATCGTGCGTCAGGTGCGTATTGGCGCTGTCCACCATGCGGGCGACGCGCGCTTCGATGCTGTCGTGCCGCTGCTTGAACGTCGCGGCGAGCGAATCGGCGGTGTGCTTCGCCGCGTCGAGCTGCCCGGCCTTGTCGCGCAGCGTGAACAGCGCGTCGGCGGCGCCGAGCATGCCGTGCGGCTCCGGGGCGCGCGTGATAACGATGCGCGTGCTGTCCGACGCGCGCGAGGCGGCCTCGTGCTCGGCGACGATCGACTGAACGCGTCCTTGAGGGTCGCCGCCCGCGCGCTGCAGATCCTGCCGCGCGTCATCGACCTCGTCCTGGTCGAGGGCCAGCTGCGCCTTCGCCAGCTCGAGCCGATCCGTCAATGCCTGCACGGCCGACGGCCCGGCCTTGGCGACGGCCGCCGTGAGCTCGGTGACCTGTACCTGATCCGCGGCGGCCGCACCGATCGCTTGCTGGAGTTGGCCGCTGATCTGCGTCACCTCCGCGGACTTCGCCGGCGGCTGGGTCGACGCCCGCCGCACGGCCTGCGCAAACGCCAGATCCATTTCCTGGTCGGCGAGCCGCAGCGCGTCGTAGGCGAACGTGCGCTCCTCCGGCGTCGTCGGCAGGCGCACGAGCTGTTCCGCCGTGATGAGCGAGCTCTGATCGACGCCGAGCGAGCGACGAGTGGCGCGGGCCTGTACGGCCGGCCCTTGATTGGTCCGGAAAATCCCG
This sequence comes from uncultured Gemmatimonadaceae bacterium, assembly GCA_963789315.1. Lineage (GTDB taxonomy): Bacteria > Gemmatimonadota > Gemmatimonadetes > Gemmatimonadales > Gemmatimonadaceae > JAQBQB01. The sequence goes on along the minus strand of CAWBKI010000016.1, from coordinate 300,918 downwards.
ATCGCCACCGCGACGAGCGCGGCGACGACGACGAGGAGGAAAGTGTTCTGCCTGAACCGCATGGATGGGAAAGACCAGATGCTTGGCTTCTGGAATATCGGGGCGGGCGCAGGCGAGTCCAACCCCGGTGCCGCTCTTAGTCCGAGCGCAACGCTTCCGTCGGATCCACCATCGACGCGCGACGCGCCGGAATCCAGCTGGCGAGTAGCGCGAACAACGCGAGAAGCAAGGTCGAGGCGCCGATGGTGAGTGGATCCATCGGGGCCACCTCGAAGAGGAACGACCGCACGAACCGTCCGGCCACCGTGAGCAGTGCGACACCAGCGACGATGCCCAACGCACTGAGCGCGAGCCCCTGTCGCGCGACCATCATCGCCACCGACCCGGGCTGCGCGCCCAGCGCGATGCGTACGCCGAGCTCGCGCGTGCGCAGCGTCACGATGTACGCGATCACGCCGTACAGTCCGACGACACCGAGGGCCAGCGTCACGGCGGCGGCGACGCCGAGCATGATCATCGTGAACGAGAGTCGCGCGAGCGATTCGCTCACGGTCGTCTCCATCGATCTCGCGGCGAAGGTCGGGAGGGCCGGGTCGAGCTCGTGGGCGAGCTGCTGCAGGGATCGCGTCGTCGCGGCGACGTCGCCTGTCGTTCGCGCGACGAGCGCCATCTTTCGTCCGGGGCCGTATAGCGTGTCGGGCGAGACCGATTCGGGCATGTAGACGGCGGGCGTCGGCGCAGCGAAGAGCGACGTATCGCGCGCCGAACGCACCACGCCGATGACCGTGTGATACACGCCTTTGGGAAGGACCTGGTATCGCTTCCCGAGCGCCGACGCGCCGGTCGAGTCGCCGAACATCAACTTCGCGGTCGCCGTGCTGATGATCGACTCGTCGCCGCGCTGCTGCTCCATGCGATCGAACATCCGTCCCGCGACGAGTTGCATGCCCATCGCCGCGAAGTAGCCGGCGTCGGCGATGCTGTAGAGCTGAAGCGAGCCGAGCTTCTTGGACGGATCCCACTGTCCCTCGACGAGCAGCGGGTCCAGATCCATGTCGCCGTTTTGCAGCGGAAGCCGCGACGAGACGCCGAACGCCGTCACGCCCGGCAAATGCTTCGCGCGTTCGGCGACGTTGGCGTAGAAGCGCACGACCGCCGTGTCGTTCTTGTATCGAAGCTGCGGAAGCGAGACCCACACCGTCGCCACGCCCTGGGGATTGAAGCCCGGCTGCACCGCGTGCAACCTCTGAAAGCTTCGCAGCAGAAGACCGGACGCGACGAGCGCGACGAGCGCCAGTGCCATCTGCGCCGCGACAAGAATGCCGCGCGCGCGCTGCCGCGACGCTCCAGCGGTGCCCCCGCGGCCTCCTTCGCGCAGCCCGGAGAGCGCGTCGCCGCGCAAAAAGCGAATCGCGGGAATCGCGCTGCATGCCACCGCGACAATCGCGGTGACGACGAGCGTGAACGCGGCGACCGACCAATCCATTCCCACTTCCGACAATCTGGGAAGCTGCGCCGGGCCCGCCTCGACGAGCGCACGCAGCGCGAACGTCGCGACGACGAGGCCGAGGGTGGCCGAGATGGCGGCGAGGACGCCGGCCTCCGTCAAAAAGTGCGCGACGACGCGAGCGCGCCCCGCGCCGAGCGCAGCGCGAACCGAGAGCTCACGGTGACGGCCGTCGGCGCGGACGAGAAGAAGATTCGCGACGTTCGCGCAGGTCACGAGCAGGACGAGCAATGCGGCGGCGGCGACCATCCACAGCGTCTTCGATGCATCGCCGACGATGTCGTCGCGCATCGGGTAGAGGCGCGGACGCGGCTTCGCCTGATCCATGAGGAGTTGCGTCGTCACGCCCGGCGCGACGGTCGGGAACATGTCGACGATGCGCGGGAGCACGGACGCGAAGTCTCGCTCGGCGTCGGCGACGGAGACGCCGGGCTTGAGCCGCGCGATCGCCGCGTGGTTGAAGCCACCCGGATACGGATCTTTGGGGTCGAGCCGTTGCGGCACCCAGATCTTGGTGTCGGCGTTCGGAAACGTGAAGCCCGCCGGCATCACGCCGACGATCTCGGTCGGCCGGTCGAAGATCGCGATCTTCTTGCCCACGATGTTCGGGTCGGCGCCGAAGCGGGTCCGCCAGAGGCCCGTCGCTGATCATCGCGACCTGTGGGCCGTCTTTCACGTCCTCTGCATCGGTGAACGCGCGTCCCAAGCGCGGCTTGACCTCGAGGAGCGGGAAGAGATTCGCCGTCACCCACGCGACGGGCAGACGATCCGGTTGCGCGCGGCCGTCCGGATCGGACACGTTCGCCGAACTGCTGTTGTAGGTGGCGATGCCGGTGATGGTGTGGGCGAGGCGCTTGTAGGTGTAGTAGGTGCCCGTCGTCTGGTTTGCCTTCATCAGACCGATCGGCGGGAGGTCGTGCCAGGCGCCGACGAGCTGCTCGGGATGTCCGTACGGCAGCGGCCGCAGCAGGACCGCGTCGACGACCGCGAAGATCGCGGCGGCGGATCCGATGCCGATCGTCAGCGTTGCGACGACGGCGACGCTGAAGCCGGGGGCGCGGCGAAGCGAGCGGAGGGCGTACGCGATCGGCGACCACGGTTTCATGACACGGCTCGCGGAGGGTGACTCTCCTCCTACGGGGGCGGGCGCGGCGGGTTTCTCGCCGCGGGCCCGCCCCGGTTCGGGAGTCGGTCAGGCCGTGGTCGCGGCGGCCGTGCGCTCGCGCGCGCGCTGACGCTCTTCACGCTGTCGTGTGAGGTGAGGCACGACGCCGAGGATGCGCTCGATGAGCATGAGCTGCCCGCGGTGATGCATCTCGTGCTCCTTGATCGACATCAGGTTCTCGAGACGGGTCTTTGGGTTCTGGCCCATTGGGTCCGTGAACGTCTCGCTGAGGAACTCGGGCGACATCGACTCGAGCCACGTCGCCACGCGTTCGCCCTCGGACTCGAGCAGCGCGATCGTGGCCGCCTTGTCGAGCGCGGGCCGCTCTTTCGCACTTGTCTCTCGGCTGATCGCGCCGAAGTCGTAGCCCTTGAAGGTGGTGATGCGACGGACGCGGTGGATGTCTTCGTAGAAGTTCGAAGCGAAGATGACGTGGCGGAACAACTCGCTCACCGATCGGGCGCCGGGAGCTGCCACGAAGTCGTAGCTCGACTCGGGAATGTCGTTCGCGATCTGGATGGTGTTGCGCCGGACCGTTCTGAAGGAATCGGCCAGCTCTTTCGCGCCGTAGGCGGTCATCGATTGTGTTCGGGTTGAGGGAGTCGCAATTGCGCGGCGAGTTCGTCTGCGCGTCGTAAAATGTCGACGCGTCACCCATTCCGGAATTGCTCGGGCGAGTCGGCGCTGGGTACATTGCCACTTGCCCATCTCGATGCGGGTTCCCGTCAAGAATCCGTGGGCCGGCCTCCGCGGCCTGCCGCGCACGGTGTGGATCGTCGCCGCAACCTCGCTCGTCAATCGCGCGGGGATGATGGCGCTGCCGTTTCTCGTGCTCTACCTGACGAGACACATCGGCACGTCCGCCGCGCTCGCCGGCCTCGCCGTGAGCGCGTATGGACTCGGCGGCATCGTGACCGGACCGATCGCCGGAAGGCTCTGCGACCGGCTCGGTCCATTCACGGTGATGCGCGCGTCGCTCGCGCTGACCGGCGTGATCCTCATGGTGATTCCGCTCGCGCACTCGTTCGGCGTTGTCGTGCTGCTCGTGTTCGTGTGGGCGCTCGTCGCCGACGCGACGCGGCCGGCGACGATGTCCGCGCTCAGCAGCGCGGCCGCACCCGAGCAGCGCAAAGCGGCGATCGCGCTCAATCGGCTCGGCGTGAATCTCGGGATGAGCATCGGCCCCGCCGTCGGCGGATTCCTCGCGCTTGTGTCGTTCCCGCTGCTGTTCGTCGTCGACGGGCTGACGTCGCTCGCCGCCGCCGCCGTCCTGTCGCTGCTGCTGCGTCCCGAAGACGTGCGCCTCGTCGCGCACGCGTCGAGTCCTCGCGGCGAAGGTGAATCGGAGGATGCGGCGGTCGAGCCGTCAGGCCGTCACGGCTGTCGAGCCAGGTGTTTGGCGCGACCGCACGGCGCTGACGTTCCTTCTCGCCATGGTTCTCGTCGGGCTTGTGTTCACACAGAGCCAGGGCGCGATGTCGGTGTACATCGTGCGCGACCTGCACTACCGCGAATCGTTCTTCGGCGCGCTCTTCGTCGTCAACACGCTGATGATCGTCGCGCTGGAAGTGCCGCTCAACCTCGCCATGGCGCACTGGCCGCATCGGCGCGCGCTGATCCTCGGCATGCTCCTCACGGGCATCGGATTCGGCGCGATGGGCGCCGCGAAGGCGGTCGGTCCGCTGGTCGCGACGGTGGTGATCTGGACGTTCGGTGAGATGATCACGTTCCCGGTGGGCACCGCCTACCTCGCCGACCTCGCGCCGCGCGGACGCATGGGGGAGTACATGGGCGCGTACTCGAGCACGTTCAGCCTGTCGGTTATCATCGGCCCATGGGCGGGGACGGCCGCTCTGGATCGTTTCGGCAGCACCGCAACGTGGGCGGGCGTGCTCGTCTGCGGCTTGCTCGCTGCCGCCGTGACCGCGCTGACACATCCGCACACCGCTGACGAGTCCGTTCCTCTCGATCTCGTCTCTTCGTCGTGACGCGGTGGAGTCTTTAGCGCCGCACGGGGATGGTTCTCGCATGCGGGCCTGCCGTCGGCCGCCAAAATCGGAGCTCGACGAGGGTGCGGCGTATCACGATCCTCGCGGCATGAAACGAGCAAAGTTCAGCTCGGGGTCGCCTGCGCTTCGTAGAGGGGCGCAGTGCCTTTCTTCCCCGAGCAACCGTCGAGGCCGCCACTGTGAGTCCAAGCTCCGATCCGCCACGCGATTCGCGCTCGGATTCGCGAAAGAAATCGCCGGCCGATTCGCCCGATTCTAAGGCCGAGTCTCCAGCCGAGTCCCCTCGGCAGGAGCCCAGCTCGGAGTCCGGCGACGAGGCTCGCGCCGAATCGCCTGCGGAACCCGTCTCGGAGTCCCGCGACGAGGCTCGCGCCGAATCCCCTGTGGAACCCGTCTCGCAGTCCGCCGACGAGGTTCGCGCCGAATCGCCCGCTGAACCCGCCGGCGATTCCGGCGGCGGCGATGACTCGCGCCAACCTCGCATAAAACCGCGCCGCGAAGCCGGCGGCGATTCGCAGCTGATCGGATCGCTCGCCGAGCAATTTCGTGTGATCGGAGAGCTGCGCGGGCCGGCGGGCGTGCGTCGCTTCGTCGCCGTTCGGAACGACGACCACGGCGAAGTGCTGATCGACGTGATCAAGGTGAGCGACGCCGTGGGCAACGATCTGGCGCATTTCGCGTCGGACGTGCAGTTGCGCTCCACGATGAGCCACCCCAAGGTCCCGCCGATTCTCGAGGGCGTGTGGCTCGACGCGAACACTTACGCCTGCGTCTCCGAACGCATCAAGGGCGACACGCTCCAGGAGCGACTCGACCGCGGCGACCGTCCCGGGACGGCCGAAGTGGCCACGATTCTGAACGACGTGAAGGCCGTGCTGGATTGGGCGCGCGTCGGCGGCGTCGTCCACCGCGGCGTGTCCCCCGATTCAATCGTCATCGAGCAAGACACAAACCGGCTGCTGGTGACGCTCACTCCAACGCCGATTCCGCTCGCGGGACTGCCCGGCGAAGTCGCTGACGCGCGGACGCTCGGCGCGCTCGCCTGGTCGTTGTTCACCGGGCGGCGGTTCGTCGATGACGACACGCGCCCGCCGCTGGGCGAGCTGTGCCCGAACCTCGCCGCGCGCGTCGTCGATGCGACCGAGCGCATTCTTCGCGCGCGCGGCGGCGATCGCGCGCCCGATGCAGGCGCGTTCATCGGGATCGTCGCCGTCGGCGACGTGCTGAAACAGGCGGAAGTGGAGTTTGCCGCGCTCGACGAAGAGTTCGCGTCTCACTTCACCGGCGACCGGACCGGTGAGCCACCGTCGGAGGCTCCGGAGCGGCTGCTCACCGGCAGATCGCCCGGCGCGCGCGAGTCAATCTTTGCTCTGGGCACCATCGCGGCTCTCGTGCTGTTGATCGCGCTCGGCGTTGGCCTCGCCGCCCGCCAGCACCGGGCCGCGGCGCCGATCGTCGCGCAGCAGATGCCGACGGTACCGGCCGCAGGTGAGGTCGAGCCGGGCGCGGCTCCCATGCGCAACGACAGCATCCTCACGCACTCCGCGGCGGGGTCCGTTGCCGATTCGACGGCGCGCGCGCAGGACAGCCTCCTGCGCCAGAACGCGTTTCGCGACAGCATCCTTCGGGACAGCGTCATGCGCGACAGCGTGACGCGAGACCGCATCGGACGCTCGCGGCGCACGCGCGACAGCGTCGATCGCGACAGCCTGGACCGCGACAACGCCCGGCGCGACAGTCTCGACGAGGATGCGTACCGCCGCGACAGCGTCCGCAACGCGTTCCGCGCGGAGGCGCGGCGCGACAGCGTGCGGCGCGACAGCATTCAGCGGCAATTGACGCGGAGCGACAGCGCGAAGATCGACAGCCTGCGCAACCAGGCGTTGTTCCAGGACAGCATTCGGCGCGAAACCGCCAAGCGCGACAGCATCAGGCGTGACAGCGTCCGGCGCGATACAATTCCTCGTCGCCCGCCGGACTCTCTTCGCCCGGATTCGGTTCGCCCGCCCACTGACAGCATCCGCCCGGACAGCATTGGCCGCCCAGCCCGTCCCCCAGCCGGTGACGATTCGCGAGGCACGACCCGATGAGCTCCAGTCAATCCATGAGCTCACTCGCCGCGCGTACGCCGAGTACGCGACGAAGATGGATGCGACCTCCTGGGAGGCGCTGAGTGGCGCGATCGACGCGGGTCTTTCGAGCGATCAGGAGATGCAGCGCATCGTGGCGCTCGACGGCGACACAATCGTCGGCAGCGCGCTGCTCCTGCCGCCGACCGAGGACGCGTACAAGGGGTTCGGCGTTCGCGTCACCGCCCCCGAGGTAAGGCTCGTCGCAGTCGAGCCGTCGGCGCGGGGTCGCGGCATCGCGCGCGCGTTGATGGACGAGTGCCTCCGCCGCGCCCGCGCTTCCGGTGCGACGGAGATCGGCTTGCACACGTCGCGCAGCATGCAGGCGGCGATCACGATGTACGAACGAATGGGGTTCGAGCGAGCGCCCGAGAACGATTTTCAACCACCCGGCACCGAGCGGGTGTTGGGATACCGGCTCGGGCTGGTGAAATAGGTCCTATTCGTACCTCAACGCCTGCATCGGATCTATCCGGCTCGCCCGCATCGCTGGAATGAGCCCCGCCCCGAACGCGACGGCCGCGATCGTCGCCGCCGCCAGCGCGATGACGATCGGGTCGTGTCCTTGCAGCTCGTAGAGCAGCGATTGGGCCGACTTCCCTATGCCGATCGCGCCGAGAATTCCAATCACGCCGCCGACGAGGGCCATTCGTCCAACCTGCACGAGCACCATGGTTCGCACCCGGATGCCGTTCGCGCCGAGCGCCATCCGCACTCCGATCTCGCGAGTCCGCTGAGCCACCGAATAGGCGAGCACGCCGTACAAGCCGACGGCGGCGAGCAGCGTGGCGAGCACCGCGAACGACGCGGACAAGGTCGTGATCATGCGGTCGAAGAAGACGTTCTCCTCGACCTGCTGCGGCATGAGCTTGAGCTCTTCGAGCGGGAGGTTCGGGTCGACCTGCTTCATCGCCGCCGGGATCGCGCGCAGGATCTGCACGGGCGGGAGGGACGATCGGACGTAGAAGTTGAGTCCATTCACGCGCCCTGATTGCTTGTAAGGCCGCACGAAGACCGGCGGAATAGTGTCCTTCACCTCCGAGTACTTCGCGTCCCTCACCAATCCGATGATGGTGATGTCGAGCGAGTCGTTGTCCATCGACATCTTCTTGCCGACGGCGTTTCGTCCGATCCCGAATTTCTTCGCGAACGCCTCGTTGACGATCGCGACCTTCATCGAGCCGGCTTCGTCGAACGCGGTGAAGTCGCGGCCGGAGAGAAGCGGCACGCCGATGACGTGGAAGTAGTTCGGGCTGGCGATGTTGTAGCGTGAACCGTTGTCCGTGTCAGGGCCTTTCTTGAAGCCTTCCACGGCTACACCCTCGCCCCAGTTGTTCCCGGCGAGCAGCGGGATCCCCGACGCCGTCACGCCGGTCACGCCGGGAATCGAGGCGAGCGCCTCCTCGATGCGCGGATAGAGCGCCAACGCCCTCGTCGAGTCGTAGCCGCTCCGCGCGGGCGATACGCCGAACGTCACCATGTTGTCGATGTTCACGCCAAGATCGACGCGGCTGATGTTGCGAAGGCTCTTCACGAACATGCCGGCCGACGCCAGCAGGGCCATCGAGAGCGCGATCTGCGCCGTGACCAGCCCCGAGCGAAACCGGGCCGCGCCGCGACTCCCCGCGAGCTTGCCCGAATTGTTCCGCAGCTCGGTCACGAGATCGGGCCGCGTGCTGTGCAACGCCGGCACGATCCCGAACAGCAGGCCCGTCGCCATCGCAACGAGCATCGTGAACGCCAGCACCTGTCCATTGAGCGAAAAGTCGAGCGTCGCGGCGACGCGGGAAGGCAGCATCGCCGTGATTCCGGCGAGCGTCCAGTGGGCCACGGCGAGTCCCGCTATGCCCCCGAGCGTGGCGAGCAACAGCGACTCGGTCAGCACCTGCACGATCAGCTGCCGGCGATTCGCGCCGAGCGATAGCCGCACCGCCATCTCCATCGCGCGATTCGCGGCGCGAGCGAGAAGAAGGTTGGCGATGTTCGCGCACGCGATCAGCAGCACGATCCCGGTAATGGCGAACAGCAGGATCACCGGTCTGCGCGATTGCTTGATCGTCGAGCTCTGGCCGCGCCGCCCGTCGGAGACGATGATCTTCTTGGCGCGGAACTCCTGCATCGTGCGATCGCTCATCCCCTTCCGCTGGGGCGCCTCGACGTCGTTGAGGATCGTGTGATAGACGGTGTTGACGGAGCTCGAGGCCTGGTCGAGGTTCGCGCCCGGCTTGAGCCGGCCGAAGAGGTAGACCCAGTAGCTGTCTCGCCTCTCGTAGCCCTTCCAGCCCTGCGTCAGCACGCCGCGCATGGTGATCGGGACGAACACGTACGGCCGCGAACCGAGCGTCGTACCGGTGAAGCCCTTCGGCGCGACACCGGTGATCGTCATCTGCTGGCCGTTGATCGTGATCTGCTTGCCCACGACGTTCGGGTCGGATCCGAGCTGAGTCTCCCAATACGGGTAGCTCAGCACGGCGACGTAGTTGCCGCCGATCGTCTCCTCGTCGCGCGGCGTAAACAGCCGCCCGAGGGCCGGGTGAAGACCGAGGACGGAGAAGTAGTTTCCCGTCACGTAGAGGCCGCGCCCGCTGACCGGCGTCTGCCCCGACATCGCGACGCTGACACCGAGCAGGAAATGTCCCGCGATTCCGCTGAACGACGTGTTCGCCTTTTGGAGATCCCGAAGCATCGGGTAGCTGAATACTTCGTCGCAGTCGCCGGCGTCGTTGCAGGAGTTGCTGCCGTACTGCGGTCCCGGCGCCTTGAAGTTGACCAGCCGCGCCGGGTCGGACACCGGGAGCGGCTGGAGCAACAGCTCGTCGAAGAGCGAAAAGATGGCGGCGTTCGCGCCGATGCCCAGCGCCAGCGACAGGATCGCGACGACGGCGACGAACGGCGTCTTGAACAGCGTGCGAAAGGCGAGCTTCAGGTTCCGCATTCCGGCTCTCGGGGCTCTGGGATGAAGGGGACTGAGTACTTCGACAACCCAGAGCCCCGAAACCGTTTAGAACACGGCTAAAAAACCACTGTTTGCTTGTTGATCACGATCGGCTCGAGGCCCAACCGCTTGGCCTCGGCGTTGAACGCCGGCAGGTCGGTCTTGAGGATGATCTGGAGCCGGTCGGTCTGCGCCTTGAGCTCACCCTTGAGGTCGCCAAAGATCGGGTAGGCGCTGGCGATCGGTTTGGCGTCTCCTCGCGACACGACGCCGAGCAACGCGGCGAGCCGGTTGTTGACCTTGATCGGGAAGTTGAGCGGATCCTGACCGCTCTGATTCCGCACCTGGTAGATCTCCTCTTCGACCGTGTTGAGATCCTTCGACAGCTTGTCGCCGGCGGCTTTGAGCTTCTCGTCCTGCGCCTTCTTGAGGCGGTCGTCGACCTGGCCCTTGATGTCGCGCGACTGAACCACCGAGACATTTGCTTCGCTGACCTTGTCGCGCAGCTGGATGGCGAGCGCGAACTGCGCCTGGAGGTCGGCGTCCGTGGCCTCGTGCATCGGATTGCGCTTGACGACAAGGGGCTGTGTGGCCGTCTTGCCGTCGGCGACGAGACGAACGGTGTACTTGCCCGGCGGCGCGGACGGGCCGTTCGTCGATCCGCCCCAGAGGATCATTCCCGGGAAGCTCGTCGCGCCGGCGTATTGCAGATCCCAGTTGAAGGTGTTGAGTCCAGTCGCGCGCCCTGGGTTCGCGGCACCGCCGCCGAAGCCTCCGCGCCCGCCTCCACGCCCGCCACGTCCGGCAGCGTCACCGCCTGCCGCTGAGTCGGCGCCGCCACCAGGCACACCGGCGTTGGCCGCCACGAGTCCGGCGCGTCCACCGCCGCGGCCACCGCGGCCGCCGGCACCGGCCGTGTCGGGGTACGCGCGGATGACCTGGCCCTTCGCGTCGAGGATCTCGATGCGGACGCTCTGCGCCGGCTGCTTGAGAACGTACTGAATCGTGCCCTGCGTCCCGGAGCGATACGCGGCCGCCGGTCGGAAGAGCACCGGGTCCGCGCTCGCCATCGTCGCCGGGTTGTACTGCCGCAGCGGCTCGACGTTGTCGAGAATCCAGAACCCGCGGCCGTGCGTCGACACCGCGATGTCGCGCTCGGTCACGATGAGATCCCACATCGGGACGTCGGCCAAATTCAGGTTGAGCGTCTCCCAGTGGTCGCCGTCGTCGTACGAGACGTAGACGCCGTGCTGTGTCGCGGCGTAGAGGAGTCCCTTCCGCGTGGGATCCTCGCGCACCGCGTGCACGAAGTCGTCGCCGCGAATTCCGGTGACGATCTTCGTCCACGTCTTGCCCATGTCGTGCGTGCGGTAGATGTACGGCGCCTTGTCGTCGTTCAGGAATCGCTTGACTGCCACATAAGCGGTCGCCGAATCAAACGCCGACGCGTCGATGAGGCTGACTCGGCCGAAATCCGGCATGTCTTTCGGCGTGACGGTGCTCCAGGTCTTGCCGCCGTCCTTCGTGACGCTCACGACGCCGTCGTCGGAGCCGGTCCAGACGACGTTCGTCGTGCGCTTGGACGGCGCGATCGAAAAGATGACCGCGTAGACCTCGGGCCCGTTCATGTCGCGCGTGATCGGGCCGCCGGAGGGACCCATCGTCGTGGGATCGTGACGCGTGAGGTCGGGGCTGATCCGATCCCAGCTGTCGCCGCCGTTGGTCGTCTTCCAGAGGTGCTGCGAGCCGGTGTAGAGAGTTTTCTTATCGACCGGCGAGAAGATGATCGGGTAGGTCCACTGCCAGCGTTCCTTGATGACGGCCGACTCTTCGCCCGAGAACATCCGCGGGTACGGGCTCACCTCACGCACCTCGCCCGTGCGGCGATTGAGCTTCGTGAGAAAACCGCCGCCGTTCGCGTTCGTGCCGGAGTAGAAAATGTCCGGGTCGCGCGGATCGGGCGCGATGTAGCCGTCCTCCGAGCCGCCCGGGCTGAACTGCGCCGGCCCACCGCCGCGCCCGCCGCCACCGCCGCCGCCGCGACCGCCGAACGCCGGCGTCGTCGGCACGCACATCTCGCTCTCGTCCTGCTGCGATCCGCACACGAAGTACGGCTGCGCCGGGCGTGGCCACGATGTGATAGAACTGGCCGGTCGGATAGTCGACCGAGCTCCACGTGGCGGTCTCCGCCGTCGCGTTGAACGTGATGTCGCCGCCCGGATCGGCGGCGTGCAGGACGTGGTTGTTGTCGTCCGGATCGATCCACAGTCGTGCGAGTCGCCGCGCGCGAATTGCTGCTGGGCGAACGTCTTGCCGCCGTCGCGTGAGCGGAACGTGCCCACGTTCTCGACGTAGACGAGGTCCTTGTTCTTTGTGTCGGCGAAGACGTGCGTGTAGTAGAACGCGCGCTGGCGGAACCGCCGCTCGTTGTTGACGAGCGACCACGTCGCGCCGGCATCGTCGCTGCGGAACAGGCCGCCGTTCTCGTTCTCGATGAGCGCGAACACGCGGTTCGGATCGACCGCCGGAAATCGAGATGCCGATCTTGCCATCGATACCCGTCGGGAGGCCTCCGACGTGGGTGATGTCGGTCCACGTCTCGCCGCCGTCGGTTGACTTGTAGAGCGCGCTCCCCGGGCCGCCGCTCGACATCATCCACTCCTTGCGGTACGCCTCCCAGAGCGACGCGTACATGACGTTCGGATTCGTGCGGTCGATCTCGACGTCCGCCGCGCCGATACCGGGCCCGGTGAACAGCACGCGCTTCCACGTCGCGCCGCCGTCCGTGCTCTTGTAGACGCCCCGCTCTTCACTCGGCACGCCGTATTTCCCGAAGTCGGCGACGAACACGACGTTGGGGTTCGTCGGGTGAATCCGGATGCGCGAGATCGCGTCGGAGTTGGAGAAACCGACGTGCGTCCAGGTCTTGCCGGCGTCGGTCGACTTGTAGACGCCGTCGCCTGGCTGGACGTCGCCGCGGATGCACGACTCGCCCATCCCGATGAAAATGGTGTTCGGGTCGGTCTCCGAAACGGCGACCGCGCCGACCGACGAGCTCTTGATCTGCCCGTCGGTGACGTTCGCCCAGTGCTCGCCGCCGTCGGTCGTCTTCCAAAGGCCGCCGCCTGTCGCGCCGAAGTAGCCGACCTTGGGCTGGCCTTTGACGCCGGAGATCGCGATGGACCGGCCGCCGCGATCGGGCCCGAGGCTTCGCCACCGCAGGCCTTTCAGGATCACCGAGTCGGTCGCCGCGGATCGAAGGGTGTAGGCCGGCTGCTCTGCGCCACGGGTCAATCCAACAGCGGCGGCAACGCCGCCGCACGCCAGCAACGCCGACACACCGGCTCGAACAAGCCGTCGAGTCATGCCGAGTCTCTCCAACAAGGAAGGGAAGTGGGGGGCGGGGAGGCCGCCAAAAGAAACTTGCCAAGGAGCGCATGACGTCGCCATGCTCTCGGCCGAGTTCGTCGGCATTCTCGTCGCCGTAGCGCTGTCGCCGTGCCGGTCCGCCGGTCCGCCGGTCCGCCGGTCCACCGGTCCACCGGTCCACCCGTCCACCCGGAGCCCTCGCATGCCGCCGGTCAACTATCTCGCCGTGCTGGTGTCGGCCATCGTGCTGTTCGTACTCGGCGGTCTGTGGTTCTCGCTGCTTTTCGCGAACGCGTGGCGCCGGATGCAGGGAGTGACCGGGCCGATGCAGTCCCCGGGAGCCGCGCTGTTCGCGCAGTTGTTCGTGTGCGCGCTGCTCACGTCGTGGGGGATGGCGGTGGTTCTCAGCCACGCCGGCCCGATGGAGATAGGTCGTGCGTTCGGTTTCGCGATCCTGATTTGGCTCGGGTTCGCCGGCGCGACGAGCTATGCGACGGCGGCGGCGGGCGGAAAGCAGCGCGCGCAGTGGGCGATCGAGTCGGGATACAATCTGGTCTCGTTCATCATCGCGGCGGTCATACTCTCCGCCTGGCACTGAGGCCCCGATGATGCAACCCGCTGGGCGCGGGGTTCCGCGAGAACTTGAGCGTGTGGCAAAATGCGAAACAGAGTTTTGCTTGTCCGTGACATCCGATTTCTATAGAATGTTCGATCCCCCGTCTCGTCCCCGACCGGAGAATTCGGATGGCCCCATCGACTTTCGCGCTGCGTGTCGCCTCGCTCACGTCCTGCGCGGTTACGTTCGGTCTCGCTGCCTGCTCGTCTGATTCCCTGATTCCGACGGCCGCACCGTCGGCGAGCGCGTCGCGCGATGCCGGCGGCATCCCGAACGGTGGCGACGGCAGCGACGGCAACAACGGAAACCACTTCGCGTATGGCCACGCGAAGGTCTGCGCGGTTCCGGCGGCCGGCGAGGCGTCGCTGTCACTCCTGGATCACGGTCGACAAGGGCGGCCAGCCGGTCGTCGACGTCACCCCGTCGGGCTACGGACCGGCGGACTTGAGACCGGCATACAGTCTCACCGCGCCGGCGCCGGCACTGTCGCGATTGTCGATGCGTTCGATGATCCCAACGCGGAATCCGATCTGGCGGCGTACCGCAAGCAGTTCGGCCTGTCGGTGTGCAGCACGGCGAATGGCTGCTTCAAGAAGATCAATCAGAACGGCGGATCGACGACGCCGCGCGCGGACGCGGGTTGGGCTGAAGAGATCTCGCTCGACCTCGACATGGTCAGCGCCATCTGTCCGGGCTGCAAGATCCTGCTCGTAGAAGCGAGCTCGAACTCGTTCGCGAACCTCGTGGCCGCGGTCGATCGCGCGGCGATCACGACCGGCGTGGTGGCGATCTCCAACTCCTACGGCGGCACCGAGTACTCGGGTGAAGTCTCCGATGAGTCGCACTACAATCACCCCAACGTCGCGATCACAGTGAGCTCGGGCGACGACGGATTTGGCGTCGAATTCCCGGCGGCGTCGCAGTTCGTGACGGCAGTAGGCGGCACGCACCTCACGCATAGCGGTTCCGTGTACACCGAAACGGCGTGGACTGGCGCGGGCAGCGGGTGTAGCGCGTACATCACCAAGCCCGGTCGTGGCAAACCGACGGCGGCTGTTCACGCCGGACTGTCGCCGACGTTTCCGCGGTTGCGGATCCGAACACCGGCGTCGCCGTCTACGATACGTACGGCCTCGGCCGGCGCAGCGGTGGGTGGCTCGTGTTCGGCGGCACGAGCGTGGCCTCGCCGATCATCGCCTCGGTCTATGCTCTCGCCCACAACGTTCGAGTTCACATCACCTACGGATCGCTCTCGTATGGCCACCTGACTTCGCTCTTCGACGTGCAAATCCGGATCGAACGGCTCGTGCGGCGGTTCGTATCTCTGCACGGCGATTGCGCGGCTACGACGGCCCGACCGGCAATGGCTCGCCGCGGGGCACGGGCGCGTTCTAAGTCACTCGCTCCAAATTTCCATGAACGGGCTCGGCGACTCGCCGAGCCCGTTTTTTTTGGCGCCTCAAAACAGCCCGACTTTCCCTTTCACCGACGCGATCAGCTTCGCCGGGTCGTAGCCCACGCCCTGCTTGAACACCAGTGAGACTTTTCGAATGTCTCCGATGTTCGCCGACGGGTCGCCGTCGATCACGACGAGATCCGCCTGCTTGCCGGTCGGCGATCGATCCGATCTTGTCGGCCCGGCCGAGATAGGTCGCGCCGTTCATCGTCCCGACCTTGATCGCCTCGAGCGGCGTGAGCCCGCCTTCGGCGAGCAACTCGATCTGCCGCTGGTCCGAGTAGCCCGGAATCACGCCGCCGCCGCCCGTCGGATCGGTGCCGGCGACGAGCAGCCCGCCGGCGCGCAGAAACCCGATCTCCATCGCGCGCTCTTTCGGAAAGAGCGCGGCGTAGCTCGACCGCGCGTTCGTCTGCGCAGCCTTGTAGCGCGTCTCGAACTGCTCGCGCAGCTCCGGCACGAGCACATCGAGCCCCGGCGGCTCCGGCCGGCCCGGCGTGAACGTTTCGAACACGGTGAGCGTCGAGGTCAGCGCCACGTGCCGCTTCACCAGCTCGGCCACGAGCGATTTGAACGGGGCGCCGGCCGTGTCGAGCGCCGCGATCGACGCCTGGCCGACGTTCTGTCCGGGGCAGACGTCGGGCTTCTTGTCGGCGACGAAATCGGTGGACGCGAAGAAGCCGTGCTCGAGATTGTCGATCCCCAGCTCCGCGGCTTCGCGATAGGTGACCGAGCACAGATGACCGGTCGTCTTGATGCCGCGCTTGTGTCCTTCGTCGATCGCCGCCTTGAGCTCGTCGCGCGTGATGTGCATGTACGCTTTCAGCGACGAGGCGCCCATGTCGGTCCAGTAGTCAACGAGGCGCCGTGCGTCGGCGGCGTCGGTCAGCTCGTGCACCTGCGGCAGGCCGAGCCCGGGACCCTCGAGGTAGGGCGCCGTCGCGTCGATCCACGGTCCGGCGCGCTCGCCCCGGTCGATCGAACGCTTGACGTTGATCTCGCCGAAGCCGTTCATGTTGCCGCCGCTGCGCATCGACGTCACGCCGCCCGCCAAATACAGGCGCGTGAAGCTCTCGGCCAGGTACGCGTACACGCCCGGTCCGGTCGGATAGAAGAGGTGCTCGTGGACCATGACGAGCCCGGGGATCACCGACTTCCCCGAGAGATCCATCACCAACGCGCCGGCCGGCGCGCTGGTGGAGGGCGACGGTCCGACCGCGGCGATTCGGCCGTCCCGAATCACGATTGTTTGATCCGGCCGCGCGGGCGCGCCGGTTCCGTCGATCACGCGAACGTGGGTGAGCGCGACGACGCTCGTGTCGACCTGAACGAACTGCCGCACGGCGGGGGCGAGCGTCGGCCGCTGTGCGGCCAGTGCGGAAGACGCCGCGGCGAGGGCGGCGATCGAAAATATGGATGCGCGCATGGCGACGACTTTAGCGCGCCACAGCCGCCGAGTCGAGTGCGCTAGGGAACCGGCGCGAGCGCCGCCGTCGCGCGAACGGGCCGCGTGAACCAGACGAGCGGCGGGCCGACGCCGATCATGTGCCAGGCCAGCATCCCCCACCATCGCCACGTCGTGGGCGACCCCGGCTTCGCCTGGGAAAGCGGAATGACGACGAACGTCATGAAGCACCAGATGAACGCCCCGAACAGCACGCCGACGACGATGCGCCCTCGCGGAGTCCTGATGGCTCGTTCGACGATCGACACGCGCTGCACGACGAACGTGTAGACCAACGTCCAGATGAACGCCACCAGCACGTGCGTGGCGAGTCCGAGCGAGGCGGTCGCCGCGCCTCCGTCGAACGACGCCTTGCCGATCCATCCCGACGCGACGCTCTGAAATACGCGCCGAAACGCGGCGAGGCCGAGGACGTTGACGTAGTACAGGCCGGCGAAAGCGCCGTCGAGGATCGCGACGAGAAGGGCGACACCGAGGATAGGCATGGCATCACCGTGTGGCGGAGTGAGCCGGGCGTAAAGGTGACAGGGACGAAACGTTCATACGGCGGGGCTAACGGCGAGTCGCGCGACAGCCGTTGTTGGTTGTGGGTTGTCGGTCTTGGGTCCTGGGTGACTGATGACGTGACAGGTCATGCTGGGGGTGAGGCGCGCTGGGCTGGAACGGTGTGCCCGAGAAGGATCTGGTGGTGCGCGGCGCACCCTCCTGACCTATACGTGGGGCATGCAAGAATTCAAGAAACTTCTCGTCTGGCGACGCGCGCATGCGTTCGGGCTCAGAGTTCACCAGGCGGTTGAGAAATTCCCGCGTAGGGGTTTCGCCGAGCTGACCTCGCAGCTGACGCGTGCTGCGGACTCGATCGCGACGAACATCGTCGAGGGGTGCGGAGCCACGAGTCAGCGAGAGTTCGCACGCTTCCTCGCGATCGCCATCAAATCTGCGTCAGAGGCGGAGCATCATCTGCTCACCGCCTATCACCGCGCCGCACTCCCGCCCGAGGAGCACGCGCGTCTCAGCGAGGAGGTCACCCGCATCCGCAAGATGCTCTTCGCCCTGCGCAAGAAGGTCCTCGCCACACCAGACGCCACTCGGCCCCGGCCGCGCCCCGAATCCGCCGAGAACCTGTCCCGACCATCAGTCACCGACCACCCTGAACCGACAACCCAAAACCAACAACGGCAGTCGCGCGACCACTCAAAACCCTAAACCCGCGGTTGCGCCGTCACCGCATCGCCCACGCCAAGAACCTCTCCGTGTAGTACAAGCTCAATTGCGAGCTCACCCCGCTGAACACCTCGTCGAACCCATGCTCCGCCCACGGAATCTCGAGGTACGCCGCCGACGTTCCGGACTCGTTCAGCTTCTCGGCGAACAGGCGCGCGTACTTCGGCTCGACGATGTTGTCGCGCCCACCGTAGATCAGCAGCGTCGGCGGCAGCGAGTGTCCGCGGTCGGAGGTCGCGTACGACATCGGCGAGGCGTCGGCGTACGCTCTGGCGAACTTGTCGGGCGGCCCGCCGATGTAATCGTCGTCGATCGACCGAATGCCCAGCGGATCAGGACGCGGCGGGCTGCGGTACGATGCGACCAGGTCGATCGGGCCGTAGATGCTGATGACGCCACGGACTCCGGGCCGCTGCTTCGAGTAGGCGGAGAGCAGGGCGAGCTGCCCGCCGGCCGACCGGCCGACCAACACGATGCGCGTCGTGTCGGCCTCGTACTCGCTCGAGTGCGCGTTGATCCATGCAAGCGCCGTATCGACGTCGGCGAGCTGCGCGGGCCAGCGCGTCTCGGGCGCGCGACGATAGTCGATCGAGAACACGACATAGCCGGCGTTCGTCAGCCACTCGGCGAAATCGGAGTGATCCTCGGGCGCGCCGCTTTGCCACGACCCGCCATGAATCTGCACGATGACGGGGAATCGTCCGGGCTTCTGCGGACGGTAGACGTCCAGCGTGAGCGCGCGGCCGTTCCTCG
This sequence comes from uncultured Gemmatimonadaceae bacterium, assembly GCA_963789315.1. Lineage (GTDB taxonomy): Bacteria > Gemmatimonadota > Gemmatimonadetes > Gemmatimonadales > Gemmatimonadaceae > JAQBQB01. Next base: position 282,290 of record CAWBKI010000016.1, on the reverse strand, counting down.
ATACGAAAGTGAGACCGCGGTCGATGCGCGCCTCGCTCGTCGGAACGCCCCGGAACAGGTCCAGCGCGCTCACCGGCGCCGCGCGGAGCGGCGCGGCGGGCTCGCGAATCATCACTCCGGACTGCGCGTCCAGGTCGTGGATCGTCGCGCCCAGACGGAAGAAGACGCTCTCGGCGAGGCCGAGCGCGACAAGGCCGATGAGGATGGCCAGCTTCGAGAGGCGGGAGCGCGACGCGCTGCCCATCGCGAAGACGATGCCCACGAGCGCCAGGACGCCGATCCATGCGCACAGCTCCGGCCCCGCGACGGCGAAACGGAGGAAGAAGTAGTTCGGCGGCGGAAGGAAAATCCACGCCGCTCCGAACAAGGCAATGATTCCGAGCGTGAGCCCTGTCCAGCCGGTGGCGCCCGGGCCGGTCAGCTGCGGCGCTTCACTCGGCTCTTCGATCTCCCAACGACTTTGCCATCGGGAGGCGGGCGTCACGTCGTCAGCGATTTCGTTCACGCTTGTCCGTTCGATCGGCCTTCGTTCCGCGTTCCGCCCGCGCCTTGGCGACGAGCTGCTTCACCTCGGCCATGAGCGTCGGACCGTGGTAGGGGATGCCGTCCTTGATCGTCCACTCGACGCCGCCGGTGTGCACCGGCTTTCCGTTCTTGATGTCATCCACTCCTGTCGGATAGAGGACCTTCAGATTCTCGAGCGGATTTCCGTTCACCACGATCAGATCGGCCTTGAATCCCTGACGAACGCGGCCCAATTCGGTCTCTTTGCCGAGGATGCGCGCGTTGTTGAACGTCGCGTGCTGGATGACCTTGATCGGGCTGAAGCCGGCTTCCTGGTGTAGCTCGAGTTCCCGCAGAAGTCCGAAACCGTACATTTGATAGATGAAACCTGCATCGTCCCCGGCGCCGACGAGCCCGCCCTTTCGCTCGAATTCGCGCACGGCGTTCATCCAGATTCGATAGTTCTCCTTCCAGAACGTCTCGTCGGTCGACGTCCAGCCGAAGAAATACGATCCGTGGTTCGCCGGGTCGGGCTTGAAGTAGTCCTCGAGCGTCGGGTGCAGGTAGTCGGTGAACCAGGGCTGCGTCTTCGCGCGCTGAAGGTCCCGCGACGCCTCATAAATGTCGAAGGTCGGCACCCACGCCACGTGGCGCGCGACCATCGAGTCGAGCACCATCTGGAGCCGCGCCGGGTCCGCCTCTCGCCAGAGATGGCCGGCCCAGCGGAAGCGGTCGGTCTCGTTGTTGTAGTTGTAGTACGACGGGAAGCCTTGCACGCCGTCGACGATCGCGGCGTCGGGGATGCCGTACCAATGCTCGATGCTCGTCGTGCCAAAGTGGATGTCGTCCCAGGCGTTCGTCTCCTCGACGCCCACGTGATGCGCGATCCGCAGCCCTTCCTTGTGCGCCTCGTCCTCCATCACCTGCATGATGTCGCGGTCGATGCCGAGCAGCTTGATGCCGTCGGCGCCCATCGCCTTGAGCGCGCGGACGCGCGCGCGCGCCGAGTCGGCGTTGGTGGGCCGGCCGAACTGCGGGTAGACGAAGATGCGGGGCGCCTGGAGCGTGCCTTTGTTGCTTGCGTCGCGCCAGGCGAGCGCCTTGCGCGTATCGCTGCCTACGTCGCGAATCGCGGTGATCCCGCAAGCGAGCCAGATTTTGAACTCGTATTCGATCGGCTGCGCCGTTCCGCCGCGCTCGTCCTGCATGTGAGCGTGGGCGTTGATCAGCCCGGGCAGGACGTACTTGCCGGTCGCGTCGATCTCTGCCGTGTTCGCATCGGCCCGTGGACGACGATCGGCGCCGTTGCGCCCCAGCGCCACCGGGTCGAGCGCGACGAGCTGCGTGATCGTGCCGCCCTGAACGACGATGTCGAACGGTCCTTTGGCAGGCGTCCCGTTCCCGTCGACGATCGTGGCGTTTCGGATGATGAGTCGGGCTGGTCGCGTTCCGCTGACGACCGCCGTCTGCGCGGCGGCCGAACCAGCGACGAGCGCCAATGCGAGGAAGGCAGGGAGGCGGCGCATAAGATGATCATCATACGCGCGGCGAGGGACCGCAAGAGGTTGCCGTCTCCTACCTCTCGTCCGCGACCTCCCCGTCGCCGTTCCGCGCCGCCATCGTGTAACACCACGCCTCCCCTTCGAGCACCGTCTCGCCGCTCTGGCGCGTGACCACGCAGCGGAGCTGAGTCACCGGCTTCGTCGCGTGGACGCTCACTACCTCGGCTTCCGCGGTGATCGTGTCGCCGATGTAGACCGGGGCCGTGAACTTCCAGTTCTGGCTGAGAAAAACAGAGCCGGGACCAGGGAGATCCATCGCCACGAGCGCGTGAAGCAAGCCTGTCGTCAACCCACCCTGCACGACGAGCGCGCCGAACCGGGTACGCTCGGCGAACGCGGTGTCGAAGTGGAGTGGGTTGTAGTCGCCGGTGAGCTCGGCGAAGATCTCGACGTGCTTGCCGGAGAGCGTCAGCGAACGGCTCGCGCGCTGACCGACAGTCGGACGCGTCATGCGGTCACATCTTCGGCGAAAGCATGATGTGCGCCTTCGGCGTGCCGGGGTACATGATCCACATGCCGTTTTCCGACGGCTTTTCCGGGAGGCCGGTCGACACGCCCGTCGCGCCGGAGATGTAGACCACGATGAGCGGGTGCGACCCCGTGATCGTGTTCGCCGCCGCGTCGTAGGTGCCGCCGAAGAGCTGGTACATCGAGGCCGGCTGCTTCGGCATCTCGAGCTTGCCCGCCTTGACCTCGGCGAAGCGCACCGTGTCGACCTTGTCGCCCTTCACGCCGCTCGCGCGGAGCGCGCGTCCGCGAGCCATGAACGGCTCCATCGACTGATGGTAGCAGGCCGCATGGAAATCCTTGCCTGTCGCTTCGGGAAGGAAGCACGTGAACGTCTTGCCCTCGCGAAGCGTCACGAGATTCGGGCTCCCGTTGCGGTAGCCCATGATCTTGGCCGATGCGCGCGCCTCCGCCGGCAGCGGAAGCACGGCCGCGGCGATCTGCTGCGCTTCGGTCATCGAGACGGCCGTCATCGTGGGCGAGCCGGCGGGTGTCGGCGATCCCTGGGCGAGCGCGGCGCCGAGCGGCGCGCAAAGAACGATCAACGCTGAGAGTTTCACGAATGATTCCTGATGGGGTGGGGGTGGGGGAAAAGCGGGGAGGAGCAGGGACTCGCGTTCACCGTTTGGGCCACACGACGCCCTGGCTCGGCTCGACCGATGCCATGCCCTTGTATACGAACTTCTGAATTCGCTTTCCTTCGTACGTCTCGGTCGTGTAGATGTTGCCCTTCGAGTCGGTGGCGATGCTGTGCACGGCGAACCACTGGCCGGGCTGCCGGCCGCCGTCGCCGAACTCGGTGATGATGTCGAGCGACTGCCGGTCCATCACGTACACGCGCTCGTTCTTGCCGTCGGCGAGGAAGATGTACTTCTGCTGCGGATCCTTCGAGAAGGCGATATCCCACACTGACCCATCGCCCTTCGTCGCGGGCTTGATGATCTTCTCCTTCACGAAGTCGCCGCTCTCCTTGAAGACCTGGATGCGGTCGTTCACACGGTCGCAGACGTAGAGGAGACCGTCGACCGACGGCTCGGCGCAGTGCACGGGATTTCGGAACTGCGGCTGCGGCTGGCCCGGCTCGTACGGCGGGAGGGCGGAGTCGGATGGCGTCTTTCCGTAGGCGCCCCAGAAGCGCTTGATCTTGCCGTTGTCCATGTCCAACACCGCGACGCGTCTGTTCCCGTAGCCGTCGGCGATGAACGCCTCGTTCGCCTTGTAATCGAACGAGATCTTCGCGACGCGGCCGAAATGAGTTGTGCTGTTGCTGTTCGTCGCCTGACCGGGGTCGCCGATCTGCATCAGGAATTTGCCGTCGTGCGTGAACTTGAGGATGTGGGAGTCGCTGCCGGCGTCGCCGCGGCCGCCGTTGCCACCGATCCAGACGTTGTTCTTGTTGTCGATCGAGATGCCGTGATTGGACGACGGCCAGACGTACTGCTTGTCTTCCGGCGGCCCGCCCCACGCTTTCACGAGGTTGCCGGCGGGGTCGAACTCGAGCACCGGCGGCGCAGGGACGCAGCACTCGCTGAGCGGCGGATTTTGCGCCGCGCCGATCTCGTTTCGCGCATCGAACGTGTCGTTGCGGTGGACGATGAACACGTGGTCGTTCGCGTCCACGCCGACGCCAATGACGTTCCCGAGCACCCAGTGATTCGGCAGCGGCTTGGGCCAGAGCGGATCGACCTCGAACCGCGGCGCCTGCACGAGCGTCGCGCGCGCTGACGCGTCGAGCGCGTGTTGACCGATGCCAAGAGAAACGATGGCGCCGGCGAGCACGGCGGCGAGAATGACTTTGCGGCGTCGGGTCACTTTTTCGCTCCCGCGGAAGGCCAGAGCGCGCCCTGATTGGCTTTTGTCACGGCGCTTACGCCTTTGTAGTTGAATTTCTGGAGACGCTTTCCTTCGAACGTCTCGATCGTGTAGACGTTGCCTTTCGAGTCGGTGGCGACGCCGTCGACGGCGTAGAACAGACCGGGCTGTCGGCCGCCGTCGCCGAACGCGGTGAGCTCCAGCAAGCTCTCGCGATCAAGGATGTGGACCTTGTCATTGGCGCCGTCCGCGACATAGAGGTACTTCTGGCCGGGGTCGCGCGAGAAGGCGATGTCCCACACCGACCCGCTGCCGCGCGTCGATGGGGCAACGGTCGCTTCCTTCACGAACGAGCCATCCTTTTTGAAGATCTGGATGCGGTCGTTCGTCGCATCGCAGACGTAGACAAGTCCGTCGCTGGCGATTCGTACGCAGCGCACCTGACCGAACTGCTTCGGCGCCGCGCCGCCCGGCTCGTACTTGGCCGTATCGGCGTCGTCCGGCTTCGCGCCGTACGCGCCCCAATACCGCTTGATCGCGCCGGTGTTCATGTCGACCACCGCGACCCGGTGATTGCGCGAGCCGTCGGCGACAAAGATCTCGTTCGCCTTGCCGTCGATCGCGAAGCCCATCGCGCCACCGAAGCTTTCCATACTGTTGCTGTTGGCGGGAAGTGCCGGCGCGCCGCCGCCGCGACCGCCGCGTCCTCCACGGCCGGCGCCGCGACCACCTGCGCCACGACCCGGCGAGACGCCGGCGTACGCCGTATCACCCGCGCCACGACCCGCCCCGCCCCCGGCGATCGGCGGGGGCGCCGCCGGAGCGGTGCCGTACTGCGCGATGAACTTGCCGTCCTTCGAGAACTTGAGAATTCTCGAATCGGCGCCGCCCGCGCCGCCGATCCAGAAGTTGCCCGCGTCGTCGATCGCGAGACCGGCGTTCTGTTCGGGCCAATTGTACCCTTCGCCCGGGCCGCCCCAATGGGCGACGAGCGTGCCGCTCGGGTCGAACTCGAGCACATTCGGCGCCGAGGCGCAGCACTCGCCGTACGCGGCACCGCCAACGGTCAAGCCGATCTCGGTGCGCGGCGTGAAACTGTCGGTCAAATGGACGACGAAAATGTGGTCGCGCGAATCGATGGCCACGCCGGTCGTGGATCCGAGGATCCACCGATTCCCCATCGGCTTGGGCCACATCGGATCGACCTCGAACTTGGGCGCCTGGCTGGCCGCCGCTTTCGACGCGCCTTTCTTGGCCGGCGTTTGCGCCGCGAGCGCTCCGCCGTATACCAACAGCGAGGCGCCAAACAGCGTAATACCTCGGTTCATGCGATCTCCTCGACTCGAGTCGGCCCGCTCTCCCGTCGCCCCGCCCTTCAGAACCGCCGTTCCGACCCCCGTGCACGCGTACTATACTCGTGCGTCCAGGGAGCGAATGGCGTGATTCTACGCGGTCGAAGTCTAGTCCGTCAGGGTGTAAACGTCGTTGTCGCGGCAGCCGTTGCGTCGGGACTCGTGCTCGCGCTGCCGGGCGTGAATTTCGCGCACGACATTCCGGCCAGCGTGCGGATCTTCGTCTTCATCAAGCCGGTCGGCCATAGCTTGCGCGTCGTGATCCGCGCGCCGCTCGAGGCGATGCGCGACGTCAACTTTCCGCTCAACGGCCCCGGGTATCTCGACATCGCGGCCGCCACACCGCTGCTCAAGGACGCCGCGCGCGTCTGGCTCGCCGGCGACCTTCACCTGTACGAGAACGACTCCGCGCTCGGCGACGGGAACGTCGTCGCGGCGCGCGTGTCGCTGCCCTCCGACCGCTCGTTCACGGCCTTCGACAGCGCCGTTGCCCACGCCGCGTCGGCGCTGCCCGACACGACGACGAAGCTGATGTGGAAGCAGGCGATGCTCGACGTCGTCCTCGACTATCGGATCGCGTCCGACAGCTCGCGCTTCTCGATCGATCCGGGGCTGGCGCGTCTGGCCGTCCGCACGACGACGGTGCTGCGGTTTCTGCCGATCACCGGCGGCGAGCGCGACTTTGAATACCTCGGCGATCCGGGGCTCGTGCATCTCGATCCGCGCTGGAGCCAGGCGGCGCTCAGCTTCGTGAAGCTCGGCTTCGACCACATCCTCACGGGCATCGATCATCTGCTGTTCCTGCTGTGCCTCGTGATCCCGTTCCGCCGCATCCGGCCGCTCGTCGCGATCGTGACGGCGTTCACCGTGGCGCACTCGATCACGCTGCTCGCGTCGGCGGCTGGTTTCGCCCCGGACGCGCTCTGGTTCCCGCCGCTCATCGAGGTGCTGATCGCGGCGTCGATCGTGTACATGGCGATCGAGAACATTGTAGGTGCGAAGTTGGATCGCCGGTGGATCGTCGCGTTCGGGTTCGGGCTCGTGCATGGCTTCGGATTCTCGTTCGCGCTGCGCGAGTCGCTGCAGTTCGCGGGCGCTCACCTGGCGACGTCGCTCGTGTCGTTCAACGTCGGTGTGGAGCTGGGGCAACTGGCGGTGCTGGCGGTCGCGGTGCCGGCACTCAACTGGATCTTCTCGCATGCGGTCCAGGAGCGGATGGGGACGATCATCCTCTCGGCGTTCGTGGCGCACACGGCGTGGCATTGGATGCTCGATCGCGGTGCTGTGCTCGCCAGCTATCACGTCGAGGTGCCGGAATTCACTCCGGCGCTGGCGGCGAGCGCACTGCGCGGCCTGATGTTCCTCCTCGTGATCGGCGCGGCGGCGTGGGGCGTCTTCGAGCTCTATCGGCGTCTTACGCGCGGATCGCGCGGAGATCTGGCGGCCGGCGCCGAGGCGAAATGATCAGTCGGCTGGTTTGGGGGAGCGCGATGGTCGTGGCACTGGCTGGCGTCGCCGCCGGGCAGACCAAACAGTCCTCGACGGCGCACACAGCGTCTAAGGCGACGCGCGCTCCGGCCGCGGACACGCTGAAGAAAGGGCCGTCGACGCTCGACGGGCTGTACACGGACGAGCAGGCTTCGCGGGGCAAGGACGTCTACCTCAACAGTTGCCGGTCCTGCCACACGCCGGCCTCGCACACCGGCGCGACCTTCAATCAGTGGTGGCGCGGGAAGCATCTGTCTGATCTATTTGCGTTCGTCAGCACGCGAATGCCCAAGAACGATCCCGGAAGCCTGGCGCCGGAAGACGTGGCCGACGTCATGGCCTACCTGCTCAAGATGAACGCGATGCCGGTCGGACCGAACGAGCTGCCGGCCGACGCCGATTCGCTCAAGAAGTACCGCATCGAAGCCAAGCCGAAGAGCACCACCCCTCCACCAACACAGAGGAAGAAGCCATGACGCGAAGCTGGTTCTCGCGACGCTTCATCGGGACCGCGGTTCCGGTGACCGTGCTGATTCTTGGCGGCGCCTTCGCCGGCGCGAAGCTGCTCGACGCGCGCCAAGGCCTGCCGCTCGTGCGCGGCAACAAGCCTGGTGAATGGCGCTATTGGGGCGCCGATGCGTGGAGCACGCGCTACTCCGCGCTCGATCAGGTCAACGCCAACAATTTCGACTCGCTCCAAGTCGCCTGGCAGTGGAACGCGGGGCAGTACGGCGAGGACGAGTACTATCGCACCACGCCGCTCTACGCGAACGGGCACCTGATCACCGTCGCCACGACGCGCCGCAAGGTCTTCGCGATCGATCCCGCGAACGGCCAGACGATCTGGCAGTGGGGAATCGACGAAGGCATCCGCTGGCAGAAAGCGCCGCGCCAGTTCGCCGGCCGAGGACTCGCGTACTGGACGGACGGCACGAGCGAGCGCGCGATCGTCGTCCTGCCGGGCTACCACCTCGCGTCGGTCGACGTCGCGACAGGCAAGGCGGACCCGAAGTTCGGAAAGGACGGCGTCGTCGATCTCATGGAAGGCCTCGGCTATCCGCTCGTGCCGCTCGCGGTCGACGACTCGGGTCCGCTCATCATCAGCGAGGCCGCACCGGCGAGAAAGGCGAAGCCCGGCGAGAAATGGGACGCCACGACAAAGACCGGCGCCGACGGCACGATGGGCATCGACCCGGCCGAAGGGCAGATCGCCGCGAGCTCGCCGCCGATCGTCGTCAACGACGTGATCATCGTCGGCAACTCGTCGATGCACGGCTACTACCCGCTTCGACTGCGCAACATCCCGGGTTTCATTCGCGGATTCGACGTGCACACCGGCAAGCAGCTCTGGAAATTCAATCTCATTCCGCAGCCGGGCGAGTTCGGCGCGGATTCGTGGAAGAACGGCTCGAAGATCGGAACGGTGGGCGTCGGAAAGAACGACGCGTGGGCGCCGTACACGGCGGATCCCGACCTCGGACTCGTCTACATCCCGGTCGGTGAGGGACTGAGCGACGAGTACGGCGGCTATCGTCCCGGCAACAACCTGTTCGCGAACAGCATCGTCGCGATCGACGTGAAGACCGGAAAGCGGAAGTGGCACTACCAGATGGTGCACCACGACATCTGGGACTACGACACGCCGATGGCGCCGAACATTCTCGACGTCACGGTCAACGGCCAGCCGCGCAAGATCATCGCGGCGACGACAAAGCAGGGTTGGGTCTACGTCTTCGACCGCGTCACCGGGCAACCGATCTGGCCGATGCCGGAGACGCCGGTGTTGCAGAGCGAAGTGCCGGGCGAGCAGACCTCGCCCACGCAGCCGATCCCGTCGCGGCCGGCGCCATACTCGCAACAGGGCTTGATCGCGGCCGACCTGATCGACTACACGCCGGCGATCAAGGATTCGGCATTGAAGCTTGCTCAGAAGTGCCGGATGGGGCCGTGGTTCATCCCGGCGTCGCCGGCTGACGGCAAGGGCGCGAAGGGACCGTCGCAGTATCGCTGCTCCTGGTACGCGCCCGGAGCGGCTGGCGGCGTGAACATCGACGGCGGCACGGCGGCCGATCCCGAGACGGGAATGATCTACGTCGGCGGCCAGAGTGGACTCGGCACGATCGAAGTCGAACACGACCCGTGCTCCGAGCACCGCTACAGCCAGCCGCACAACAGTTGCGGTCTCCTCGGCGCGCTGCCGCGCCCGAAGTCGTACGTCGCCGCCGACACGGGGCCGGGCGCGTTCCTGCCTCGCGCGGCAACCAGCATCGGCGCCGGCCGCGGCGCGATCTCGATCGTCAAGCCGAAGGAGATGGGCGGGATCACCGCGTACGACCTCAACACCGGCGACAAGAAGTGGTGGGTGCCGAACGGCAATGCCTGGCGCGAGCAGACGTCGAATGATCCGCTCTTCGCCGGCGTCACTCTCCCGAAGATTCCCGCGCTCGGCGGCCAGGCCGAGGTGATCACGACGAAGACGCTCGTCATCCACGGCACGGGCCGCAGCGGCGGTCCGGGCGGTGGACGCGCCGGTGGTCGTGGGGGTGGCGGAGGCCGTGGCGGCGCTCCCGCAGCCGGCGCGCCGCCGGCGATCACGCCGCAGATCTACGCCTTCGACAAAGCGACGGGCAAGCAGGTCGGTGCGGTTGCGGTGCCGGCCGTGAACACGGCGGTGCCGATGACGTTCATGCACCAGGGCCGGCAGTATATCGTGTTCGCGACGGGCGTCGGCGACCACATCGGGCTCACCGCGCTGGCGCTACCCAGGAAGCCGATCGATCAGAGCAAGCACTAGGAGCGAAAGGAGTAACGGCGCTCGGCCATTCTGGGGTCGGGCGCCTTGTCGATGCGTCGGCGTGCGGTCGAAGTCGGACGTCTGACGTCTGATTTCTGAAGTCAGACCCTGCGTGACGGGGAGTCGCCTACGTCACGCTTGGTCTGACGTCCGACGTCCGATTTCAGACGTCCGATTTCGAGTCCCACAGCCGATCTGTCCGCGCCAAGACAGACATTCGAGTGGCCGCGCTCGCGCCGGTTTATGGCTTCTCGTATCTCTTCAAGTGCGCCGCCTCGCCGTAAACCGGCGGGCCGACCTCGGCGCCGTAGATGTGTCCGGCCGCGTCCACCGCGACGCCTTCCGCCGAATTGGTGTTTGTCGCGTTCGCGACGGGATCCGGGATGAACTACTTCACCGAGCCGTCCTTCGCACTGCCGATGCGAATGCCGCGTTTCCACTCGCGCGTCGCGCCCACTGCGACGGACTGCGACTCCGAATCCGCGACGTAAATGTTGTCCTGCGCGTCGATGAAGACTCCGCTGGGCCGGCTGAACTGGTACCAGGTGTCGAGCAGCTTGCCGTCCTGGTCGAAGATCTTGATCCGGTTGTTGCCGCGGTCGCCGACGAACAGGCGGCCTTTGGAATCCATTGCCAGCGCGTGAGGCTGGTCGAAGTCGTCGGGGCCGTTGCCGAGTTGGCCCCAGGCTTTGAGCAGCGTTCCGTCCTTCGAGAACTTGTATACTCGCGCCGCGCTCCCCGGCGCCGACGAGTGCCCCTCGGAGACGAAGATGTCGCCGTTGGGCGCGATGAGGATCGCGTTCGGCTGGAAGAAGTAGTCGGGGTCGCGCGCGCCGCCTGGCTTGCCGAGCGTGCGCAGCAGCTTGCCGTCGGGGCTGAACTGGAAGATCTGGTGTCCCTTGGGCGGCGCGGCCGAATCGGCGCGGCTGCCGCCCGCTGGAGCGGCCGGAGGCGCTCCGCCGGGAGCACCACCAGCACCTCCGCGACGACCGCCGCCGCCCCCGGTGCACGCGCAGTCGACCACCCAGATGTTGCCGTCTTTGTCGACGAGGATGCCGTGCGGCGCGACGAACATGCCGCCGCCGAAGTGGGCGACGACGTTTCCGTTCGGGTCGAATTTCATCACGGGGTCGAGCGTCGAATTGCCGCAGCTGTTCGCCGCGCATCGGTCGGCCATCCAGATGCTCTTGCCGTCTCGATCGATTGCGACGGCGCTCGTCGCGCCCCACATCCGGCCGGCGGGCAGCTTGGCCCACGTCGTGTCGGTCTTGTAGGGGTTCGGCAGGTCGTTGAGCGGCGGCATCGTCGGCGACGACGCCTGCGCGAACGCCGCCGCCGGCGCGATGACGGCCAGCGCGAGCAACGGAAGTCGGCGCGCGAGTGAGCGCGAGTGCATCACCATCGGCGTGGTCCTCGAGTAGAAACGAGGGAAACTACGGATAGTGAACGTCGATCTTGTGCGAGCGAAGCGCGGTCGTGTCGGCGGCGAGTGAATCCGTTCCCGCCGGAGCGTGATTCGCCTTGAGCAGGTACGCGATGACGTCGAGATACTCCTGGTCCTTCAATCCGCCCGGGTTGTCGAGCGGCATCGTCGCGCGAACGAGCGCGTAGAAGTCGTAGACGCGGCGGTCGCTCCACCCCTCGACGAACGCCTGGCCGACGAGCGAACCCGGCTGATGGCATGCACCGCACGTGTTCCCGTAGACCGATTCGCCGCGCGAGGCCTGCGCGTTGGAGTACGACGCCGGCGGCAGGTTGGCGGCGGTGGATCGAATGACGCGCGCGTTGGGGTCGAACCGGAGCGGAACCGGAGCGCCGGTCATCGCGCCACCGACGAGGTTGGCGCCCAGCGGCGGGCGCACGTTCGGGGCGGCCGACACGCAGCCGACGATGAGCGTCGTCGAAGCAAGGAGTTTCAGACGGCGATTCCGCATGCATCCTCCGGGCGCGTTTCGGATCGGCGACATGCCGGCCGGGCAACGCGTCGCGAACACGCCAATAATACCGCGCGCGCAGCGTTTTGCGACCGGTCAGCCGTTTGATTTGAGGTGGTCCTCACGACATCTTCTGCACGGTTGTCCCCAATCCCCACCGCGGAAATGCCGACCGATCCGACGACTCCCTCAGCCCCCGTCACCCCCTCACCGGGTGCGAACTCCGCCGCGCCGGCGACCCCCAATGAAACCGCGCTCCCGTCCGTTGCGGGCGAAGATCCGGACTTCAGCTACAGTTCCGTCGCTCGGCGCGACTTTCTGAAGGTCGCCGGCGCGAGCGCGGGCGCCTTCCTCGTCGGCGGCGCGAATCTCGGAAAGCCGAAGGTCACGCCGGCACCGCGCGTGCCGTTCGTGCGATCCGGCGAGTCGCCGGACATCGTCGTCATCGGCGCGGGTGCATGGGGCAGCTTCACGGCGCTCAACCTGCGGAAGATGGGCGCGAAGGTCACGATCGTCGACGCGTACGGCGCCGGCAACGCGCGGTCGACGTCGGGCGACGAGACGCGCGGCGTGCGGTCGTCGTACGGCGATCGCCCCGGCGAGCTGGGCGAAGTGTGGATGCTCTGGGCGCGCGAAGCGATGAAGAAGTGGACCGCGTTCGACGACGAGTGGGGCCGCGAGCTGCGGCTCAACCTCTTCCACGTCACCGGCGATCTGATCATGCGCACGGAGTGGGACAACTTCCAGCTCCGCTGCAAGGTCTGGTGGGACAAGAACAAGATCCCGTACCAGGTCCTCAATCCGGACGACGTCCGGAAGTCGTTCCCCGTGATCTCGATGGACGACATCACGGCCGTGCTCTACGAGCCGGACGCCGGCGTCGTGCGCGCGCGCCGCGCAGCTCAGTCAGTCGCCGCGGTGTTCGAGCATCTGGGCGGCAAGATCGTCATCGGCCGCGCGTCGCCGTGGAAGATCTCGAACGGCACGGCTCGACGGAGCTCAAGCTCGACACCGGCGAGACGCTGCGCGCCGACACGTTCGTCTTCGCCGTCGGGCCGTGGCTCGGAAAGACCTTCCCCGAGCTCTTCGCCAAGAAGACGCGCGTGCCGATCGGGTACGTCTGCTACTTCGCCACGCCGATCGGCGACTATCGGTTCACCTACCCGAACATTCCGAGCTACAACTTCCCCGGCGTGACGGGATGGGCGGCGCTGCCGGTCGACAACCGCGGCTTCCGCGTGCGCGGCGGCGAGCGCGCGCCTGACCAAGTTGTCGCGGCGGCGGACGGACGCGGCGGTGGTCGTGGAGCGCCGGCGAACGGCGCGGGCGCGATCGGCGACGCGAACGTCGCCGGCGCCACGCCGCGAGTGGCCAGCCGGGCGCGGCCGCGGCCAACACCGACGGTCGCGGTGGTGCGGGCGCGGCCGGAGACGGTCGTGGCGGTCGAGGCGGAGGCGGAGGTGGTCGCGGCGCGAATGGCGGACGCGGTCGTGGTGGCGCGGCCGCGGCAGGGGGCTTCGGCGCTCAGCAGGACGTTCCGCCGCAGCAGCAGGATCCCGACACGAGCGACCGGTGGGCGGACGCAGATCGCAGATCGACGGCCCGCGCCGATTCGTCGCGCACCGCTTTCCGCTGCTCAAGGACGCGCCGATCGCGCAGACGCACTCGTGCCACTACGAGTCGACGTCGAGCGGCAACTTCATCATCGACCACCACCCCGGCTGGTCGAACGTCTGGATCGCCGCGGGCGGCAACGCCGAGGGGTTCAAGATGGGCCCCAAGGTCGGCGACTACATGTCGAAGCGCGTCATGGGGCACGAGGACCCGCAGGACAAGCTGTTCACGATTCCTGAAAAGGACTACGACCCGCCGCCGACTCCGGCCGATAGCACCAAGAAGACGCCTGGCGATTCCGCTACTAAGTCCGCTCCGCCAAAACCGCCGGCGCTCCGTTAGTCGGCTGCATCTGTCTCGGCTGTTCTGGCCGGTACGCCTCTAGGAACTGCAACAGGATTTCGCGGAAGGGCCGGAAATACGCGGAAAAAGCAAAGGCTGAAAACAAGAACAAAATGTCTTGAAAACAAAACAAGAGATTTTGTTTTTAAAAAACAAAAGGCTTTTTTTCCGCGAAATCCGCCGGCTCCGCGAAATCGTTGCAGTATCAATTCGTAGATGCCCGCCAGCCAGTGTCGCTCCGGCCGCGACACGGAGCGCCGCCGAGACAACCGAACAACTGCTACGGCCGCGACGTAGTGATCTTGATGTCCTTGAGCTGATCGAGGCTGTCGGTCAGCACCTTCGCGCCGGCGGGGAACTGGTTCTGCGCGAGCAGGTAGGCCACGAGGTCGGCGACGTCGCGCGTCGCGATCGACTTCGGGTTGTCGGGCGGCATCGACGTGCGGATCTTGTCGAACAATTGGTCCAGCGTGAGATCACGCCAGTTGCCGAGGAACGCCGAGCCGACGAGCGGTGAGCCCTCGTCGCCGCCGCTGAGCGTGGCGCCGTGGCATTTGATACAGGTCGCCTTGTACAGCGAGTCGCCGTGCGACGCCTGCGCCGCCGTGTACACGCTGTCCCACACCGTGTGCGTCGGTTCGGCGACTGAAGCCCGGCGCGCGAACGCCGTCAGCGCTGCCGCGCCGGCGAAAGCCACGGCGACCCACGTCAAACGATGCGTCATGCCGCGAATTTAACGCCTCGAGCGCGGGCTCGTCGTCGATGGAGCCGCCGGTGCGCTGCTCGCCGCGCCGCTCGCCGGGCTGCCGGGCGAGTCGCCATTCGTGGCATCCGGCACCTCGAGCTGCTTCGGGTCGACTTCGGCGTTCTGAATGTTCGTGATCTGCGTCTGCTGAACGATCGTCAGCTTGTCGACCGTCGGATCGTCGGCCACGAAACTCTGAAAGCCGATGACGTCGCGAATGTTGCCGAACGTTGTCGTCGTCACGACCTTGATCGGCGTTCCTTCGATCTGCGACCGGGCCGCGCGCAGCTTGAGCGCGTATTCGATGAGCGGACCATCGGTCGACTGGTCGGCGACGATGAGCGGCTCGAACGGATTCGGAATGAGCGTCGGCAGCGGCGTCGTCCAGACCTCGGTGACTGCGTGTGCCGGGAATCCCTGATCGCTCCACACCACGCGATAGTCCGACGTGATGCGGTAGTGCTGCGTCGGCCGTCCCTCGATCGCGGAGTCCGCGCCGAGCTTTTCGACCTTGAAAGAAACGTCGAGCAGCGAGATCTGACTCAGGAATCCCTGCCCGACGCTGCCGCGCCCGCGGCCGCGCCCCCGTCCAGGCGCGCCGCCGCCGCCACCGCCTCCGCCTCCACCACCTCCGCCTCGACCGCCCCGGTTGCCGGCGCGTCCGGCTCCGCCGCCTCCGCCCCCGTTGGCGTCACCGGCGGCGCCCCCACCCGCTGCTCCGCCACGACCGCCACGCCCTCCGCCCAGAACGCGGCCCAGGGCTACGACGGCCGGTCCGCCGAAAGTGTCGTTGGCCGGCGCGAACGTCTGGCTGCCGGAGTGATTGATGAACACCTTGCCCGAGTCGAGCGCGACGAGATAGTCGTCGGTGGTGACGTTGGACGGGATCGGCGTGTACGCGAGGAATTCGATGCGCGAACGGTTGTTCAGCGCGATTCCGCGCCCGCGCATCACTTCGTCGTCCTGGCCGCGCGGCGTGTCGCCCGGATAGATCCGCACCTGCGACGACAAGCGGAACGACAGGCCCGGCGCCAATCGCCGGAACGGTGTGAAGCCGGCGAACAGAGCGAACAGCCCGGCCGCGCCGGCGAGCGCGAGGCCGGCGCGCGACGCACGGCGCGAAAACGAGCGATTTATGTCGACGCCCACGTGAGCTCCAATGCGAGAAGGTGACCACCCATAATACGCGCGGCCCGGCGCCGTCGTTCGTTCGGCTGCGCGGTCCGGTCCTCGTGCGAGACGTCGTATATCCCTTGCGCCAACGCGTTGGACCGGCTCAGGATACTTGCGGCGCCGCCGCCATCGCTCGCCCCCAAAGCCCGCCCGATGGCCACAAAGAAACCCGACAAGCGATTCGATCCCACCGTCCTCGACCGGACGGTGATCGCCCGCCCGCTCCTCGAGCAACTCGACGAGCGCGGCGACAACGCGTTGTTCGACGTCGTCATCGACGTCAACCTCACCTACACGGGCGGACGAGATCGCGCGCGTGAGCGTGTCGCCGATCTGATCGCCGTCGCGCTGGCGTCCAGCGCCGACGCGCGGGTCGAGAGCACCGGGATCGGCGTCGATCGCCGCAAGACGGACCTGAGCGACCAGTACGTCTTCGCGCGGCTCGACGGGCGAGCGATTCGCGCGCTCGTACGACTCGACGCCGAGGCGGCGGGAGGAGCGTCGAATTCCTCGGCTCGGGTGATCTTCCACATCTGGCCGGACTTCGAGGTGCGGGCGCTGCTCACGCACTCGGTGAGCACCGTCAAGGCCGACGCCGCCCTCACGGCGTTCACGGCGAGCGGCAGCCGCATCGTGTGGGCTGTGCTCGACTCGGGTGTGCAGGGCGACCATCCGCACTTTCGAAAACACAAGACGCTGCTGCTCGATCCACCGCTCGCCCACGCCGATTTCACCGCGCCACCGGGCACGATCGGCGCTCCGCTCGTCGACGCATTCGGCCATGGGACGCACGTCGCGGGCATCATCGCCGGCGAACTGACGCTGGCCGACGTCCCGCAGGGGCAGACGATCTCCGCCGTCGCGCGCCATCGCGACGAAACAGGGGCCGTCACCCGCGAGGTCGTGCCGCTGACCGCGATCCGCGGCATCGCGCCGCAAGCCACGATCGTGAGCCTCAAGGTGCTCGGCCCCGACGGGCGCGGACCGGTGAGCAACGTGATCATCGCGCTCGAGTCGATCGACCGAACGAACGGCTACGGCAAGGACGTCAAGATCCACGGCGTGAACCTGAGCGTCGGATACGATTTCGACCCGGAGTGGTTCGCCTGCGGACAGAGTCCGTTGTGCAACGTCGTGGACAGGCTGGTGCGCTCGGGCGTTGTCGTCGTCGTCGCGGCCGGGAACACGGGGTACGGCTACGCCGACACGATCGACCGCGGCTCCGTCGCGGCGGGTCTGTCGCTCAGCATCAACGATCCCGGAAACGCCGACCGCGCGATAACGGTCGGCTCGACGCACCGCGACATGCCGCACGTCTACGGCGTGTCGTATTTCTCGTCCAAGGGCCCCACCGGCGACGGGCGCCCCAAGCCGGATCTCGTCGCGCCGGGCGAGAAGATCATCTCGTGCGGCGCCGGCGCCGCGCTCGACACGGCGCGCACCGCCACGCAGAGCGACGCGCTCTACGTGGAGGACAGCGGCACGAGCATGGCCGCGCCGCACGTATCGGGCGCCATCGCCGCATTTCTCTCGATCCGGCGCGAGTACATCGGCCAGGCCGAAGAGGTGAAGCGCATCTTCATGCGCGCCGCCACCGACCTCAGTCGCGAGCGCTACTTCCAGGGAGCGGGGCTGATCGATCTCATGCGCGCCATTCAATCGGTGTAGGCGTTCCACACATGGCATCTCCCACGAAAATCGGCCCGTTTCCGTACTTTCCGCTCGAGTTCACGAAGGACGGCGCAATCAACAAGGCCGACCAACTCGCGGCACTGGTCGACGCGCTCACAACGCCGGCGGGCAATCAAGTCGTCACCGACCTTCTCGTCCTGTCGCACGGCTGGAACGACGACATTCCCGAGGCCGAGGAGCTGTACACGACCATCGGCGATCACGTCGCCGCCGTATTGCCCAAGCAGTCGCCGGCGTGTGCCACGATTCGCGGCCGGCGGGTTGTCGTCTGCGGCATTCTCTGGCCGTCAAAAAAGTTCGACGACAAGTCGTTGATCCCCGGCGGCGCCGCGTCGATGAGCGACAACGGCGCGGCCGACGCCACGGCGGCCGTGGACCTGCTCGCGTCTTTCGTCGACACGCCCGACTCGAGGAAGGCGCTCGCGCGCGCGAAGTCGCTCATCCCGTCGCTCGCCGGCTCTCTGGAAGCGCGCGACGAGTTCGTGCGGATCGTCCGCGCGTTCATGCCGCACAGCGCGAACGACGAGGAGCCCGTCATCGTCGACGACTTCTTCACCTTGGGCGGCGACGAGCTGCTGCGGCGGTTGAGCCGTTCGGCGCCGGGTGCTCCGTCCGACTCGGGCGGCGCCGCTGGGCTCGGCGACTGGATCGGCAAGGCCGTCGACGGCGCGCGGAGTCTCGCGAACCTGGTCACGTTCTACCAGATGAAGAACAGGGCGGGGGACATCGGTCAGGGCGGCGTGCACGACGCCCTGCAGCGGATCCGCGGCCAGCGACCAGCCGACGGTCCGCTGGCGCTCCGCATTCACCTCGCCGGGCACAGCTTTGGTTGTCGCCTCGTTACCGCGGCGGCGGCCGGCGCGCCTGGGTCCGCGCCGCTTCCGGTGAACTCGCTCACGCTTCTGCAGGCGGCGTTCTCTCACTACGCGTTCGCCGTCGCGTACGACGGAATGCACGACGGATTCTATCGGCGGGTCGAGACCGACCCGACGCGCGTGCGAGGTGTGACGGCGATCACGTTCACGGCGAAAGACAAAGCGGTGGGACTCGCGTACCCGCTGGCGTCGCGCATCGCGCGACAGATCGCCGCCGCGTTGGGCGACGCGAACGACCCGTACGGCGGGTTGGGACGCAACGGCGCGCAGAAGACGCCCGGCACGCAGGTGGTCGTGTTGCAGGGAGTCACCAGCCCGTACAGTTTCGCGGCGCGCGGGATTTACAATTTGGATTGCAACGCCGTCATCGGCGGTCACTCTGACCTCGGTCACGACGAGGTGGCCTTCGCGCTGATCAGCGCCATGGCGGCGAGCTAGCCGAGCGCGCGGGTCGGTGGCGTCGGTTCAATGAAGATTGACGTCATTGACCGTGGCGGAACCGATCGCTCTTAAGCGATATTACTGTCGTGTCGGCCTAGCTGGGCCTCTCGCCTCCAAAAAATTCCTCGAGGAGTTTCGTGGCCAAGCTCACCGAGACCGAGTGGATCTGGCACGACGGTGCGTTCATTCGGTGGCAGGACGCCACGATTCACGTCCTGGCGCATTCGCTTCAATTCGGATCCTCTGTCTTCGAAGGGATCCGCTGCTACGCGACGCCGCGCGGGCCGGCCATCTTCCGGCTCGAAGACCATCTTCAGCGCATGGCCGATTCGTGCAAGATCTATCGCATGGATCTTCCGTACTCGATCGACGAACTCGTGTCGGCGTGCTGCGAGCTCGTCGACCGCAACAACGTCGACTCGTGCTATCTCCGGCCGATGGTCGTGCGCGGATATGGCGCCGCGGGCATGGTGCCGTTCGACAGTCCCGTCGAGGTGTATCTGCCGTGCTGGCCGTGGGGCGCGTACCTCGGACACGGCGCGCTGGAGAACGGGGTCGACGCGTGCGTGGCGAGCTGGCACCGCGTCGCGCCGAACACGGTTCCCGCCATGGCGAAGGTCGCCGGCAACTACCTCGGCAGCCAGCTCGTGAAGATGGAAGCGCTCCGCAACGGTTTCGCGGAGGGGATCGCGCTCACGACCGGCGGATTGATCAGCGAGGGCTCGGGACAGAACCTGTTCCTCGTCTACCGGGGCGTCCTCTACACGCCGACGATCAACGGGACGCTCCTCCACGGCGTGACGCGATTCAGCATTCTGACGCTGGCGCGTGACATGGGCTTCGAGGTTCGCGAGCAGGAAATGCCGCGCGAGATGCTCTACACGGCCGACGAGGTGTTCCTGTGCGGCACGGCGTCGGAAGTGACGCCGGTGCGCAGTGTGGACCGCATCGAAATCGGCAACGGCCGACGCGGGCCGATCACGACACAAATTCAACAACGCTTTCTCGACATCGCACGTGGGGCAGTCGACGATCCCTACGGTTGGCTGACCTACGTCCGCGCTGAGCGAGAGAGCGGACGGGCGGTGGAAACCTGAGCGACGAGACGCAAGGCCCCCGACTCGATTGGCGGCGCTTTCTCGCGTCGCGGGAGCCGGTCGCGCCGCCGCCGGAGCCGGAGCCGTTCATCCCGGACCTCTCCGAGCTCGAATCGCGCTACGAGATCATCTCGGAGATCCGCGGCACGAGCGACTCGATTTCGTACGTCGCCCGCCATCGCACGATCAACCGCGAAGTCACGATCGACGTCGTGCGCGCGCCGTGGGGGCAGGCGGCCAGCCTGATGATGCAGCTTCAGGCCGACGCGCGGCGCGAGTCGGCCATGCGCCATCCGAACGTCGTGCCCGTGCTCGAGGGACGGCAGATCGCGCGCGACACGTTCGCCACGGTGCGGCCGCGCGTGCGCGGCGCGACGCTCGAGGATCTGCTCTCCTCGCAGGAGATGGTCGACACGATCTCCCCGGACCGCCTCGCGTCGATCTTCGAGCAGCTGAACGCGGCCCTCGACTGGGGTTGGGCGAACGGCATCGTCCATCGCAAGGTCACGCCGGCGGGACTCGTCTTCCAGCAGGGAAGCGGGCGCGCGCTGTTCACCTTCGAGCCGCAGCTCGACGCGATCGACGTCCCGACGAACCTCGCCGACGACGCGCGCACGATCGGCCGCCTCGCCTGGACGATGCTCGCCGGGTTCCCGTTCGGATCCGCGGGGATGACGCTCCTCGCCGAAGTTCGGCCGGACCTGCCGCGGCGCGTGATCGATGCCGTCGACACGCTCTCGCACTACAGCCACGACGGCGACACGCCCGACATCGACGGTTTCATCTACGTGCTTCGATCGCTCGCCGGGCCGACGACACCCGTGCGAACCCGAATCGCGCCGCCCATCGCGAACGAGCCGGAGGAGCCGGGCCGCACCGACGAGTACATCGTCATTCAAACTCCGTCGTTCTTCGGCCGGCGCTTCGTGGCGACCGTAGCCGTCGCCGCCGCGGTGGTGACGGCGGCGTTCATCATCCTGCGCGGCGGCCGCAACGATCCGAATACGATCGCGGCGGCGGCCGACAGCGCCGGACTGGCCTCGGGCGATCTCGCGCTGAAGAAATCCGACAGCGCGGCGGGCGCGACGGCCATCGCGGACTCGGTGAAACGCGAGGCGCGTGCGCCGACGACCGCCGCGCCTTCCCAATCGGGATCGAATTCATCTCCAGAGCGCGTGCCGCGGATCGCCGCGACGACGCGCCCGCTCAACTCGACGGTCACCGACGTCACGAAGACGGGCGGTTCGGACGACGTCTGCAGCTCGTCCGACGCGGCCGATCAGCGCGCGTGCTTCCGGTCGTCGCTCGAGCAGAGCGACAACGACGTCAACGCCGCGTACAGGCTCGTGATCTCGGCGCTGCGCAAACAGGCGAACGTGTCGGAGGATGCACCCGACCCGCCGGCGGTCGAGCGCGTGCGGCTGAGCCAACGCCGTTGGCTCGAGTTGCGCGACGCCACGTGCCACCTTGTCGGGCCGACGACCCGCTACGCGCGCGTGCGCGCGGCCTGCTACAACGGACAGTCCGCGCGGCGGCTCTCGGAGCTGCAGGCGATGCTCGACTCGGCGCCGCAACAACCCGCGCGTCCGACTCCCGACGGCGAGCGGCTCCCGGCGGGCGCCGCTCGCCGCTGAGCCGCGATCACGGCGTCTTCACGTCGACGCCGGCGTCCTTGAGTGCCTTGAGCAGCGCGGGCAGCTGATCCGTCGAGACCTTCTTCACGCGATCGCCCTGCTTCTGTAGATCGGCGGGTAGCGTCAGCAGCAGGCGCTTCTGCTCCGGATTCGGACTGAACGTCGAATTGAGCAGCTCCGTCGTCGTGCCGAGTCGCGCCTGAATGTTTTCCGCGGCCACCGGCGCGGTCGGGTTCTGATCCTGATCGCTCGCCGCGCCTCCGGGTCCGCCTCCGGGTCCGCCTCCGGCCGGTGTGGCGCCGGCCGCCGGCGCAGTCGTCGCACCAGCTTGCGCCGGCGCCGCTGCGCCGGCGCCGCGACCGCCGCCGCGTCCACCACGTCCGCCGCCGGCGGCACCACCGCCGGCCGCGAGCGCACCACCGCCGCCACCCCCTGCCCCGCCTCGACCCGCGCCGCCACGGCCGCCCGCCGCCGAGCCCATCTCACGGGTGACGTCGGTGAGCTCCTTGTCGACCGCCGCGATCTGCGCCTTGAGCTCCGGCGACACCTTCGTGCCCGCCGAATCGGCGGCGCGCTTCGCCGCGGCCAGCGTCCGCTCGGCCGTATCGAGCTGCGCCTGTCGGTCGCGCAGATCGCGTTGGAGCTTCACCACGCCGAGGCGGAAGGCGTAGAGCTGCTTCAGGTCGTTGTCGCTGAGGATCACCATCGGGTCCTTCGTCAGCGCGAACGGCTGGTCGATTGTCGTCGGCACGCCTTCCGCGGGAGTCACCGAAAGCCGCGCGACGTAGCGGCCGGGGAGAGCGGGGAACGTCCCGTCGGCGCCGCCGCGGCCGCCGCCGAATGCACCGCCGCCGCCGCGTCCCGTCGAGTCGGCCGCGCCACCCGGGCCACCGCGGCCGCCACGGCCGGCGGAATCAGCGCCACCGCCCGCGGGTGCGCCGCCACCACCACCGCCGCCGCCTCCTCCAAATCCACCGCGACCGCCGCGCCCGCCGCCGGCGCCGCGCCCGCCGTTCGCCAGCGCGAGCGTGTCGACCGGTCCGGTTAGCGGCGGTCCGACGCGCATGTCCCACGAGATGCGGTAAAGGCCCGGCTGTCTACTGACGGGAAGCGCGCGCACCGGAGCGCCGCTCGCATCGAGCACGGTGAGCGAGACCTTCGCGCTCGGCGGCACCTCGCCGATCGTGTACGCGATGTGCGGCCCCGGCTCCGGGTTCTGTCCACTGAAGCCGCGCGTGCCCATGCCCGAGCTGCGGCTGCCGTTGGGTTGGAAGAGCAGCGCGTCTTGTACCGGGAAGAGGTATGCGACGCTCGCCTGCTTGGCGTCGGCGAGATGCTCGAGCGGCGAGAGGTCGTCGAGGATGTAGATCCCGCGACCGTGCGTGCCGGCGACGAGGTCATTCGCGCGCGACTGGATCTGCAAGTCGGGCACGGGTACGCCAGGGATGCCGCTCTTGAGCTGCGTCCAGCGTGCGCCGCCGTCGACAGTGAAGTACACGCCGAACTCGGTTCCCACGAAGAGCAGGTTCGGTTGCCGCGGATGCTCGCGGATAACACCCACGGGGCCGCCGTCCGGGAGATTGCTGGCGATCGACGTCCACGTCGTGCCGTAATCGGTGCTCTTCACGACGTATGGCTTGAAGTCGTTGCTGCGGTGACCGTCGAGGGTGGCGTACAGCGTTCCCTCGGCCGCTTGCGACCAGACGACGCGGCTCACGAACGTCGTCTCGGGCACGTTGGGGAACTTGTCCGTCTTCGTCCACGTCTTGCCGCCGTCGCGCGTGACTTGAACGAGGCCGTCGTCGGTGCCGGCGGCGATCACGTCCTTCTTGAGCGGCGACTGATCGATCGTCGTGATGTTGCTGAACTCCGCCGTGCCCTCGTTGCGGCCGAGGGCCGTCGAGTCGGGGACGCCGCCGCGCATCGGCAGCTTGTTGCGATCGATGCCGCGCGTGAGGTCGGGGCTGATCTTTTCCCACGAGTCGCCGCGGTCGGTGCTCCTGAACACGAACTGCGCCGCCATGAACACGCTCTTCACGTCGTGCTTGCTCGGCAGGATCGGCGCGCTCCAGTTGAATCGGAATCGCTCGCCGGGCTTGGGCGCCGGACGGATGTTCTTCGTCTGGCCGGTGCGCGCGTCGTACCGCACGACGCCGCCGGTCTGCGATTCGGCGTAGACGAGATTGTTGTCGAGCGGATCGGGGACGGCGTAGAAGCCGTCGCCGCCGGCCATGCGGAACCAGTCGCCGTTTGTCGGTCCGAAGTTTGTGCGCGTTCGGCTCGGTCCGCCCCACGTCTGATTGTCCTGCAGGCCGCCGTACACGTTGTAGAACGGCTGCGCGTCGTCGACCGCGATGGCGTAGAACTGTCCCGCGACGATGCTCTCGTTGTGGTCCCAGGTGCGCCCGGCGTCGTACGTCGTATAGATGCCGCCGTCGCCGCCGAGGATCATGTGATCCGGGTCGTCGTCGCCGATCCAGAGGGCGTGATGGTCGCTGTGCACGCCGCCCGCCGCGAAGGGGGTGAGCGTCTTGCCGGCGTCCTTCGATTCACGCGACTGCGCGTTGAGCTGAATGACGTGATCCGGATTCGTCGGATCGCAGCGCACCTGGCTGTAGTACCACGCGGTGCCGTCTTGATCGTTCATCTGCTTCCACGTCGCGCCGGCGTCTTCGCTGCGGTAGAGCCCCGCGGCGGGTGGCTTGGCGTGGATCGTCGCGTAAAGGGTAGCCGGCTTCGATTTGCAAATGCTCAAGCCGATGCGGCCAAGGTCTCCCGTGGGGAGACCTTCAGTGAGCTTGTTCCATGTGCGGCCGGCGTCGGTCGTCTTGTAGATCGCCGTCTCGGGGCCGCCCGGGAGGAAGCCGTACTCGCGGCGCTCGCGCTCGAGCGACGCCGCGTAGAGCACGTCCGGGTTCGACGGATCCATCGCGATCTCGGTGAACCCCGTGTACTTGCTGATCTCCTTGAGGTTCGTCCACGTCTTGCCGCCGTCGGTCGTCTTGAAGAGGCCGCGCTCGCCGCCCGGAGCCCAGAGCGGACCGACCGCGGCGACGTAGACGACGTTCGCGTCGCGCGGGTCGATGACGATCTTGCCGATGTGCTGCGACGTCGGCAGCATCGCGGCCGACCAGGTCTTGCCGGCGTCGCTGGACTTGTAGACGCCGGTGCCCCACGACGAGCTGCGCATGTTGTTCGCTTCGCCCGTGCCGACCCATACGACGTTCGGGTCAGTCGGCGCGACCGCGATCGCGCCGATCGACCCGGTGCGTACCGAGTCGAAGACCGTCGTCCAACTCACGCCGGCGTTTGTCGTCTTCCACACGCCGCCCGAGGCCGCGGCGACATACATCACGGTACCGATCCGTGCCCGCGGCGCCTTCGGGTCGACGACGACGGCGATGTCGGAGATGCGGCCCGACATGACCGCCGGGCCTATGGAGCGAAACGCGAGCGACCGGACGAGGACGGAATCAGGCGGGAGCGCGGGGTCGCTGCGAACCGCGGTCAGCGACGCAGCTCGGCCGGGTTGGTTGACGGCGGGTCGGCCCTGCGCGCCGGCGACGGAGAATGTGGCCGCCAGGAGGCTTACCGCGCGGGGCGTGGACGGAAAGAGACGCATCGGTTTGTACGGGGAAGGGAGTCGCCTAATTCTACGGCCAGGGACGGGGAGACGCTGGCCTTGGCGGCGCCAGACCAGGTCGCGCCGCGGGGCATGGATCCGTAAGATTGGCCGGACCATGACCGCTCCCGCCTCGACCCTCCGCGCGTACGACGTCGCCGCGCGCTCGACCGACGTCTTTGGCCGCGTCCTCTGCAGCGCGCGTGACCACCATTTCATCGTCGACGGCCCGGTGCAGAACGGATGTCCTGGCGAGGAGATCACCCCGGTCGAGCAGTTCCTGACCTCGATCGCGGCTTGCGGAGTGGAGCTCGTGCACGTGATCGCGCGCGACACGAACGTTCCGCTGGATCGCGTGGCCGTGCGGATTCACGGCGAGATCGATCGGGCGAAGCAGGCACGCACGGACGTCACGACGCTCAACTCCGTTCGGCTCGACTTCACGCTCTGGGGCACCGACGGCGCACAGGCGGGGTCGCTCGTCGAGGGGTTCAAGCGGCGGTGACCCCTCTACGGAACGGTCGCGGTCGCGATCGCCGACGTTAGCGTGACGTTCGAGCTTGGGAGCAACGCCTAAGCCGACGCCTGTTCATCGCAGATCCCACACTCGCGGATCTTCGGTGCCGAGTACCCACACCGAGTATCCGCGCAGCTTGTATTTCCGCACGAGCTCGAGCTTCGCGGCGAACGCCCGCGCGTCCTCGATCCACACGTGCTCGAACACTCCCGCGTTGCTCCAGAACGCGTACGACGACTTCTCGCGATCGTCCCACACGGGCGTCACCTGAAACGTTCGGAGCAGCGAGTCGATTTTCGAGAACTCGGAGTCTCCCGCCTTCGACCGCGCGCCGTTCGCCGAGTCGTACGACGCGAACCAGTGGTCGGAGTACGACGGGATCCCCAGCGAGATCTTCGACGGCGGCACGCCGAGCGAGAGCACGTACTGGAGGCACTCCTCCATCCACGGATATCCGGCCACCGGTCCGGGAGGCGTCCCTCCGGTGTGCTGCGCGTACGTCATGTACGACAAGAAGTCGAGCGACTCGGCGAGCGCCTTGTAGTCGTACGCGCCGCGCCAGTTCTCGTAGATCCATTTGTGGTACGCGCTCGGGCCGGGATTCTCGCCAACGCGACGGGACGACGGCCGCCGAGACGGAGCAATTGGCGGCGTGCAGCCGTGCCGCTGCGTCGCGCACGAAGCTCGTGAACGCGTCCTTGTCGACGACGTTCACGTTCTCGATGTCGAACTGAATGCCGTCCAGGTGCTGGTCGCGACACAGCGCGACGAGGCTCTCGATCGCCCGTCGCCGGACGGGCGCGACGTTGAGGATCCGGTGAATGAGCGGCTGGCTGAACCCCGGGTTCACGACCAACGGAACCAGCTTCACTCCCTTCGCGCGCGCCGTGTCGACGAGACGTCGGTCGAGTCGCCCGTGAATCGCTCCCTCGTTGTCGAACGAGAACACCTGCGGCGAAACGATCGAGACGCGGTCCGCGTGCGCGAGAAAGCTCTCCGTGCTCCGCGGCGCGCCGGTCGAGTACCAGAGCGCCTCCAACTGCTGCGCGGAGAGAGCGCGCGCGGTCAGTGTGGAACCGAGCAGCAGGATTTGGAGTGTGCGCACGACCCGGAATATGGCGGGGCCGGTCCACCAGTCCACCGATCAATGCACGAACACGGTGAATCCGAAGCGCATCCCGTAGTGCGTCGATCCGGGGACGCTCGGCGCGTTGCCAGGGCTCGTGGTCGTCACGCTGAAGTGTGTGCCATAGATCTCCCCTGTCAGGCCGACGTGGGAGGCCAGCAGGTACGTCGCGCCAACCGAGCCGTCCAGGGTCAGCAAGCGCTCGTCGAAATCCAAACTGCCCTCGAATTGGTGTTCCCACTCAGGGCGAACCGTCGCGGAGATGAAGGGCAGCAAGCGCTCGGACGGTTCGCCGAAGAACAGCCGCGCCGAAGGACCGAGACCCCATGTGGTACTATGGCCGATGTTTGTGGACGCGACACTCAGCTGACCCTCGCCGCCCACGGCGAGCCGCGAGTTCACGAAGACCAGCGCCGAAGGTCCGACGCCGAAGGCGGTCTGGTTGTTTGTCATGTCCAACGCACCAGTGCCGCCGACGATCCACCCGCCGGCGTGGAGCGGGGACTCGATTCGCGGTGTTTGCGCGGCGAGGCGGGTTCCGCCGAGACCAAGGGCCGCGATTCCAACGAGCCTGCCGAACGTCATCTGCGAGCGCATGTCTTGAGCTCCCGTGGAGGGAATGAGTCAACTCGGGCGCCGGCGTCGGCAGCAAAGCAAGTTTTCTATGCGAAAACGCTTTACAGGTTCCAGACGTTGCTCGAGAGGCTCCATGGGCCGGGTCGACCCAGCCTCGATTGACACTGCTGGACGCCAGTCACAGGTTGCCAGCGGCAGTGTCCGTGTCGCCGTTGCTCACCCCTCGCTCTTCCACACATATGCGACTCCACCACCTCGGCGCGATGGCCACGGGCCTCGCGTGCACGCTCGTCATTTCCGCGCCGTCTTCCGCGCAGATCGACGCGCGCATGCTGCGCCAGCCGACCGTCTCCGCGACGCAGATCGCGTTCATCTACGGCGGCGACATCTGGATCATGCCGAAAACCGGCGGCACCGCCGAGCGTCTCACGACCGCGCGCGGCGAGGAGAGTTTTCCGAAATTCTCGCCCGACGGCAAGACCATCGCGTTCACGGCCGACTACGACGGCAACGACGAGGTCTACACGATCCCGGCCACCGGCGGCGAAGCGACGCGCATCACCTATCACCCCGGCAACGACCGCGTCGTCGCCTGGTACCCGGACGGCCAATCGCTGCTCATCGCGTCGAACCGCGCCAGCGAGACGAACCGCTACAACAAGCTGTTCAAGATCTCGAAAGCCGGCGGCGTGCCCGTCGCGCTTCCCGTGCCGTACGGCGAGTTCGCGTCGTTCTCGCCCGACGCGAAGACCATCGCGTACCTGCCCGAGGCCACCGATGCCCGCACCTGGAAGCGCTACCGCGGCGGCTGGACGCCGGACATCTGGACCTTCGACCTCGCCACGCACGCGTCAAAGAACATCACCCACGACGACGCCAACGACGCGCAGCCGATGTGGTCCGGCTCCACGCTCTATTTCCTCTCCGATCGCGGCAAGAACGAGCGCGGCAACATCTGGGCGTACGACACCAAGACCACGCGCTTCCATCAAGTCACCGACTTCGGCGACTTCGACGTGAAGTATCCGTCGCTTGGGCCCGTCGGACATCGTGTTCCAGGCCGGGAGCCGCATGTACGTCCTCGACCTCGCCACCGAGAAGCCGCACGAGGTGCCGGTCAAGGTCGTCACCGACCGCGCGTCGATGCGCGCGCACGTCGAGGAAGTCGGAACGCAGATCGCCGCCGCCGCGCTCTCGCCCACCGGCAAGCGCGCGCTCTTCGAGGCGCGCGGCGACATCTTCAGCGTGCCGGCCGAGAACGGCGCGGTGCGCGATCTCACGGAGACGTCGGGCTCCGCCGAGCGCACGCCCAAGTGGTCGCCCGACGGAAAGCTGATCGCCTACTGGAGCGACAAGACCGGCGAATACGAGCTCACCGTGCGCAACGCCGACGGCTCCGGCGAGGAGCGCACGATCACCAAGCTCGGGCCGGGCTTCCGGTACGAGCCCTTCTGGTCGCCCGACAGCAAGAAGATCGCGTTCATCGACCAGGCCATGCGCATCCATGTCGCCGACGTGTCGACCGGGCAAGTCTCCAACGTCGACAAGGGGCTCAACTGGCTGCACGGCAACCTGGCCGGCTTCCGCGTGAGCTGGTCCGCCGACAGCCGTTGGATGGCCTACTCGCGCGATCTCCCGAACTCGCAGAACGCGATCTTCATCTACGACGCGCGCACCGGCGGCGCGCCGCACCAGGTGACGAGCGGCTACTACAACGATCGCTCGCCGTCGTTCGACCCGGACGGGAAGTACCTCTACTTCCTCTCGGGCCGCACGTTCGCGCCGTCGTACAGCGACCTCGACAACTCGTGGGCGTACGTCAACAGCACGAACATCGTCGTCGTTCCGCTGCGGGCCGACGTCCCGTCGCCGCTCGCTCCGCGCAGCGATGAAGAGGGCGCCGCGGCCGAGGCGTCCACGCCGGTCAAGGACGTCGGGATCGACTTCACGGATTTCGAGCGGCGCGTCGAGGTACTGCCGCCCGCTCCCGGCAACTACGCGGGACTCACCGCGCTCTCCGGCCGCGTCATCTATCGCCGAGGCGTTCGCACCGGCGCGGCGCAGGGGCCGACGCCCATCGTCTCGTTCGAGCTGAGCGACCGCGAAGAGAAGACGATCGTCGACAACGCGGTCGCATTCGTCACGTCCGCCGACGGCAAGAAGCTCCTCGTGCGGAACGCGCAGGATTGGTTCATCATCGACCCCAAGCCCGCGCAAAAGCTCGACAAGAAGCTGGCGACGGCGACGATGTCGATGACGGTCGATCCGTCGGCCGAGTGGCACCAGATGTTCAACGACGCATGGCGTATCGAGCGCGATTACTTCTACGACCCCGGGATGCACGGCGTCGACTGGAACACCATGCGCTCGCGCTACGGCAAGCTGATCGACGACGCCGTCTCGCGGTGGGACGTGTCGTTCGTGCTCGGCGAGTTGATCGGCGAGCTGAACTCGTCGCACACGTACGTGCAGGGCGGCCAGTACGAGACCGGCCCGCGACGCAACATCGGTCTCCTCGGCGCCGACTTCGCGCTCGAGGGCGGCTACTTCTGCATCACCAAGATCTACGACGGCGGCGAGTGGGACAGCGAGGTGCGGTCGCCGCTCAAGCGCCCGGGCATCAAGGTGAGCGAAGGCGACTATCTGCTCGCCGTGAACGGCAAGGCGCTCGATGCCACGAAGGACGTCGGTGCATCGTTCGAGGGTCTCGCGAATACGGTCGTGTCGATCACCGTGAACGACAAGCCGACGCTGACCGGCGCGCGCACCGTGCTCGTCAAGCCGCTCGCCGACGAATCACGCCTGCGCAACCTCGCCTGGATCGAGTCGAACCGAAAACGCGTCGACCAGGAGACGCACGGCCGCGTGGGATACGTCTACGTCCCGAACACCGGCGTCGACGGGCAGACGGAGCTCGTGCGGCAGTATCGCGCGCAGACCGACAAGGACGGGATGATCATCGACGAGCGGTTCAACAGCGGCGGGCAGATTCCGGATCGCTTCGTCGAGCTGCTGGATCGCCCGATCGAGAGCTATTGGAAGACCCGCGACGGCGTTCCGCAGCAGACCCCGCCGATCGCCAACGCGGGACCGAAGGCGATGCTCATCAACGGGTGGAGTGGATCGGGCGGCGACGCCTTCCCGTACTACTTCAAACAACGCGGCCTCGGCCCGCTGATCGGCCGTCGCACGTGGGGTGGGCTCATCGGCATCAGCGGCACGCCGTCGTTCGTCGACGGCGGGAACGTGAGCGCGCCGACGTTCGCCGTCTACGGAACCGACGGCAAATGGATCGTCGAGGGCCATGGCGTCGAACCCGACATCGACGTGGTCGACGATCCGACGGAGCTCGCGAAGGGCGTCGATCCGCAGCTCGAGCGCGCCATCAAGGAAGTGATGACGGCGGTCGAAAAGCAGCCGAAGCGTCCGGCGCCGCCGGCGTACACGAAGCGCATCGCGCCGTAGTCCGCACGGGAAACGTCTCGACCGACGGGCTATTCGCCCGTCGAGTCGAGCCTTCTCGTGATCACGTAGAAGTTCGGGTCCACCGCGAGCGTGTCGGCGCGCGGCATCGTCTTCCACGCTTCGGTCGGGTGGATCAGAACGCCGTTCGCGCGCACCGGCATCGCGAAGCCCGGCACGACCTCGGCCCAGCGATACGCGGTTCCGTCCGGCGTCTGCTTGTATTCGAGAACTGGAACCTTGGGGGTCGTCAGGTACTGCTGGAAGATCGGCGCGAGGTTCAACCCCGACGCCTGGATCATGTAGTCCTCGATCTGCTGTCCCGTCACCGTCTGGTGGCGGAAGCGCGATTGGATGCCGCGCAGAATCGATCGCCACTTCTCGTCGTCGCTCACGAGTTGGCGGATCATGTGCAGCATGCTTCCGCCCTTGTAGTACATGTCGCCCGAGCCTTCCGAGTTCACGCCGTACGTCCCGATGATCGGCGCGTCGTTCCGGATGTTGCGCCGGCTTCCGATGATGTACTGCGCGCCGGCTTCCTTTCCATCCTTGCACTCGGCGTACAGCCCCTCGGCGTAGTTCGCGAAGCCTTCGTGGATCCACATGTCGGCCGCGTCCTTCACCGTGATGCTGTTTCCCCACCACTCGTGCGCGCTCTCGTGCACGATGATGAAGTCCCAGGTGAGGCCCTCGCCGGTGCCCGAGAGATC
The DNA here is from genome assembly GCA_963789315.1 of uncultured Gemmatimonadaceae bacterium. Classification (GTDB taxonomy): domain Bacteria; phylum Gemmatimonadota; class Gemmatimonadetes; order Gemmatimonadales; family Gemmatimonadaceae; genus JAQBQB01. Next base: position 250,711 of record CAWBKI010000016.1, on the reverse strand, counting down.
GCGGCCGCTGTAGCCGTTCTTGAACTTGTTCCCGTAGGCCACGCCGCTCTGGTGCTCCATGCCGAGGTGCGGCGCCTCGATCAGCTTGTAGCCGTCCTTGTACCACGGGTACGGGCCGAACCAGTGCTCGAAGCACGCGAGCATCGACTTCGCTTGCTGGAACTGCACCTTCGCCGTGTCGGCGTGATACGACAGCGGCCAGAAGTCGAGCGTGAGCGGACCGCTCTCGCCGTTGAACGTGTCGCTCCAGTGCGCGTACTGTCCGGCATTCACTTCGACGTCGTAGTTGTTGATCGGATCCTCGACGAACCACTCGTACGTCGTCGTGCCGTCCGCGTTGTGCTTCGTCGAGCGCAGCCGCCCGTTCGACACGTCGGCCATCGAATCGGGCAGCGTGATGGCGATTCGTTGGCTGTCCGGTTCATCGGCGAGGAGATCCTTGTTCGGCCACCACACGCTCGCGCCGAGCCCCTCGTTGGCGGTCGCGATCCAGCGCCGGCCGAGGCTGTCCTGCTGCCAGATGAACCCCCCGTCCCACGGTGGGCGCATCGCCGCGCGCGGCTTCCCGTGATAGAACACGGTCACCGTCGCCGAAGCGCCCGCGGCCAGCGACGGAACCGCCGCGAAGAAGGCGTTCCCGTCGCGCCGATAGGTGACCCGCTTGCCGCTCTGCACCATGCTGTCCACCTCGAGCGGCACTTGCAGGTCGATCTGCATCTCGGTCGACGGCTTGAGCGCGCGATAGGTGATCGCGTTCCAGCCGCGGATGCTGCTGTCGGCCGGACTCACGGCGACGTGCAGATCGTAGAACGTCGCGTCCCACCACGCGCGCCCCGGGCCGTTGCTTCCGCGAAGCGTGTCGGCGTGGGTGAAGGTTCGGGGCGGCCGTTGCGCCGCCACCTCTCCCCCGACTGAGGCCGAGAACAACACGAGTGTGACCAGCGAGCGCGCGAGCGTCGGCATCAATCGATGATATTGAAGGGTCAGAGCCGAACCGTCGTTCCCGTCTTCCGCACCCGGCGTTTGACCGCTCCCCAGCCGCGGACTACGTTCGACGAGAGCCCACCAAATTCCACCACAACGAACGATGAATCCGAATCCTCGCTGGCGCCACGTCGGTTCCGCGATCCTGTCGGCGGTTGCCCTGGCGGCCGCTGCCGCGCCCGCCCTCGGGCAAAAGGCCCTTCCGCCGCTCAAGGTCATCGATCCCGCGTACATGGATCGCAACGCCAAGGCCTGCGTCGATTTCTTCGACTTCGCCAACGGCGGTTGGTTCGCGCACGACACGATTCCGGCGGCATACTCGTCGTCCGGCGTCGGGCGCGACATGAGCGACCGCAACGAGCTCGCGGTAAAATCCGTGCTCGACGACGCGATGTCGAAGCGCGCGTCGCTCCCCGCGCAGAACACCACGCGCAAGCTCGGCACGTTCTACGCGACGTGCATGGACTCGGCGGCGGCCGAGCGTGACGGGTTCTCCGCCTTAAAACCAATCCTGACGTCTATAGACTCGATCAAGACGCGCCCGGCGCTCATCGCGACGATCGGACACATGCAGATGGGCGGGGTGGACGTCGGATTCTCGTACTACGCACAGGTCGACGTGCACGACGCCGCGCACTACATCGCCGGGTTCGACGCCGGCGGCCTCGGCCTGCCCGACCGCGACTACTACACCAAGACCGACAAGGCGTCCGACTCGACGCGCAATTTCTACGTCGACCACATCACGAAGCTCTTGACGCTTTCCGGCGAAGACGCCGCCAAGGCCCGCGCCGACGCGCGCAAGATCCTCGCGCTCGAAACCGAGCTGGCCAAAGCGTCGCTCGACGCGCGTCGCGCGCCGCGATCCGGCCGCGACGGACCACGTGATGACGATGGCGAAGTTTCGCGAGACCTCGCCGAACGTCGACTGGGCGACGTATTTGAAAGGCGTCGACGTCACCGTTTCCGTCGCCAAGGTGAACGTCGCCGAGCCCGCGTTCTTCAAGCGGCTCGACGCTCTCATCGCGAACACGCCGCTCGACGACTGGAAGGCGTATCTCCGCTACCACGCGCTCTCGAGCTCGGCGTCGTACCTCAGCAAGCCGTTCGTGGATGAGAACTTCGCATTCAACTCCCACTTCAGCGGCGCGAAGGAATTGCTGCCGCGGTGGAAGCGCTGCGCCCGCACGACCGACGGGCTCATCGGCGAAGCGCTGGGAGAGGCGTACGTCGCCAAGACGTTTTCGCCGCAGGCACGGGCGCGCGCGACAGCCGTGATCAACGACATCCGCGCCGCGTTCGGCGAGCGGCTGAAGAAGCTCGACTGGATGTCCGACGCGACAAAGAAGGCGGCGCTCGACAAGCTCGCCAAGATGCACGAGAAGGTCGGCTACCCCGACAAATGGCGCGACTACACGGCGCTCGAGGTCACCGACGGACCGTTCGTCGTCAACGTCGTGCGCGCGAACACGTTCGAGTGGCAGCGACGGCCAATCGCCCGGGCGTCGCCGTCGACACGACCGAGTGGGGGATGACCGTGCCGACCGTCAACGCGTACTACGACCCCACCAAGAACGAGATGGTGTTTCCGGCCGGCGCGCTCGTTCCGCAGACCTTCGACCCCAACGCCGACGACGCCGCGAACTATGGATCGCTGGGCGGTAGCTGGGCGGGCCACGAGCTCACGCACGGCTTCGACGACGAGGGACGCCACTACGACGCGCAAGGCAACCTGCGCGACTGGTGGACGCCGACCGACTCGCTCAAGTTCGCGAAGGAAGCGCAGATGGTGTCGATCAGTTCAACGGCTACATCCAGGTCGACACGATCCACGTCAACGGCAAGCTCACGCTCGGCGAGAACATCGCCGACTTCGGCGGCCTGCTCACCGGCTACGACGCGCTGCAACGCGCGCTGCAGCGCAACGGCCGCCCGAAGCAGTTGATCGACGGCTTCACGCCCGAGCAGCGCTTCTTCATCGGCTACGCGCAGAGCTGGCGCGCCCACAACCGGGCCGAGACGATGCGCACGCGCGCCGTCGTCGATCCGCACGCGCCGGAGCGATGGCGCGTCAACGGACCGCTCTCCAACTTTCCGGCCTTCGCCGCGGCGTTCGGATGCAAACCCGGCGACCCGATGGTGCGGCCGGCCAACGTCGTCCCACATCTCTGGTAGCGCACGATGGGCACACGAGACGCGCGCGTCGATGCGTACATCGCCAAGGCGCCCGAGTACGCCAAGCCGATCCTCGAGTATCTGCGCGCGACGGTACACGAGGTCGTCCCCGGCGTGACCGAAGGCATCAAGTGGCAGTCGCCGCACTTCGACTACAAGGGAATGTTCTGCGGGATGTCGGCGTTCAAGGAGTACTGCGTCTTCGGCTTCTGGAAGTCGCAGCTCGTGCTCGGCGACGAATTCAAGAGCGAGCGTCCGACCGATCAGCTCGGGCGCATCGCGACGCTCGCCGACCTGCCGCCGAAAAAGAAGCTGGTCGGCTATCTGAAAAAGGCCAAAGCGCTCAACGACGCCGGCACGAAGGTCGAGCGCAAACCCGCCGCGCCAAAGAAACCGATCCGTACGCCGGCGTTCCTCACAGTCGCGCTGAAGAAGAACAAGAAAGCCGCGGCGGCCTACGAAACGTTCCCGCCGAGCCACAAGCGCGAGTATCTCGAGTGGCTCACCGACGCGAAGACGGAAGAGACGCGCAACAAGCGTCTCGCCCAGGCCATCGAGTGGATGGCCGAGGGGAAGCAGAGGAACTGGAAGTACATGAGATGACCGACGCGCGCGGAGGCGGCGGAGGGTTGTCGCGCCGCGCGTTCGTGCGGGTCGCGGCGACGGCCGCCGTCGCCGCGTGTGTCCGGACTCGCGAAGAGTCTGGTCCGATGGCCAACAATCGCCCGCGCCCCACGCCGTCGCAGCTCGAGTGGCAGCGCGACGAGCTGGCGATGTTCCTCCACTTCGGCGTGAACACGTTCAGCGATCGCGAATGGGGCGACGGCCGCGAGGATCCCGCGCTCGTTCGTCCCCGCGGCGCTCGACGCCAGGCAGTGGGCGCGCGCCGCGCGCGACGCCGGCTTCCGCGCGATGATCCTGACGGCCAAGCACCACGACGGATTCTGTCTCTGGCCCACGGCGACGACGGCACACTCGGTCGCGTCGAGCCCGTTTCGCGGCGGCCACGGCGACGTCGTTCGCGAGTTCGTCGACGCGTGCCGCGCCGAGGGCCTCAAGCCGGGTCTCTACCTCTCGCCGTGGGACCGCAACAATCCGGCGTACGGCGACTCGGCGCGCTATAACACCCTATATATCGATCAACTCACCGAGCTGCTGACGCACTACGGGCAGATCGCCGAATTCTGGTTCGACGGCGCGAACGGCGAGGGTCCGAACGGCAAGAAGCAGGTCTACGACTGGCACCGCGTGTGGTCGACGGTGCGACGCCTCCAGCCGAACGCCGTCATGTTTTCGGACGCGGGACCCGACGTTCGATGGTGCGGCAACGAGCGCGGCGTCGCGGGCGATCCAAACTGGTCGACGGTCAATCCTTCGGTCGTCACGTTCCCGGGTGCCGACGGCCCCGGCATCATCGACGTCGCTCCAGCACGGCGATCCGCTCGGCACCGTCTGGCGCCCGGCGGAGGTCGACGTCTCGATCCGTCCCGGCTGGTTTCATCACGCGAGCGAGGACTCGCGCGTTCGGTCGGTCGACGATCTGATGAATCTCTACTTCTCGTCGGTCGGCCGGAACGGCAAGCTGCTGCTCAACGTCCCACCGACGCGCGACGGACTCCTCCATCCGACCGACGTCGCCCGCCTCCGCGAATTTCGCGAACGCCGCGACGCCCGCTTCGGCGAGGACGTCGTGCGCGCCCGTCGTCACGAATGGCGCGTGACCGGAGATCGCACCGCCCGCCTCGAGTTGGACCTCGCCGAGTCGGCGACGGTGAGCGTGGCGCGCCTCTCCGAGAACGTCGCGCGAGGTCAACGCATCGCCCGCTACACGCTCGAGGGCGCCGAGCGCGAGGACGACGCGTGGCGCAACATCTCGAGCGGCACGACGATCGGCTACGCGAAGCTCGACCGCTTTCCGTCGATGCGCGTACGCCGGATCCGTCTCACGATCGAAGACGCCGTCTCGACGCCCGAAGCCGTCGCCGATCAAGCTGTTCGCGTTGAGGCGTCCGGCTCGCGAGGCAGGGCTTGTACTGGTGGCGAAGAGCCGCGATTACAACAGACACAAACGGGTTGAACGGACACAAACGGGACAACAAACAAAGCTGTTTCGCTTTTTCCAAAAAGAGCTTTTTGCTTTTGTCGTGCCGCCTTCTGCCGTCTACCGTTTGTGCCCGTTCGATCCGTTTGTGTCTGTTTCCCCGTTGAAGTCGGGCGCGGCGCGACGATGTGTCATGGCAGCGGACCTCTACCGCACGGGCGATAGGACCTCGCCGTTACGCACGCCCGCCGCCGCGCCTCTCACTCCGGCCACCGTCTCGACGGCGTTCATCGCGATCGCCTCAGCCTGATCCACCCAATCGCGGAAGGCGGCGGTCACTTCGTTGCGCACCGGTTCCAGCAACCGCGACAACCGGAACGTGGTATCGGCCAGGCCGATCCCGGTGCGCTCGGCGTCGCGCGCGTTGAGGAATTGTTCGAAGTGGTTCTCGACCGGAATCATGAGCACCTGCTTGCCGAGGTACGCGGCCTCGCTCACCGATTCGAAGCCGGCCGTGCACGCCACGCCGCGCGCCGAGGCCATCAGGCGAAGAAACTTCTCGCCGTGGATCTTGTGGAAGGTCAGATGTGAATCGACGCGCTCCTCGTCCGGGGCGCCGGGCTTGTCGTAGAAACAGTGCACCGGCACCTCCGGGTGGTCCCGGTGCCAGCGGACGATGTCGTCGGCGTAGCCGGCGTTCAGCAGGTACACGAGAAGGTGTCCCTCGAACGAATCGGCGCGCTGCTCGAAGAGCTGGCGGCGCAGGATCGGCGGACAGACGAACAGGCGACGCCGCGGAAGATCCGGCGCCTTGTAGAAGGACAGCGCCAATTTCGCCGAACGCGTGCCGGTCAGCGCGACGTACGCGCTCATTCCCAGGCGGTCGAGCGACCGCTTGCGGTCCTGCACGAACGCCGGATGGTCGAGCATGAACTGGTGGCCGACCGCCAGCACCGGCACGTGGTGACGCCGCACGGCGTTGTAGACGCCGAGCAGCGGCTCGAGGAAGTTGACGATCAGGTCGGGCTGGACCGCCGTGACCGTCTCGTGAATCGTGCGAAGGCTGCGGCTGAAGGTGGGAGCGTTCGCGAGCGCGTTGGTCGCGGTGCGAACGAGAGAGATGCCGCGGCCGTTGGCGACGGCGAAGCCCGGGCTCGCGATCGATTGGACGCGTCCGGCGAACGCCTCCTCAAAGAACGCCGGCAGGCTCCGGTTCTGGTTCGACCCGACGAGGACGGCGGCGACGCGATGTCCGTGTCGCTGCAGCATCTCCTGCATCGCGATCGCCTGCGTCATGTGCCCGCGACCCTCGCCCTGCACCGTGAACATCACTTTCATGGAATCGAATGAGGCTGAAGTTGCCGTCGAAGTCCTCGACCAGCGCCGTGCAGTTCTCGACCCAATCCCCGCAGTTCATGTATAGCATGTCCCCGACCTCGCGGATCTCCGGCCGATGGATGTGCCCGCAGATCACGCCCGCCATCCCGCTCTTGCGGCCGAACTGGAGCATCGTGTCCTCGTAGTCGGTCACGTACTTCACCGCGCTCTTCGCGCGCAGCTTGATGTACGAGGCGAACGACCAGTAGCCGAACCCGAAGCTGCGGCGAATCCGGTTGATCCAGACGTTCAGGTCGAGAATCTTGTCGTAGAGCACCGTCCCGACGCGCTCGAGCACCCGGTTGAAGTGCACCAGCCCGTCGAACTGGTGGCCGTGGATGACGAGGTACTGCTTCCCGTCCGCCCCGGTGTGCACCGCGCGCTCGGCGAGCCGGACCGTGCCGAACGGGATGCCGAAGAACTTCTCCAGGAACTCGTCGTGGTTCCCGGTGATGAACGTGACGCGGGTGTGTTTGCGGTTCTTGCGCAGCAGTTTCTGGATCAGCGTGTTGTACTCGTCGTTCCAGAACCATTTCCGGCGAAGCTGCCACCCATCAACGAAATCGCCCACGATGTAGAGGTGGGCGGATTCGGTGTCGCGGAGGAATTCGAGCAGCTTGCCGACCTGGGCGTGTTTCGTGCCCAGGTGGACGTCGGATATCCAGATCGCGCGATAGTTCATAGGCGGTTGTCACAGGTCGCAGGATGAGCCCTACGATATTATGACAACTGGAAACCCGCTCCGGCACTGAGATCGGCCAATTGTCACGGGATTGACGCACAACCGTCACAAACGCGCGGCCGACTCAGCGGCGCTGGGTCCCTGCAAATACCCGCGCCCGGCGGCGCCGTTCCGGTGCGCCGCTTCACTTCACGACAAGATCGCCGCGAAGACGAATGTCGCGCGACGACGCGCCGATCGAGCACCCGGAACGTGCCGGGCTCGACGACCCAGTGCAGATCGCGATCGAGCATCTGCAGCTGCTCGCGCCCGACGGTGAACGCCACCTCGCGCGACTCGCCCGGCGCGAGGTGCACGCGGCGAAAACCCGCGAGCTGCATCACCGGTCGCGCGACCGACGCGAGCACGTCGCGGACATACAGCTGCACGACCTCGTCGCCGGCACGCGAGCCGGTGTTCGTGACCCGGCAGCGAACCGTCGTCGAACCGCTCGGCGCGATCTCGGGCGACTCGATCGACAGAACGAGTACTCGAACGTCGTGTAGCTCAGTCCGAAGCCGAACGGGAAGAGCGGCTGGCCGGTGAGATCGAGATAGTCGTCGCCGCGGCCGGTCGGCTTGTGGTTGTAGTACAGCGGCAACTGACCTTCGGACATGCGGACACGTGATCGGCAGACGGCCGGCCGGGTCGTAGTCGCCGAACAGCACGTCGGCGACGGCTCGGCCTCCGACCTCGCCCGGATACCAGGCGTCGAGCACCGCCGGCGACGCGGTCGATCCAGCGCGACATCGTGATCGCGCTGCCGCCGACGAGCACGACGACCGTCGGCTTGCCGGTCGCCGCGACCCGCTCGATCAGCTCTTCCTGATGACCGGGCAGCGAGAGCAGCGCGCGATCGCGAAACTCGCCCTCCTCGAGTCCCGCGACGACGACGGCGACGTCGACTCGCGCGCGCCACCGACACCGCCGAGTCGATCGTCGCGCGCCAATCGTCGCGAACGCCGGCGTCCCACACGAGCTTCACGCGCGCATTGCCGGTGCTCTCGAAGTACTCGAGCCGAAGGTCGTGCGTGCTGCCCGGCGCGAGCTGCACGTTCGCCAGTCGCGAGCCGTACGATCGCTTCTGCCAGTCGTCGATCACGAGCTTGCCGTCGAGATACAGCGATAGCCGTCGTTCCCCTCGACGCCGATGCGCTGCACGCCGCTCGGCGGAACCGTGAGCGTGCCGGTCCAGCGCACCGAATACCAGTCGAACGGAATGCCGCGCCCGGGCGAGTTGAGCGTCCAGCCGAAGTCGACGCGCGCGTCGGTCCGCGTGACGAGTCGCGGCGTGCCGTCGAGGCGATTGTTGTCGAAGTACTCGCCGTGCAGGCCGCGCACCGTGCGGCCGCTGTCGGTGGACGACGAGTGCGTCGGCTGGCACGACGACGATACTCGCGCGCGAGACGGCCCGGGCCCGGCGCGTAGCGCACGACTCCGTCCGGTGCGCGCTGCGCAACGCGGCGGTGATGCCGTCGAGAATCGAGATCTTGTGATTTCCGGGCCCGCTGTAGCCGCCGAGCCGCGCCTCGACCGCGTCGGTGCCGATCACGGCGATCGAGCGACATCGTCTTCGCCAGCGGAAGCGCGCCGCCGTCGTTCTTGAGCAGCACGATCGACTCGCGCGCCGCCTCGAGCGCGAGCGCGCGATGCTCGGCGTTGCCGTTCCAGTCAGCCTCGCGCTGTCGGCGTCCACGTACGGATGCTCGAACAGCCCGAGCTCGAACTTCGCGCGCAGCACGCGCGCCACGGCGGCGTCGATCACGGAATCGGCGATCAGCCCGCGCTGGAACGCGTCGAGATACGGCCGATGCTGCGGCCACGAGCTCTGGAAGATCACGTCGAGTCCCGCCTCGAGCGCGTCGGTCGTCGCGGTCGCCGTGCTCGCTTCGGTGTGGTGCAGCACCGTCGCGCCGCCCGTGGCCGCCGCGTCGGAGATGACGAATCCGTGAAACCCCCAATCTCGGCGCAGCTTGTCCGTGAGCAGCCCGCGATTCTGCGTCGCCGGCGAGCCGTTCGACCGAGTTGTACGCGCTCATCACCGAGCGCGCGTGTCCGTCCTTGATCGCCGCCATGAACGGCGGGAAGTACAGCTCGTCGAGCAGTCGCGCGTCGAAGTCGATCGGATAGCTGTCGCGCCCACCGTCGCCGACGTTGGCGACGAAGTGCTTGGGCGTCGCGACGACGCCCGCGCGCTCGAACGCGCTCACGAACGCCACCGCCATGCGCGAGGAGAGCACGGGATCCTCGCCGTACGTCTCCTCCACGCGCCCCCACCGCGGATCGTTCGCGATGTTGACCACGGGCGACAGCACCTGCCGGATGCCGCGGCTCCGCGTCTCCTCGGCGATCGCGGCGGCGACGCGCGACATGAGCGACGTGTCCCACGTCGCCGCGAGCCCGATCGCCTGCGGGAAGGACGTCGCGCCGGGTCGCACGAGTCCGTGCACCGCCTCCTCGAACGGAATGATCGGAATGCCGAGACGCGTCCGCTCGACGAAGTAGCGCTGGATGGCGTTGATGCGTTTCGCGTGCGCGCGGGCGGGGTCGACGGTGTCGCGCGCCGGCGAGACCTGAAGACCGAACACGCCGTGCGAGTAGTCGTTGGCGGGGTCGTCGAGGTCGCCCGGGATCATGAAGAGCTGCCAGAACTTTTCCTCGAGCGTCATGCGACCGAGCAGGTCGCGCACGCGTTCGGCGACCGGCCGCGACGCGTCGCGATACGGCGCGCCTTGCGTCGACTGGCCAAACGCCGAGCTCGCCGTCGCGAGCAGTGCAAAGGCGATCGCGGCGACTAACTTACGAGATGTATGGGCGCCCAATGCGCTCGGACGACACATCCATAAGGAGTCGCGTGTGACACTCGGCATGGGACTGCTCCCCATCGTCCCGATTCTTCTCCTCCCGTTCATCCTGATCGTTTTCGTCATCGTCTTTCCACTCTGGATCGTCGCGCTGGGCGTCGTCGGGCTGATCCTTGTCATCGTCGTCGGCGCGGACAAGCTCGCGCGCGCGATGAACATTCACTCACTCGCGCCCGCCGCGCGAGGAATGCGGATCGCCTTCCGCTGGGTGCTCACCTTCGGCGGCCTCGCCCGATCGCGGGCCGAGCAAGAGGCCGACGCGGGTCCGGTCAGTCGTCGGTGACCGCACCGGCTTCTGTTGGCATCCTCAAATTGATCTCGGCGATTGGAGAGCCGCGGGGAAAACAGACACAAACAGATTGAACGGACACAAACGGTCTTAAAGCTTTGGGAACTGCCTCCGCCAGTCACACTCGCCGGGGCGCGACGGCATCGGTGCAGTGCAAAAAAAACGGCTCGCTGTCTGATCCGTTTGTGCCCGTTCCACCCGTTTGTGTCCCGTTTCCCCCGCGGCTCTCAGACCCGCGACAAACGCTCGGACGGAGTGCTCAGAAGACGGGCAGCCGAAACACATAGCTGGCCTTCACGAAAAACGAGTCGTCCGTGCGACGGAGCGTCCGAAACGCGAGCGGGTCGGTCTCTTCGAGATCGCCGCCGTAGCCGACGAAAAAGACGGTGCCGGGAGTCGGACGATACGAGAACAGCCAGTCGGTGCGCAGCGTGTTGGACGCCGTCGCCGCCGACGGCGTGAATCCGGTGGTGCCGCTCACGAGCAGCACTTGTCCGGTGCGCGGATCGCGAGCGGTTCGCGATCCATCGACGTGTACTGCGACACGACGCGCACGAACAGCGGGCGCGCGAGCTGGTACTCGATCTTCACGCGCGGGATCCGCGCGGACATCGTGCGCTCGCCGTCGCTCCGCCGCGTGAACGCGCTGCCGATGTACGTCGCGTCGACGCGCAGCCGTTCGCTCGGCCGCAGGTCGAGCGACGCGTTGTAGTCGATGCGCCGCACGCGGGACGTCTCGAGAAAGTCGACGTCGTTGCCGATCGTCGTGCCGGCCGACGCCGCGAACGTGCGGTACTGCGGCGTCGAGACGCTGAAGCCGCTCACCAGCGTCTCGATGCGATCCGACGGCGCGAACGGCGTCGGCGCGCCACCGCCCGACGGCGCCGGGACGTACAGCGTCGAGTACGGCGCGGATCGAACGCGTAGCTCGACAGCCGTGGCGAGACGTTGATGTTCCATCCGCCGCGCAGCGTCCAGCTCATCATCGGATCGAAGTGGTCCTCGAGCAGACGCTTGCCGCCGAAGAAGTCGTCGTAGTGCCAGAGCGCGTTCTCCGTGATGAACACGTTGAACCGCTCGATCGAGCGCGCCGGGTTTTCCGTACAGCGTGATCCGATTCGCCGATGCTCGGCTGCACGAACCCCGTGCGCGGGACGAATCCGTTGTCGGTGCGAAACTCGGGGCTGATGCCCAGAACGTTGTAGTGAAATCCGAAGCTCCGGCCCGTCGCGTCGAGCACCGCCTCCCACATCGGACCGCTTGGTCGTGCCGCCCGCCGTTCGATTGCGTGACGCTCTCCACCGCCTGGAACTGCGCGAAATAGATCTTGCCGAAGACGATGTGCGTGTCGCCGCCGAACACGCGGTTCGACCGTCCGCCGCCGACGCGATCGCTGTAGAGCACGCCCGCGATGCGACTGCGTCGCCGAAGTTCTGCTGCAGCCGCACGATGTCGACGAGCGGATGCTCGCTCGGCGTGCCGCCGCGCGCCCCCGTTGATCGATCGCCGACAGCACGGCGACGTCGGCGCGGGCGAGCTTGCCGGTGAGCTTCAGCGCCGCGTCGGGCTGCACGATCGTCCGCGTGTAGACGAGCGTGTTCGGCACGTTGAACCGATCCGCGCCCTCGACGAAGAACGGACGCTTCTCCGGATAGAACAGCGCGAACCGTTCGTCGGCCGCGATCTGCGTCGCGTCGGCTTCGACCTGCGAGAAGTCGGGCCTCACCGTGCCGTTCAGCACGAAGTTGCTGCCGAGCGTCCAGCGCACGTTGCCGCCGAGCTGCGGCGTGGGCGCGTAGTGCCACGAGTCCATCGACGGCGAACAGCACGGCGCTCCATTCACCGTGTTCGTCGCCTCCGGATTCATCTCGACGATCTGTCCGTGTCGCATGCCGGAGAGATCGGTCAGCGTGCCCGCCTGCGCGATGAACGACGCCGACGCTCGCTTGGCCGGCGTCCACGTCTCCTCGTAGCCGTTGTGCTGCACGTGGCGGTCGATCTGCAGTCCCCACCGCTGCGGCGACCGCAGCGGATAGCGCAGGCTGCTGAACGGAATCCGGATCTCGACTTCGTAGCCCGCTTCGGTGACGCGGCCGTTCGACTGCCACGACGAAGTCGGCGCTCAGATCGTTCTGTCCGGGCGCGACGTTCGAGCCGGGAATGAATCCGCCGCGATTCGTTCTTCGTCCCGTCGGCCTGCACGCCGAGCGGATTGACGATGAACACGAACGCGCGATTGCGCTCGTCGAACGTGTCGAGGTGGATCTCGACGTTGTCGTCAGTCGAGATGCGATCGCGGTCGGCGAGCGTCGCGCTCACTCGGCCGTGCGACTCGAACGCGCGAATTCCGAAGTAGATCGCTGTCCGACGAATACCAGACGCGCACGTCGGTCGAGTCGGGCGCCGGCGCTCGAATCCACGGGGGAATACAGAGAGAATCCGGTGAGCAGCGCCGCGCGCTGCCACACCGGTTCGTCGAGCACGCCGTCCACGTTCACCACCGCGTCGCTGCCCTCGATGCGAGGCAACGCGACGGTCAGCTCGCCCTTTTGGCCGTTGTAGACCGGAGGGCGAGCGGGCGGAGACGCTGAGGCGAGTTGGAGTGCGGCGAACGCGAGACCGAGCACGGACCTGGGGGGCAGGTGGGCGGGTGGACCGGTGGACCGGGAGGGACTGAACGTCGACCCAAACCTACGCGACGGTCATCGGAATCGCGCCGGGCGAGTCGTCCGAGATTTGTCGCCACTTGTCCGGCACCGCTACCGGGTCGTAGCGTATGACGTCCCATCCCAAACGTCAGCTTTTCATTGCCTCGCCCAATCCCATTGGAGATCGCGCGAATGGCTCGTGCATGGACTTTCGCCCGCTCGGCATCCCATTGCGTCGCGGCATTTTGCGTCCTTTCGTCGGCCGCAACCCTCTCTGCGCAACCACGCGGCGGTGCCGCGGCGCCAGGCCAGGCTCCCGCTCAAAGGCCAGCCCCGACGCCGCCTCCGGATCCGTTCCGCTTTCAGATGATGGGACCCGCCGAGGGCGGGCGAATTTCGGCGATCACCGGCGTCCCGGGCGACGCGCGCGTGTGGTACCTCGGCGCCGCGTCCGGCGGTGTATGGAAGTCTGTCGACAGCGGCGCGACGTTCCGCCCCGTATCGGACTCGATGCCCGTGCAGGCGATCGGCGCGCTCGCCGTCGCCCCGTCCAAGCCGTCGATCGTCTGGGCCGGCACCGGCGAGGCGTGGGCGATTCGCGACGCCGACCTGATGGGCGACGGCATCTACAAGTCCATCGACTCGGGCGCGACGTGGACGCACATGGGACTCGACGGAGTCCGGACGCATCGGCCGCATCATCGTCCATCCGACGAATCCGAACGTCGTCTACGTCTGCGCGCTCGGCCGCGCGACCGGCCCGCAGCAGGAGCGCGGCGTCTATCGCACGATCGACGGCGGCAAGACGTGGAAGCGCGTGCTCTTCGTCGACGAGAACACGGCTGCTCCGGTCTCACGCTCGACGAGAAGAATCCGAACGTGCTGTTCGCCGGCATGTGGCAGGTGATGATGCACACGTACGCGATGTACAGCGGGACGCACGATCCGAGGACGGCGTCTACGTCACGCGCGACGCCGGCGACACGTGGAAGCAGGTCGTCGACCCCGGGCTTCCCCAGTCGCCGCTCGGCAAGATCGACGTCGCCGTCGCGCCGTCGAATTCGAAGCGCGTCTACGCGCTCATCCAGACGGCCGACCAGGGCTCCGTCTGGCGCTCCGACGACGGCGGCGTGACGTGGAAGGTCGTCAACTGGATCAGCGTCCGCTCATCGGACGCGCGGGATACTACATCAACATCATGGTCTCGACCGTCGAACGCCGACGAGATCCTGCATCGCGAACAGCAGCTTCTTCCACTCGACGGACGGCGGCATGACGTTCGTCGAACGTGCCGTGGGGCGGCGACAACCACGACATCTGGATCGACCCGAAGAACCCGAACCACTTCGGCCTGACCAACGACGCCGGCGCGCGGCTCACGACGGATCACGGCAAGACGTTCCAGAGCGTCTCGCTGCCGATCGGCGCAGATGTATCACGTCGCGGTCGACAACCAGATGCCGTACTGGGTCTACAGCGAACCGGCAGGACAACAGCACGATGCGCGGCCCGAGCACAGCGCCCGAAGGCGCGACCGCCGGCGCGCGGCATCGCCGCGGGCGCCGGCCGCGGCGGACGCGGCGGCGGTCGGGGCGCGCGCGGACGCGGATGCGACGAACGGTCGCGGGACGCGGCGGCGGTCGGGCTGCGCAGATCATCGCGCGGCGGGTCGAGGCGCGGCGGTTCCTGAGGCGGCGGCGACGTGGAGGCCGAGGCGGGCGCGGCGCGGGCGCCGATTCCGCCGGCGCCGACTCGACCGGCGGCGGCGGCGGCGGCGGCGGCGGCGGTGGCTTCGGCGGATCTCGACGTGGGAGCACGGGCTCGGCGGCTGCGAGTCCGGCTTCACGCTTCCCGATCACACGGACGCGAACATCATCTGGGCGAGCTGCTACGGCAACGAGGTCACGCGCTACGACTATCGCGACAAACGCGCGCGGTCGGTGAGCCCGTGGATGCACACGCTCGACTCGCCGCCGAACAAGCTCAAGTACCGCTGCCACTGGACGCCGCCGCTCGCGATCGATCCGTTCGATCACAACACGATCTACTACGGCTGCCAGGTCATCTTCAAGACCTCGAATCAGGGACAGAGCTGGACCGTGATCAGCCCCGATCTGTCGACGAACGACCCGAGCACGATCGTCTCGTCGGGCGGCATCGTCGAGGACAACCTCGGCCAGTTCTACGGCGAAGTGGTCTTCGCGATCGCGCCGTCGGAGATCCAGAGCGGCCTTCATCTGGGCCGGCACGAACGACGGCCAGGTCTGGTACACGAAGGACGCGCAGGCGGGCGGCGAAGCTCTGGACGACGTCACGACGAACATCACGCGGGCTGCCGGCGTGGGGCACGATCAGGAAGATCGAGCCGTCGCACTTCGATCCGGCCACGGCGTACGTCGCGGTCGACTTCCACATGATGGACAACCGCAAGCCGTTCATCTACAAGACGACCGACTTCGGCGCGACGTGGAAGAACATCAGCGGCGATCTGCCGGCGACGCATCCGCTCGACTACGTGCATGGCGGTCGCGGAGAATCCGAACCGGAAGCGGCATGCTCTTCGCCGGCACCGGGCACGCGTTCTACTACTCGATGGACGACGGCGCGCACTGGACGCACTTCAACGAGGGGCTGCCGCACACGTCCGTTTCGTGGATCGTCGTCCCGAAAACCTGGCACGACGTCGTCGTCTCGACGTACGGGCGCGGCGTCTACATCCTGCACGACATCGCGCCGTGGGAGAGCGATCCGCAGACGATCGCCGCGGGCGACGACAGCCTCTCGCTCTACGCGCCGCATCCGGGGTATCGCCAGGCGCGCAGCGGCCGAGCGGAGATCACGTTCAAGCTCGGCAAGGCGACGCCGCGGCCGGCCCGCGTCGAGATCCTCGACTCGGCGGGCGCCGTCGTGCGCACCATCCAGTCGCCGACGCGCGCCGGATTCAACCGCGTGCAGTGGGATCTTCGCTACGACGCGCCGCGCGTCGTGGCGCTCCGCACGCCGGCGCCCGACAACCCGCACATCTTCCAGGAGCCGCGCTTCAACAACCGCCCGACGCGGCCGATCACGCACTGGGGCATTCAGGGCGCGCAGACCGCCGGTCCGCTCGCGCTCCCCGGCACGTACACGGCGCGCCTCACCGTCAACGGCGCGACGCTCACGAGCAAGCCGCTCGTGATTCTCCAGGACCCGGAGATCAAGACGCAGTTGGCCGACCTCGTCGCTTCCACCGGCGGCGCAGCGCCGCGTGCGCGACGACATGAACGCGAGCGTCGACCTCATCAACCGGCTCGAGGTGATGCGAAAGCAGATCCTCGACCAGCGCAAGGCGAACGCCGAGAAGCCCGACATCGACCACGCGCTCGCCGATCTCGACGCGAAGATGATGAAGGTCGAGCTGCTCCTGCTCTCGCGCTCCGACATGAACGGCGACGACAAGTATTACGTCGAGCCGTACAAGATCTACATGAACCTCATTTGGCTGAACGGCGTCATCGGCAACGGCGCCGGCGACGTCGCCGGCGGCGCCGACTACCGCCCCACCGACGCCTCGGTCGCCTGGCTCGGCGACATCGAAAAAGACCTCACCGCCGCGAAGGCCGCGTACAAGTCACTCGTCGACACCGACCTTTCTGCGTTCAACACGGCCATGGCCGGCAAGATTCCAACAATCACCGAGACGATTCGGCCAGTGGTGCCCTGAGCCTGCGATGGTGTCGGTTCGCCCCAACCCGCGGTTCTTCGTCTCCATGGGAAGAGCCGCGGGTGAAAACAGACACAAACGGCTTGAACGGACACAAACGGTGAAAGGCTCCTGGGCTTGTTACTTCGAGAAATGCTTAAAGCGATTCTCGTAGAGGACTCTGTGGAACTTGGCCTCGCGTCCGAAATGCAGCAGTAGGCCGACTTCTAGCGACGTCGAGCACAGGTAGCTGAAGAGCTGGCGGCTGGCGTCGGGATGCAGCGATTCCGTTGCCTTGATCTCGACGACGACCTTCTTGTCGATGACCAGGTCGAGGACCTGTCTCGCCAACGGCGCCCCGCGATAGTAGACCATCACGGGCACTTCGCGATCAACGTGGTGCCCCATCGCGCGCAGATCACGCTCCATGGCGGTGGCGTAGATCAGCTCGCGGTACCCGAAGCCGAGCGCTCGGTGCACGTCGTGGAACGCACCGATAATGGCGCCTGTAGTCTTCTCTTCGATCAACGCCGGCTTGTCCATTCCCCATCATTGGCTGGACGACAACCGGAGCCATCACCCAACCATTTCAGCCGTTACCGTTCGAATGCACCTCCTGAAGGGAATCGGTGTGCCGTTCCAAAAGAGTTCTTGCAGTTCCCGTTTGTGTCAGTTCAACCCGTTTGTGTCAGTTTTCCCCGCGGCTCTCCGGGCGCACACCGAATCTGAACTGGCGAAATGTCAGGCCGCAGCGACGTCCGACGTGCAGTTCGGGCAGCGCGATGCGGCCTTCGGGATCGACAGCGTGCACCGCGGGCAGGACTTCATGTTGTCCGGCGGCGGCGCGGGCTTCGCGGACAGCTTGCTCACCATCCGCACGATCATGAACACGCAGAGCGCGATGATCAGGAAGGTGACGATCGAGTTGATGAACGTCCCGTAGTTGAGCGTCACCGCTCCCACCTTGTGCGCGTCCGCCACCGTCGGGTACGGGCCGGGCCTCGTGCCTTCCTTCAGCACGACGAACAGGTTCGAGAAGTCGATGTGGCCCAACGCCAGCCCGATCGGCGGCATGATCACGTCGTCGGTCAACGACTTCACGACAGCCCCGAACGCCGCGCCGATCACGACGGCGACCGCCAGGTCCAGCACGTTCCCGCGCAGAATGAACGCCTTGAAATCCTTGAGCATCGTCAGTCTCCCCGGAAAGAGTCACGCGGCGGACTGCGGCCGAGCTCGAATCTGTCCCGATCCGGCGCAGGTGTCGAGAGAGACGGACCTATTTGATGACGCGGACCTCGAAATCGCCGTGCTTTCTCAGCACCGTCACGCTCACGTCCAGCAGGTGCTGCTCGAAAAGCAGGTCGATCGAGCCGAAGGGCAGCGAGAGGTTCATCAGCCGCAGGTAGGTCAGGAACGGAGGCAGCGACGCGCGGTCGATGGAGAGACGGCGCTCCTTCGCGTCCACCGAGAGTCGGAGACAGGCCTGGATCAGGTGGAACACGACGCCCGACGCCCACGCCTGCGGTGAGCAGGCGACCGGATACAGCGTCGGTCCCTCGCCGGTGCGCCGTTGGAATCCGCAAAAGAGCTCGGGCATGCGGTGGTTCTCGACGGCGACGGCCGCCTCGAACAGGCCCGAGAAGGGCGCCGACACAAGGTCGTCGAACCCGTATCGCGAGAAGCCCGCCGCGGCCAGACCCGTGTCGTGCGGCCACACAGTCCCGTTGTGGTACGCCATCGGGTTGAAGCGCGCTTCGGTCACCGCGATCGTGCGAATCCCCCAGCCCGAGAACATCTCGCCGCCGACGAGCATCTCGGCCACGCGTCGCCCGCGCTCGCGATCGGCGATGCCGCCGAAGAGCGCGTGTCCGGGGTTCGAGCTGCGCACGCGGCACGGCTCCTTGCGTCCGTCGAGCGCGATCGCGTAGGTGCCGATGTCCTCGCACCAGAACTTCTCCTCGAACGCGCAGCGAAGATCCTCGGCTTGCTTCCTGAGTTGCGCCGCGCGGTCCGCGTTGCCGAGCGCGTCGGCCATGCGCGCGGCGTGAAGGCGCGCGTCGTAGACGTACGCCTGGACTTCGCACAGCGCGATCGGCGCCGGCGCGAGCGTGCCGTCGGCGTGGAAGATCGAGTCCGACGAATCCTTCCAGCCTTGTTGCACCAGTCCATTCGCCGAGTGGCGCGCGTACTCGACGAACCCGTCGCCGTCGCAGTCGCCGTAGTTGTCGATCCAGTCGAGCGCGCGCTCGACGTTCGGCCAGATGTGCGCGAGGAACTCGCGGTCGCCGGTGCGGTCCCAATACGCGCCGGCGAGCATCACGAAGAGCGGCGTCGCGTCGACGCTACCGTAGTATCGACCGAACGGCACTTCGCCCACCCGCGCCATCTCGCTGTTGCGCATCTCGTGGACGATCTTGCCCGGCTGCGATTCCTGCGACGGGTTCACGCTGTCGGCTTGCGTCGCGGCGAGGAACTCGAGAACGCCGCGCGCGATGCTGGGGTTGATCCACAGCGTCTGGAGTGCGGTGATGACGCCGTCGCGGCCGAACGGAGTGCTGAACCACGGCACTCCGGCGTACGGGTACGGCCCATACTTCGTGTCTGCGACGAGCATGCGCAGGTCGGCGGCCGAGCGTCGCACCCATTGATTGAATCGCTCGCTCGACGTCTCGATCGTCGCGTACTCGGAGCGTTCGGCCTCCAGCGCGCCGCTCCACTCCGACTGCGCCTCCTCGAACGTTCGCTTCGGCACGCGGCGACCCTCGCGGTCGCAGCGGATGGCGATCGCCAGCGAGACCGGCGCCTCCGGCTCGAGGTCGTACGCGAACTGTGCCTGGTTTGTCGTCGCCGCGTGCGGAATTTCACCCCAATCGATCACCGCCCAACGCGTCTCGTTGTCGAGGCCGCGATAGCCGAGCCGGGTCTCGGTGCCGGAGTGCACGGTCTCGAGCCGCTCGCCGCGCTTCGGGCGCGGCATGCCGCGCACCTCGAAGATGTCGGCGAAGTCCGCCTCGAACTCGAACGCGAGCGACGCGAGCAGCGCCGCCTGGCTGTAGTTCCACAGCCGGATCCGCTCGTACCACGTGTCCTTCCAGAGAAACCGCGAGCGAAAGATGTGCACGAGATCCCGGCGGATCACCGCGCCGGTCTGACCGATCGGGATGTCGGGGTTCGTCAGGTCGGCGACGAACAGCTCGTTGTCCTCTTTGACGCGCGAGCTGAGGATGAGTGGACGCTTGCCGTTCACCCGCAGCGTGAAGCGCGAAAGAAACCGCGTGCCCTCGTTGTATAGCCCCTGCTCGGCGGCGCCGAGCGCGCCCATGTCGCCGGCGTAGTCGAATATCGCGAACGTGTCGTCGTGCTGTAGCACGGCCGTCCGCTCGGCCGCACGCGACGCCGTGGCGAGAATGTAGAACTGATTGCCGACCTCGATGACATCGCCGCCACCTTTGGCCGCGGTATCCGCCATCTACGCTTCCTGGGCCGATGCAATGGGCTCGGCGGATCCGTTCACGACGCTCTCGTAGACGGACACGTACTTCTCGGCCATGCGCGCCAGCGAGAAGTGTTCGAGCATGTACTCGTGGCAGATGCCCGATGGAATCGCGGGGCTGTTGATGCGCGCCGCCATGTCGTCGACGTTGCGACAGACCCACCCGCTCACGCCGTCGCGCACCACTTCATCCACCGAGCCGCCAGGCAAAGCCAGCACCGGCGTGCCGCACGCCATCGCCTCGATCATCACGAGACCGAACGGCTCTTCCCATTGGATGGGGAAGAGCAGCGCCTTGGCGCGCGACAGGAGCGCGTTCTTCTTGAGGCGATCGACTTCCCCGACGAACTGAATCTGATCCCCATCGATCAGCGGAACCACCTGCTCGTCCCAATAGTCCTGGAACACCGGCTGAACCTCGCCCGCCAACTTGAGCCGCACGCCCGCTTTTTTCGCCGCGACGATCGCCAGGTGCGGGCCTTTCGCCGGCGCCATGCGGCCGAGGAATGCGACGTAGTCGTCCTTGTCGGCCGAGTAGACGTAGCGGTCCGGATCGATCCCGTGATGGACGACGTGCACCCACGGCATCGGCTGTCGCTCGGCCAACCACTGCGCGATGGCGACGTAGTGCACGTCCGGATAGCGCGCGTACTGCTCGGAGAGCGACGGCTCGTCCGGATGATGGATCGTGAGCACTGTCGGCGTGCTGACGAATCGCGTGAACGGAACGCCGACAATGTCATTGAGATGAATGACGTCGGCCCACTCCGCGGCGTCGGCCATCGCCCACGCCGTGTGGTCGACGTTCTTGAGGCCGGGCCTCATCGGATCGAGGAGCGGCCACTCGGCGTGCGGATAGATCCACTTCACGCGACAGTGGACCTTCGAGTCGCCGTTCGCATAGACGGTGACGTCGTGCCCCATGGACTGGAGCTCGTTCGCGAGGTTGCCGATGAACAACTCGGTCCCGCCATAGCGAATGGGGGGAACCTCGATGAAAGGCGGCGCAATCAAGGCGATACGCATCACGGCCCAGCGATGCAAAAGTGAAACCGGCGTGGACGTGCGAACAACCGTGCCGTCACTAAGGAATTTGGCGGGTTGTCGAGAGGAGGGCTCGCTCAGTCCGGTTTCTTCGGCGCCAAGCATCTCTATGCGGGCTCGGGCGCCTCGAGCACGGCTTTCTACGGACGGCCGGCAGCCGCGGGGAAAACAGACACAAACGGGTGGAACAGGCACAAACGGAAACCGCAAAGACCCTTGGAACGGCACACCGATCATGGCCCTGCGGTCTGCCTTGGAGCTGACCGACGTAGTTCCCAAAGTTCTCTCTGTTTGTGTCGGTTCAACCCGTTTGTGTCTGTATCCCGCGGCTCGTCGCCGCCGAGACTGAAACACGCCGGGCAAGGAGAGCTGGCCAACCTGGCGCACAGACAGCGCGCTGGCCAACTTTGACGCTCGGCAGTTTCCCCGCTGTAGCTCCCCAAAGCAGTCCCCCCGAAGAGGTTGTCCCAATGCGGCGTTCCCCCGCCCACGTTCTCGCGCTCGCTGGTCTCATCTCGCTTTCGCCGGCGATCGCACGCGCTCAGCAGGACTTGGCCAACGCGCCGCCAGGGCGCGCGATGAATCAGCCGGTCGACTCGGAGTACACGAAGAAGATCAAGGAGTACACGACCGAGCCGTTCTTCCTCTCGCCGCTCGTCGACTACATGCCGGCCAAGGCCGGCGTGCCGACGCCAAAGGCGGTGCTCGGCGACATCGCCGGCGCGCCGGGGAAGCTGCCGTACTCGAAAGAGGTCTACGAGTACATGCGCCTGCTCGCCAAGGCGATGCCGAATCGCGTGAAGGTGTGGTCGATCGGCACGACCGAAGAGGGACGCGAGCACATCGCTGTGGCGATCGCGTCGCGAAGCGATCATGAGCAAGTACGAACAGAATCGCGCCGCGCTCGCCAAGCTCGCCGATCCGCGCACGATTCAGATGAACGACAAGCAGGCGGCGGAGATCGCCAGCACGGCGGCGCCCGTCTACTACATCACCGGCACCATTCACTCGACAGAAGCCGGCGCGCCGACGGCGCTGATGGAGCTGGCGTATCGTCTGGCCGTGGACGACGCGCCCTATATAAGGAATATCCGCGACCACGTTGTGACGCTCATCACGCCGATCGTCGAGGTCGACGGACGCGACCGCGTGGTGGACGTCTACAACTGGAAGAAGGCCCATCCGGGAGAGGTGGCGCCGGACGCGATCTACTGGGGACACTACGTCCGTCACGACAACAACCGTGACGCGATGGGGATGACGCTCAAGCTGACGCAGAACGTCCTCAACGAGTACGTCGACTCGAAGGCGCAGGTCCTGCACGACCTGCACGAGTCGGTCGCGTACATGTACGACAACACAGTCGGCGACGGCCCCTACAACTCGTGGCTCGATCCGCTCGTGACGAACGAGTGGCAGTTGATCGGCTGGAACAACGTGCAGGAGATGACGCGCTTCGGCATGCCGGGCGTGTTCGCGCACGGGACGTTTGATACGTGGTCGCCGGGCTATCTGATGTTTATAGCAGCGACCCATAACGGTATATCCCGCTTGTATGAAACGTTCGGCAACGGCGGCAACGCCGACACACAGGAGCGCGTCCTCGGCACGAACGAGACGTCGCGCACGTGGTATCGCCAGAACCCGCCGCTCCCGCGCGTGAACTGGTCGCTGCGCAACAACAACAACTATGAGCAGACGGGCCTCCTCGTCTCGCTCAGCTACATCGCCAACAACCGGCACCAGATCCTCGAGAACTTCTACGAGAAGGCCAAGCGGTCGATTCTCAAGGCGAAGACCGAAGGCCCGGCAGCCTACGTGTTGACGGCGAACGACTCGCGGCCGGGCGCGCAAGCCGAGCTGTTGAGAATTCTGCAAAAGCAGCGCGTCGAGATTTCGCGGGCGACGGCGGCGTTCAGCGTGACAATGCCGGTGAAAGTTGTCGCGCAGGGCCGAGGCGGTCGCGGTGGACGCGGAGGCGGCGGAGCGGGGCGGGGTGCGGCGAACGCTGATGCCGGGACGCAGGCGCGCCGACGCGCAGCAACAGGGTGCTCCGACGACCGAGACGCGCGAATTCCCGGCGGGGAGCTACGTCGTGCGCATGGACCAGCCGTACTCGCGCATCGCCGACGCGCTGCTCGACTATCAGTTCTGGTCACCGAACGATCCGCAGAAGTCGCCGTACGACGACACCGGTTGGACCTTCCCCGAAGGCTTCGCCGTGTCCGGCCGTCCGCGTGACGGACGCGAAGGTGCTCGGCGCGCCGATGGAGCCGGTGAAGGGCGAGATCAAGGCGGCCGGCGGCGTGACGGGGACGGGCAGCACGTTCCTCATCAACGCCAACGGCGACGACGGTCTCGTGACGCTGCGCTACAAGCTCAAGAGCGCCGACATCCAGGCGGCCGAGGAGCCGTTTGACATGGGCGGCACGTCGTACAAGCGCGGATCGTGGGTGGTGAAGGGCGTGTCGCAGTCCGACCTCGACGCCGCGGCGAAGGAAGTCGGCGTCAAGGTGACGGCCGTGGCGAGCGCGCCGACGGTGAAGACGCACCCGGTGCGCGCGGCGCGCGTTGCGATCATGCACACGTGGCAGAACACGCAGACCGAGGGCTGGTGGCGGATGGCGTTCGACTTCAACCAGGTGCCGTTCGACTATATCAGCATCCAGGATCTCAAGAAGATTCCCGATTTGAACAGCAAATATGACGTGATCATCTTCGGCCCCGGCGGCGGCGCGGGTCGCGCGGTGATCGAGGGGATGCCGATGTGGCGCAACCCGGTCCCGTGGAAGGTGACGGAGCTGACGCCCAACCTCGGGAAGATGACCGAGACGGACGACGTCCGGCCGGGCATGGGCTACGACGGCCTCGAGAATCTTCAGAAGTTCGTGAAGAACGGCGGCGTGTACATCGGCGCGGTGGCGTCGAGCCAGTTCGCGATCGACGAGGGTCTCACGAACGGCGTCGGCATGAACACGCCGGCGCGCGGCACGGTGACGGGCACGTACCTGCGCACGCGCATCGTGGACGACGCGAGCCCGATCGTCTACGGCGTCGCCGACGGCATCTCGGCGTACACGGACGGCGGCGAGAGCTTCAGCGTGAGCGCGTCGCGCATCGCCGGTGGTCGTGGGGGTGGAGGTGGCGGCGGTGGTGGAGCGGCCGGCGGTGGACGTGGCGGCGGTGGCGCGAACCGAGAGACGGGTCGCGGCACGCCGGACGACATCGATGAAGTCCAGGGTCGTCCCGCGCTCGAGGAGCGGTTCAAGGCGCCGGTGCGTCCGACGGTGCAGCCGTGGGCGTACGCGGTGCCGACGGAGGAGCAGCTGCGGAACCCGCTCAACATCATCCCGCCGGATCAGCGTCCGCGCGTGGCGATGCGCTACTCGCAGCAGAACGATCTGTTGGTGTCAGGGTTGTTGAGCGGCGGCGGGGACATCGCGCAGCGGCCGGCGGTCGTCGATTCGCCGTTGGAGAAGGGGCACGTGGTGCTCTTCTCGATCAACCCGATCTATCGTGGGGAGACGGTGGGGACGTATCCGCTGGTGTTCAACACGATCATGAACTTTGATAACCTGAATGCAGGACGGAAGACGGATCCGCGGTAATCTCGGTCCGATCAACATCGTGGAACGGTCGAGGCCCGCAATGCCTCGGCCGTTCTCGCGTCTTCGGCGGCCCGTGACCTGTCATTCGCGTGGCGCATCCCGCGCAGTCGCGCTCACACTCCGCGAGCCACGGACCGTCCAACGGGTCGACAGGAACGTTGCCAGGTTGCCGGCTGCCCGAAGCCAGAGCGCAACTGACCTTACCCCTATCGCGTCGCGAACACTCCTCTGCAGCTACGGGCCCGACCTCAAACGGAACGGGCCCGCCCTCCGGCGAGCCCGTTCCACGCTACCAGCTCCGAGTAACGCAACTCGGGACTGACGATTCCCAACTACGCCGCTTTCGTCTCCGAGAACGTGGTCGATGGGACCACGCTCGGAGCGGCCGGGCCGCCGTTGCTCTGGACCGGAACACCACTCGGTGCAATCGACGCAACCGGCGGATCGACCGGTGCAACGCCTCGCTCCGGCGAGCCGCCGTTCGACACGAGCGATACCACACTCGGCGTCACTGAGACATTGCTCGGCGCCGCCGATGCTGCGCTTCCGGGCACCGGTCCCGCGATCAATGGGGCACGTGACGCTACGCCCTTCACCGTGACCCGCTTCGCCTGGCGCCAGGACGTCAGCAGCGACGCGTCGGACCTCAGTGTGTGGGAGAGTGCCGCATCCAAAATCGTCAGGATCTGACGCCCAAGCGCTAGTTCACTCGCCAGCGTCTTCGTTGCCCCTGCGACTCGGCTCCGCGCCACACCGCGCGCGTCGACGCTCTCCTTCAGCGCCGCGCCGGCCGTTTCCAACCGGTCGAGGAAATCGATGGGCAACCCGTGCTCCACGAACACATCCTTGTAGACGCTTGCCGCCGTGCGAACCGCCTCGGCGGCGTGAAGCAGCGTCTCCGAGCTCAGGCTGTCGGCCGGGAGCTTGAACACTCCCATCCCGGATACCTTCCCCCGAAGCGCGCCCGCTACGCGCACAATCGCCTTCACGTGAAGCGACCGAATCTCCGTCCGCAGCGTCGTCTCGTCCCTTGCTGCGAGAGTCGCCTGCGATTTCTGCGTCGTCTGCTCCGTGGCGCCCGCGGTCATCGTCTCCACGACCTGCTTCAGCGCACCAATCTGATTGCTGAGCGCCGCCTGACTCGAACCTGCGTTCGTGAGCACCTGCGGGTTCTCCGCGAACCACGCCTCGACCCGACGAAACGCCTGCAAGGCCCTGCTTTGTCTCGACTTCATCTGCTTGTCTCCAACTGAAGGTTTGTTTTCCTTCGACGTCGCCGATCCGATCGGAGCAGCCGAAGGGACGCACTCAACAACCAGTCCGACCATGCGTCTGGCACTCGACGGCCAAAGTGCCGTCGTGAGTGCGCGACATCGTAAGCGCCGCGCGTCAAGCGATCGTCAAGCGTGGGCGCCAATCGGTGTGTGGCGGGCGCGCTACAGGCGTGCAATCGGCCAGAGCTGAATCCGTGGACCCCCTCTCCGACGTCCTGCGCGCCGTCCGCCTCACCGGCGCCTACTCTATATGGTCGAGGCCCCACCCGCCCGTGGTCCGTCCTCATCGTCGACGCCAAGCGGCTCGTCCCGCGCGCCCACCCTGCCGCCGACCATCTCGTCTCGTATCACATCCGCACCTCGGGTAGCTGCTGGGGCGGCGTTGGGGAGATGAGCAAACGGTCAAGCAACCGCCAAGCAACCGCCACGTTGCGTCGCTCTCCGCCGGTAACCGACACACGTCGGCCTGCCGTCGATGCAGGACCTCACGCAGTGGCGGCACCAGCTGGCGCGCCGGTCGGCGAAGGTCGCCGCGATCGGCGCGGGTGGGCTACGGCTCCGAGGCTGCGTTCAGCCGCGTTCAAGCGCGCCACGGGATCGAGTCCTGTCGCGCACGAGAGGGTCGGTGGGGGTGCGGCATCATGCCACCCCTCGACTTTCCTGGCAAGGGCATCGCGATCCACCGAGCGTTGACGAATCATTGGGAAACAAACGCTCGAGCACGAAATCGCGTGGAATTGCGGGCGGCGGAGATTCGTGGTTTTTTATGTGTCGTTCGCTGGCAAGCGTTTGTCGTCCGCGAACGACTCCCCCACCCGAGACACCGGCTCAGCCGGCCCGTGATGAACACGAACTGCGCGCGCGTTGGAAACCGCGGTGGTCTTCATTCCGCCGCGGCGGTGCTCTTGGTTGCCCTCATTGGGGGATGCGGCGGCGGTGATGCGACCGACGCGTCTCGACCGGGCCATGTACCGAATACCGATGTGACGCTCACCATCTCGCCGACGAGCCTCACCCTCGTTCAAGGGAAAAGCGCCACCGCGACCCTGACCCTTTCGCGCAACGGCAGTGGAGCGCAGGGAACCGTCACCATCGTCGTACCCGTCTTGAGTCGCGGCGTCACCGCGACGTACGATCCGCCGTCGCTCGCACCGGGGGTTTCTTCGACCGTTGTGACGCTTACGGCCGCCAGCGATGCCGACATCGCATCGAGCACCCCGTACTTCGTGGCACTCGTCGGGAGCGACACGCTACAAACGGAGGGACCGTGGCCGTCGCTCAGTCTCACGGTGAAAAACGCGCGACCGGGCGTCGCCGTGGTCAAAGCGGGCTCCGGATCGGGAACCGTCACGTCTACTCCCGCGGGCATCAATTGTGGGAGCGTCTGCACCACGCTATTCGACGCGCTGACGCAAGTCACCCTCACGGCGGCCCCCGCGACGGGGAGCGCTTTCACGAGCTGGTCGGGGTCGTGCGTCGGCACAGCGCTCACCTGCACACTCACGCCGAACGACTTCGGCACCTCCGTGACGGCGACGTTCACGTCGACCGCACCGGCCATCGGCGTGTCGGTGGCGCCGTCGCCGGTGAGCGTGCAGGCCGGCGCGAGCACGACGGCCACGGTCACACGTCGCGAGAATCAACGGGTTCGCCGATCCGGTCAACCTCACCCTGAGCGGCGCGCCGACCGGTCTCACCGTCTCACCGAATCCGACGAGCGTCACGGGCACGACGTCGACATTGACGGTCAGCGCCGCGGCGTCGCTGGCCGCCGGGAGCTATCCGATCACGATCACCGGCACCGGCGCGGGCGTCACGCAGCAGTCGACGACGTTTGCCGTGCAGGTCACGCCGGCAGCCGGCGGCGGGGCGACGACGTTCAACTATGCGACCTGCGAGACGAACCAGATCCCCGTCTGGTTCGCGGTCCAGAACGGAACCGGCCCCTGGACGCAAGTGACGCCGACGAACAACGCGTTCACGTTTACGATAAACTCGGCCGGCGCGATAGCCTACGTAGTCAAGGATGGCACCGAGATGAAAACGACGGTGCTCTACGGCGGCGCGGCCGAGATCGCGGCGATCGCGATCGCCAATCCCTGCGGCGGCGCGGCGACGGGAACGAAGCGGATCACCGGACAGTTCAACGCTTTCGTCGACTCCAACAGCACTCTGAACGTCGTGGTCGGCGGGGCGCAATTCATCAAGCCCCTCAACACGGCCAGCTTCACCATGACGAACGTGCCGAAGGGGACGCGCGATCTCATCTCGACGCGCACAACTCTCACCGCCCCCGGCACGGATCGGATGGTCCTCCGGCGCAATACGAATTACGCCAACAACGCCAACATTCCGACCATCGATTTCAGCAACAGCAACGTGACCGACGTATTCACTCCCGTGTTCGGCGGCATCGTGATCCCGAACCTCGGAACCGACCAAGGCGAATCGGAGGTGTCGTTGATCACCGTGAACGGACCGTCGGATCCGTACTTCTCGTATTCCGGCGACCCGCGTCCGGTCCTCGGCTTCTCGTTCATGGGATTACCCGATGCGCAACTTCAGGCGGGCGACTTTCACCAAGTTTCCGTCTTCGTCGCGCCGCCATCCGGCGGAAGCGCCTTCCGATTCATTCAGGCGATCCAACGTTCGGTGAGCGTGCAGACAATCTCGCTCGGGCCGCAGCTCGGCGCCGCGGCCAAGGTGACCACACTCGGCACATCGCCGTATCTCCGACTGCGCGCCCAAGTTCCGACGCAGTCGACGTACAACGCCGCCGCGGCCGCCGATTTCTTTCAAAACTCGAACTCCGTGTCGTTGCTCGTGACGGCGGCCTACGCCGGCGCGGTATCCACCACGTGGACGCTCGACATCCCGGATCTATCGGCTGCGGGCTACAACACGGCGTGGGCGCTCGTCAACGGGACGGGCCTCTCGTGGGACGTCAATGCTCTGAGCGGGAACCCTCTTCCGTTCGCCGGCGGACCGCCGGTAGACAACGCACAGATCGTCGGGGCCGGAGTGCAGGACTCGTCGTCGTCGTTCGCGGCGGCTTCGATCCGAGGTCTCCTCTTCCGGCGCCGGCATCCCTGACCAGACTCATCGACTCGCCAGCCGCTGCTCCACCAGCTCGCGCCGCGATTTTCCCAACGGCACTCGCACCCCGTTCCGCAACACGACCACCTGCCGGTCCGCGCCATCGGTACGAAGCTCGGCCACCTGATCCAGCCGCACGATTGCCGTCCGATGCACGCGCACGAAATGCGACGGATCGAGCCGAGCTTCGATCTGCTGCATCGCCTCGCGCACGAGATGCCGTTTCCCGTCCGCCGTGTGGAGCTCGGCGTAGTAGTCCGCGGCGCCGATCCATATGATCTCCGAGACCGGCACATAACTCACTCGGCCGACCGATCGGACGACGAAGCGGTCGCGCCAGCGCGGCTGCGGCGCCGGCGCTTCGCCGACCGCCGCGAGCTTGTCGACGAGCGCGGCGAGATCGAACCCCGCGGCGCCGAGCCGGCGCTGCTGCACCTGGCGACGCGCGCGCGCGATGGCCGTGCGGAAACGCTCGTCGCTGAACGGCTTCACGATGTAGTCGAGCGCGCTCGCGTCGAACGCGCGGAGCGCGTACTCGTCGTGCGCGGTGAGAAAGACGACCACCGGCACTGACTCTTCCGGGAGCGCGCGCAGCACGTCGAGCCCGCTCATCCCCGGCATCTGCACGTCAAGCAGCACCACGTCCACGCCGCCGGCGCGGATCGCCTCGACCGCCGACGCGCCGTCGGCACACTCGCCCGCGACGCGCACGTCCGGCTCCGTCTCGAGAAGCGCGCGCACTCCTTCGCGGGCGAGCTTCTCGTCGTCCACGATGAGAACGCGCAGCGCGCTCACACCGCCTTCGCCAAAACCGCCGCCGGAACTGCCGTCTCACGGAATGTCATCTCGACGACGGCGAGCGCGCCGGTGAACGTCGTCGCGGAACCGACTTCGAGTTTCGTCGACGGTCCTACGATCGCCGCGAGACGGTCGCGGAGATTCCTCAGGCCGGTCCCCTGAGTTTCCGCGACCATGATACCATCCCATCGACGGGCGGCCCATCGTTCTCGACCTCGATGCGCAGCGTCGCGCCGCCTGCATTGTCCCGCCGCTGCGCGGCGATGCGGAGTCGTCCACCGTTCGGGAGGTGGGAGATGCCGTGCTTCACCGCGTTCTCGACGAGCGGTTGCAGGATGAGGTTGGGGACGAGCGCCGAGCGCGCGTCGGGGGCGACGTCCCACTCGACCCGCAGTCGATCGTGGTAGCGCACCTGCTCGATCTCGACGTACCGGCGAACGAACCCCAGCTCTTCGTCCAGCGGCAGGTCGACCGTTCCCGCTTCGTCGAGCAGATATCGGAGCAGCTCACCGAACCCGATGAGCGTGTCGAGCGCCTCTTCCTTCCGGTCGCGCCGAACGAGCATCGCGACGGAGTTGAGCGCATTGAACAGGAAGTGCGGCTGCAGCTGCGACTGGAGCGCGTTGAGTCGCGCGCGCTCGAGCTGCGTCTCGAGCTGCGACGCGCGGAGATCCCGATCGCGGTAACGCCGGGCGTAGTCGAGCCCGAACGCGACCGCCAGCACGCCTACATAGATGAGGACGTCGTACGGGAACAGGTTCACGACGCCGTTCGTGAGCTCCTGCGCGAACGTCATTTGCGGCGGGACGTGGCCGGTGTAGTGCCCGACAACGAGCGCGGCAAAGGTCTGCGCCAGGAACAGCGGGACGATCACACCGAGGTGGACCAACGCCGCGCCGAGCCAGGTGCTGCGCGAGACGGGGCGCCGCCGGTAGGCGGCGAAGATGAGCGGCGTGAACGGAATCCAGACGTACCAGATCGCGAAGCTGTGTCCGAAGACGTGCGACGCCGGCATGCCGTCGCCGCCTTCGACCATCATGCCGAAAAAATGGCTCGCGCTCCCGATCACCACCGGCACGGTCCAGATGCCGGTGAGGATCGCCGCCCATCGAATAGCTCGGCCTACCGCAGCGTCATTCATCTCGCTCCCGTTCCCCGCACTCGTCCTCGTCCCCATCTCCGCACCCCGCCCCCGCACTCGTCCCTCTACTTAGTCACTTGCCGAGCCCCGGTTCCATCCACGTTCATGACCCAAACCTCCATGCGCCCCGTGCGGTCGCTCTGAAAAGCGATCCGCTTGCCGTCGGGAAAGTAGGCCGGCGTCTCGTCGAGGTAGGCGCGGTCGTGCGGCGCGAGCTTGCGCGCGGCTCCGGTGCCGGCGTCGACGAGCCAGACGTGCGACGTGTTCGACGCCGGGTCCTTCTGATTGTATTTCCCGACCTGCACGGCAACCGATTTTCCGTCCGGCGACCACGACGGCCACTGCGGACTGCCTTCCTCGGCGGCGATGTGCGTGATCGGTTGCAACTGCCGCTCTTGATGGTCCACACCTGCATGTGCATGCCCGAGTCAGCGTGGGTAAACGCGAGTCGTTCATCGGGGCCGATCGCGATGTTGAAGTAGGCGCCCGGCGTCTCCGTGATATGGTGCACCTGGTGCGTTCCAAGCGGAATATGCACGAGGCCCAGATTCGGCCATTTGCCGGACGACGCGTAGAGGCCTTTCATGTCGGGCGTCATCTTGGCGTCTCTTGCGGGAATCCGCTCGAGCAATGTCGGCGCTCCGCCGCTGAGCTTCACGACTCGAATGTCGCTCGAGTCGTCGGTGAATTTTCCGACGCCGAAGTAGAGCCCCGACCCGTCCGGCAACCAGTGCGCTGCCCCAGCGCCCGCGTCGGCGAGGCGACGCTCATTGGAGCCGTCGCTGCCGATCACGTACACGCCCGGAGCGACGCCCTCACCCTCGCGCACGAACGCGATCCACTTGCCGTCGGGAGAGACGTCGGGAAGGCCGCCGTTGATCAGCGGACGCTTGGCCTGCTGCGTGGCGGTCGGTGCCGGCGGCGGCGTCTGCGGGTGGCCGAGTGTCGGGAGCGTTCGGTCGAGGAAATCCTCGACGGGTTGCCGGCCGCCGGGACCCATGCGGTGATCGTCCATGAGATTTATCGCGCGCGCGTTGGCGAGTGCGGTCTCGACGTCGACGCCGCGCTCGCGGATCAAGTACGCGGCCCACAGGTGGCTCGCCCGCCACGCGACCGTGCAGTGAAGCAGCACCTTGCCGTTCGCGCCGGCGACCGCGGCGGCGAGCTTTGTGACGGCTTCCGGCGAGTATGGGAACTCGGGCGTGCCGCGCATCGGCAGGTAGACGTACTTCATGCCCAGTTGGCCGACGACGGCGCGCTCGTCGAACTTCACCTGGTTTTGCATTTCTTCCGGCGAGCGGAGGTTGACGACGGTCGTCACGCCCTGGTCGTGCATCTCGCGCAACGCGCGCTCGGTGGGTTGTCCGGCGATGAAGAAATCGTCGCCGACGCGCACCGCCGCCGCCTGGAAGCGGCCGGTCGTGTCGAGCGGAACGGGCGCCGGGAGTCGTGAGATGGGTCCGGTAGTCGCGATTCGTTGCGCCCCAGCGGGTGGGGGCGCGATCGCGGCGAGGGCGAGGAGAAGGGCGGCCCCGCTCCAGCGGGTACACGGCGAATGCATGCGAATCATCGATGCGGTCCTCGGGCAAGAGATGCGAGGTAAGACGTGAAGTTTCGCTGGATCGATTCACCAGCGCACGTCAGGCGCCCGGCGGTGCAGCGAATGGCGGGTTTGGCGCAGGGAAAGCGAGCCTATGGGTTCCTTGCTGGTGATCGGCCTCACTTGACAGATCTCGAGTTTTCCCACACTATGCCTAGTACTATGATCCACGCGTACCTCCCGTCCACGCAGCCCTGCATGTCGGCCGACGCCACGATTTTCGTCGCCGTCACGCTGTCATCTGCATAGGACCGGTCAGGGACGCTTTTCTCCGCGCCTTTCCGGGTCTCCCCGGAAAGGCGTTTGAGTTTAAGGGTGGGGGTGGGGGGGGAGACTCGGACGACGGCGCGATTCCTCAATCGTAGCCGACCATGTCCGCCGCCGCCGCCGTCGACGTCCACGAACTGAGCAAGTCGTTCCAGACCCGCAATCGTCGCGGGCCCGGGTTTCGCGCGCGCGTCGCCGACGTGTTCGCGCCGCGCGCCAGTGCGCTGCGCGCCGTCGACCGGATCTCGTTTCGCATCGAATCGGGTGAGCGCGTCGCGTTCATCGGGCCGAACGGCGCCGGCAAGTCCACGACGCTCAAGATTCTCGCCGGCATCCTGACGCCAAGCGGCGGCACGGTGACGGTCGCCGGGCTCGTGCCCTGGCGCGACCGCCACGCGCTCGGTTTCGCGATCGGCACCGTCTTCGGCCAACGCTCGCAGCTCTGGTATCAGCTCGCGCCGCGCGACACGTTCGAGCTGCTCGGCCACGTCTACGAGCTGCCGCGCGCCGTTTGGCGCGCGCGTCTCGACGCGCTCGTCGATGCCTTCGAGCTGGCTCCGCTCCTCGACCGGCCGGTTCGGCAACTGTCGCTCGGCGAGCGGATGCGCTGCGAGGTGGCGGCGAGCCTGCTGCATGGCCCGCGCGTGCTGTTCCTCGACGAGCCCACCATCGGGCTCGACGTGACCGCGAAGGCGACGATCCGCGAGTTGCTGCACAGCCGCTCCGTCGAAGACGGCACGACCCTGTTGCTGACGTCGCACGACACAGGCGACATCGAGCAGGTGTGCGACCGCGTGGTCATCATCCACCGAGGACGCATCCTCCTCGACGCCGGTGTCGGCGAGCTGAAACGCCGCTACCTGCGGTCGCGCCGGATCACGCTGATCACCGCCTCGGAGCACGTCGAGCTGCCGGCGGCAGCCGGCGCGCGGCTGGTGTCCGCAACTCCGCACCGGACGACGGTCGAGATCGACGCGGGCGATACCGCCGTCGGCGCGCTCGTCGACGCCGTGCTGCGCCAAACAACACTGCGCGACCTGGTCATCGACGACCCGCCGATGGACGAGATCATCCGGTCCATCTATAGCACCGCCGAAGCTGAAGCCGAAGCCGACGACGACGATGAAGGAGAAGCAGCATGAACAAGTACCTGGCGTTCGCGAAATTAGGATTTCGTCAAGCATTGGCCGAGCCCGGAGAGCTTCTCGGGCGGGCGCTGTTTTTCGTGCTCATCCTCGGCGTGTTCTCGTCGGTCTGGCGCGCCGTCGCCGAATCGGGCGGGATCACGGGGCGACAGCCTGCCGAAATGCTGTGGTATCTCGCCGTGACAGAGTGGGTTCTCATCAGCGCCCCGCTGGTGCAATTCCAGATGGAGGAAGACATCCACCGCGGCGACGTGGCGTATCAGATCACGCGTCCGGCGTCGTGGCTCGGCGCGCGGCTGGCGCACGGGCTAGGCGCGCTGGCCGTCCGCGCGCCTCTCTTGCTCGTCGTCGCGTTCGCGGCGGCGTGGAGCGTCGCCGGTGCGCCGTCGCGTCCCGCGGGGCTCGGAGTCGCGATCGCGATCGGCTTGGTCGCGGCGATGGTCGTGACGCTGTTTCACGTCGGGATCGGCGTCGCCGCGTTCTGGCTCGGCGACGTTGCGCCCGCGTATTGGATCTGGCAGAAACTCCTGTTCGTGCTCGGCGGGCTGCTGCTTCCGCTGCAGTTCTATCCGGAGCCGTTCGTTCGCGTCGCGCGACTCACGCCGTTTCCCGCGCTGCTCGCCGGACCGGCGTCGCTCGTGACGCAACAACCGCTGATGCCGGTCGGCGTGCTTGTGGCGACGCTGGCGTTCTGGGCGCTGGCGGGTTGGGTCGTCGCACGCGCGGCATTCAGCCGTGCGCGTGCGGCGGCTCCACGTGAATGGAGGATGAGCGATGGCGACCGTGAACCCGACGATGCGATTTGCGAGGGCGCTGGTCCGCACGAGCGTGCGATCGGCGATGGCGGAGCGTGGGGCCTTCTTCATGCGCGTCATCCTGATGGCCGTGAACAACGCGATCTTTTTCTCGTTCTGGATCGTGCTCTTGTCGCGCGTGCCGCGGATCCGCGGCTACACGCTGGGAGACGTGGCGCTGTTGTATGGCATCGTCGCCGTGGCGAACGGCGTTGCCGTCTTCGTCGCGGGAGGCGCTCAGTACCTGGCGCGCATGATCCACGACGGCGAGCTCGACGCGCTGATCGCCCAGCCGAAGCCGACGTTGCTCTACGCCGTGGGGCTGCGATCGCAGCCTTCGGGGTTGGGTGATGTCGTGAGCGGATTGGTCATGATCGCGCTTTCCGGCCGCGTGACAATGCTGGGCATCCCCGTCGTGCTCGCGGCGGCCGTTGCGGGCGCCGTCGTCCTCGTGTCGACCGCTGTGTTGATGCACAGCGCCGCGTTCTGGCTCGGGCGCACGGAGTCGGCGAGCCGGCAGCTATACGAGGTGACGCTCATGTTTTCGTTGTACCCGGACACGCTGTTCACGGGACCGATGCGCTGGATTCTCTACACCGTGATTCCGGCCGGCTTCGTGGGATACTTACCGGCCGAGTTGATTCGCGCGCCGACTGCGTGGACCGCGATGGCCATCGCGGGAGGCGTCGTCGCGTACGTCGGCGTGGCGGTGTGGGTGTTCGAGCGCGGCCTTCGGGCGTACAGCAGCGGCAGCCGCTTTGCGACGTTTGGGTGAGTCGCATGCCTGCCTTGCCATCGGACGAAACGACAGATCCACCGTTATTGAATGGCCGCTCCCTCACCGGCGTCTACTTCTATATGGTCGAGGCCGCGCCGGAGGGCGGGCGGCTTTCGCAGTAACGTCGTGATCCGAGTGGCGGTCGAATGATGACATTGCCAAGTCGGCGCTTCCGTAGCGTGGCCCAGTCATGGCCACGATTTTCGAATGGAACGCGCGAAAAGAGCTCGCCAATCGGGCCAAACACGGAATCGGCTTCGACGAGGCGATCACCGTATTCGCCGATCCGCTGGGCAGAATCGCCGACGATCCGCGCCACTCACGCGCCGAATCGCGGTCGGTGCTCCTCGACCTCTCTGTTCACGGACGGATCCTCGCGGTAATGTTCACGGAGCGCGGCGCAGACCGCGTCCGAATCATCAGCGCCCGCCGGGCAACGCGTCATGAGCGTCAAGAATACGAAGAAGGTTGGCCGTAAGACGGGGTCGGCGCGTCTGTCACGGGTCGCCGAAGACGACGTGCTGCCCGAATACGATTTCACCAGCGCGCGTCGGAACACTTACGCTTCGCGGTTCGCGAACGGTGTGGTCGTGGTGACCCTCGACCCGGATGTCGCGCGTGTCTTCCCCGACGCGCGATCTGTCAACGACGCACTCCGCGCCGTCGCTCGCATCGCGGTCCGAGGGCGGGAACGAACGGCTAAGCGACGAAGGAAATAGGCGAAGCCGGAACGGCGATGATGGGACGATGTCTGCGCTTTCGCGGCGTCATCGCCAATGTGTGGAACCGCGTCAACGTCACCGCGCCATCACGGCACTCGTCGCTGCAGCTCACCGAGAAAGTTTTGCACCAGGACCAGCGATACCGCGACTGCACCGGACGACGACCCGACGCGCATCATGAGGAACCGCTGGCCGTCCGCCGACACGTCGTACCCCTGTGCCCACGGCGTCACGAAGTAGCCCGACACCGAGAACAAGCGCTGCTTGTTCAGGATGCCGAAGGTCGGCTTGGTCACGACCTTCACCGCCTGCATGTCGTTGCTCGCGTCGATGAAGTACAACTCGTCCGTGCCTTTGCTCCAATGCGGCGATAGACCGCCGGCCGTCGAGATCTGCCACTTGCCCGACTGCACGTCGGGAAACGGGCGAACGAACACCTCGAAGCGACCCGTCTCATCCGACACGTACGCCAGCCATTTGCTGTCCGGCGAGAGCGCCGGGCTCCGCTCGCGGAACGAGTTCGCGAGGAGTGGCGTCGGCACGCTGTCGACTCCCGGCCTCAGTCCGAGGATCGCGCAACACACCGCGTCCGCGGAGCGAAGCACCAACCAATTGCCGTCGGTCGATTCGAATCCTTCCCCGAGCCCTCGTGCGTCTGATGCGACGCGTTGCGCGGGAACGCTGCCGTCGGCGCGTTGGCGGTAGAGCGCCGGCGATCCCTTTCGGTCGGAGATGAAGAAGACGTCGCGTCCGTCGCGCGACCACGTCGGCCGTTCGTTGTTCGCGCCCTCGAACGTCAGTCGGGAGAATGCGCCGCCGCCGTTGAACTTCTTGATCCAAACGTTCGGGGCGCTCGTGTTCGATTTTTCGTTGATGAACTCTACGGCCATCTGGGATCCGTCCGGCGAGAGCGCTACGGAAGTCGCAATCCCGTCGGGCCAGTGCGCATCGACGGGCGTTGCCGCGCCCTCACGCGTCACCCAGGTGGGTTCGGCGATTGTCGAGTTGTAGTCCGTCGTGTACAGCAGCGAGCCGCTCGGGCTGACGGCAACGTCCGCCGCGCCGAATGATCCCAGACCCAACCCTCTCCACAGGACCACCGGCGGTCCGGTCAACTCCAAGCGCTTGGCGTCGAAGCGCGCCGCGGTCAACGAACCGTCGGCGGTCACCCACACGAGGTGACCGGTTGGGGCATAACGCGCGACGACTCCTTTCGCCAGAAACTTCACCTTCTTCGTTCGCGGGTCCGCGACCATGATGCGGAAATCCCCAACGGCATCATCGACACGCCGCAGACGAAAAAGAACTCCCGTTGCGCCGGGGAGCGCGTCTGGGCCAAGCCACCCCAACCTCGCCCTGTAGCGAATCGAGCGCATACACGACTTCGCGACCCGTTCCGTCGGGATGGATCCGCGACAGCGAATTGATGCCATCGTAGTAGATGAAACCATCGCTCCCCCACGACGCGCCGCCGCCGGAGGCTCTCTCCTTGGCCACGACGGCCGGAGTGCCACCGGCGATCGGAACGAGCCGCACTTCGAACGGATTGAGGCTGATGTACCCGACTCGGGAACCATCGGGTGAAAAGAACGGACCGGTGGCGCCGTCGGTGCCTTTGATCGGGACCGCTTCGAGCGCGTCGAGGGAGCGAAGCCACAACTGACTCCCGGTGCTGCCCGGCCCCACGTACACAAACGCCTTTCCATCCGGCGCCCACGCGAGCCGAGTGCCGCCGGGCGCCGTCAATCCCTGCGACGCGGGCAGCGCGAGACTGAACCGGGCGACCGGGCCGGCATCGCCGCCACTACGTCCGAGCAGAACGAGCCCCACGGACACGATCGCAATCACGGCGACCGCCGCGATGATCCATTCGGCGTAGCGCCGCCAACTCATGGCCGGCGGTGCACGCTTCGACGTCGCTGCATTGGCGAAATTCGGATTTGCCAGTGCGTCGGCGAACGCCCTCGCGCTCTCGAACCGGTCGGCCGGCAGCTTCTCGAGCGACTTGGCGACCGCGGCGGCGACGTTCGGCGGCACCGACTTCCGGTACTTCGTCACCGGCTCGGCGGGCTCGGTGATGATCTTCATGATGATCTGCTGCGCGGAGGCGCCCGACGTGCGGCGGGTTGCCGGTGAGCATTTCGTAGAGCACCGACCCGAGCGAGTAGACGTCCGAGCGCGCCGGTGATCTCCTTTTCGGCTGTCGCCTGCTCCGGCGACTCATGTAGTGCGGCGTGCCGAGCGAGAGCCCGGTCTCGGTCATGCGGCCGCCGGCGGCGGCACTCACCGCGAGCGCGATGCCGAAGTCGGCGACCATCGCGATGCCCGTCGTGCAGCAGGATGTTCTCCGGCTTGATGTCGCGGTGGACGACGCCGTGCCGGTGCGCGTAGTCGAGCGCGTCGGCGACGTCGCGCGCGATGCGCACCGCCTCGTCGACGCCGAGCTGCGTCTCGCGATCGAGCTTCGCGCGCAGCGTCTCGCCGTCGATGAACGGCATGACGTAGAACAGGAAGCCGTCGGCCGTTCCCGAGTCGAACAGCGGCAGGATGTGCGGATGCTGCAGCGCGGCCGTCGTCGTGATCTCGTGCACGAATCGCTCGGCGCCGAGCACGGCGGCGAGCTCCGGCTTCAGGACCTTGAGCGCGACCTTGCGCTCGTGCTTGAGATCCTCGGCGAGATACACCGTCGCCATGCCGCCCGCGCCGAGCTCGCGCTCGATGCGATAGCGGTCGGCGAGTGCGGCTTTCAGATGGTCGAGGGAGTCGGGCATTCGGGCGCCAGCGGCGGCGGACGAAGGGAGGGGCGGGACGGCCCCGAATGTAACGTTCGGGCGGGTCGTCCGCTCAGCATCGATCACTGGCCTTTGACCGTCCGACGACGTACGCTTTGACCGTCTGCCTTCCAACAGTGGACCCACTCTCCGACGTCCTTCGCGCCGTCCGCCTCACCGGCGCGCTACTTCTATATGGTCGAGGCCACGCACCCGTGGTCCGTCCTCACCGTCGAGGCCAAGAAGCTCGTCCCGCGCGTGCACCCCGCCGCCGAGCATCTCATCTCCTATCACATCCTCACGTCGGGCAACTGCTGGGGCGGCGTCGCGGGTGAAGAGCAAACGCTCATGCAGCCCGGCGACGCGATCGTGTTTCCGCACGGCCACGCCAATCTCCTATCGAGCCTGCAGACTCGCGTCGCCGACGCGCTCACTCTCTCCGCGACGCCGGAGCGATTTCCCAATAACGTTCTCCTCAACCCGGGCCCGGGCGCGAAGGCGACGTTCGTCTGCGGCTTTCTCGGCTGCGATCTGCGTCCGTTCAATCCGCTGCTCTCGTCGCTGCCGCGACAAATAATTGTCGGCGGCGCGCCCGGCGACTGGCTCGCCGAATTCCCGAAGTACGCGCTCGCCGAATCGCGCGAGCCGAAGCCGGGAAGCGAATCGATGTTGACGCGCATGGCGGAGCTCATGTTCGTCGAGGTGCTGCGCCGCCACGTCGTGTCGCCATCGGATGGGAGCCGCGAAACGGGCGGGATGGCTCGCGGGGCTCGGCGACCCGATCGTCGGGCCGGCGCTCCGCGCGCTGCACGACAGGCCCGAGCACGCGTGGTCGCTCGTCGGACCTCGCGCGCGAGATCGGCACGTCGCGCACCGTGCTCGTCGAGCGGTTCGCGGCGGTGGTCGGCGTGCCGCCGATGCAGTACCTCACGCAATGGCGTCTCCAACTCGCGGCCGACCAGCTCGCGCGAGGGTCGGCGAAGGTGGCGTCGATCGGCGGGCGGGTGGGCTACGAGTCCGAGGCGGCGTTCAGCCGAGCGTTCAAACGCGCGACGGGACTGAGTCCGTCGGCCTGGCGCAGCGCGCGCCAGGCGTAACGCTCCGCTCTACTACTGGCCTTCGACGACCTCGAAGATTTGGTCGGCGACGAGGCCGTGGCCTTCGCGATGCACAGCGATCGCGGCTTCCTTGTCCGGCGCGTCGACCAGGCAGAACACCTGTCCGGTCGCGTCGTTGTACCAGTACTGCAGGTACTTCACCCCGTGCTTTTCCTGCGTCTCGAGGTCCTTCTGGTGTGCCCCGGCGACGGCGTCCTTGGTCAGCCCCGGAATGTGGTTATGGATATCCATGAACAGTGCCATCGTGACTCCTTGTCGAGGTGTTCGCGAGGCTGACCAACATGCGCCGGTCCCATCGCAAAGGCCAGAGGAGCCCCCGGGGACGGGGATGGAGCCTTGGTTACCCGGGTGGTTTGGTCTGGGAGCGGACTGCATCCGGTGAACGCGCATCGCGCTCGGTCATGAGCTTCGTGAGGTAGCGCTGGCCCTCCCCAATGCGCTCCACCTCGACGGCCATGGCCTCCAACGCCTGCGCCACCTGCTGCGGTTCGAACCGAGGAAGCCGGTCTTCCAGTTCTTGCCGCGTCACAACGTCTGCGCCGCTGGTGAGGTGCTTACGCAGCCCAAGGCGCTGCGCCCCGAGACCAAACAGGACGGCCAGTGCCGCATGGCCCGTCGCGTGCCAGGTCTCGCCCGGCGCAGCGGCGAACCAGACGGCGGCCACATTCGCGAGACAGAGGAGCCACGCTACAGGTATCCAAGCCCGGTGCTTGAACCACACGTTTCCTCCTAGGTCATTCGTAGCGCAACGACTCGATCGGATCCAACTGCGCGGCACGTCGCGCCGGGAGTACGCCAAACACCAGCCCGATCCCCACCGACACCGCCACCGCGATCAACGTCAGGTCGATCGGTGTCGTGCCGTGCACGTTGAGAAACGAACTCGCCACCTTCCCGAGCGCCAGGCCGGCCGCGACGCCGATGACGCCACCCGCACCGGTCAGCGCCGCCGCCTCGATCAAGAACTGTTGCAGGATGTCGCCGCGCGTCGCCCCCACGGCTTTCCGAATGCCGATCTCGCGCGTGCGGTCGGTCACGCTGATCATCATGACCGCCATGACGCCGATGCCTCCCACGAGCAACGCCGACGCCCGACAACACGAGCATCACGAGGAAGAACACGCCGGTGATCTTGTTGAAGGTGTCGAGAATCTGATCCTGCGTGATCAGGTCGAAGTTGCTGTGGTCGCCCGGCCGCAACCGACGCGCCTCGCGCAACGCGATCGTCACCGCCTCCTCGGCCGCGCTGACCGTCACGCCTGGGCGCGGCTTGACGGGAATGAACACCGCGTTCGTCTTGTCGATCGTGTACGAGCGATCCATCGTCCGGTAGGGAATGATGCCGTGGACCTCCTGCCCGGGCGGCTGAAAGATGTTCGCCGCTTCCTGGTAGACGCCGATGACGTGCATCGGCCGGCCGCCGACGCGGATCCATTTGTCGATGCGGCTGAATGGCGCCGAATAGTTTGAGCGCCACGTTGGTCGAGAGGACGATCGCCGGTGCGCCGCTCAACTGCTCGTTGCGCGTGAACCACCGTCCGTCGGTCAGCTCGCCGCCGTAGATCTCGGGATACCCTTCGTCGGCGCCCATCACGACGCCGATGTTGGTCCGTGTGCCGCCGTACTCCATCCGATTCTGAATCTGTCCCCAGATCGACGCGTACTTGATCTCCGGGAAGCTTGGCGACGCGCTCGGCGTCGTCGGTCGTCAGGTCGGGACGAATGCGGATCCACGCCGGGAGG
Source organism: uncultured Gemmatimonadaceae bacterium (assembly GCA_963789315.1). Taxonomy (GTDB): domain Bacteria; phylum Gemmatimonadota; class Gemmatimonadetes; order Gemmatimonadales; family Gemmatimonadaceae; genus JAQBQB01. Next base: position 208,535 of record CAWBKI010000016.1, on the reverse strand, counting down.
TTCTGCGGGTTCACCGGCGTCTGCGACCATACCTTGAGCACGTAGAACGTCGTCGGTCCCGCGATCTCGATCGTGTCGACGATCTGATCGCGAATGCCCGACACGATCGTCGCCATCGCCATCACCGTCGCCACACCGATCACGACGCCGAGCACGGTGAGGCCCGAGCGTCCCTTCGCGACGGCGATCGAGCCAAGCGCCGAGGCGAGGTTCTCGCCGAGCTGGTCGGCAACCCGCAACAGGGTACGCGGTCGAGTCATGTCATTCCGCCCGCATCGCGGCGACCGGATCCAGTCGCGCGGCGCGCGACGCCGGATACACGCCGAACACGACGCCAACCCCGGCGCCCAACGCGAGCGCGACGGCGATCGACCACGCCGTCACGCGCGCCGGCAGCGGCGACGCGGCCGCGATCAACGCCGCGAATCCCCACCCGCTCCCCGCACCCAGCGCGCCGCCGAGCACGGCGAGCATCACCGACTCGGCGAGGAACTGTCGAAGGATGTCGGCGCGACGCGCGCCCACCGACTTGCGCAATCCGATCTCGTGCGTGCGTTCGCGCACGGACATCAACATGATGTTCATGATGACGATCCCGCCGACCACGATCCCGATGGCGACGACCGCCGGCACGACGGTGAACAACACGTTCGTCAGCTGTTTCCAGAAGTCCACGAGCGCGTCCGCCGTCTCCACGGAGAAGTTGTTGGCGTCGCCCGGTCGCAGGTGATGGGCGACGCGCATCGCCTCCTCGGCGCGCGCCATCGCGCCCGACACCTGCGCCGCCTGACCGACCTTCACCGAGATGGTCGTCGTCTGCCGTCGGCCGTAGATGGATTCGAAGGTGGTAATCGGCAACAGAACCATTCCATCGAACGATTGGCCGAGCACGCGACCCTTGGCCGCGATCGCACCGACGATCGTCACCGGAACGCCGTGCACGTGGATCGCTTCGCCCACCGGATTTCGTCCGTCGAACAACTTGTCGGTGATGTCGGCGCCGACGACCGCCACCAGCCTGCCGCTCGCGGACGTCGACCTCACTCAGCGGATCGCCGAACACGAATCGATAGTCTTGCACGCGTTGGTAGTCCGGAGTCACGCCGAACACGAGTACGTCGCCGAGCGTCTTTTCGCGCCAGAGGACGTCGCTGCGGGGTGTGGGAAAGCCCGACGTGACCGAAATCGCGTTGGCCTCGGGCACCGCCGCACGGACGACGTCGGCATCCTGCGTCGTGATCTTGGGGCGTCGCTGCATGCGCAACCAGTCGGCGTCCTCGATCAGGCCGAGGTTGATCGGCAAGCGACGCACCTGGAACGTGTTCGAGCCGATCAGCGCGTCGGCGATGCTCTCTTTGACGTACGCGTTCATCCCCTGGATGACGGCGACGACGGCCACCAGAAAGGCCACGCTCACGATGATGCCGAGCAGCGTGAAGAACGAGCGAAGCTTGTTCGCTCGAATCTGGGTGAGCGCGGTCGTGAAAACGTCGGCGAATCGCACTATAGGTCGTCGTCGTCCGCGTCGGAGTATTTCCTGAGGTTAGCTGCCGGATCGTTGGAAAACTTCCATGCGTCCGAATTCCGAAGCGCGCCGGCGTACGCGGCGATCGTCGGTTCGACGACGAGACCGTCACTCCGGACGAGCACCGCGTCGGCCGCTCGAACAAACTGGAGCAAGGCGGCCCCGAACTTGGAATCGAGTCGGCGTACATCGACGCGCACCATGATCGCGGTCACGCGACTGTCCTTGGATGATACGTCGACGCGATTGCCGTCCTCGGTTCCCCACGTCTGAACATCGGCATTCGACGACGGCGCGGCCGGCGCGACTGCGCCGAGCCGCGTCCGATAGTCGGGCGAGAGAGGGTGGGTTGCCCACCACGGCGTCACAGCCAAGTCCGAGGACTCGAACCTGCCACGCGACTGCAGCGCCCGCCGCGGGATGATGTAGAAATCGACCTGCCAGGCTGCCATTGATTTCCCGGTGACGGGCGCGCCGCATTGACGTCTTCGAAGCGACCCAACGATTCCCGCGGGCTCAGTGTCTAAGGGTAGACACTGAACCCGGCCGGCTTGAATGGCTCTGCTCAAAGGTACCCTCGACATCCTCGTCCTGAAGACGCTTTCGTGGGGCCCGATGCACGCCTTCGAGATCATCTCGTGGCTCGAGGCGCGGTCCGGAGGGCGCCTCGCCGTCGCCGACGCCGCGTTCGTCCAGTCCGTCCATCGGATGGAAGAGCGCGGGCTCGTCACCGCGCAGTGGGGCACGACGAAAAACGACCGTCAAGCCCGCTACTACCGCCTCACAGCCGCCGGTCGCGCGCATTTGGGAACGGAGGGACGCGCGCTCTCGGACCACGTCGACGCCATCGCGACGGTGCTGGCCGCGAAGACCGCCGGCCGCTAGCCGTCCACTCCATGATCGCCGCACCGATCCGCCAGGGCGTGCGCCGCCTCTTCCGACTCGCGCTGCACTTGCGTCGCCTCGGACGCGCCGACGCGAGGGCGGAGCTCGAATCCGTTCTCGAGGCGCGCACCGAACAACTCATCGCCCGGCATGAGCGTCGCCGAGGCGCGCACGAAGCCGTCCACCGGCTCGGCGGCAGCGTCGAGCAAGCGCTTCACGACCTCGAAGGATCCGCCGAACGGCGGGAGGAACACATGCGACTTCGCGATCTGTTCGACGATCTCCGCGACGACGTTCGATTCGCCGTGCGCGGCCTCCGGCGGGACAAGGTCATGACGGCGTTCGTCGTCGTCACGCTGGCGTTGGGAATCGGCGCCAACGCGGCGATGTTCGGTGCCGCGGACCGCCTGCTGATCCGCGGACCGAGTTACATCGCCGACCCGTCGCGGGTCATGCGCTTCTATAGAACGCGACACGCCGGGGCCAACGGCGACGTGACCGGCGCGACGTTCGGCTGGGTGTCCTACGACAACTTCAGACACGCGACGCGCTCATTCGCGAACGTCGCGGCGTACTCGGTCAACTCGACCACGTTCGGCGCCGGCGCCGACGCCGTGGTCATTCCGCTTGGCGCCGCGACCTACGATCTCTTTCCGCTGCTCGGCGTTCGCCCCGAGCTCGGCCGGTTCTTCGGTGCCGCCGAGGACGCGCCGGACGCGCCGCAACACGTCGTCGTGATCGGCGACGCGCTCTGGACGCGCGCGTTCGGTCGCGACAGCGCCGTCGTCGGCAGCAAGGTGAAGCTCGGCGACGAGGACTACACAATCGTCGGCGTCGCGCCGCACGGCTTCACGGGTCCGCAGCTCGCGCCGGTTGATGCGTGGATTCCGATGTCGTTGCGGTCCAGTACGGTCACGACCCGCTGGACGGCATCGTGGAATTCCCAGTGGCTGCGAATCGTCGCGCGTCTCAAGCCGGGCGTGAGCCCGCAGCAGGCCTCCGCCGATGCCACGGCCGCCTATCGCGCGGCGTACGCCGGGAACGACGCGTCGTTCAAGGCGGCGACTCTCTGGCTCGCGCCGCTCTCCGCCAACGGAAATGGCCACGAGGCGGCCGAGGTGACGATCGTGCGCTGGCTCATCGGCGTGACCGCGGTCGTCCTCCTCATCGCCTGCTCGAACGTCGCCAATCTTCTGCTCGCACGCGCCGTGCGACGACGCCGCGAGATCGCGGTGCGCATCGCGCTCGGCGCGGGACGCGGCCGCCTGGCGCGCCTGCTGCTCACCGAGAGCATGCTCCTCGCCGGGCTCGGAGCCGGAGCCGGACTCGCCGTGGCGTGGGCGACGTCGCTGCTGCTGCGCAAAATACTCATCACAGGAGTAGAATGGCCGTCCGCGCCGGTCGATCTGCGCGTGCTCGGCGTCGCCGCGGCGATCGCCGTCGCGGTGGGGCTCCTGACGGGCCTTGCCCCGGCGCTCCGCGCGAGCCGGCCGGATCTCACGGCGGCGCTCAAGGCCGGAGCCCGCGACGGCGGCGGCCAGACGTCGCGCTTGCGCGGCGTGCTCACTGTGTCGCAGGCGGCGCTGTCACTGGTCTTGTTGACGGGCGCGGGTCTCTTCGTTCGCTCGCTGATGCACGTGCGCGCGATCGACCTCGGCTTCCAGCCCGATCGCGTGCTCGTGGTCCAGGTGCGATATCCCACCGAGGCCCACATCGGCGACCGGAGCGCCGCCGGCGAGGTGGAGCGGCGGCGGTCGGTGTACCTCGAGGCGATGCGGCGCGCGCGCCAACTGTCCGGCATCGAGCAGACGAGCTTGTCCATCGGACTCCCGTTCCAGAGCTCGTTCGGCCAGTTCCTTCGCATTCCGGGATGGGATTCGATTCCCGAATTCAAGGCGCCGGGACCGTTCTTGGCCGCCGTCGCGCCCGACTACTTCGAGACGATCGGGGCGCGCCCACTCGAGGGACGCACGTTCACGGCGAACGACCACGCGGGGAGCGAACCGGTGGTGATCGTGAGCCGAGCGATGGCGCGAACGTTCTGGCATCGCGACCACGTCGTCGGCGAGTGCCTCTACTGGAGCCCCAGCAAGGATAGTCTCACCACGTGCTCACGAGTCGTGGGCGTCGTAGCCGACGCGCACGCCTGGGGGCTCAAGGAGCTTCCGGCCCTCAACTATTACGTCCCCTTTGGCCAGGAGCGCGGCATCGGCGGCACGGCGTTGCTCGTCCGTCCGGTGCCGGGCCGCGAGGCGGAGGCGACTCGCGCCGTGCGTGCACTCCTTCTCTCCATCGACCCGTCGATTTCATTCGTGGGCATCGGCTCGATGCAGGACGCCATCGACCCCCAGGTCCGTCCGTGGCGGCTCGGCGCCGCGGTCTTCACGTTGATGGGCGTGCTCGCGCTGGTCGTCGCCGCGGTCGGTCTCTATAGCGTCATGAGCTATCTGGTCGCGCAGCGCACGCGCGAGATCGGTGTGCGCATGGCCCTCGGCGCGCAGGCCCGGTCCATCGTGCTCCTGGTGCTGCGGAACAGCGTGAGCATGGCGCTCCTCGGCGTCGCGATCGGCCTGGTCATCGTACTCTGGGCGGGACGCTTCATCGCTCCGCTCCTCTTCGAAACGTCGCCGAGGGATGTCGGCGTCCTGCTCGGCGGCGCGGGCACGCTGCTCGCCGTGTCGGTCCTGGCGAGCGCGGTGCCGGCGCTCCGAGCGAAGCGGGTGAACCCGATCGAGGCGTTGAGGTCGGACTAGCGACGCCCTCCCGCGTCTCGGTCGGACTTGGCATTCTCGCGGTTGCCGGATTGGTTATGTGGGGCGGGGGCACGCTTGGCGGCATCATCCGGTCGCCGGCCACTCCGATCCGATCGCATCCGAGTGAACAGGCGAATGACCGCACGGCCAAGTTCGACAGCCTCCGAGACGCCGCTGGCTCGTGGCCGAATACACGTCGTCGGCGCCGGCCCCGTCGGCCTCCTCCTCACGGCGTTGCTCCAATCGGTCGATGGGCTCTCGGTCTCGCTCTATGAGAAGCGACACGAGTACACGCGCACGCGGATGGTCAAGCTATCGTCGTTCCTCGTCGCGGACTCGCTGGAGGGTTATCGGGCCGACTACATCGACTCGGAGAACGTCGAGGCGGTCTTCGATCCACCGGAGCTCGACGACGGCCTGGCGCTCAGAAACGCGATTCCGTCCGACCTGATGTCTCTGCTTCGACAATGGTCGCAGGGCTTCTGTCCGCTCAACACGATCGAGCGTTCGCTGAGCACCCTGATCGACGCGCGCGCGTCGACCAACGTGCACCGCACCTCGGCGGTCATGACGGCGGAGGATGCCATGGCCATGCTCGCGCCCGGAGACATCCTCGTCGATTGCACGGGAAGCAAGTCTCTGCTTCGCGATCACCTCGTGCCCGGCGCGGCCGCGGTCGATGGAGGCGGCAACACGCTCAACATCCGGCTCGAATACGCGATCGTCGTCACCTTCCTGTACGGGCGGCACTACGAGTGCAACGAATTCTGCAAGTACTACAAGAACGCCGAGAATCCGGAGTACAAGTTCATTCCCGCGGTCGACCGCACGTACTACGACGGCAACGTCAGCCACGTGACGGGGATCGTGAACATCACCGCCGAGGACTACGCGGCGATGCCGCCGCAGTTCGACGGTGAATGGCTGCGCGGTCATTTCCCCGACGTTGCCCGGTCGATGGATCGCTTCATCGACAAGGTCAAGCAGGAAACGCAGGGCGAAGTCATGGGCGACCTGGAGATCGTCAGGATTCCCATGAACCTCTATCGCGGTCGAAACGCGACGAGCCGTGCGTGGCGAACGGGAGCGCCGAGCGATCACCCGTTCGCCGAATCGCCGGTCTTTCTGCTGGGCGACTCCGCCATCGGTTCGCCCTACTTTCAGTCGATCTCGCTGGGATTCGAGTGCGCGATGTTTTTGGCCGCACTTCTATCCCGGCGCGACCTGCCGGTCGAGGAAATGTTCGACCGCTACGAGCTGTACACGTACAAGCAATGGCTTCGCGTCTACATGCGCAGCAAGATGATCAAGCACAACAAGGACTTGTTCGCGTTGGTCGACGATCCGCTCGCGCTGCTGACCAAGCTGCACATCTACTAGTCTGCGCCGGCGGCCGTGCTAGTGGCCCTCGACGACCTCGAAGATCTCGTCCGCGACGAGGCCGTGACCCTCGCGATGAACGGCGACCGCGGCCTCCTTGCTCGGCGCCTCGACGAGGCAGAATACCTGGCCCGTCTTCTCGTTGTACCAGTACTGCAGGTACTTCACGCCGTGCTTGTCCTGCGTGTCGAGGTCACACTTGTGCGCACCGGCGACCGCGTCCTTCGTCAGGCCCGGAACGTGGTTGTGAATGTCAATGAACAGCGCCATGCTGGTCCTCTCGTGTTGAAGTGGGATTGACCAAGAGTAGGCGCCGCGCGGCCGAATGAGGATGACTGTTCGACCGGATCGCTTGCCCGATCGTCCGGCTCGCCCCCGAGCGCGTGACGCTCAGCGCGCCGGCGGAGCGCGGTCAGGGCGCGAGGAGAGCGAGGGCCGCCTCGTTCATCTGCCGCTGACTCGTAGCTGCAGGCGCGGCGAAGTTCGTCGTGTTGAACGCGGCGACGATTCCCACCTGCGTCCGCGGATCGAAATAGTAGAACGATCGAAAGCCCGCCTGGCTTCCCGTGTGACCGAGGATGCGCTGGCCGTTGCGGTCGAGGACGAAGAACGAGAGTCCCATCCACTCGCTCGGCTTGGACTCGTAGCCCTGCGACATCGGCATGCCCGGCTTCCACATCTCCTCGAGGCTCGAGCGCGACAGGACGACGTCGTAGCGCTCGCGCGTCATGCCCGGGACCATCGCGTTGGTGAGGAACGCCACGTACTTCACGAGCTCGCTCACCGGCGCGTTCCAGGCGCCGTTTGGCGAGGTGATGCCCGGGTCGAAGTCGGCGCCGTTGTCGATCGTGCTCACCGCGTGCGTCGTCGAGTCGCGCCGGACGTAGTAGTTGTGCGACCGGTGCGCGGCGAGAAAGTACGGCGTGCCGCGGAAGTAGCTGCCGTGCATCTCGAGCGGCGCGAAGATGTTTTTCTGGACGTAGGCGTCCCACGGGTCGCCGGTGATCTGTTCGATCACGCGCGCCAGGTAGATGAAGCCGGGATTCGAGTAGCTGTAGCGGGAACCGGGTTTGAAGAGCAGCGTCTGGTACGGCATCATCGCGACGAGCTGGTTCCACGTCGTCGGCTCGAACGGCTCCCACGGCTGGTCGCTGCCGTAGGGCCAGGTTGGATTCTGAAATCCGGCCGTGTGCGACAGCAGCATCCGGATGGTGATGCTGTCCATCATGCCATACGGATCGTGCATCGCGCGAAGCTCGGGGACCCAGCGCACGATCTTGTCGTCGAGCGAGAGCTTGCCGCGATCGCGGAGCTGCATGATCGAGATCGCGGTGAGGCTCTTGGTAATCGAGCCCCAGTGGTAGATCGTCTGCGAGTCGACGCGCACGTTGGCGGCACGGTCGGCAAAACCGGTGTCGAAACGGCCCGTCTCCTTACCGGCTTTGAGAATGACGACGCTCGCGCCGACGACCTTGTCGCTGTCGACGTACGACTGAACGAGCTTCTTGAAGTCGTTCCAGCCGGCTGGGGCCTGAGCTGCGGCAGGCGAGGCGAGGAGCGAGGCGGCGACTAGTGGGCGGAGGAATCGGTGAGTGGGCATAGTCACCATTCTGGTCGGTCGGTCGGGCGGGATCAATGATCGGCGGCGAGGGCCTGTCTGGTTGATCCGCGCCGAGATGCCCGCATGGTGACGAGATCCATACCTGCGTTCGAGAACGACGCCTACGGCACCTGACTTCGAGACGCGAGCGGCTTGATCGGCGGCAACCCCAGTACCGGCGACCCCGGTGGCGTGAGTCCGCTCGGCACGTGCACTGGCGTCAAGCTCCTGAGATTGCGCGCGCGCGGATCGGTGAGCGCGAGGAGGTACGCCGTGAGATCATCGACCTGCTGCGGCGTGAGGACGAGATTGTTCAGCGCGCCCGAACGAGTCGCCAGAATGTCGGCGGTCGTCTGGAGTAGCGTGCCGCGCAGCAACGGATCGATCTGATTTACGTCGTAGTTAGCCAGCTTGACGTCCGACTGGCTATAGTGATCGACGAACCCGCGCAGCGTCGCGAATTCTCCGGCGTGGCCGTACGGGCCGGAGAGCTCCACGTTCCGCAGTGCGGGCGTCTTGAACGAGTATTTGTCCGTGGCGACGCCAGTCACGCGGATGCGTCCGAAGTCGTCGTTGCCATTCGCTCCATCGCCCTCGCCGGGCCCGAACTGCGCGAGCGCAACGTTGCGTGTCTTGGCGTCCGTGAAGAGCGGCCCGTTGTGACAGCCCGCGCACTTGGCGACCGGGCCCATGAACGTGTTGGCGCCGCTGAATTGCTGCGGCGTGAGTGCCGCGTCGTCGCCGGCGAGGAACCGATCCCACGGCGTGTTCTGGAACGTGAGCTGGTCGACGAAGAAGCCGGCCATCGCGTTCGACGCGTGCGCGAACGTCATCGACGGGAAGGGCGTCCCCGGGTACGCCGCCTCGAAGAGCTTCCGGTACTCGGGAATGGCGCCGAGCCGCGCCATCTCGGCGTTCCAAATGCCGGTGAAATCGTTGTCCGGGATCTGCGCGAGCTCGTTGCGCGTGAAGCCAGCCGTGGTGATCGCGACGCTGTTCTGCCCGCGCATCTCGGTGCGCGACGTCACGGGGAAGAGGCCGATCGCCGATGCCGCGCCGAACTCGAACACCTGAGCCATCGCCGGTGTCACTTGATCGTTCGCCGGCGTGTGGAAGGCGCCCGCGGCGTCGACCGAGACGCGGCCGTCCCAGAAGAGCTGATTGAGACCGGCGAGATTGAATAGCGGCGGCGCGTTGCGCGGAATGAACACGCCGCGCCCAAGCACGCGGATCGGACCGAGCCCGATACCGCCTTCACCGATCGAAAGATTTTTTCCGTCGCCCGTGGCGAACGCGGGCAGGTGGCACGTCATGCACGCCATGTTGCGATTGCCGCTCAAGATCGGGTCGAACGCGAGCGCCTGCCCGAGTTTGACCAATTCGGGTCGAACGTGTGTCGCCAGCGGAAGCGCGACGATCCCGTGGGTCGCCGCGAGCGCGCGCAGCGAATCCGCGGCGCCGTGCGTCAGCACCAGGGCGCGACTCGGCTGAGCGTCGCTGCGTCTCAGGGATGACTCGGAGGTGAGGCTGTCGTCGCACGCGGCTAGCGCGGCGAGCAGGAGGAGCGTGGTGGACGAGGCGGCCGATCGGAGATGTCGAGCGCCAAGGCGAGCGGTGACTGCGACGGTCATTCGCTGTTTTCCCGTGCGTGCGGCGGAACTCCGGCGCTGTCGGCGCGCCGTCTGGAGCGGATACGCCGCACGCTCGACAAAGCGGACACGTTGGTTCAGCTTTCTCGTGTCTCCCACCCAGGACGGCGTGATGCCTCGACGCCTCGTGTACTCAATGATCTCGCTCACGCTAGCGAGCGGACTAGCCAACGCGCAGCAGCCGTCGAAGGGTGTCGTGGCGACGCGCGTCGACTCGCTGGCCGCGGCCTTCCTCGCCGATTCTCACACCCCCGCGATCTCGATCGCCGTCCTGCGCGGCTCGGACACGCTCGTCATGAAAGGCTACGGCGACGCGAGCGTCGAGCTCCATCGGCCGGCCACCGCGTCGACCGTCTATCGCATCGGCTCGATAACAAAGCAGTTCACCTCGTCCGAGATCATGCGATTGGCCGAGCGCGGCAAGCTGTCGATCGACGACCCGATCACGAAGTACCTCCCCGACGTGCCGACGCACGGGCAGACAATCACCATCCGCCGGCTTCTCAACCACACGTCGGGCGTCCACAACTACACTGCCAAGCCGGAGTGGCAGAAGCATTGGGCCGAGGAGATGACGCCGCGGCAGATCGTCGCGTTCGTCGACAACGATTCGCTCGACTTCAAGCCCGGCGACGCGTGGTCATACTCGAACACGGGCTACGTGCTGCTCGGGATGATCATCGAAAAGGTCACGGGCGAGCCGTACTCGAAGTACGTGCAACACGACCTCTTCACGCCGCTCGGACTCAAGCAGACGAGCTATTGCGTGAACCGGCCGACCGACCCGTCGTTCGCCGACGGATACTCGGCTGCATCCGAGGCCGTGAAGCCGGCCGAGTTTCTCAGCATGACGCAACCGCACGGGGCCGGAGCGCTCTGCTCGACCGTCCGCGATCTCGTCATCTGGCAGCGCGCGCTCATGGGCGGCCGCGTCGTCAACGCGCACTCGTACGCGCTCATGACGACGCCGGACACGCTGAACAACGGCAAGCCCCTCAACTATGGATTCGGACTCACGGCCGGGAAGCTGGGGACACACCGGTCGATCGGGCACTCGGGCGGCATCAACGGGTTCACGACGGCGAGCGTGTACTTCCCGGACGACAGCGTGAACGTGGTGGTGTTCAGCAACGCGGATAAGGGACCCGACGGTCTCGCGCAGAACGTCGCGCGCGCCGTGTTCGGCATGCCGCTCGTGTCGCCGCCCAAGCCGGTCGTCGCGGTCACGCTGCCGGATTCGATTCGCGACAAGCTGCCGGGGATTTATGACCTCGCGCCGCCGGGCGGCGGGAAATTCGTGATTCACATCGCGGTCGAGAACGGCCAAGTGGTGACGCAGGCCGAAGGACAGGGACAGGGGAAGTTTCCGCTCATCTACGCCGGCAACTGGGTCTTCGGTGCGGCGTTCGATCCGTCGCTCCGCGTCACGTTCATCAGCGAGAACGGCGCGGTCACGAAGATGCGCCTCGCGCAAGGCGGCGGGACGATGGAAGGGCCGCGGCGGCCGTGACCGGGTGGACAGGCGCGTCACTCATGACCAAGCGCCTGACGCTTCTTCTGTTTGCCGGCGCGTGCGTTCATTCCGCGCGGCCCGTGCTATCGGTGCAGTACACGCCTCGATCGCCGTCCGGCGACAGCGCGCTCTCGTTTCCACTGCCCAGCGACGATGCGACCGACGCGCTCGGATGGCCGGTTCTCGCTCGCGTGACGCTCCCCGCCGGCACACGCGAGCTGCGTATGAGTGACTGGTATTCGATGATGGCCGGATCGCCGGTTGCCGTCGTTCGCCTCGTCGAGCAACCAGGTCGTCCGCCGGTAGGGCAGGTCATCATGGTGTGGCACGAGGTCCGAGAATGGGGTCCGTCGCGTTACCAGGGGCAATGCACGGATTGGAAGTCCGGGTCGCGTCACTGCGGGAAGGTCGTGCGCGACACGATCGATTGGCCGGTCGCCGCGGCGCGCTTCGCCGAACTCGGCGCGTGGGACATGACGGCGCCCTGCGTCACGCGGAACGAGGCCATCATGGACGCGGGCGATCTGCACATCCAACGGCTGCAGGGGTCTCGCGAAGACCGGTACTCGTGTAATGCGCCGAGCCATCGAACGGACAGCGACGCCGGCCGAGCCGCTCTGGCGCTCTACAACTACTATGGATCGCTCGTGTCACACGCCGCACCGTCGCCGACGGCGCGGCGCGGCCACGTCGAAGGCGGATTTGGCCTCGCATCTTCCACGACGGCCGCCCATGAACTCCTCGTCGACCGGTTCGTTGCGACGACGTTCGACGTGGACGAGACGATCGCCCTCGGGCTCGAGGCGTCGTGGGCCACATCATCAGACGAGGTTTGCCTGACCTCGCTCCCCCGAAACTGCGCGCTGCAGTTCCCGACGATCTATGGAATCGCGGCTCCGATCTCACTCCGCTTTTTGGATCGAATCGACATCGGCGCCGGGCCGGGCGTCTATCACCAATTTCAATACGCTGGAAATCAGGGATACACAGGAGGGCTGAACGCCCACGCGACCCTGCGCCTCGTCAGCGTCGGTCCAATCGACGCGACTGTGTCGGCGAGGCCGCTCGTCACGTTCGGACCGCGGTTGTTCACGGGCGAACGGATCGGACTCGTCGCGTACACGCTTGGCTTGAGGTGGTGAGCGCGCCTCATTCGCTTCTGTGCCTCCCGAACACGACTTGGTGGGACCTGTTGAGCGCGCGCCACCATTGACAACTAGGTGTACTATGGCACATAGTACACCGTGCTCCCGTTCCCCGTCACCCTCAAGCCCGGCGAGTCGCCGTACCGCCAAGTCGTCTACGCGGCGACGCGGGCGATCGTGTCCGGGGACCTCGCCACGGGCGCGACGTTTCCGTCGGTCCGGGAGCTGAGCCAGGCACTCAAGATCAACCCGAACACCGCGCAGAAGATCGTCGCCGAGCTCGTTCGCGCCGGCCTGCTCGAAGTGCGCCCCGGCATCGGAACGGTCGTCGTCGCGATTCCGCGCGGGAGCGCGGCCGATCGGCGCGCGCTCCTCTCCGGCGAGGTCGAGCAGCTCGTCGTCGAGGCGAAACGGCTCGGCGCATCGCGACGCGACGTCCTCGATGCCGTATCCGCGCGCTGGCACGAGCTGTTCGGCGACGACAATCACGATTCGACTCGGCGCCGAGGCAGCGGCGCGTGATGGAGGGGGAGGACATGATGCAGACCGCGGCAGTGGACGCTCTCGGGCTCACCTACCGGTATCGCGCCGGCACCGACGCGCTGCACGGCGTCGACCTCTCGATTCCCCAAGGCGCGCTGTTCGCGCTGCTCGGGCGGAACGGAGCGGGGAAGACGACGCTCGTGCAGATTCTCGCCGGCCTTCGGCGCGCGACGCGCGGCCGCGCGAGCGTGCTCGGCATCGAATGCTCGGCGCTGGCGTACGGCGATCGCACGTCGATCGCGTACGTGAACGAAAACCAACAGCTCCCCACGTGGATGCGCGTCGAGCAGCTCGAGGCGTATGTGGCGCCGCTCTATCCGACGTGGGACGCGTCGCTCGCGGCAAAGCTGCGCGACCGCTTTCAGCTTCCGACCGATCGCCCGATTCGAACTTTTTCGCGCGGAGAGCGCATGAAGGCGGCGCTGCTATGTGTGCTCGCGCCGCGTCCCAAGCTGTTGCTGATGGACGAGCCGTTCAGCGGCATGGACGCGATCGTGAAGGACGAGCTGGTTCGCGGGCTCCTCGAGTCGGCCGGCGCGGAGGGGTGGACGGTGCTGCTCTCGTCGCACGATATCGGCGAATTGGAGTTGCTCGCCGACCGCGTCGGGATTCTCGCCGAGGGCCGCATGCGCCTCAACGCGTCGATGGACGAGATGCGGTCGCGGTTCAAGCGCGTCGAGGTGACGGCGAGCGGACCGTCGCCGGCGAATGGAGTCGACGCCAACTGGATGTCCGTCGAGCGGGCGGGCAATCGCCTCGGCTTCGTCGCCGACACGAGCGACGTGAACGCATTGTCGAGCGAGCTGTCGCAGCGATTTCCGGCGGCGCGCGTCGAAGTGCGCCCGGCGACGCTCCGCGAAGTATTCGTTGCGGTGGCGACGCGCGGTGAGACGTGGGGCGCCATGAGGAACTCGGCATGAACACGATCGCGCAGGTGTTGCACGTCGCCCGCAAGGATCTCCGCGAATCCCGCTGGCCGTTCATCGTCTACGTGGCGCTCGTCGCCGTCGCGGCGGCGCGAGTCACCGGCTGGTGGTCGCCGTCCCGTGTGTTGGAGATGGCGATGTTCCTCGTCGTGATCGCGGGCGTGGTGCTTGTCGCGACCCTGATTCAGAGCGACTCGCCCATTCGGGCGGACGCATTTTGGGCGACTCGTCCGTTGTCGCCGACCGCCGTTCTGCTGGCGAAGATCCTGCTCGTGGTGGTGATCGTGGTCGCATTGCCCGTCGCGGCGCAGGCATTCGCTGTGTCGTCGTTCGACATTCACGGGGTCGAGCTCGTTCGACGGCTGGCCACGGCAACATCCGAGTACGCGCGCTGGCTGCTCGTCGCGCTGGCGCTCGCGTCGCTGACGAAGGACTTGAAGAGCCTCATCGTCATGTTCGTGTGCATACCCGTGGCTTTGGGCATCACCTCCGACCTGTGGACGTCGCTGTTCTCCAGGAGCGTCGTGTTCGGGGCCAGCGGCAAACCCGGACTCATCTCATTCGATCAGCTGGTTGTGTGGATCGGCGCTGTCGGCTGCCTGGCGTTGCCGTTCTGGCTCTACGCCAGGCGCGACCGAGGATGGCGTTCGCTCGCCGTGGGCGTCGCCGTCGCTGCGTGCGGCTTGATGGGCGTGTTGAACACGCCGTCGATTCAGTCGCCGCGATTCGCGGCGGACAGCGTGACTCGGGGAGACGCGATCGCGATATCGTTTCCGCGTGACCCGCAGACGATCAATGCGTATGACATTCGGCTTGAGGTTCGCACGACCTCTGCTACCGCGGGGCAGCGGCTGACACTCCGCCTGGATAGCGCGGAGCTCGATCTCGCCGACGCCACGAAGATGCAAATCCGTCCAGCATTCTCGACCATCGAGCTTGGATCGGTTCGACCTGCGTCGATCGCCAACAGCGTTTGGCTGACGCCCGATCGCGACTCCGCACTCGTTCAATCCGTCGTTCTGCGGCCGGTTCTCGCGCAGCAATCACGACTGGCAAAAGGAATCAAGAAGATCACCATTTACGGGCTAATCTCCGCAACCACTCCACGGACGGCGGGAAGCTTGCCGCTCGCTCCCGGCGCCCGTCTGGCGGTGCCCGGACGACGTGTATCGATTCGCCAATGGGTCCAGTCGGGACAAACGGAGATCACGATCAATTCGATCGAGTTTCCACGGTCCGCGGACGCTCACCAATTCGGGAGTGGATCCCGCGTCGTCACGTACGCACTGGTGAACGACGCCCGCCACGAGGCGATTCCGCTGACCGTGCGTGGTACGAGCGGCGGGTCGTCGTGGCTCGTGCTTCCCGGCGACGAGGTGCTCACTCGCGAGTTGACGCTCGACACCCGCGAGGCGTTCGTGGGTCGGAGCACAGGGGTCGACGCGCGCTGGTTCGAGGGTGCGCGCGTGTGGCTCGTCGATTGGCTGCCCGCTGGCTCCTATCCGGTCCGCGCCGAGCTCACGCTACCGTAGGGCGCGGAGTCGATGCCGTTCAGGCGCCTGCTATTTCCTGAACAGTGAGACTCAGCGTGGGTCCGTCCTCAGCCAGGCGGCCAGAATCAGCGTCAGGCCGCGCTTCACGGCGTGCGTCATCCGATATCCGCCTCTTTGTCGCTCGACGCCGTTGAGCATCGAGCTCAGTCGCTCCGACTGGCGTCGTTGTTTCTGCGATCGATCGATCGCTCGACGGAGGGTGTCCGGGATCTCCAGCGCCGCGCTTTCTCCGTCGCTCGCCGGCGTATCGATAGCCGCCCACGCGTTCCGAAATTCATCGAAGAACTTCGTGCGGGCAGGCTCGATCATGCTCCGATAGGCGACGATCTCCGGCTCCTGACGACGAGACTGTCGGCCACCGATCCAAGGGTGTGTGTTCACCTCCCATAACCGGGGTGTCCCGTCGAGCAAACCGTAGTCGATGCGACCGTAGTCGATCCGCGCGAGACAGAACATCTCGCGAATCCACCGCTCATGCGGGTGCGTCTCGCAGTAACGGATCTCGTCGTCGGCTCGCTCGCGGTCCAGAAGCCGCCCGCGATTTTTCACCATCCACTGGCGGCTGCACTCGATCGTACGCGGAATGATCCGCCCGCCGACGTTGTACGCCGAATATTTGCGAAAGAGACCTTGCTCGTCCCGCGTGTCGCAGAACTCCACGACGAGCAGATCGTGCCGCCGTGCTCCGTTGGCCAACACCGACGCCAGTGCGGTGGCGAGGTCCCTCGGCGAGTCGATCAGCGGTGAGAGGTTGCCGGTGTGATCGTCGGCGAGGCGAACGAAGACGGGGTAGCGGAGCGAGTCGGCGCGAAACGTCGGCGAGTCACTCGCGCCGGCGCCGTTGCGCGTGCCGAAACGAATGTCCGTCGCCGGAATGGCGCGGTGATCGTTGACGCCCGCGTCGTGTGCGGCGCGAAGCAGGTCGAACCGCAAGCGCACGCGCCGGGGGTCGTTCAACATCCGCGCGCCGCGTCCCACCGCCTCGAGGCGCTCGGCGACGAGCGTCGCCAGATCGCGGTAGGCGGAGTCGAGTCGATCCTTTTCGGCGAACAGCCACGTTCCGAGCGGGAGCTCGCGCATGCGCGCGAGCTCTTCGTAGCTCACGACGCGCATGCGGCCCGCGAACTCGGGCCCCTCTCCCTCGAGGTAGCGGCGGATCGAGACGCTGCCGTGCTCAGTGACGACGTAGTGGATCATCAGACGAGGTAGCCGCGAACGGAGAAACTGCCCGTCTTGCCAACGACGAAGTGGGTCACGGCGCTGCGTCGGCGGTCGCGCCCCGCGCCACCGTGCGCCAACTGGAGACGGCGCGCGAACCGTAGTAGACCGCAATGCCCGCGACCACGATGCCGACGCTGGGCAGCAGGTTGGACGGCCGGCTGACGACTTCATTGGCCAGCATGGCCACGGAGAACAACACGAACGCCGCGGGAACGAATGGGTAGCCCCAGGCGTGGCAGAGCCGAGCAAGCTCCGGCCGCCGGCGCGGCACGACAAAGACGCTGGCGACCGCGAGCGTGAGGAAGGGCCAACGTCCGAGCACGAAGATGCGCGTGAGCTGATCGAACGAATGTGTGAATACGGCCACGAGGCCGAGGCACATGTTGAGCAGCAGCGCGACGTAGGGTGTGCGGTTGCGCGGATGCACCGCCCCGATGATGCGGAAGAGCAGTCCGTCGTTGGCCATCGCATACCACACGCGCGGGCTCGCCATGATCGAGGCGTTGAGCGCGCCGAAGGTGGAGAGCATGACAAGACCCGCCACGAACGCTCCGCCACGCGGACCGAGGGGACCTGTCGCCGCGGTCGCCGCAACGAGCGTCGATTTCGCGATCACCGGGAGCGGCAACACGTACAGATATGCGGCATTGACGATCAGATACACCGACAAGATGATTGCGATGCCGATGAGGAGCGCACGCGGATAGTTGCGAACGGGGTCCTTCACTTCGCCGGCCAGGTACGTGAACTCGTTCCACCCGCTGTACGTCCAGAGCACGCCGACGAGCGCGACGAAGAAGCTCGACGTCGAGACGCCGCTCCACGCGATGGGCTGGGCAAACGCCCCATGATGTGGATTGCCCAGGGCGAAGATCAGCACCGCGAGAACCGCGAGTGCCAGCACCTTGGCCACCGTGGACACAATTTGGAGCCTTACACCCCACGGCACGGACCGGACGTGCGCCGCGGTGAGCGCGAGGACCAATCCTCCGGCGACCAGATGGACCTGTCCGTCCGTCAGCGGCGCGAAGGCGCGCGCGTACTCGGCGAAGACCAACGCGAACGCCGCCATGCCCGCGGGCCCGGTGACGAGCATCTTGACCCAGCCGTAAAGAAACCCGACGAGCGGACCGTACGCCTCTCGCAGGAAGACGTAGCTTCCGCCGGTGCGCGGCAGCGCCGTCGTCATCGCCATGATCGGCAACGCGCCCGCGATCGCGACAGCGGCGCCGGCGAGCCAAATGATGGCGATGCCGCCGACGGAGCCGATCTGCGCCGCCACGGTGCTCGGCACGCGGAAGATGCCGCTGCCAATCGCGAGACCGACGAACTGGGCGACGAGGCTCGCGAGACCGAGTTGTCGTGAGAGCGGCTCCCCCCGCACGGGAACCTGGCTATCGGCGGAAGTAGATGCGTTACTCATTGCACGCCGCGCTTTCGTTCAGGGGGCTAACATAGGCTTCTAACGAGCGTCTTGTCGAGTCCCGCAGCTGGATCAATACGTCCCAGCGGCGCAGGCGGCGCGCCCTGAGACTGTTGGGTCAGTCACTGTGACGTCGTGGCCGAGCTCGGTCACGGATCTGTCGCGGATGGCCGACCTGCCAGCCAAACGAAAAGCGGGCTCCAATCCGGTCGCCGCGTTTTGCCCGGGACTCAGTCCGCTCGAGGGAAGCGGAGCACGAAGGTCGCACCGCGCCCGCCGCTGCGGGGTTCGAGTACAATCTGCCCGCCGTGTGCCTCCATCACACGCTTGCAGATGCTCAACCCCAAGCCGTACCCACCGCTTTCCTTCGACCGCGAACGGTCCACCCGGAAAAAGGGTTCGAAGATCCGCTCCGCGTCCTCCCTCGGAATGCCGACGCCGTCGTCGGTCACGCGGACGCGCACGCCGTCGTCGCGCGCCGCGACGGTCACTTGTATCGCCTTGCTGTCCGCCAACGAGTACTTCAGCGCGTTCTCGAGCAGATTGCGCATCACGCTCTTCAACTGCTCGGCATCGACCGCCGCGGGCACTTGGCGTTCGCCATCCGTGCTGAACCGTACGCCAGGAGCGCGACCCTCGTAGGTCGTGATGACCTCGCGCAGGATCGGCACGATATCCTGGCGCACGAGCGTCACCCCGCGACCCGTGCGCAATCGCTCCAGCTCGAGCAGCCCGCTGATCATCCGCTCCAGCTCGGCAACCTCGCTCGAGAGGCGCGCCCGCTGCACGTCGTCGGGCATGAGCTCGAGCGCCACCTTCATGCGGGTGAGCGGCGAGCGCAGCTCGTGGCTCACGTCGATCAACAGCCGGTCGCGGGCGGTGATCATCTCGCGCACTCGCCCCGCCATCAGGTTGAACGTGTCGGTCAGCCTGCCGAATTCGTCGGTCGTCGTGCGCGGGACCGTCACGCCGAGCTCTCCCTCGCCAAGCCGCGTCACGCCGTCGGTCAGAACGCGCAGTGGTCGCAGCATTTTCTGCAGGACTGCTTGTGTGGTGAGCACCACGCCGGACATCACGAGCAGCGACAGGACGAGCAGCCACGCGTGGGCCACGCCGGGGCTGATCTCCCCGTGAAGCGTCGGCTGCACGAGCGCGACGAAAAAGCCGGTCGTGATGAGCATCAGGAGGAACGCCATCACCAGCATGATCGCTGCCAGCTTGCCGAACACCGACGACTCTTTGCGCTTCCCGCCCACCTCGGGGGCGCTCACTCGCCGCCTCCGACGAAGCTGTACCCGATACCGCGCACCGTGCGGATGAAGCTCGGCCGCTTCGAGTCGTCGCCGAGTTTCTGGCGAAGACGGCTGACCAGCACATCTATGGAACGGTCGTACGCCGCCCAGTTGATGTCGTGCGTCCCTTCGATGATGCGTTCGCGGGAAAGCACTTTGCCTTGGTTGCGCACGAGGAAGCCGAGCAGCTCGAACTCGGCCGTCGTGAGCACGAGCTCGCGACCCTGCAAGCGCGCCACGCGCGTCGTCCAGTTCACTTCGACGTGGCCGGCGCGACTGATCTCCGCCTCGTCGTCAGTGCGGCGCCGCAGCACGGCTTGCATCCGCGCCACGAGCTCGCGCGGCTCGAACGGCTTGGGAAGATAGTCGTCGGCGCCCAGCTCGAGACCGACGATTCGGTCGCTCACGTCGCCGCGCGCCGTCAGCATGATCACGGGCACTCGGCTCGACTCGCGGATCTTGCGGCAGACGGCGAGTCCGTCCATCTCGGGGAGCATCACGTCGAGGATGACGAGATCGGGCGGGTCCGACTTCAACGCACGAAGCCCCGCGCTCGGCCGCGTCGCCGCGCGCACCGAGTAGCCGAACTTGCCGAGGTATTCGGTGAGCAGCGCATTGAGTCGCTCGTCGTCATCGATGAGCAGCACCCGCGATGACGCCGCGCTCACGCGGCCACCAGCGCCCGCGCCGGCTGCACCAGCGACGCGCGGCGGGCGGGAACGGCGCCGAAGCCCAACCCGATCACCAGGCCCACGCCGAGCGACGAAGCCAGTGCGGAAGTTGGCACGGCGACGGGCCAGCCCACCGCGAGCTTGATCGCGAGTGCGCCGGCGCCGCCGAGCGCCGCGCCAACGGTCCAGCCAGCGAGAGCGAGAATCAGAGACTCCAGGAGGAACTGGACGACAATGTCTCGCGGCGTCGCGCCCACCGCCACCCGGAGCCCGATCTCGCTCGTCCGCTCACGCACCGACAGGAGCATGAGCGCCATGATCCCGGTGCCGCCGACGCCGAGTGCGACGCCGGCGAGCACCGTCGTGAGACTCGCCAGTGCGGCGGTCGTGCGCCGCTGGAGCGTGAAGAAGCGCGAGGCATCCTGGATCTCAAACGCCGCTTGCAGCGTCTGGCGCGGCGGGTGGCGCCGCCCGAGGAGTCCACCGATTGCCGACTCGGCGGCGCCGACCGCGTTCGGGTCGGACGCGCTCACGTACACGGCGCTCAGCCAGGGGACGTTGAGCAGACGTCTGAGCGCGGTGCGCGTCGGCACGATGACTTGATCGTCTTCGTCGCCATCGGCCAGGACGCCTTTCGGCGCGAGCACGCCGACGACGTCGAACGGAATGCCGCGAATGCGAACCTGCTTGCCGACGATGTCCGGGTCGGCGAGTTGGTCGGCGACGCGGGCGCCGAGTACGACGACGCGCCGCGCGGCGCGATCGTCGTCCTCGTCGAAGAGGCGGCCGTTTCGGACGTGAAAGCGTCGCACGTCGAAGAACGCGGGCGTCGTGCCGAGGAGCTGCGTCGGCACGGTGCGCGTACCCGCCTTCACTCTGACGGCGCCATCGATACCCGGCGCGACAGACGCGATCTCCGGGAGCTCGGCGATCGCCTCGTAGTCGGCCATGGTCAGCGTCTTCGCAGTTCCAGCGAGCTCACGCCGCGCCGCCGTGCGCCGCACCTGAGCTGGGCGCACGACGACGAGGTTCACGCCGAGGCTCTCGATGCCTCGCTGGATGTCGCGATCGGCTCCCGTCCCGATCGCGTTGGTCACGAGCACCGCCGCGGTTCCGATGCTCACGCTCAGGACGGCGAGCGAAGTCCGTACCCGGTGGGAGAACAGAGCTCGAAGCGATGTGCCGATGTTGCGGCGGAGCTTCATCTCTCGGCTACCGGTCTATCGGTCTACCGGTCCACCGGTCCACCGGTCCACCGTCATCTCAGTGCATCGACCGGATTGAGTTGCGCCGCGCGGCGTGCGGGGAATACGCCGGCGACGAGTCCAGTGAGCGCAGCGGCAGCCAAACCGATCAACACCGCGCTCCATGAGAACGGCGCCTCAATCGGCATGCGGCGCGTCGCGAGCTTGACGGCGATGATTCCGAGCGCGATGCCGGCGAGGCCTCCGAGGACGATCGTCGTCGCCGTCTCGAGCAGGAACTGGCGGCGGATGTCGTCGGGGCTCGCGCCGACGGCGCAACGCAATCCGATCTCGGCGACGCGCTCCGTGACCGATGCGAGCATGATCACCGCCGCAACGATCCCGCCGACGATCAGCGCGACCGCTCCGACGAGCGGAACGTAGAGCAACAGCACGCGCTCGATCTTTGACTCCATTGTATGGATCTCGGTGGACGTCATCATATGGAAGTCGTCGGGCTGGTCGGCCGAGAGCCCATGACGCGCACGGAGCACACGCCGGACTTTCTCGGCGACGTCCTCTTCGTGCCCGGCGTCCTTCACGACGAGCTTCGCACCCGAGATGCCGTCCACGTTCTTCACGCGGCGCATCATCGTCGAGACGGGGACGACGATCTCGTTGTCGCGGTCCATGCCGTGGAGGTCGACGCCGAAGCGGTCGAGCACGCCGATCACGCGGAAGGGCACGCTGCCGATCTCGACTTCGCCGCCGATCGGGTCCTCGCCCGCGAACAGCGAGCGCGCGGCGGTCTCGCCGATGAGCGCCACGCGCCCCATTCCGCTGACGGCCGACGCGTCGAAGTCCTGGCCGCGCGACACGCCGCGCTGCCACACCTGCGACCATCGCTCCGATTCGCCGAGCACCCGCGCGGTGGCGCTCGCGCCACCGCGTTTTACAGCCGCGTTGAACGTTTGCACTTGCGGGTCCCACGCGTCGATCTCCGGCACTTCGCGCGCGACGGCCTCCATGTCGTCGAGCGTCAGGCGTGCCGATCCGGCGCGCGGCCCGCCCATCATCGTGCCGCCGCCGGCTTGGATCAGAATGGCCTGGTCGCCGAGGATCTGACGCACGGTGCGCAGCATGATCTCCTGCGCGCCGCGTCCGACGGAGAGAACGAACGTCAGCGCCGCGACGCCGACGACGCTGCCGAGCATCATGAGGATCGTGCGCAGCGGGTAGCGCCGCATGGACCGGAGGCTCTGCTGCACGAGGCGCGACTGTTTCATACGATCTCCTGGAGCGCGGCGCCGACGGGTTGCGGTGTGGTGCGCTGGTCAGCCACGACGCTGCCAGCGTCGAGTCGAATGATGCGCTGCGCCCACGACGCCACGGCGGGATCGTGAGTGACGAGCACGATCGTTCGTCCGCCCGCACTCAGCCTCTGGAGGACGCGGAGCACGTCGCCCGCCGACTGGGGGTCGAGGTTGCCCGTGGGCTCGTCGGCGAGGATGAGATCCGGCTCGTTGACGAGCGCGCGGGCGATGGCGACGCGTTGCTGTTGGCCGCCGGAGAGTTCGCCCGGCTTGTGCGACATCCGGTCGGATAAGCCCACCGCGTCGAGCGCGCGCTCAGCCAAGCCCTCGGTCGACTCGCGGTCGGAGTAGACGAGCGGAAGCTCGACGTTCTCCAGCGCCGTCGTGCGGGCGAGCAGATGAAACGCCTGGAAGACGAAGCCAATTCTCTTGTTTCTAAATCGCGCGCGCTCGGCCGCGGAGAGGCGGGAGACCTCCTGTCCTTCGAATGTGTAGCGGCCCTGCGTTGGCTCGTCGAGAAGGCCGAGGACGTTCATGAGCGTGGACTTGCCGGAACCGGACGTGCCGGTGACGGCCACGAACTCTCCGCGCGCGATGGTCAGCGAGACGTTGGCGAGCGCGTCGATCGTGCCGCCGCCCGGCGCCGCGTACCGCTTGCCGATTTGCTCGAGCTGGATCACGACGAACCCTGTGGTTGAGTGTTGACGTCGCCGACGAGGACCTCGTCGCCCTCACGCAGGCCGTTCACGATTTCGCAGAAAGTCTCGTCTTTGAGTCCGGGCGTCACGGAACGACGTTCGACGTTGTCGCTGCCGTCGCTCTTGTGAGTCCGGACGAGGACGAACGCGCGCGTGCCTTGCCAGCGCACCGCGCGAATCGGCACGGCGAGGACGTTCTCGCGCGTGGCCAGCGCGATCCGTACGGTCGTTGTCATCTCCGGACGCAGCGTGCGACTCTTCGGCCGCTGGAACTGCACCACAGTCACGTAGTCGACGACGTTGTCGCGGATCTCGGCCGTCGGATGCACGGCGCTCACGCGCCCCTCGAACTCCTCGTCGCCGTACGTGTCGACGGTGAAGCGTGCGGCCTGCCCGGCGCGAATCCGGCCGATGTCGGTTTCGTCGACGTAGGCCCAGACCTCGAGTCGCGACGGATCGAGCAGGGTGAGGAAGGTCGGGGCGGAGAAACTCGCGGCAACGGTTTCGCCTTCTTCCGTCGCGACGGACGCGACGACGCCGGCGATCGGCGCCGTGATCCGTGCGTAGGCGACCTGCGCCGCGGCGTAGTCGAGACTTGCCCGCGCCGCCGCGACCTGCTGCGCAACGACCGCCGAGTCGCGCACGACGGCGTCGATGTCGGATTGCGCGAGAGTCCGCGCGCCGAACAGCGCGCGCTTTCGCGTGAGATCGGCCTCGGCGTACCGCAGCGTCGCCTCGAGCTGCTTGAGCGTCGCGGCCGCCTGGTCGCGAAGGGCCGCGAGATCGCGGTCGTCCAACTCGGCCAGCAATTGCCCCTGGGCGACGCTGTCGCCGATCTGTACGTAGAGGCGCTTGACGACGCCGGAGATGCGCGAGCCGACTTTCACTTCGGCGCCGACGCGTGGTTTGATGACGCCGGTCGCCTTGACCTGCGATCCGATGTCGCGTCGGGTGACGCGGACGACGCTCGCGTTACTTGAACCCGGCTCGGTAGAGCGCGGCGCGCCCGTGCGGGCCACCGCCAGCCCGGTGACCGCGATCCCTCCGACAACCGCGCTGATCCAGACGGCCCGTTTCACCCACGCCTCGGCTCCGTGACGCGCGAACGTTAGGGAGCGACGATTGCTGGATTGTTTCTGCCGCGTGAAAGAGCGTGCGGGCGCTGGGGCCGACTACTCACGCACCGTGCACGGACCGCGCACCTTTGTCCGCCGTGCCCCCGACTCGCATCGTCGTCCCCGACGACTTCCCGCCGGCCCTCACCGGCACCGCCGCCGAGCTCGCCCTTCGCGAACTCGGCGACGTGACGATCTACACCGAGCGCGGCGCCGATCGCGAAGCTGAGCTGATCCGCCGCGTTCGCGACGCCGAGATCGTCGTGAACATCCGCGCCTACGCGCGATTCACCGCCGAAGTGATCGCCTCGTCACCGAAGCTGAGACTCATCTCCGTGTGGGGTACTGGCACCGATCACATCGATTTGGCCGCCGCGCAACAGCGGGGCATCACCGTGACAAGCACGCCGGGCGTGAACGCAAACGCCGTGGCCGAGCACACGATGGCGCTCATGCTGGCACTCATGCGACGCATTCCGGCGATGGACGCCGCCGTGCGCGCCGGCGAGTGGCCGCGCGGCATGCTCACTCAACTCGAAGGGAAAACGCTCGGCATCGTCGGACTCGGCGCGATCGGGACGCGCGTGGCGACGCTCGCCAACGCGTTCGGCGTGCGGCTGCTCGCATCCACGCTCGACGACGACGGTGGACGTTCGGCCGCGGTTGGCGCGCGACACGTTCCGATCGAGACACTGCTGCGAGAGTCGGACGTCGTGACGCTCCATCTGCGGCTCAGCGAACGGACGACCGGCTACATCGACCGCGCGGGTCTCGCGCTCATGAAGCCGACGGCATTCCTCGTCAACACCGCGCGGGCCGCCCTCGTCGATCGTGAGGCACTGATTGAGGCGCTGCGCGGCTCACGGATCGCGGGCGCGGCGCTGGACGTCTTTCACGAGGAACCGATTCCGGCCGGCGACGAGTTGCTCGCGCTGCCGAACGTCGTGCTCACACCTCACAACGCCGGGACGACGCAGGAGGTCATCGAACGCGGGCTTGGCCGTGCGGTCCAGAACGTGGAAGCCTTTCTCGCCGCCCGCTAGCTCCGCTCGAGCAATCGCCCCACGATCGCCGCCACGTGCAGCTCCGTGGTGTCGAGCACCGGCAGGTCGGCGATCACCGGAGCCCGGAGCAGCAGTGGCAGCTCGGTGCCGCCGAGGATGATTCCGTCGACCCGGTCGCGATCGCGCAGGCGCGTGATCAGCGCGACAAACTCGTCGCGGGTCGCGTCGCGAAAATCGCCTTTGAGCAGCTCGTCCACGTAGCGCGCGTGAACCCACGTGCGCTCCGGCTCGTCCGGTGCCACGATGTCGATGCCGTAGCGCGCGAAGACGATCGGGTAGAACTCGGCCTGCATCGTGAACCGCGTGCCGACGAGGAGGAGACGACGGAGCCCGCGCCGTTTAGCTTCGGCGGCGCAGACTTCGACGATGCTGAGCAGCGGCACCGACGACGCGACCGCGAGGTCGTCGAACACCATGTGCGGCGTATTGGCCGTCATCGCGACAAAGTCCACTCCCGCACCGGTGAGCCGCCGGATCGAGCCGAGCAAGTAGTCGGTAAAGGCGCCGCGATCCTGTGCCGCGAAGCGAAGGGCCAGCGTCGAGTCGAGGCTATCGATGACGATCGACGGGGATGAAGTCGCGTCGTGTTTCGCCCAACCATCGAGGATCCGACGGTAATAGTCGATGGTGGATTCCGGGCCGAGGCCGCCCACGAGTCCGACGGTAGTCATGACGCCCTACGCATAGGTTGTTGCTCAAGGCTCCCGCTCATGCTCAAGCTCGGAGCAGGGCTCGTTCCCGCGACGGCGATGCCAAACGCGAAGAAAGCTCCCAGAACGTAGCGGTTTCGCCTCTCCCCCGGCTAATATCCGCGCGTGATACTCATGGAGTCCGCCACGCCGAGTCCCGTCGCACGATGACCCGTTGGGCCTGGGTCATCGATCAAACCCGCTGCATCGGCTGCCACGCCTGCACCACGGCGTGCAAGTCCGAAAACGATGTCGCGGTCGGCGTGTTCCGCACGTGGGTGAAGAACGTCGAAGTCGGCACGTTCCCCGAAGTGAAGCGACACTTCGCGGTCCTTCGCTGCAACCACTGTGAAGATGCGCCGTGCGTCGAGGTGTGTCCCGTCACGGCGATGTACCAGCGGCCGGACGGGCTGGTCGATTTCGACCACGACGCGTGCATCGGCTGCAAGGCGTGCATGCAGGCGTGCCCGTACGACGCGATCTACATGGATCCGGACTCGAACACGGCAGCGAAGTGCAACTTCTGCTCGCACCGCGTCGATGAGGGATTGCTGCCGGCGTGCGTCGTCGTCTGCCCCGAGGAGGCACTCCTCTTCGGTGACATGGAGGATCCGACGAGCAAGGTGAGCCGCGCGCTGAAAGAGCACGACGTCACGGTTCGCCGGCCGGAGCAGGGGACGAAGCCGCACGCGTTCTACATCGGCGCGCACGACGCCACGCTCGAGCCCTTGGCCGCTCGGCACGACGCTTCCTATATGTGGTCGGATCGCAGCCCGCGCGACACGCGCGACCGCACGCCGCTGCCGATCTACAGCGGCAAGCCCGCACAGCCTGCGCGCGTGGCCTACGACGTGCCGCGTCAACGCGCGTGGGGTTGGCCTGTATCGTCGTACATCTGGACGAAAGGGATCGCTGCCGGCTTGGGCATGCTCACCGGCGTCGCGCAGTACACGAACCTCGGCCCGGGCAACCGGTTGCTGCGAATCGTCTCGCCCGTGCTGGCGCTCGTTTTCCTGGGACTCACCGGCGCGTTGTTGGTCGGCGACCTCAAACGCCCCGAGCGTTTTTGGATGATCCTGATGCGCCCGCAGTGGCGCAGCTGGTTGGCGCGCGGCGCCGTCATCATCACGCTGTACGGCGCGACGCTCGTCGCCTGGCTGGCGCTCGCGGCGCCGGGGTCGCACGGCGGTTCGATGCTGCTCGCGCCGGTGTTGATCGTCGTCGGCGCGTTCACGGCCGGGTACACCGCGCCGCTTCTCGCGCAGTGCGAGGGACGCGATCTCTGGCAGAGCCGGCTGCTGTTGCCGCACCTGCTCGTGCACGCTCTCGTTGGCGGGCTCGCCGTCGTCATCCTGGTCGGCGCGATCTTCGGGTTGCGATCGGCGGCGCGCCTCGACTACGCGTTCGCCGGCGCGGTGGTCGTCACTGGCCTCATCGCGCTCGCCGACGCCTTCAAGCGGCACCACACGTCGAACGCCCGCGCGGCCGCGCGCACACTCACCCGCGGCGCGCAGGCGCGGCTCTTCTGGCTCTCGCTCGTTGTCGGCGTCGCGCTCGTGGTGCCGCTCGCACTCGCCGGCGGAGTATCGCTCGCCGCCGCCGCGGTGCTGGCGCTCGCGGGCCTCTGGCTCCACGGACACGCGTTCATTCTCGCGGGACAAGGTCCGCCGATTTCATGACCGTGCCTTCATGACTCGCGAAAGTCTTCACCCCTCCGACGAAGGTCGGATGCAGAAGGGATTCTCCGCGTTTCCGCCCGTCGAGCGATGGAACGATTGGGTCGAGCGGGGACGACACTACAGCCTCGTGCCCACGACGTGCTTCAACTGCGAGGCCGCCTGCGGGCTCCTGGCGTACGTCGATCAAGAAACAAAAGAGGTCCGCAAGTTCGAGGGAAATCCCTACCACCCCGGAAGCCGCGGGCGGAATTGCGCGAAGGGACCGGCGACGCTCAACCAGATCACGGATCCAGAACGCATCCTCTTTCCGCTGAAACGCGCGGGAGCGCGCGGTGAAGGGAAGTGGGAGCGCGTCACGTGGGACGAAGCGCTCGACGATCTCGCCGGCCGCATCCGCCGCGCGATCCAGGCGCGCGAGCCGAACAAGGTCATGTACCACGTCGGCCGTCCCGGCGAAGACGGCTACACCGAGCGCGTGCTCGCCGCGTGGGGCGTCGATGGCCACAACAGTCACACGAACATCTGCTCGTCGGGCGCCCGCGCGGGGTACGCATTCTGGATGGGGATGGATCGCCCGAGCCCCGACTACGCCAACGCGAAGTGCATTCTGCTCATCTCGGCGCACCTGGAGAGCGGACACTACTTCAATCCGCACGCGCAGCGAATCATCGAGGCCAAGCAGAATGGCGCGACGATCGTGGTGATGGATCCTCGCCTCTCCAACACGGCGACGCATGCCGACCATTGGCTGCCGACGTATCCGGGCAGCGAGGTCGACGTGCTGTTGACGATCGCCAATGTGTTGATTCGCGAGAAGCTCTACGATCGCGAGTTCGTGCGCCGCTGGGTGAACTGGGAAGAGTTCCTCCGCGCGACTCTACCAAATGAGCCGCCGACGTTCGATCGCTTCGAGCGCGAGCTCGAGCGGCTCTACGCCGACTACACGCCGGAGCGCACCGAGCGCGAGACCGGCGTGCCGGCGAAGACGATCGTCGAAGTCGCGCGAGCGGTCGGCAAGGCCGGCTCGGCATTCAGCGCGCACAACTGGCGCGCGGCGGCGGCCGGAAATCTCGGCGGGTGGATGACGGCGCGCTGCCTGTTTTTTCTCAACGTGCTTACGGGAAGCGTCGGCACCGAGGGCGGCGTCGTGCCCAACTCGTGGACGAAGTTCGTTCCCGCGCCGCACGCTCGGCCGCCGCACCCGACGACGTGGAACGAGCTCACGTGGCCCAAGGAGTATCCGCTCGCGTTCTTCGAGATGAGCTTTCTGCTTCCGCACTTCCTGAAGGAGGGTCGCGGCTCGCTCGACGTTTACTTCACGCGCGTCTACAACCCCGTCTGGACCAATCCCGACGGCTTTTCGTGGATCGAGGTGCTACGGGACGAGTCGATGATCGGCCGGCACGCGGCGCTCACGCCTGTGTGGAGCGAGACCGCGTGGTTCGCCGACTACGTGTTGCCTGTCGGACTCGGCAGCGAGCGGCATGACCTGGCGAGCTTCGAGACGCACGCCGGGAGCTGGGTCGGATTTCGCCAGCCGGTCAAGCGCGCGATCGAGGAGCGACTTGGCCACGACGTGACGGACACGCGCGACGTGAATCCGGGCGAGGTGTGGGAGGAGAACGAGTTCTGGATCGAGCTGTCGTGGCGCATCGACCCCGACGGCTCGATGGGAATCCGCAAGCACTTCGAGTCGCCGTATCGCGCAGGGCGAAAAGCTGCGCATCGACGAGTACTACCGCTGGATCTTCGAGAACTCGGTGCCGGGGCTGCCCGAAGCGGCCGCGCGCGAAGGAGCTCTCGCCGCTCGAGTTCATGCGCAAGTACGCGTCGTTCGAGATTCCTGTCGGCGCGTACGGGCGGCATGAGTCGGAGCTCTCGACGGAGGAAAAAGCCGAGTCGGCGGTCGATGCCGCGACACAGCGCGTGTTCACGGCACGCGCGCCCGCGCCGACGACGAACATCGTCCCGATGCCCGCGCCTCCCGGTGACGCACAAGGCCGCCGCGCCGCGGGCGTGATGATCGACGGCGTCGCGCGTCGCGGATTTCCGACGCCGTCTGGCAAGCTCGAGTTCTACTCGCCGACGCTTGCCGCCTGGGGCTGGCCCGAGCTGGCAATCCCCACGTCGATCGAGAGTCACGTGGCGCCGTCCGTGCTCGACGCGAGCGCGGGCGAAGTGGTGCTCGTGCCGACGTTCCGGCTTCCGGTGCTTGTCCATACGAGAACTGGCAACGCCAAATGGCTGAACGAGATCGCCCACTCGAACCCGCTATGGATCCACACGTCCGACGCGGCGAAGCTCGGGATCGAGCTCGGCGATTTGCTGCGCGTCACGACGGAGATCGGCTACTTCGTGGTGCCCGCCTGGGTGACCGAAGGCATTCGGCCCGGCGTCGTCGCGTGCTCACACCACATGGGCCGCTGGCGCGTCGCCGACGATCAAGGCACCGACCGCTGGAGCTCCGCGCTCGTCCGTCTCGAGGAGCGCGGCGACGGCCGCTGGCGGATGCGTCGCATGAAAGGCGTCGAGCCGTTCGAGAGCGACGACCGCGATTCGGGCCGAGTGTGGTGGCAGAGCGCGGGCGTCCACCAGAATCTCACGTTTGCCGTGCACCCCGACCCGATCAGCGGCGCGCACGCGTGGCATCAGAAAGTTCGCGTCACGAAAGCGGAGCCCGGAGATCAGGAGGCCGACGTGGTAGTCGACACTGCGAGGAGTCACGCAGTGTACAAGGAGTGGCTCGCCAAGGCGCGGCCCGCGCCGGGGCCGGGTGGAATGCGACGGCCGTACTGGCTACTGCGCCCGTTGCGGCCGTCGATGGAAGCGTATCGTCTGCCCGGGTCCTGAGCGGCTGGACGTCGTCCGTTCGCGGCGTAGCTTGGTGTGAACCGAGCCCATTTCCCACGCGCCGCATGTTCATTCGCCATTTCACTGACACGACCCCGCAGGCCAACGGCCAGTCGGATTTGCGACGACTGTTCGCCTATGACCCGGCGCGCTCGGAACACCTGCTCCGCTTCACGCAGGAAGTGATGCGCGGCCCCGGGCCGCTTTCGCCCGGCGAACGCGAGTTGCTGGCGGCGATGACGTCCACCGAGAACCACTGCCTCTTCTGAATCGGCTCGCACGCGGCGGTCGCCGCGCAGTATCTCGGACGTGAGACCGTCGACCGCGTGCTCGACGGCCGCGAGCTCTCTCGCCGCGAGGAAGCGCTTTGGAGCCTCGTGCGATCGTCGTGCGACAGCGACGCCACGCGGCGCCACGCAATCGCATTGGCGGCGACGTCGGTGCTCACAGCCGACGAGATCTACCTGGCGACGATGGTCATCGCGCTGTTCCAGTTCTACAACGCGTTCGTGGACATGAACGGCGTCGAGCCTTTGTCGCCGGAGGGCTACGAAGCGTCGGGCGTTCGCTTGTCGACCCAGGGGTACGCACCGCCGACGAAGTGAGCCGTCACGCCGCGGCGATGCTAGTCCCTGCGCGACCGCTCCACAGGCGTCAACGCCTCTAGCCGTTTTCGCACTTCAGCGACTCTCGGCTGCAGTTCCGGCTCCGCGTTCTTCCACTGCTCCACGAACGCCCGGTATTGCGCCACCGCCTTCGCTGTATCTCCCTTCGCCTCGTACAGCTCGCCGAGTCGCCGGCGGACCCCCGCGAGGTAAACGGGATCCACCTGATCGGAGAACATGTCGAAGAGCGGCGTATCGAGCCGCTCGCCGTACGGCGTCGACAGGAATTTCTCGTAGTTCGCGATCGCCGAGTCGGATTGATGCGCCGCGTCGAACGCGCGGCCGAGATTGGCCTGGAGACACACAGCGCACGACGTGGACGGACCGTCCGGCAGAACGTCGGCTTTACGAAACTCGCTGACGGCCTCAGACGGCTTGTTCTCGGCGAGCGCGATCTCCCCGAGCGCCGCGTGAAGTTCGGGCTCGTGGACGCGTCGGTACGTCGTGTCGCGCACATCGCGATCGTACTCGGCGAGGACGGCGCGAGCGCGCTCCGGACGGCCGAGTCGCGCGAACGTCCGAGCGACGCTGAAGTACGGACGGTCATCCAGCGCCAGGCTCTTGATCTGCGAACGAGAGAGCACGGCATCGAGCCGATCGACGCCGCGTGGCGATTCGCCAAGCGTTGCGAGCTCGATGCGGATCGCGTTGGCGGTATCGGCAGTGATATTGGAAACGTTTCCGAGGGCAGCTGCCTCCGTGCCGCTCTCGGAAAGCAGTGACAGGCCGCGCTTGAGTCGGCCTTGCACCAGCGCGAGATTGCCGGCCTGGTATGACGCTTCGGGGCGCAGGTCGGTGCGCGGGCTGTGACGGAGGGCGTCGAGGTAGCGCTGAAGCGAGTCGAGCGCACCGGTGTGATAGAGCAGGTACGCGCGGACGATCGGCCCCGTCGAATTATTCGGGAACGTGCGTTCCGCCGCCGCCGCGCTCGACTCCGCCTGTGCCCACTGTCCGAGATTCATCTGCGGCCAAGTGATCTCGTGCATGGCGAGCGCGCGCGCCGCTCCGGACCCCGTCGCCTTGGCGTACGTGGACTCGGCGAGCGCTTGTTGTCGACGCGACAAGTATGCAAGGGCGAGGTTCACCGCGGCTGTCGCGTCGCCCTGCCGCACCAGACCCTCGTACAGCGCGATGCCCTTGGCCCGGTCACGACCAGGCCCCTGGACGTAGTAGTACGCTTCCTCGTAGTCGCGCTCGCCCGGGGAGAGATGCTCGCGGTGCCGGTGTGCCTGCTCGAGCGCGGCGTTCGCCTCCGAGACCGGGTGTCCGTCGTTTCCGAGAGCCGCCCCCAGTTTGCGCCACGCCATGGCGAAGTTGCTGTCGATCGCCACCGCCTCGCGGAATTTCGTGATGGCGTTCGGCCAATCGCCGACCACATCGTGATAGCGCGCGCCTTCACTGTACTTGCGCAAAGCATCCAGCGACGTCGTCGTGACCTCCGCCAACGGCGCGGCTGCTTGCACGCTCTTGAGCGACTCGCCGGCCTTTCCGCGGAGGTCGCGGGTCAGTCGGTCGGTGGCGTCGATCAGTCCCTTGGGACCGTCGCCGGTTTCGCGCGATGACCAGAGCTCGGTGCCGGAGTCCGCCGTCACGAGCCGAAGCACGACGATGTACCCGCTGCCCACGGCCGTGATGTCGCCGTCGACGATCGCCTTCGCGCCGGCGCGTTGCGCGACCTGTCGTGCGAGCGCGAGGTCAACTCGCGAGAGCGGCGGCTTCTCCATCAGCTGAAGCGCCTGTCCGATCGCTCCGGTTGACATCAGCGACAGGACGGACGACTGCGACAGTCCCGCGCGGACCGCGTCACTCACCACGCGCCCGAGCGACGTGTCGGCGTTGGTGACGTGGAAGTCGGTGATGAGAAGCGGCTCCTTCGACTTGAGCTTACCTGACGCGACGAGGCTTCCGAACGGCCCGACGCCCATCGCGCGCAAACTCATGAAGCCGGCGATGCTCAGCACGAACACGCCCAGCGCGTATGCGCCACCTCTCGCCGTGCGATACCAGCTGACGTGCGGCGCCGCCCGTGAGCGCGATCGTCGCCATCGTGCCCTGGATGGCGCTCGGCGTGCCGCCCGGTGTGAACGTCGGCGTTGCCGTGACGGCGCGGCGCGTGACGCGCTGCACGTAGCCGGTCCACAGAATCACCGGCAGGCCGAGCGCCATCAAAATGAGCGAGCCGGGGAACACCCAGTCGGGCAGCCCGATGCCGACGATCGCGGCCTTGGCGAGAATCGCCACCGCGATGAACGCCGCGGCGTAGATCGCGAGCGCCTTGCGGAGCATGCCGGGCCCGCCGAGCAGCACCGGCGGCATCGCCTGCATCCCGCTGCCGCTCGTGATCTGCTCGAGCACGCGCACGATTTCGGTCGCGCTCTGCGGGCGATCCTTCGGATCCTTCTCCAGACACCGCATCACCAGATCGCCGAGCGGCGCCGGCACGTCGGGGCGAAGCTCGGCGATCGACCGCGGCGCCTCGCCCATGTGCGCGGCGAGCATGCGCTGCGCGGTGCGGTCGGCGAAGACCGGTCGCCCCGCGAGCAGTTCGTACGCCATCGCGCCGAGCGAGTAGATGTCGGCGCGATGATCGATGTCGGGATCGCCCGCGGCCTGCTCGGGGGCCATGTACGCCGGCGTGCCGATCGACGTGCCGATTTGCGTGAGCGTCGCGTCCGGCGTCGACGTGCGCGCCGCGCTTATCGCCTTCGCGATTCCGAAGTCGGTGACGACCGCGGTCCCCTCGGACAGCAGCACGTTGTCCGGCTTGATGTCGCGATGGACGACGCCCTGCCGATGCGCGTACGCGAGCGCCTTCGACACGTCGCGCAGCACACCGATCACTTCGGTCGCGCCCAGCGGTCCGCGCCCGAGCCGCGCGCGCAGCGACTCGCCGTCGACAAAGGGCATCGTGTAGAACGGCAGCCCGTCGATGTCGCCGGCCGAGAGGACCGGAACGATGTTCGCCTGCTGCAGCGCCGCGGCGGTCTGGATCTCGCGCTCGAAGCGGCTCACCGACAGTCCCTGCGCCAGCTCCGGCGACAGGACCTTGATGGCGACTTTCCGCTTGAGCCGAAGCTCCTCGGCTTCGAAGACACGGCTCATCCCGCCGCCCCCGAGCTCGCGCTCGAGGCTATAGGTATCGCCGAGAGTTTTTTGGAGCTGTGCCCGCAGATCCGAAATCAGTGGGGCCTCATCGTCGAGGGCCGGGGGTCACGGGGTGGGATGAGGGAAGCTACGGCCTGGTGAGCGACGACGCGAGACGGCGCGCGGCGGTTTGCTCACAGCTCCCGCTCAAGCTCATGCTCGAGGCAGGGCTCGCTCCCGCCTCCGCGACGCTCGCTCGGTACCCGACGCCAGTCCGTCGACCTGCCTAGCTGCCCGCGGTCTCTTCCGCGCACTTCGCGTTCGCGTACCCCGACCTGAACGGTGTCACCGTCCCAGCCGCCGGATCGAACTTGTGGCGCCATACGCACGCCGTGTCGTTCGCGAGCAGGTGAATCGAGATCGACGGCTGCTCGGACGTCGTCCGCACGTAGTGGATGTCGTCGACCGGCGGGATGAGCGGGTAGAATTCGCCCGGGCTCAACGTCTGCTCCTTGGCGACCTCGAGCCGCGCGCGCTTCTCGTCGCTCCCGTCGTCCAGGCGGCGATAGACGGTCTCGTGCTGTTCGCCCTTGTAAATGCCGACGAGTCCCCACGCGAGATGGTCGTGCACCGGCGTGGCCGCGCCCGGCGGAACGACGAGCGCGAAAAGGCAGAGCGAGCCATCCTCGGCGCGATAGAGGGCGTACTGGCCGATGCCGTCGCCCATCCGGCTCGCGGCGTCCCCGTGCGTGTACTCGTCAGGCAGCCAGCCGTCGCTCGCCAGCAACGAGGCGAACGCCGGCTTGAGTCGCTCGATGCGCTCGGCGGCATCGTCGAGCTCCGCGTGCCGACGTACCTCGTCGATTAGTCCGCGGATCGCCGGGGCGTCGACGAGGAATCCGAACGGGTCGTGCTCGTGCCAGTGATGCTGATTGCACATGGAAACGCCTCGCTCGCCAGAGCGGTGTCGTGCCGGCCGCTGCCGTGCATCGGGAACGGCGCATGAATGCGTCCATGCTAGGTCGTTCGAGCGATCGGCCGCAAGGAGCACGCATGGATCTGCCGGGTTCGTCGTACCTGCTCAATCTCGCCATTGTATCGACGACCTACGTCGGATTCTCGGCGCTGCTCGTCGGTCTGCGCCAGGCGAAGGGGAGCCATCTCACCAACTTCGACACCTACTTTACGCAGACGTTCATCCAAGTGGGGTTCATCGTCACGGTGAGCGGGCTGGTGCCATCGCTCATCACGCTCTGGGGCTGGTCGCCCAGCGTCGTGTGGCGCGTCTCGAGCGCGATCGCGGCCGTTCCAATTCTGTCGTTCGCGATTACGCTCCCCGCGCGGCGACGCGCGGCTACGGGCCTGCCGGTTCCCGTGTTCGTGAAGATCCTGATCTCCATTCAGGCCGCGGCCGGGACCGCGTTGGCGGTGACCGCGTTGGCCCCCTCGCTCGCGCAGGCCGGGGCGATCTACGCGACGGCTGTGACCCTCGTGCTCATTTCGTCGGGCGTGGCGTACGTCCTCGCGCTCGAACTGATTCGCCCGGAAATCGCGCAGCGCGATTAGCCATTGCTTGCGTCGTCTAGCGCTCGTCGCGGCGGGAAGAGCCGCGATGAAACAGACACAAACTGATCAAACGGGCACAAACGGCAAAAACAAAAGCATTTGTTGTCTCCGTTTGGGTCGGTCCAATCCGTTTGTGTCTGTTGTTCATCGCGGCTCCCGAATCGGCGAATAGCCCGCCGCGCGGCGAGGCCTACTGGCGATGGTAGGTGAGGCCCGCGCGCTGCGCCTGCTCGACCGCGATCACCATGCCGGGCACGAGACTGACCCCCGGAAGAATATTTGCTTTGAGGTCTTCGTAGACGGTCTTGGAATCGAGCCCGCGCTTCGCGGCGAGCAGCCCCGAGAAGATCTCGAGCGCGTTGTTGCAGAGGATGAGCGTTGCGCCGCGCTTCTGCAATGCTTCGATGCTCATCGAGGGCAGCGACATGCCGAGGATCGTCGGCGTGCTGCGCCAGGGATTCCTCATCGCCGCCTTGCCGGTGGCCGGATCGTTTTCCTGGAGGAAGTCGCCAAGCTGGTACTTCGACCACGCCGCGTCGGTGAGGGCGAAGAAGGTCGTGCCGCCGTAGAACGTGAGCACCGCGTTGACGTCGGCGTCCTTCACGCCGAACGCCTTGTTGTACGTCTCGTAGTACTCGAACACGTGCACGAGCGCGATGCCGCCGTTGGGCGACGGGTTGTCGAAGAATTGCTTGTGCTTCGCCTTGAGCCCGTCGAGCCAATGGTTGCTGGGCTGAATCGGCGCGGTCGCGGATGCGGCGGCATACTGCGCGTGAACGGGCGCCGGACGCGCGACGATGGTGAGAGCGGCCGACACGATGGCGAGGAACGCGGACGTGACGGAACGGCGGATGCGGGTGGGGTTCAACATTGCGATGTTTCTCCGGATGAGTCAGGTCATAGGAGCGAATGGTTTTTCGTTCGCTCGCTTGCGACTTAGACTCCGCGAATTCTGGTGTGAACCGGACATCGCTGGACGCGACAATCATTAGTGTTCAAATATGAATACACACACCTTTTCGGATACGTTATCCACCCTCATGCGGGAGCTCGTCCGCGGCTCGCCCGACCCGCGCGACTCCACGTACATGCTGAATCGCGGCGACCGGGGACTCCTCGATTCGCTCGAGAATGTCTCAGCCGCGGCGGCGTCGGCGCCGAACGCAGGCGGCGCATCGATCGCGGCGCACGCCGATCATCTGCGCTACGGCCTCGCGTTCTTGAATCGATGGGCGAGCGGCGAGGCCGAGCCGTGGAAGGACGCCGACTGGACCAAGAGCTGGAAGAAGGGCGTCGTCTCCGATGCCGAGTGGCGAACGTTGCGCGACGATCTGCGCCGCGAGACGGAAGCGTGGGTCGAGGCGCTCGCCGTGCCGCGCGAGGTGAAAGGGCGCGAACTCGGATGGATCGCCGGCAGTGTTGCGCACCTCGCCTACCACCTCGGCGCCATCCGCCAGATCGACCGCGCCGCGAGGGGACCGACAGCGGAGGACGAGAGGCGAGCCGAGGAGGCGCTGAAAAACGAGAAGTGAGAGAGTCGGCCGCGCCGACCGCTAAGGCTTCACGTTCGCCTGTCGTCGTGCACCGAGGTACTCGACGCCGCCCTTCATCACCCAGCGAACGCGCTCCAACTCCGACACGTCCGCCAGCGGATCGCCGTCCACCGCTATGAGGTCGGCGTAATAACCCGGAGCCACGCGTCCCACCTTGTCGGACCAACCGAGCAGGTCGGCCGCGTTGACGGTGGCCATGCGGATCGCATCGGCCGGCGACATGCCGATGTGTTTCACCAGGAGCGCAAACTGCTTCGCGTTCTGGCCATGCGGATACACGCCCGCGTCCGTCCCGAACGCGAGCTTCACGCCCGCCTTGAACGCGCGCGTCCAATTCACGTCCTGTTGGCCGCGCAGCCATTTCTCCTTGTCGATGATCTTGGGCGGCAGCCCCAACTCGGCGCCGTGCTCGAGGATGTAGACGTCGGTGTAGATGTCCGGCACGAGGAACGTGCCCTTCGCGGTCATGAGATGGACGGTCTCCTCGTCGACCAATCCGCCATGCTCGACGCTCGCCACGCCGGCTTTCACGGCGCGCTTGATCGCCTCGGTTCCGTGCGCGTGCGCCGCGACCTTTCGCCCCCACATCGCCGCTTCGGCGACGAGCGCGTTCAACTCCTCCTGCGAGTACTGCGGCGCGCCGGCCGACTCCTCCTCCGACAACACTCCGGCGCCGGCCAGCACTTTGATCACGTCCGCACCGCGTTTCACGTTCTCGCGCACGCGCTTTCGGATCTCGTCCACGCCATCGGCGATGCCGGAGAAACCTTCGACCTTCACGTACGGCGAAAAGCCGTTCAGATCGCCGTGGCCGCCGGTGGCGCTGATCGCGAGCGTGGCGACGAGCATGCGTGGACCGGGAATCGTGCCGTCGTTGATGGCGTCGCGTAGCGCGACATCGATGTACTCGGACGATCCGACGTCGCGCACCGTGGTGAACCCGGCCTCGAGCGTGTGCTTCGCGTATGTCGGCGCGCGCACCGCGTTGTCGATCGGGCTGTGGCGAAAGAGATCCGTGTAGTAGTCGCCGCTCTGCATCGACAAGTGCGTGTGAACGTCGATGAGCCCGGGCAGCAGCGTCGCGCTGCCCAAGTCGATCGTGCGCGTCCCGGGTGGGATCGCCAGCCCGCTGCCGACCTGTGTGACACGATCGCCTTCGATCAGCACGACGGCATTGTCGACTCGCCTGCCGGCGACCACGTCGATCATGTGTGCGGCGCGAATCGCCAGCCGGTCGGGTGCGACCGGCCGCTGCGCCCGCGCTGGGGTGCCGGCGACGACCAGCGCCGCTGCCGCGAGAGTGGCACGAGAGAAACGACGATTCATGGGTAGAGAGCCTTCAGGTTATTCGAGACGAACGGCTTTGATGGTCGGCGCATTCAGCATCGGTCCGCGTTCCGTTCGCTGCGCCGTCATCCACATCGTGTCGCCGGCGAGCTTGAACGCGTAGGCCGTGTAGGCGCCCTGCACCATGACGGCCGGATTCTTGGCGACGAGCGGCCGCATCGTGATCACGTCGCCCTTCACGTCGTAGGTCCCGGCCTCGCCGGAGAACGGGCCCCACGTTGCGCGCAACTCGTCGGCCGTGGCCTTCGAGGCGTCGGCGAGAATCGGGCGCGGACCGTTCGACTCGATCACCGTCCGGCTGTAATGCTTCGCGGCGAAGACCGAGAGATTGGCTTGGAGATTGGTGAGGGTGCGCCCGTCGGGACCGGGAAACGCAATCTCGACCGTTTTCCAAACGCCTTGAACCGACCCGGTTTGCACCGCGGTCGGATCGGCCGTGAGTGGCAACGCACCCGTCAACGCGGTCAAGAACAACCTTTTCATCCCACACCTCCGCAAAGAACTTCAGTTCGAAGGTACGACGCTTCGCTAGACGATGGGCCGTCGCTGCTCCATGCCGGCTCGCCTGCTCGAACGCGTGCGCCATCTGCAACAGGCTCCAATCGTCGCGATGACGCCCGACGATCTGCAGCCCGACAGGCAGCCCGCTCGCGCTGAACCCTGCCGGCACCGAGATCGCCGGATTCGCCATGAACGTCACGTACCAGCACGACCGCATCCAGTCGATGTACGTCGGCATCGCGATGCCGGCGATCGACGTCGGATACTCCGTCGTCACGTCGAACGGCTCGACCTGCGTCACGGGCAGCACGAAGTACTCGTACTTCTGCGAAGAACTCAGCCGTGTCGTGATACAGCTTGGCCTGGCGCGCGGACGCGCGGGCGACGTCGGCGCCGGTGTTCCGTTCGGCTTCTGCGATCTCCCACTTCACGGTGTCCTTCACCAGGTCGGGATGCTGGCGCGCCAGCGCGGCGTAGCTCGAGTGATACGAGAGATGACGCAGATGATCGGAAACGCTTCGTCAACGCCGGCGAAATCCGGCTCGGCCTCCTCGACGACGCAGCCGAGCTGCTCGAACGCTGACGATTCGCATTGACGACGCGCGTGATCTCCGGCTCGAACGGCAGTCCGCCGAGGTCCTTGAACCACGCGACGCGCACGCCCTTGAACGACCGGGCGAGGGGCGCGCGAAAGCGCGCGCGGATCTTCGTCGATCGTCAGCGGATCGGCGGCGAGCGGTCCGGCGATCGCGCTCAGGAAGAGCGCGACGTCCGCCACCGTGCGCGCCATCGGTCCGCTCGTCGACAGCGGCGACCACGTGCCGTCGTCGTGCGGCACGCGCCCCGGCGACGGCCGAAGCCGACGACGTTGTTCCACGCCGCCGGATTGCGCAGCGATCCGCCGGTGTCGCTGCCGTCGGCGATCGGAACCATGCCCGTCGTGAGCGACGCCGCGGCGCCGCCGCTGCTGCCGCCCACGGTCTTCGTGAGGTTGTACGGATTGTGCGTCGCGCCGAACACGGGGTTGAACGTGTTCGATCCAGCGCCGAACTCCGGCGTGTTCGTTTTGCCGAGCGTGATCGCGCCGGCCGCGCGGATGCGCGTGACGATCGAGCGCGTCTTTCGTCGGGACGTTGTCTTTGAAGAACGGTGAGCCGAACGTCGTGCGAATGCCGGCCGTCGGGACGAGATCCTTGTGCGCGACCGGCAGTCCGTGCAGCGGACCGAGCGGCCTGCCGCGCGCCTGCTGCTCGTCGGCCTTCGCCGCGTCGGCCATCGCGCGGTCGGCGACGAGCGTCACGATCGCGTTGATCTTCGGGTTGACGCGCTCGATGCGCGCGAGGTGCGCCGCCATGACGTCGCGCGCCGAGACCTGCTTCTGGCGAATGCGCCGCGCGAGCTCGATCGCCGTGAGCGTGCAGAGCTCGTCGCTCGGCGCGCTCGACGTCGTGGGCGACGAATCGGTCGTGTCCTGGTGAGTCGGCATTGGAATCCGATGCGAAAGATCAGGCAGGACGCGGCTCACCGCCGCCGCGCCGAGAAGTTGGTTGAACGCGCGACGTGTGATGGGATCGCTCATAGCAGACGAACGTACGGCAACCGTAAGTGCCGCGCCAACCCCAAGGCGATTGACACGGTTTTCCGATTCGCCTAGCCGGTGCGCAGAAGACGACTCGCTCTCGGAATTGCCTTCGACAACGGCCGACGAGGATCGCCCTAGCGAGTCAGCGACATCACGTACACGTCACTCTCGTCGGCCGCGAGCGTGACGTACAAGCGTCGGCCGTCGGTCGCGAAGTCCCAGCGGCTTATGCGGTGCGCCGCGTCGTCGTGCAGCAGCGGGCGCGGCGTCCCGCCGCCGATGGGGACCTCGTACACGGTGTACTGACGCGACTCCGGATTCTGCGCCATCACGTACATGACGCTCGGATCTGTTCCGAATGCGACGTAGGTCGCGAGCTCGTGCGGCTGAAGATCGAACACCATGTGATCGTTGCGGCCGTCAA
Source organism: uncultured Gemmatimonadaceae bacterium (assembly GCA_963789315.1). Taxonomy (GTDB): domain Bacteria; phylum Gemmatimonadota; class Gemmatimonadetes; order Gemmatimonadales; family Gemmatimonadaceae; genus JAQBQB01. The sequence continues at coordinate 167,142 of CAWBKI010000016.1, read as the reverse complement.
TCGACATCACGCGGGCCGTGCCGCCGATATACGACGACGAGTTGGCCAGAACCGTCGAGTAGCCGAGCCATTTGCCGTCGGCGGAGAGCCGAAGCCAGGCGCCCGACACCGTCGGCGGCGTGATCCGATGCATGTTCGTCCACCGGCCGCTCGCATCCTTGTCGAATACGACGTCGTATGCGTGGCTCGATCCACGCAGCGGCCCGAGGGACGCGAACAGATGCTGGCCGTCTTTCGAGACTATGGGCTGGAACAGCTCGATCCGCTCGTGCGTGAGTTGTTGCTCGTCGCTGCCATCCACGCCGATCGAATAGAGCTCGCGATGGCCGTCGCGGTTCGAATGAAACAGCAGCCGGCGATCGTCCGCCGACCACGACGGGCCGAAATCGTTGGCCGGACTCGTCGTCACCTGCACCGGCTCCCCGCCATCAACCCCGACGCGATAAATGTCAGCGTTGCCACGGCGATCGGAGTCGTACGCAAGCGACCTGCCGTCGTGCGAAAGCGACAGGGACTCGATGCGCTGGTTGTCATTGGTGATCTGCCGCGCAGTCGCGGTGGAGGCGACGCCGTTCCCGCGCGACAAGTCGACGGACCAGATGTTGGACCGATTGCGCACGACGTCGTACGCGGCGTTGACTCCGTCGGCGCTGAGCGTCACGCGTCGCGCCGAGAGGCCAGTCGTGATGCGGAGCGGCAAACCGCGCGCCCGTCCGTCGGCCGTCAGCGCCTGTTGATAGACGTCGAGCGGACCCTCGCGGCTGGAGATGAACAGAATCGACTTTCCATCGGGCGCCCACACCGGGCTCAGGTTCACGACGTTGTCCGGCTCGACGACGGTCACGATGCCGCTTGCGACCTCGACGACCTTGAGCGGTGCCGACGACAGATTGTCGAGCCTCGGTTGTATGCCGTCGACGAAAACCAGCTTTGTGCCATTCGGCGACCACGCAAGCGAGTGCAACGTTTCGCCCGCCACCAATCGGCGAGCATCGCCGCCGCCGGTCGGCTTCACGAAAACCCCTTCCGCGTTCGCGTACGCGACGCGCGATCCGTCCGGCGACCACACGACGTCGGTGATTGGCGCTGTCGGCGTCTCCACGAGCAGTTTGGGCGAACCACCCGTCGCGGCAACCGCGTACGCGGCGCTGTTCGCGACGAATACGATCTGTGATCCGTCGGGCGACCAGTTCGGTCGCGAATGCTCGCCGCTGATCGAGCCGCTCACGTCCACCGAGCGCTCGCCGGCGATCTGTCGAACAAGAATATGAAAGCTGCCGGGCGTGCCGGACATGTACGCGACGAACTTGCCGTCTGGGGAGATCGCCGGATCGATCTCCAACGCCGACGTCGTGGCGACGGGCGTGACCCGCCCGGGTCGCACGGCGCGTGTCGTGCCGTTGCGAACGAAGAACGTCGCGACGGCGGCCGCCGCGACGACCAGCATCACTCCGCCGGCGATCAACAGCCCTCGTCGACCGGCGCGACCGGTCGCGTTCACGGCGGACATCCGCGCGCCAGTCGGCTGGCTACCGCCCGTCGGCGTCCCGATCGCGTCGAGCGCCGCGAGCACTTCGGAGGCGGACTGCGGTCGGTCGCCCGGCCGCTTCTCGAGACAGTTCATGATCAGCGCGGCGAGCGCCGGCGGCACGGCGGGGCGCCGCTTCGCGATCGACTCCGGCTGCTCCTGGACCTGCGCCGCGAGCATTTGCGGCGCCGGTCGTCCGGCGAATGGACTCGACCCGGCGAGCATCTCGTAGGCGACGCAGCCGAACGAGTAGAGGTCGGCGCGATGGTCGACTTGCGGGTCCGCGCTCGCCTGTTCCGGCGACATGTATGCCGGCGTGCCGAGTGCGATGCCCAACGACGTCAACGAATGTTTGTCGGCGTCTTGGCCGGCGACGTCGAGCGCTTTCGCTACGCCAAAATCAGTGACGACCGCCACACCGCCGGACAGAATGATGTTGTCCGGCTTGATGTCGCGGTGCACGACGCCCTCGCCGTGCGCGTACGCGAGCGCCGAGGCGACGTCGCGCAGGACGTGCAGCGTGTCGCCGACGGAGAGCTCGCCGCCTTTCACAAGCCGTTCGCGCAGCGACTCGCCCTTCACGAACGGCATCGTGTAGTACGGCAGCCCGTCGATGTCGCCCGCGGCGAGAAGCGGTACGATGTGCGGGTGCTGGAGCGCCGCCGCCAGCCGGATCTCGCGCTTGAACCGATCGATCGACACCGCCCCCATCGCGTCGGGTGGCACGATCTTCACGACGATGCGCCGGCCGAGCGCCGTCTCGGTGGCGACGAAGACGCGCGACATGCCGCCGCCGCCGAGCTCGCGCTCGACGTCGTACGCGCTACCCAGCGCGGATTGAATTTGTTCGCGAAGCTCCAAGCGTCCCTGGGGGAGGGAAAGGGCGGGTGAACGGAAGTTCGGCGTCGTGAGGGCGGGGCGTCAAGCGCCAACCGACAATCAGCATCGCGTGATTCGACGCAAGTGCCCATTTTCATTGCTATGGGCACCGACACGCGAGTCCAGCTCGAGCTGGCAACGAGGTGGCAACGCTTCCTCGGCCAGATGATCGACAGCGTCTTCGCCGGCCTTCCGATGGCGATGAAACCGACGATCGTGAATCACGTTCCGTCGTTGACCGGCGTCTGGGTGACGATCGCCGTGTTATGGATGGTGCTTTATCTGGCCTTCTGCGACGGGCTCCACGGCGGCCAGAGCTTCGCGAAGCAGTGGCTGGGGATGCGCGTCGTCGACGCGAAGAGCGGCGAGCCGTGCACCTGGGGCGATTCGTTCATCCGCAACCTGTTCTCGATCCTTGGCCCGATCGACGCGCTCTTCATCTTCGGCGAGAACCACCAGCGCCTCGGCGACAAGGCCGCGGGGACGGTCGTCATCGTCGCCGACTAAGCGGGCGTGACGGCTGGACAGCATGACGGCCTGACGTCTAGCTGTCTAGCTGTCTAGCTGTCTAGCTGTCTAGCTGTCTAGCTGTCTAGCTGTCTAGCTGTCCAGCTGTCACTCCCCAGCCCTCCACTCCCTCAACACTTGATGTAATCGCCGCCGCGCTTTATCGTGCGGCATGACGACCCGCGAACTCGACCTGCTGCAGGGCACGCTCGACGTGCTCGTGTTGCGCGCGCTGTCCTGGGGACCGATGCACGGCTACGGCGTCGCGCGATTCATTCGTGACGGATCGACCGGCAGCTTCAAAGTGCTCGACGGTGCGCTCTACACCGCGCTCCACCGCATGGAAGAGCGCGGCTGGGTCTCGTCGGAGTGGGGCGCGTCGGACAAGAAGAAGCGCGCGAAGTTCTATCGTCTCACCGCGGCGGGCCGCCGCGCGCTGCGTGCCGAAACAGAAACCTGGAACGATTATGCGGCCGCCGTCGCGCGGGTGATGGTCGCCGTTCCCGCGGTGCCCGAACCATGACCGCCTCGCGCTGGTACCGCTACCTGAGGTTCTGGCGCCGCGACGTCCACGCCGACATCGACGACGAGCTGCGCTTCCATTTCGAAGCTCGCATCGAAGAGCTGGTCGCGCGGGGAGCCACGCCGGATGGCGCTCGCGGGCAGGCGACCGCCGAGTTCGGCGACGTAAACGAGGTACGGCGCGGGCTGCGCGAGATCGATGATCGGCTCGCGCGACGCCGCGATCGCCTCGAGTGGTTCGACGCGCTGCGCCAGGACGTCGTGTACGCCGCGCGGTCGCTGCGCCGCACGCCCGCGGTCTCGTTCACCATCATCGCGACGCTTGCGCTCGGGCTCGGCGTGAACGCGGCGATGTTCTCGCTGCTCGACACCGTTTTCTTCCGTCCTCCCGCCGGCGTTCTGCGTCCGAACGAGATCAACCGGCTGTGGTTCTACTATCGCTTCAGGGACGGTCCCAAGTTCGCGACGGTGTTCGACTACACCTCGTACGAGGCAGCCGTGGCCGCGACGTCGGGCAGGGCGGAGATGGCCGTCTATCGCGGCCCCGACCGAATCGCGCTCGCTCCCGGGGACGATCCTCCGATGGCGTCCGTCGAAGGCGCCAGCGCATCCTATTTTCGCGTGCTCGGGATGCGGCCCGCGCTCGGGCGCTTCTACACGACTGACGAGGACGCGCTCGAGTCGCCGGCACCCGTCGTCGTCGTCAGCGATGCGTTCTGGAAGCGCGAGCTGGACGGCGACACGCGCGCCGTTGGTCGGACCATCAAGATCGGCACCAAACCGTACACCGTCGTCGGCGTCATGCCGCCGGGTTTCAGCGGCGTCGATCTGGATGCCGTCGACGTCTGGCGCCCACTTGCGTCGTCGATCACCGCGCGTTCGACGCCCTGGTACCGCGATCCCAACGTCAACGGCTTCCAGGTAGTTCTTCGCCCGGCGACCTCCGCGAATTCGCGGGAACTGGAACAACGTCTCACGGCGCGCCTGCGCGTCGGAACGGGGCTCGTAGCCGACACGAATGGCGTCGCCAGATTCGGATCGATCAACCGTGCGCGCGGCCCCGGCGACCTCGACGCAAGCATGCGGGTCGCGACGCGGCTCGCGGGCGTTGCGCTCATCGTTCTCATCATCGCCTGCGCGAACGTGACAAACCTGCTCCTCGCGCGGGCGGTTCGTCGCCGCCGTGAGATCGCGATTCGCTTGTCGCTCGGCGTCTCGAGACGTCGACTCGTACGCATGCTGGTGACGGAAAGCGCGTTGCTCGCCGTGATCGCGGCGCTCGCCGCGGTCGCCGCGACATGGTGGGGCGGCGCGCTTCTGCGTCGCCTGCTCATGCCCGAGGTGCATTGGGCGACCGCGCCCGTCGAATGGCGCGTGGTCGCGTTCGGCCTCGCGGTCGCGCTCGCGGCGGGCGCCGTGGCCGGACTGGTGCCCGCGTTGCAATCGCTGTCGGTCGACCTCGCGAACTCGCTCAAGTCCGGCGTCGGCAACGACACGAGTCACCGATCGCGCATCCGGTCGTCGCTCATCATCGTGCAAGCGGCGCTGTCGGTCGTGCTGCTCGTCGGCGCCGGTTTGTTCGTGCGAAGCTTGAACAAAGTAGAATCGCTCGACACCGGCTTCGCGATCGATCGTCTCGCGTTCGTCTGGCTGCGGACGGGGCCCGTCGACTCCGCGGACGACGTCGCACGCGGGGCCCGGCTCGCCTCGTTGCAATCCAGACTCGAGCACGTGCCCGGCGTCGAGCGCGTCGCCTTCGCTTCGATGCGCCCCAAGAGCGGCTTCCAAACGGAGACCTACTACCCCGACGTCGACACGCTCGCCCACAAGAAGCCCATCGGATTCTTCACGGCCGTGTCGCCCGGTTTCTTCGAGGCGACCGGAACTCGACTCGTACGCGGACGCGACTTTGCGCCGCGGCGGGCGGGGGAGCCGCCGCCGCTGATCGTGAACGATGCCATGGCGCGCGCTCTCTGGCCGGGACAAGACCCGATCGGTCGCTGCGTGCGTTTCGCCGTGCCGACCGCCCCCTGTTCCGCGATCGTCGGTGTCGCGCAAACGGCGATGCTGCTGCAGGTCACCGAGGAACCCGAGCCGCGTTTCTACGTGCAGAGCGACAACGCGGCGTTTCGTTCGTACAACGATCGCTCGATCGTCCTGCGTGTCCGGCCGCGGGAGGCGAGCGCCGCGATGATGGCGGTGCGGGCGATTCTCCGTGCGGAATTCCCCGGGGTGCGAACCGACGCGACAACGATGACGGCGTCGATGGAACCGGAATACCGGCCGTGGAAGCTCGGCGCGACGCTCTTCACTCTATTTGGGATTCTCGCGCTGATCGTCGCGGCGATCGGCGTTTACAGCAGCGTGTCGTACGCCGTCAGCCAGCGCACGCACGAGTTCGGGGTGCGCGTCGCGCTCGGCGCGACGACGGGAAACGTGCTGACTCACGTGCTCGGCGGAGGTTTGCGAATCGTGGCGGTGGGCGTCGCCCTCGGGATCGTGCTTGCGTTGGTGGGCGGCCGGCTGGTCGCGTCGCTCCTCTACGGCATTTCGGCGAGCGACCCGATCGCGATGGTCGTCGCCGCGAGCACGCTGATGGTCATCGCCGCGATCGCGTCACTCGCACCGGCTTGGCGTGCGGCCAAGGCCGACCCCGTGTCGGCGCTGCGGGCTGACTGAACTCCGCGGCGCGCGGTCGCGTCACGATCGCCGACGGTGGTAGTAGAGGTCATACGACGTCGTCCACGTCGAGCCACCGTCCTGCGATAGCTCGCCGTGTTGGCGCACCGTGCTGTCGTTCACCGGCGTGAACGTGAGCCGTTGCATCGGCTGGCCCGGCGCCGCCGCACTCGGTCGCGCGACGAGCGACAGCGACCCGTCGCGCCACTCGCTTTCGCGATACTCGGTGACAGCGCCGCCCTGTCCGACCCAGTACTGTTGCCATTGCTTGGCGACGGGATTGAACGCGTTGAGACTCTTGCCCGTAGTGCCGTTCGACGCGGTCCAGTTCTCGAGCAGACCGCACCCGCCGGCCATCGACTGCACGCTGCTCGATCCGACGACGTTCCCATCCGGCGTCGTCACTTGCCACTCGCCGACCCAGAAGTCGAAGCGGTGCCGTTCCGTATTACCCACACATGGGTTCGGCGGCGGCCCGCTTGGCGCGCTCGTCTGACTCGCGGCGACGCGTGCGACGGCAACGAGGGCGACAACCGTGGCGAATCGGCCGAACGGCGGCATACGACCTCCACGCTGGTGGGATCGGTCGCATTCTACGCCGCGGGCTCGCCGGCGCCACGATTTCCGCGAAAGGCTTACAGGACTCGCGGGTTTGCTTACCGGTGGACCGGCGGACCGATGGACCGATAGAATTCGATATGACGCGGCAGCTCCGAATCTTCCTGCTTTTCGCGTGCGGTTCTTCCGCGCTCCTTCTCGGCGCTTGTCGCGGTGCCGACCGGCCGGCGATGTCGATGGCGGAGATCAAGATCCCGCCGGGCGCCAACTACACCGCCGCCGACGTCCGCTTCATGCAGGGGATGATTCACCACCACGGGCAGGCGTTGAAGATGGTGGCGATGGCGCCGACGCACGGCGCCGGGCCGTCGCTGCAGATCCTGTGCAAGAAGATCGACGTCTCGCAGAGGGACGAGATCGCGTCGATGTCGACGTGGCTCAAGGATCGAAATCAGTCCGTCCCCGACCCGAACGATCCGCATCCGATGATGATGCCCGGGATGCTCACGGACGCCCAGATGGCGGCGCTCGATCAGGCGCGCGACACGACGTTCGACCGGCTCTTTCTCACCGACATGATCCAGCACCACGAAGGCGCGATCAAGATGGTCGCCGATCTCTTCGCCACGCCGGGCGCGGGCCAGGCGTCAGAGATCTTTCGTTTCGCGTCGGATGTGGACACGGACCAGCGAGGCGAGATTGCGCGGATGCGGGCCATGCTGGCGTCGCCGACGCACAGCGTGACCACGCACGCTCAGTAGCTCAACGGCGCGGCCGAGTTCCGCTCGGGACCGACGGCGGTCCGGGACGCGTTCCGCTCGGAACCGAGGCGGATCCCGGCGGTCGCGGTGCACTCGGCGCCGACGGCGTGGGAGGCGGGACCGGGGGGGGAGCCACCGCCGGCCGAGTTCCGGTCGTCCCAGACGGCATGCCGGGTCGCGTTCCACTCGGCACGGACGCTGAGCCCGGCGGCGCGGCGGCGGCGACCGCGGGGTTGGCGCTCACGGGCGAGACGCCGGCTGCGGGCGTCGTCGCCTTGGCGTCTCCCGGAACGAATACGTCCACGGAGAAGGTGAACGAGCGCTGTTCACCCGGCTCCAACGCCCCGACGTTCACGACCTGGCGCGCGACCTCTTCGCCCTTGTCGTTCTTGATCGAGACGAGGACGGAGTATTCCCAGGGCTGACCGACGTTTGGATGCCGGACCGCGCCCTCGAGGTTGAGGGCGGAAAAGCTCGGCGCGGGGGTTGCCGCCGCGCCGGGTTCGAACTTGAGATGCTTCCGACACGCCGGGCAACTGCTCGCGCTCTGAAGAATCACTGCCCGGCAGTGCGGGCAGAGGCGAGTCGCGCCGGCCGGCGCCCGAAAGGTGTTCACTAGAGCGTGCCTGTCCCCAACTTGAGGGCGGGCTTCGAAACGACCTCGTCACCCCAGCCGAACTCGGAGCGGCCCCGCATGCGCGAACCGGCGGCGACGGTGAGCGTTCCAGCCTTGAGGTCTCCGTTCAGGACACCCGTCTCCTGGAGCTCGACGCGCTGAGCGCTCTCGATGTTGCCTTCGACTTCACCGGCGATGACGACGGCGTTCGCACGCACGCTGCCCGTGAGCTTGGCGCCGGCTTCGATCGTGAGATCGCCCTGGATGACGACGTCGCCCTTGAAGCGACCGGCCAGGCGCACGTTGCCGGCGCCCTCGATCTTGCCTTCAATGGTGATGTCGGAGGCGATCATTGATTCACGTCCTTCACGCGCCGGACGGCGCATCGAGCTTGGGCTGAAGTTGTCCATGGAGGCGTCGGGCTCTCTTCGGAAAGCTGGCTCTGGGGCGGCAGGGGGGGGAGTCATCGGGGCATCCTTTTTCGGTGAAGTTGCGTCCTTCCAAATCGCCATTGCTCGGGGCTCCTCTCTGAGATGCGAATTTGCCTGCAGAGGAATACTGGGCGATGGACGCGCCCGCCGTCAGGTGCGTCACATGAACCTGGATTTTCTTCGATAAATGCGGTCGGGGCCGCTATGGCGCACGCCAAATTGGGTGTGCCGGATCGTCGAACAATGTAGCCGACGTACACGCCGCAAGCCGGCGCAGATTGTCGAGCTCAGGGCTCCCGCTCAAGCTCTTGCTCAAGGCCGGGCTCGGGTGGCCGAGTCGAGATCTCGAGGTGCCTCCGACATCCCGGATGCGGAAGCGAGCCCTGCCTCGAGCATGAGCTTGAGCAGGAGCTTTGAGCAAGAAAAACCGCGGTGTCGTGGCCGGGTCTAGAGCCTCGGCTTCGTTTTTCGCGGCGCCTTGCCGCAGTTCTTCGGCCAGTCGGCCGGCCAAGTGCCCGGCGAGCGGTCGCGCGAGATGAAATCGGGATCCTCCGACGCCTCGTACGCGAGCATCGCCGCCAACGTCGCGTTGTGCTTCAAGTCGTCGAACGCAATCTTGTCGTACGTGTCGCGGTTCGTGTGCCACGTGTACGTGCCGTAGTTCCAGCCCACCGCGCCGAGTGCCGAACGACGGCGTTCCCTTGCACGCGAAGACGGCGCCGTCCGTGCCACCGGGATTGCCCGTCGGCACGTCGTTGAAGCTCCACGACACCACATTCGGGCTCATGCTGTCCGTGTAGAAGCTCGGCAACTTTTCGTACCACGCCTTCAGATGCCGGCCGATGTCGCTGAGCCCCGACGACGACACCGACTGCACGCGGCCCGTGCCGTTGTCCTGGTTGAAGAGGGCCTGCGAGCCCCTTCATCACTTCCGGATGGTCCTCGGTGAACGCGCGTCGAGCCGTTGAGACCCTGCTCCTCGCTCGCCCAGTGGCCGACCATGATCGTCCGCTTGGGATGTGGATAGGCCAGTTTCAGAATTCTCATCGCTTCCATGGCCATCATCGTGCCCGTGCCGTTGTCGGTCGCGCCGGACGAGCCGTCCCACGAGTCGAAGTGCGCCGAGAGCATCACGTATTCGTCCGGCTTCTCCGTGCCCTTGATCATCGCCGACCGTGTTGAACGCCGGCTGCTCGCCGAGCAGCTGCGCGTCGAGGTCGAGGCGCACGATGGGCTTCTGATTGTTCTCGGCCAGGCGGAAGACGAGGCCGTAGTCCTCGCACGTCAGCGTGACGGCCGGCGCGATCGTGTTGTAGGTCTCGAAGACCTCGATCGTCCCCCAACCGCCGCTGCCCGGCGTGCCGCCGCCGCCGCGCCCACCGCCGCGACCACCACGTCCGCCGCTCGCGGCCGGCTCGGTACCGCCGGCCGTCATCGACGCTCCGGGTCCGCCGCCGCCGCGCACGCTCGCCGGTCCGGCGTGCCGCGTCCACCGAAGCCGCCGCGTCCGCGGCCGTTGTCGGCCGCGGAACGGATTCGGGAAGCCGGAGAACTTCGTGCGCGACGAGATCATCCCGGCGACGCCGGCCTTCTCGAGACGCATGCCGAGCGTGCCCGTGCCCAGCGCCAGCGAATAGCCCGTGCCGCGATAGAGCTTGTTGCTGTCCGGGCTCTGCGCCCAATCGCGCTGCATCTGGGCGATCAGCGTGTCCATGTGCGCCATCGACGCCGGCGTCGCGACCAGCGAAACCAGTCCTCGCTCGGCCGACACGTCGGCCACGCGGGCGAGAGCAGTCACGATCTTGCCGCGCGCCTGCGGCAGCCACTTCACGAATTCGGTGCTGTCGTTGAACTTCGGAAGCACGATCGCCTGCGGCGCGTCACCGGCGTCGCCCTTCGTGCCCGGGCTCCACGCGAGCATCATCCCCTCGAGCGAGCGCACGCGCGGCGTGACGAGATCGATGTGCGACGCTACCTCGGCGCCAGCCGCGCCACGTTCCGTACTGCTCGCGCTTGGCGTCGATGCCCCACGATTTGTAGGTGCTGATCACCCAATCGCTCGCGGCCTTGATGCCGGGCTCGCCGGTGAGGCGCGGTCCGACCGAGTCGAACAAGCGTCTGCGACAGCTGTCTGGACGTGCGAGCTGTCCATGCCGAGGCGCCAGATGCGCTCCAGCGTCGCGTCATCGGACGGGAAAGTGCGGCGCCTGCTGTGCCGCGGCGATACCGGCGAGCGCAACAGTCGCGAGGGGGACGCGCAGGAGGAGTCGGCGGAGAGACATAGTTGTGCGGGGAGGGTCGGAAGGGAACTGAACTAAAACGAAAAACAGCGGGCGGCGAAAGTCTCGCCGCCCGCCGTAGGCTCATCGCTCCGGCTGAAGGCTATTTCTCACGGCTAGGCTCGAGTTGCCGAGTCGAGATGTCAGACCCAGGCGGTTCGAACTGGCCGGTCTGATATCACGGAAACGGGGGTCGAGCCTAGCCTCGAGAAGTAGCCGTGAGAAGGAGCTATGAGAAAAGGCAAACGTTTTGTTACGGCGTGCTCTTCGTGAAGCCGGTCACCAACCCTTCCGTATTGTGCGCGAACCGGATGCCGTACACGCCGTCGAGGGACTTGAGCTTTCCGGGGCCCACGAGGTCGGCCTTGGCGTACGTGCCGACGACTGTGCCGTTGATCGAGCACGTGACCTGGTCGCCCTTCACCGACATCGCGACTTCCTGGGTGACCTTGTCGCCCTTCGCCGTCGCCTTGTGGATCGCCGCGTTGGCCTCGCCCGGTCCGTTCATCTTGAACGCCGCCGGCCCGAACCCGCGCACGATGAACCGGCCGTCGCCGTACGCCGCGCAGTAGAGATACGACGTTTGGTCGGTGCCCATGTCGTTGCCGGCGATCACGATGCCGTACGGGTGATCGTGGCTGTTCAGGTTCATGTATTGCGGTTCCGTGAACGTCGCCTTGACCGTGTAGTCGCCCTTTGCCGTGTTGGCGGGATTCCAGTAGGCGACCGCGGGACCCGTTGTGACGTGGAAGGCGTCGCCTTCCTTCGTGAGCTTCGCGGTTTCGACGCTGGCGGTGCCGTCGGCCTTGCCGGTCCAACCCGGCACGGAGATGCCGCCGCCGGCGACGGTTCTGGAAGCGTCCATTGCCTGGCCCTGCGCCGCGCCGATCCACGGCACGAGCGCGAGAGCGGCGGTGAGGGCGGTGGGAACAAATACGCGGCGCATGGTCAGTCCTCTCGAATGGTGTGTGGTCAACGGCATAACTATACCCGGCGGACACGGGGCGGGGCCACGCCTCTACACCATTCTTACCCAGTCACGGTCCCCCTTGAGTCGAGAGCGTGATGACCATCACTTTGGAACCGACGTATTCAACCATTCGACCCGTCGATCCCTCCCCCGTGCACACTCGACTCGTTCGCCCCGCGCTCGCGGTCGTCCTAGCCGCGAGCCTCGTCGCCACCGCGCGCGCTCAAACCCGCGACTCCAATCCGCTCCACTGGCGGGAGATCGGCCCGACGCGCGCCGGACGCGCCCGCGCCCTCGCCGGCGTGCCGTCGCAACCCAACGTCTTCTACGCCGGATTCGACAACGGCGGAGTCTGGCGGTCCACCGACTACGGCTCGACCTGGGTGCCGCTGTTCGACAACCAGCCGACCGGGTCGATCGGGGCGATCGGCGTCGCGGCGTCGGATCCCAACGTCATCTACGTCGGCACCGGCGCCGGCATCATCCGACCCGACCTCGCCATCGGCGACGGGATGTACAAATCCACCGACGGCGGCAAGACCTGGACGCACCTCGGTCTACGCGACAGCGAGATGATCGCGATGATCGACGTCGACCCGACGAACCCGAACCGGCTCTTTGTCGCCGCGCTCGGACATCCGTACGGGCCCAACGCCGAGCGCGGAATCTTCCGCTCGACCGACGGCGGACAGACCTTTCAGAAAGTTCTATATAGGGATGAGTACACGAGCGGCAACGACGTCCGCATCGATCCGTCGAACGTCAACATCGTGTACGCGACGCTCTGGCAGCAACAGCAGAGCTTCATCGAAGGCGGCGGCTTCGGCGGCGCCGGAACGGGCATCTACAAGTCGGTCGACGGCGGCACCACGTGGACGCCGCTAACCCAAGGGCTGCCGCAAGTCATCCAAGCGAATCTCGCCATCGCGCCGAGCAATTCGCGCACTATCTACGCGACCATCGCGGGTGCGACGGCTGGAGCGCTGGTGGCGGGTGAGATCGACAACGCCGGTCGTGGGGGCGGCCGCGTGGGACCGGCCAACATCACGGGGACGGTCGCTCTCTACAAGTCTGCCGACGCCGGCGAGCATTGGGCGCCTGTTCTCAATCCATCGCTCACGACGGGAGGCGGGCGGGGCGGGGGGCGTGGCAGGTGGTGGTCTGCAGCAGGATCCTCGGCCGCTTGCGCGAATCGGCGGCGGTGACTTGCCGACGCTCGCCGTCGACTCGAAGAACGAGAACGTCGTCTATAGCGCGTCCACAGTGTTCTGGCGCACCGAGGACGGCGGCGTCACCTGGTCCGCCGTGCGCGGCGCTCCGGGCGGCGACGACTATCAGAAAGCCTGGGTGAATCCCAACAACCCCAACATTCTCCTCGTCGTCTCGGACCAGGGCGCGGTCGTTTCGGCGAATCGCGGGCAGTCGTGGAGCAACTGGTACACGCAGCCCACCGCGGCGATGTACCACGTCTCGACGGACAATTCGTTCCCGTACCGCGTGTGCAGCGGACAGCAGGACTCCGGGTCCGCGTGCGTCGACAGCCGAGGAAACGACGGCGAGATCACGTTCCACGATTGGCATCCGGTGAACATCCAGGAGTACGGCGAAGCCGCGCCGGACCCGAAGGATCCGGACATGGTGTACGGCAGCCAGCGCGCCGGTGTCTCGCTCTACAATCGGAAGACCGGGCAAACGTCCGCCGTCGGTCCGAGTGCCGAGCAGCGCGGGACCGAGTTCGGCCGCAACGTGCGCACGATGCCGATGGAGTGGTCGCCGGTGGACCACTCGACGATGTTCTACGCGTCGAACGCGGTGTGGAAGTCGATCGATCACGCGCACAGTTGGACGCGGATCAGCGGCGATCTCACGCGACAGACGTGGGAGCCGCCGGCGAGCGCCGGCAAATACTCGGGCGTCGTCGCGCCGGCGCCGTTGGGCAGCATCACCGCGCTCTCTCCGTCGCCGCGCGACATCAAGACGATCTGGACCGGCTCGGACGACGGCGTGATTCAGGTGACGATGGACGGCGGCGCGACGTGGAAGAACGTCACCCCGCCGGCGATCAAACCGTGGACGCGCATCTTCAACATCGAGGCGGGCCATTTCGACGGCATGACGGCCTACGCGGCCGCGAACACGCTGCGCATCGACGACGCCAACCCGCACTTCTGGCGCACGCACGACGGCGGCAAGACGTGGACGGAGATCAACACCGGCATCGCCGGCGGCGCGGCGGCGAACTCGATCCGTGAGGATCCTCGAAAGAAAGGCCTGCTATATGCCGCGACGGACGTGCAGGTATGGGTGTCGTTCGACGACGGCGACCACTGGCGAACGCTGCGCTTCAACATGCCGGCGATCTCCGTACGCGACCTCGAGCTCAAGGACGACAGCACGTGTCTGTGCGCCGATCTCGTCGCCGGCACGCACGGGCGCGGGTTCTGGATTCTCGACGACGTGACGCCGCTGCGTCAGGATGCGGAAGCGCGCGCGGCGCAGAGCGCGGGCAGCGCGTACCTGTTCAAGCCGATGACCGCGATTCGCGTCCGCTACGGGATGAACGACCCGACGCCGTGGCCGCCGGAGTGGCCGGCGGGGGAGAATCCCATGCCCGGTGGCATCGTCGACTACAACCTGGCCGCGAACGCCTCGGCGCCTGTCACGCTCGAGATTATCGACGGCGCGGGGAAGGTGGTGCGCCACTACTCGAGCGCCGACCCGGTGATGAATCCGCATCCGGCGCTGGATCCGGAGGCGTACGACCAGCTCTGTCGCAAGACGCCGAGCGCGCCGGACTGCGCGCTTCCGCTGTATTGGCCGGGCGCGCCGATCGTGCTCTCGCAGGCCGCCGGCTTCCACCGTTTTGCGTGGGATCTTCACATGGATCCGATCGGAGCCGGCGGTGGCGGCGGCGGCGGCGGGGGAGCGGGAGGTGCCGTTCCGCATCACACGTATCCGGGAGTCGCCGCTCCGTGGGCGCCGCCCGGCGCCTACACAGTTCGTCTCACGGTCGACGGCAAGCAGTACACGCAGCCGATCACGGTCCATCTCGATCCGCGTGTGAAGACGCCCGCTCCGGCGCTCGCGCAGCTCGCGTCGCTGACCCGCGAGATGTACAACGGCGCCGCCGCGGCGCGCGACGCGTACGATCAGGCGCGCGCGCTGTCGGCGAAGCTCGAGAGCGCCGGCGGCGACGACGCAGCCGCGTTCAAGCACGAGGTCGATTCGCTCGCGCCGCCTGCACCAGCGGGTGGACGCGGCGGCGCGCGGAGGCGGCGGCGGGGGCGGCCGCGGCCGGGGTGGCGCGCCCGAGGTTCAGAATCTCGAGACCGTGATGGCCTCACAGATGGCCGCGGCGATGGCGATGCAAGCGGCGGAGGTTGCGCCGACGGCGTCGCAGGTCGCGGCGGTGGCGAAAGCGAGAGGAGATGCGGCTGGCGTGATGAAGCGATGGGCTGCTCTCAAAACGACTGGCCTCGCGGGCTTGAACGCAAAACGGAAGAAGGCCGGACAGGGTGCGATCGAGCCTTAGTCCGTTCTGAACGACAGCTCAAGATTTCCCTGGATCAGAGAACTGGCGACGTTCGAGATCATTTCGCCGAGCGATCATCCCGACACTTCACGCGAGCCCTGCGTCGAGCAGGAGCTTGAGCAGAAGCAATGAGCTAAACGAGGTTTTTGCTCGAGGCTCTTGCTCAGGCTCTTGCTCATGGCAGGGCTCGACTTCCCCGCGGCGATGCCGACCGGCCAAGCGAGCCCTGAACGACGGCTCAAAAAAGCCAGCGCTCGGGCCTCACGACTGTGACGCCCGAGGGCCGTTCATGCCGCTCGCTCCGCGACTCGCTTCACGACCGCCTTCGCCACGTACTCCGCGTCTCTCGCCGCGCCCTGGATCATCGTCGAGGACACCGCGTACAGAAAATTCAATCCGGTGAAGTAGAGGCCCGGCACCGAGTCGACGATGCCGCGGCGCTGCATCGGTGCGCCGCTCGCGTCGAACACCGGCAGTTGAATCCACGAGAAGCCGGGATTGAAGCCGGTGCACCAGACGACGTTGGCGACGTCGAGCGCGCGGCCGTCGACCGTTTGCGGCAACCCGTCCTTGACGCCGCGCAGGCGCGCGACGCGCTCGACGCCCGCGCTCATCAGGTCGCGCGATTTCACGCGAATCAATCGATGGCCCTTCGTCGTGAACGCCGGTCGTGCACGGCGGCCCATGGGCGTATCGATGGTGAGCAGCCGATGAAAGACCACCCGGAAGAGAAAGGGTGCAAGCAGGTGCCGGGCCAAGAACCCGTCGAGCGCGAAGGGCGCCTCGCCGACGGCGCGGCCCGAGAGCCACACCGCGTGGCCCCCGCGCGCTGCTTCCATCGCGATCTCGGCGCCGGAGTTCCCCGCGCCGACGACCAGCACGCCTCCCGGCGCGAGCTGGGCCGGATTGCGATAGTCCAACGAATGCAATTGGACGATCCGATGATCCATCTGCCGCGCGAAGTCCGGCGTCGTCGGCCGCTGAAACGTGGACATCGCGACGACGACCTGCTTCGCCTCGATCGTCGAGCCGTTCGTCGCGACGAGAAACCGATCTCCTTCTCGCGAGAGGCGAGTGACCGGCGTCCCCGTGCGCACCGGCAGCTTGAACTCGCGCGCATAGGACTCGAGGTAGTCCGCCATCGCGTCCTTGGTCGGAAAGGAGTCCGGCGGCGCGGGAAAGGGCTTGCCCACCAATCCGTCGAAGCGCGCCGGCGTGAACAGCCGCAGCGAGTCCCAACGGCGCCGCCATGTGTCGCCGATTCTGTCGTCGGCTTCGAGTATCACGAATCGGACGCCGGTGCCCGCGAGGTGGTACCCCACCGAAAGCCCCGTTTGCCCCGCGCCGATCACGACGGTGTCGATCTGCTCAGTCTTCTCCATCTCCGCATCCCCCCGTCCGCGAATCGCGAACATGTTCGGTTTGAGGGGCGCATGATAGAGCTTTGACTGTCGCTCGCGCGTCGGGCGAACGATGTAGCTGTCGAGACGGGCGGTGTGGGTATTTCTATGTAGACCGGGCTACGTCAGTCCTTTGCGATGCGCGTACGCTGTCGCGGCGGCGCGCGTCGACACGCCGAGCTTTCCGAAGATGTTGGCGACGTGCCGCGCCACCGTCTTTTCGCTGATCCCCAGCGCGCCGGCCACCGAGCGATTCGTCCGACCGGTCGCCACGAGACCGAGCACCTCGACCTCGCGATCGGTCAGCGCGTGCGGCACCGGCCGATCGTCGCCGGCCATCTGATCGAGTATCGCGTCGGCGTCGGCCAGGTCGGGGCGCGCGCCGAGCTCCTGGAACACCTGGCGCGCGGCGGTGAGCTCGAATCCCGCGGTGTCCGTGTCGCCCAGGATGCGGTGGGCGCGGGCACTCAGCACTCGGGAACGCGCGACCTCGTACGGCGCGTCGAGCTGGTGCCAGATCTCCACAGCATCGCGCAGCGATGACAGCGCGTCGCGCGCTTGGCCGTCGGCCAGTTGAACCGCGCCGCGCGCGTGCGCCGCCGCCGCGCGCAACAGCGGCGCGCCGATCTTCTCCGCGAGGCCCGAGAACTCCTCGGTCGCGGCGCGTGCCCGCTCGATATCGCCCGCGGCGAGAGAGATCTCCACGCACGCGCGCAACGACTCCGCGCGCCGCGCCGGCGCCTTGGTCTCGTCGACCGCTCGGCGAATCGCTCCGACCGCGACGGCGGACTGGCCCTGCGATGTCCGAAGAAGCGCGAGCCCCGGCTGCGGTTCGCGTCCGCGACGGCTGGCGTTCGCGTACGCGGCTTCCGCCTCGCCGAACTCGCCGCGGAGGCGATGCAGCTCGGCGAGATGGTAGAAGGCGGTGCCGGCCGCCGGCGATGCTCGTTCACCGGCGAGAACGTCGCACGCGCGCGCGACCTCGGTCATCGCGTCGCTCCACGCGCCGCGAAATCGCATGATCTCGGCGTGCCGCACGAGACAGTCGCCGCGGTTCGGGACGATCTCGGGTTCGGAATCGCACCAGCGGCCGAACGCGTCGGTCCACTCGCGCGCTCGCGCGACGTCGAAGGTCTCGTCGCATGCGTCGAGCGCGACGCAGTAGATGATGCCCACGTTCTCGGGGGACAGGTCGTCGCCGGTGACGGCGACCATGACTTCGTCGAGAAGCCTGGTGCCCGCGGCGATGTCCCCGCGATGAATGAAGGCGCGTCCCTCGCCGAGCCGGGCGAGCAGGGTGAGGTCGCCCGAGCGGAAGCGCCGCCCGACCGCAATGGCGTTGGCGAAATCGACGTGCGCCTGGTCGAAGTTTCGGTCGACGACGTGACGGATTCCAGCGGAGAGCATGAGGTAGCCGTGGACCAAGCATTCGTCGCAGCCCGCATCCTCGAGCGTCCGCGCCGCGCGACCGAGCCACCCGTTGGCGTGCGCCGGCTCGCGCCACATCAACCGGAATCCGAGATGGCAAGCGGCGCGCGCCGCGCCCTCGAAGTCGCCGACGCTTGCGTGCGCCTTGTGGGCGCGACTGAGCGCATTTTCGCCAACCTGGTCGTGCCCGACCAGAAACGCGGTGCTGGCGAGCAACTCGAGCTCGGAGGCGTCGAGCTCCTCCGATTCGTCGGCCGCCGCGAGCTCGGCGTACGCCTGACGCCAAGCGTGGCTCGCGAACAGCTTCCGCCCAGCGGAGCGGTGCGACGTCGAAGGAAGAGCGGACTGGGTCGGCAAGTCAGGCGATCGATTCGGTGCGCTTCAAGTTAACCGGCTCGGAGCCGGAGTCGCGCGCCGAGACGACGCGCTCTAAAATCCATTGCTCGTGTCGTGCACGGCCGCGCAACCAGGGGTGGCGAGGTAGATGACAGCGGGCAGCGACAGTTTTCGGGGGACCATCGTCGCCGTGAGCCGGAGCGAGACGCACTCGTTCGAGAAGGCGAATCGCGACGAGGTGCGCCTCATCGAGGGGTTCGGAGTGGAAGGCGACGCCCACGGCGGGGCGACGGTCAAGCACCGCTCCCGTGTGGCGCGCGACCCCACGCGCCCAAACCAGCGGCAGGTGCACCTCATACACGCCGAGCTGCTCGAGGAGCTGGCGGAGTCCGGGTTCGACGTCGCTCCCGGAGCGCTCGGCGAGAATCTGACGACGCGGGGGATTCCGCTCCTCGAGTTGCCCACGGGCGCTCGATTGCGCATCGGGGGCGATGCCGTCATCGAGCTCACCGGTCTGCGCACCCCGTGCGTGCAGATCGACCGGTTCAGATCGGGTTTGCTCGCGAAGGTGGCGGGGCGAAGCGACACCGGCGAGGTCGTGCGTCGCGCGGGCGTGATGAGCATCGTCGTCGAGGGAGGAGTCGTTCGCGCGGGCGACGAAATCGTCGTCGAGCTGCCGGCCGAACCGCACCGCGCGCTGGAGCCGGTATGAGCGTCCCGAGAACAACGCCGAAACAGGTCGCGTGGCTGGCCGACGTCGACACCCCCATCGGCGAGATGATCGCCGGCGCGACGGATACGCACCTCGTGCTGTTGGAATTCGCGCGCCGGCGCACGCTCGACGCGCAGTTGGAGCGGCTCACGCGCATGACGGGGTTCACGCTCGAACGCGGCGACTCGCCTATCGTGCGCGACCTGCGGCGCGAGCTGGACGAGTATTTCCGCGGCGAACGCAAGGAGTTCACGATTCCGATCGACGCGCGGGGGACGCCGTTTCAGATGCGGGTGTGGGCGGCGCTCCGGCTGATCCCGACCGGAACGACGACCAGCTACGCGCGGCTGGCGATGTCGGTCGGGCAGGCATCGGCGGTCCGCGCGGTGGCTGGAGCGAACGGCGACAATCCGATCGCGATCCTGATCCCCTGTCATCGGGTGATCGGCTCGGATGGATCGTTGACCGGGTACGGCGGCGGGCTGTGGCGAAAGAAGAAACTGCTCGACCTGGAAGCGCGGACGGAAGCGCTTCGCTTGCCGGGACTCTGAGCCGGCCACGCCAAGGAGATGCCGTGCCAACGAGAACGGCCCGCCGCGATCGGTTCGCGGCGGGCCGTCGTTCGTCGGAAATGCGCGGCGTTATTTCTTGCGCCGGCGGATCCATGCCGCCACGCCGACTACCGCGGCTCCGGTCGCCACCAGCGTGATCGTGGCCGGCTCCGGTGTCGTGACCGCAAGCTGGCCGGCGTATGCCGGTGCGGCCGCGACCACGAGGAGCGCCAGAGCCCGAGCGATGTTCTTCATGCCGTCCTCCAATGAGAAAACGCTAGTGCCCTACTTCTTGCGGCGGCGGATCCATGCCGCCACGCCGACCACAGCGGCTCCAGTCGCGACCAGCGTGATCGTGGCCGGCTCCGGTGTCGTGGTCTGAATGACGCCGGCGTATGCCGGCACAGCCGCGACGACGAGCAGCGCCAGCGCCCTTGCGATGTTCTTCATGCCGTCCTCCAATGAGAAAACGCTAACGCCAGAAATCTTTCAGCGAGCCCCGCCGTCGGAGGGCGCCAATCCACCTGTACGCTGAGAATGGGCCGGTCCGGATCGAGCGTCAAGCGCCTCGCCCCTGTAACGAAACGTTCCTACGGCGGACCCAACGCCGGATTCCTATTGAAGTAGCCGACCGGCACCAGGCTGAACCCGGCGCTCTGCACCGGCATCACCGGCCAGTCCTCCGGCCGAGGCACGTGGGTCACGCCGACGGTGAACCAGAGCACGACGTCGGTATCCAGAACGGATCGTCCGGCCCGCGTCCAACGAGTGAGCCCGTCGCCCCCGCGCGACTGATTCGGGTAGTCGCCGGCCGCCCAGCGCTCCGAATCCACCTGCGGCGTAACCCACAGCGGCGCAGCGAGAAAACCCGCGCGGCGTCGGAGCGAGCTCGAGGAGTCGGCCAGCGGGGCGACGATCTGGCCGGGAACCAGCTCGTAACCGGTCGATTGCCCGAGAGCGTTGCGCGTCCCGGGATTGGCGACCCGCCAACCGGTCGGTGAGCCGACGGCGCTCCCACCGATCGCGTCGCGCTCGGTCGACCAGGTCCGTTCGTTCGATGCGAATCCGCCGGCCTGTTCGACCCCGGGGCCGACTGGACGAGTCCCCATCTCCTCGACGCGATTGGGCGACGCGCCGTCCACGTCCAGGTCGAGGCGGTAGTTGAAAAAATGCTGATGATTCACCGCGGCGACTCCGTGCCCCACCTGCTTGGCCACCGAATCCGGGGATGTCGCCGCCTTCGACGCCATGACACCGGTGAGCAGCACGCGATGCGTGATCGTGCCGTCTTCTCGAAAAGCCCATTCGAATCCGTAGTCGTAATTGCCGAGCCGACTCTCCGAGAAGACCACCAGCTCGCGCGCGCGCGCGCCGGCACCGCCGTGCTTCCACGCGATCCCGCCGTCGCGCTCGTAGACGGCGATGGCGCGCGGCACGCGCCGCGATGCACCGGACGGCTGCGCGAACGCCGCGTCGATGAAGTTGCTGCCCGCGGGGCAATCGATTCCTGGCGCGAGCATCGACACGGCGGTGCCGACGCCGAGCTCCCCGACGTCGAACGTATTTCGGAAGTACCACGCGGCCGACGGATCGCCGTAAGGCACGACCATCTCGGACAGCGAGGCGCGATACACGATGCTGCGCACAGCGGTGCCGTCGTCGAAGCCGACGCCGTATAACACCAGGCCCTCGCGCGGACGCACGGCGGCGTGGAGCCGCCAGCGTCCCCATGTCACCGAGTGGCCGTTCACGTCGATCCCCGCCGACCGAACCGCGGACTCGTCGCGCGTCGATGTGCGCGGGCTCGGCGTCGTCGGGCGAGCGAGCGGTTGCCACGCGTCGCGTTCACTCGCCGCGTTTGGCGGCGGGACATCGCCCGTGTCCTGCACGTCGAGCACGCGCCGCCCCGCCACGTCGACGAGGACGACGAGCCCCTCGACCGGCCGCGAGAACTCGTTCGCCGACGCGGCGCGCACGACAGTCAACGCGCGCACGAGACGGCCGCGCGACGGGTCTTCGTTGCCCCGCCCGAAGTTGCCCGCGGTCCACGCCATGACGGCGACGTCGCTCGGCGAGAGCCCCCGGCGGGCGAGCGCGCGCCGCCACGCGTCGTTGGCGCGCGTGATCGCCTCGGCCGCGTCGGCGTCGACGCCGTCGAGGTGCGGTTCGACCCCCGGCACCTCGTGCGTGCTTTCCAGCGTTCGCTCGTCGACGTCGACGACGGCCTCGCTGGTCGCGTTCCGCGCCGCGTCGTACAGCACGACGAACGCTCGTCGTGGCCCTACTGTGCCGCGCAAGACGTCCGCCTTGGGCGGCTCGAGCAAATCGACCGTGCTGACGCGCCGCGAGCCTCCGATCAGCGCGCGAGCGTCGAGCACACCGCGCACGCGGTCGATCTCGCCGGCCGTGAGCGGATCGAGCGCGTGTCGCGCCGCCGTGGCGTCACGGCGACACGCGACGAACGTCGCGCCGAGCAGGCTGATTGCGACGGCGGC
Organism: uncultured Gemmatimonadaceae bacterium; assembly: GCA_963789315.1. Classification (GTDB taxonomy): domain Bacteria; phylum Gemmatimonadota; class Gemmatimonadetes; order Gemmatimonadales; family Gemmatimonadaceae; genus JAQBQB01. The sequence continues at coordinate 144,958 of CAWBKI010000016.1, read as the reverse complement.
GGGGAAAGAGCGGAATCGCATCGAGGGCATGATAGTGCAGCGGCACGGCGAGCGGTGCTATACTCCGCCGCGATGACGGATACGGATGCCGGCGCGGCCGCTGTTTCGCATCCATCGACGACTGATCGAACGGAGGGAACGATCGCGTGGATCGGCCCTTTCGTCGTCTTCGCCGTGTGGCTGCTTCTCGACAAGCACATTCCGCTCGCGAATCCGTGGAAGGAGATCGTCCGCGACGCGGTGATCCTCGGGTCGATCCTGATCTTCTCGAGAAAGGTGCTGCCGACGTCCGTGCCGCATTGGATGGCGAGCGTCGCCATCGGCGTCGGCGTCTGCGCGCTCTGGGTGGCGCCCGACCTTTTGATCCCCGGATGGCGATCCAGCGTCGTTTTTCAGAACGGGATCCTCGGCCGCGTGACCGTGTCGATCGATCCGCGCGAGTTGACGCCGTTGATGCTCGCTCTGCGGACCGCGCGCGCCGCGCTGCTCGTGCCGGTGCTCGAGGAGTTGTTCTGGCGCGGATGGCTGCCGCGGTGGCTTCAGGACCCGCAGTTCAATCGAGTCCCCCTCGGCCAATATTCGCGGCTCGCGTTCTGGGCGACCGCGGCGCTCTTTGCCGCCGAACACGGACCATTCTGGGAGGTCGGGCTACTGACGGGCGTGATCTACAACTGGTGGATGCGTCGCACACGATCGCTCGGCGACTTGATGGTCTGCCATGCGACGACCAACCTCACGCTTTCGGTGTTCGTGATCGTCACGCAGCGGTGGGGGTTCTGGATGTAGGGTGGGGGCGCGACGTAGTTTGGACGCGCGAAGGACGGTAGCGATCCAACCTGTCCACCCACCGGAGCCGCGGATGACGACGCACATCAAGGTCCTTGCTTGGCTGCACATCGTATTCGGACTCTTCGGCGCGCTCGCGGCCGTGGCCGTTTTCGGAGGAACGATGTTCGGCGCCGCGTTCGCCGGGAGTCTGGCGAATTCCGCCATCGTCGGCCTCGCCGGCGGATTCATCTCCATCTTCCTCGGCGCGATGGCGGCGTGTCAACTGATCGCCGGCTGGGGACTGCTCCAGCGAAAGCCGTGGGCGAGAATCCTGACCATCGTGCTCGGCGTGATCTCGCTGATCCGATTCCCGCTTGGAACCGTGCTCGGCGTCTACACGCTCTGGGTGCTTCTCAGCAAGGAAGGAGCTGCACAATTTGGCGTGACGTCGGCGTAAGAGCGCGAAAGTCGACAACAGTGGTCGGTGGACCCGCACTAACCACTGTTGTCTTGTCGAGTCGCGGCTACTCCGATCTCAGTGCGACGTTGGGATCGACCTTCGACGCGCGCAGCGCGGGAAACCAGCTCGCCGCGATCGCGGTGCCGAGCAGAACGAACACCACGCCGCCGAACACGAGGGGATCCGTCGGCGAGACGTCGAACAGCAGCGGCTTGACCCACCGCACCGCGTAGAGAGCCGCTGCGGCGCCGATCACGACGCCGGCGACGGCGAGTCGCAGGCCGTCGGTGACGACGAGCCGGACGAGGTCCGCCGCCTGCGCTCCGATCGCGACGCGCACGCCCAGCTCGTGGGTCCGCTGCGCGACGTTGTACGCGATGACGCTGTACAAACCGATGGCCGCGAGGGCGAGCGCCAGCACGCCGAAGGCCGCGAACATCGTCGCGCCGAGATGCCACGACCGCGTCCTGCTGCCGATGATCTGCTCCATGGGGGTCGTCGTCACGTACGACGCGCCCGGCATCTCGCGCTGCAGGCGGCGCCGAATTCCGTCGGCGGCGCGCTTCGCGTTTCCATTCACCCGCACGAAGAGCCCGCCCTGATTCGGATTGAACTGCGTCGCGGGCAAGTAGTAGTTGTACAAAGCCGAATCGACGCCGAGGCTTTGTTGCTTGATGTCTTCGGCGACGCCGACGACGTAGGTGCAAGGCATCGTGTCGGCGTTGACTCGGACGCATTGGCCGATGGCATCCTTGTCGGGCCAAAGCGTTTTCGCCATTCCGTCGCTCACGACCATCGCGCGCGGCGAGTGTTCGACGTCCTGCGGTCCGATGCCCCGGCCGCGGAGGAGTCGCGTGCCGAACGTCGCGAAATAGTCCGGCGAGACGGCGTTCAGGTTGAACTGTCCAAGACGACCCACTGTGTCGATCCCCTGCACATAAAGCCCGACGCTCCATGTGCTCCAGAACGGCACGGAGACCTCCGCGCTCACGTGCGTGACGCCCGGGATCGTCGTCGCGGCGCGGAGCAGGCGCTCGCGCAGGCCGATCGCGGCGACGCTGTCCAGCGTCTCGCCGCGCATGTTCAGATCGACGAGCAACACGGGATCGACGTCGTAGCCCAACTTCACGTCGTTGACGTTCTTGAGGCTGCGCACGAACAGCCCGGCCCCGACGAGCAGCACGACCGACAGCGCGCCCTGGAGCACGAGCAGCGCGACTCTGGCGCGAGATCTATGGAAAGTCCCTTCGCGCGATCCGGATTTGAGGTCCGACGTGAGGTCCGCGCGGCTCGCCTGGAGAATCGGCGCGAGCCCGGTGAGCAGTCCGACGACGATCGCGACGCCGAAAGCGAAGAGAACGGTGCGCGGATCGCGCAGTCCGGCGGGCGCCTCGCTCTGGTCGAGCACGACGGCGCGCAACACCGCGCCGCCCCAATGCGCGACGAACAACCCCATCACGCCGCCGAGCAGCGCGAGTACGAGCGTCTCCGTCAGCAGTTGCGAGAAGAGGCGCGCGCGCCCGACGCCCAGGGCGAGTCGCAACGCGATCTCTCGACGCCGCCGAAGCGCCCGCGCGAGAAGCAGGTTCGCCACGTTGGCGCAGGCGATCAGCAGAACGATGAACGACACGCCGCCGACCCACGTCGCGACCTTGGCGACCGGCGACTCGCTGGGCCCGCGCTCGGCGATGATCGATCCGGCGACCGCGCGCGGTCGTGTGAGCGCGAGCGGCGTCGAACGAGGCTGCTGCTCGATCTGAACCTGGTAGGTCTTGACCAGCGCCTGCGTGAGGTCCGCGTTCGCCTTCGCGATCGACACACCGGGCTTGCGGCGGACCATCATCGACATCCAGCCCCAGCTGTACGCGCGCCACCAATCTCCCTTGAGGAACACGTTGCTCTTGGCCGTGGCCGCGCCGTACGTCGTGATCGGAATGAAGAACGCCGGTGGCTGATCCGCCCACAGGCCCACGAACCCCGGGGGCGACACGCCGATGATCGTGTACACGATGGACGCGATCTGAACCTTGGTGCCGAGGACGTCGCGACGGCCGCCGTACTGCGACTGCCACATCGCGTCGCTCATCACGGCGACGGGCGAGCCGTCGGGGATCGAATCCTCGGCCGGCGTGAAGTACCTGCCGAGCGTCGGCGGAGCGTCGAAGAAGCCGAAGAAATTCGCGCTCACGGTTCCGACGCTCATTTCCCGAGCTGCATCGCCTACCCCCACAGCGAGGCGCCGGAAGGAGTATCCCGCCACCGCCGAGAACGACGTCGTCCACTGCTCCATGTCCTTGTAACGCGCGTACTGGCCTCCAAACCCCACGCTTTCCTTGCCGCGAGAGGTCCGGTAGCCGTAGACGCGGTGCGCCGTCGCCGGGTCGCGCATGAGGTTCGGCGGGCGAAAGAGCAGGCGGTCGACGATCCCGAACATCGCCGCGTTCGCGCCGATCCCGAGGCCGATAGTGCTGATCACGGCGACGGCGAACGCCGGCTTCAGGCGCAGCCCGCGCGCGGCGTATTTGAGGTCCTGAACGACGCTCTCGAAGGTCATGCCGGGTGTGACACTCGGGACTGCGCCAGGGTTGCGTTCAGGGTAAGGGAGCCGCAGCGGGTGGAAATGGCCGGTGCCAACGGATAGGTTCGGCGGCGACACTCCTGGTCTCTGGTTTCTGGTCTCTGTCTCGGGTCTCACTTCATGCGTGCCTCACTTCCCTTGATCGGCGCCCTCGGCGCGGCCCTCTGTCTCACGAGCCCGGCGGCTGCGCAGGCGCCCGCCGACTCGAACATGGCACGCGCCCTCCGCGTCCTGCGCGCCGCTCCCGTCATGGACGGTCACAACGATCTTCCGTGGCGCATTCGCGAAGACTCGGTCCACCCGAGCGACGTCGACGCCTACGATCTGCGCAAGCGGACGCCCGGCATGACCGACCTCGCGCGGCTCAAGGCGGGGCACGTCGGCGCGCAATTCTGGTCGATCTACATCCCCGGCGAGCCTACCGATGCCGTGTACAAGTCGAAGGGCGCGGTGTCGAGCAAGCCCGGCTACGCGCGCGTCCAGCTCGAGCAGATCGACATCGCGCGACGGGTGATCGCGAAGTATCCCGAGCTCGCGTGGACGCCGACCGCGACGCAGGTCAGCGGCGATGGCCAAAGGGAAGATCGGGTCGCTCCTCGGCCTCGAGGGCGGCCACGCGATCGAGAACTCGCTGGCGCTACTGCGCCTCTACTACGAGTTGGGCGCGCGCTACATGACGCTCACGCACAACGTGACGCTCGACTGGGCCGACGCCGCGCTCGACAGCGCCAAGCATCACGGCCTCACGCCGTTCGGCCGGGAAGTCGTGCGCGAGATGAACCGGCTCGGCATGCTCGTCGATCTGTCGCACGTGTCGCCGGGGACGATGAGCGCCGCGCTCGACGTGACGGAGGCGCCGGTCATCTTCTCGCACTCGGGCTCGCGCGCGCTCGTCGACCATCGCCGCAACGTGCCCGACTCGATCCTCGCGCGCATGCCGAAGAACGGCGGCGTCGTCATGGTCCCGTTCGTGAACTCGTTCGTGTCGGCCGCGGTCAAGGCCGACGACGACGCGCTCGAGGCGGAGACCGCCGCCGCGACAAAACGCCATCCGCGCGACAGCGTCGTCCGTGAAGAAGGAGGTCGACGCATGGCGCGCCGCGCCACGTGCGTCCGAAGGCGACGATCGCCGACGTCGCGATCCAGATCGACCACGTGCGCAAGATCGCCGGCGTCGATCACGTCGGCATCGGCAGCGACTTCGACGGCATCACCGAGACGGTCGTTGGCCTCGAGGACGTGTCGAAGTACCCCGCGCTCTTCGCCGAGCTGGCCCGCCGCGGGTGGAGCGACGCAGATCTGGCGAAGCTGGCGAACGGCAACGTGCTGCGCGTGCTCGCCGAGGCCGAACGCGTGTCGGCGAAGCTGCGCGCGAGCACCAAGCCGTCGACGGCGACGATCGAGCAGCTCGATCGCGGAGTAAAGACGGTTCCGTGAGGCCGGGGGACCGGTGGACCGGTGGGCCGGCAGATCGGCCGACCGTTCCCGACTGGACACTTTTGTATCCAACGCGCATAGTTGTCCCCTGCGATCCCCACCTGTTTTGGAGATTCGATGCGACGACTGCTTGTTGCCTGCCTGGCCCCCGCGCTGGCGTGTGCCGGCTCGAACCCGACCCCGGGCGCAGCGCCCGTAGAGCAGCATGTGGTCGTACCGGGTTCTGGGGGGTCCCTCAGTGTCGTGGCCGCTTCCGGAATCTCGAGCCACGAGTTCGCGGCTCCGCTGGACAAGGTCTGGAAGGCGATGCCGGCGGTGTTCGATTCGCTCTCCATGTCCATCTCGGTGCTCGATCCGACGACGCACACGATTGGCAACCGTGGCTTCAAGGTGCGAGGGAAGCTCGGGAAAGTCGGCCTCGCCCGCTACATCGATTGCGGCACGACCCAGATCGGTCCGAACGCCGAGTCGTACGACGTCACGCTGACGTTGACCGCGACGCTGACCGCGACGGCGGGCGGCGCGACCGCGATGACGATCGACTTCGAGGCGTCCGCCAAACCTCTCGCGTTCGCGCAGGAGCCATTCCACTGCTCTTCCAAGGGGAACATGGAGCAGCGCGTCAACCAGCTGACGACGGCGCTCGTCAGCCGCTGACCGCGACGCCGACCTCGGCGCGCTGTGTCGCTGGGTCGAGTCGCGCGAGGACCAGCGCTGTGGAGACGTGCGCCGTCACGTTGAGCAGCGTCTTGAAGATGTCGGGGATCGCGTCGAGCGCGATGAGAATGCCGATCGCTTGAACCGGCAGGCCGAGGCTGGGCAGATAAGGCGCGGCGATGAGAAAGCCGCCGCTCGGAATTCCCGGAACGGCGAAGCTCAACGCGATGGAACCGGCGGCGACAGCCAGGATCGCGCCCGCGCTCATCGTCACGCCGTACAGCTTGCCGAGAAAGATCGCCTGAATGATCCACGCCACCGCGATGTTGGCGCGGAGGAGGGCAACGCCGAGTGGAATGGCAAATCCCGCGACATCGGGTGAGATCTCCAGCTCGCGCTGCGCCCCTTCGAGCATCGCCGGCAGCGCCGCGAGTGACGATCGCGTGCTCACCACGACGATCTGAGCGGGGAGCATCGCTCGCGCGAACCGCGCCATCGGCGTACCGGTGACGAGCGGTATCACGAGGTACATGATCACGATGATCGCCGCGTGAAACCCGACCATCGCGGCGAGGTAGAACGCGATCGCGCCCGCGGCGGCGTTTCCGAGATGCATCGCCAACGGCACGGCGAGGGCGAACGCGCCGATGGGCGCGAACAGCAGGACCCATCGCACGATCTGAATCATCGCGTCCGACACAGCCCGTAGAACGCTGACGAGTCGAGACGACATCTCGGTCGTGTGCGCGAGGCCGAGACCGAAGAGCGACGCGAAGACGATGATCGGCAGCATCGCGCCGTCCGCGGCGGCTCTTACGACGTTGGCGGGGACGACCCCGCTGATCCACTGGGCGAACCCCGGCGTCTGCGTCAACGCCGGCTCGGCCGCGCTCGCGCGCAACGACGCGGCCGCCGCCGGATCAACGGTCAGCAGCGAGAAGAAGGGTGGAACCGCGACGATGCCGATGATCGCTATCGTGACGAGGAAGGCGAAGAAAACGAGAATCGCCCGGCGCCCCAGCCGGCCGAACGAGCGGGCGCCGCGCCCCGACGCCAGCGTCGCGATCAGCAGCGACGCGACGAGCGGGACAACCGTCATGCGCAACGCGTTCACCCAGATCGTTCCTAGAGGAGTCACGAACGCGGCGAACGCCTGTCCGGCGGGAGAGCCGCTCCATGCGATCGCGACGCCCATGATCAGCCCAAGCGCGAGACCGGCCATCGCGCGGGTGGCGGGCGACCGCACGATCGAGCTACGACTCACGCACCGTCCGCTTGCGGCGAAGCAGTGAGTGTTTCAGCGGCGCGCACCAATTTGGGTTCGCAGCCGACAGGAAACGCGACGCTGCTCGCGATGTAGCAGAGGTCGTGAGCGCGCTCGTGCAGACTCGCGGCGAGTCGCTCGTCCACCGGCCCGCGCGCCGTGACGACCGGGTGCAGGGTGACCTCGGTGAATTTCCCGCCGCCGTCAGGAGTTTCGACAATCGTCCCGGTCGCGTCGTCGCGGTAGTCGACGACGACGATCCCGTTGTCAGCCGCGAGGTGCAGATACCACAGCATGTGGCACGACGAGAGCGACGCGACGAGCAGCTCTTCAGGATTGTACCGTTCACGATTGCCCAGGAACGCCGGATCGGAAGAGCACATCAACGTCGGCTTTCCCGGCGAGCGAATCTCGTGCGCGCGATCGTAGGCGCGGTAGGCGCTTGTCCCAGAGCCACGATTGCCGGTCCAGACGACCTGCGTGAGGTACGAGTGGGTGTTTGACTTGGCTGGCACGGTGTGTCGAATGCGGTGTACCGTGGACTACATTCTGCATGATAGCCCCGATCGCACGCCCACGCGACGAGACGCCTGCTCCAAACCCTTACCCGATCCTTCCAGTGCCAGAGCATTCGATGATTCAGCTGCGCCGCTTTGCCGCGCTACTGTGCTGCGCCGCGGCCGCGTGCACGTCGGAGAAAACCCAGGCCGGCGCGTCGAGCGCCGGAGTCGATTCGGCGGCGCAGGCGATCACGCCGACAGGCATGCTCCAGCACATCGAGGATCTGTCTGCCGATTCCATGGAAGGACGTGCGCCCGGGACTCCCGGCGAGGCAAAGGCCATCGCCTACATGCAGGCGCAGTTCAAGGCGATCGGCCTCGAGCCGGGGAATCCGGACGGCACGTACTTGCAGAACGTCGATCTGATCGGCTACAAAGCGCATCCGACCGCGTCGTTCTCGGCGGGCGGCAAGACGATCGCGCTCAAGTATCCGGCGGACTTCATCGCGAACTCGCGACACGACAAGAAGGAGACGAAGATCGACAAGTCGGACGTCGTGTTCGTCGGATACGGCGTCGTCGCGCCGGAGTATGGTTGGGACGACTACAAGGGCGTCGACGTGAAGGGGAAGACGATCCTCATGCTCGTCAACGATCCGCCGGTGCGGGTTGCGGGCGACACGTCGCTCGACACGGCGATGTTCAAGGGCCGCGCGATGACGTACTACGGCCGCTGGACGTACAAGTACGAGATCGCGTCCGCCCAGGGCGCGGCCGCGGCCATAATCATTCATGAGACCGGCCCCGCGGGCTACCCGTACAACGTCGTGAGCAGCAGCAACTCGCAGGAGCAGTTCGACGTCATTTCCCCCGACGCGGAAAAGCGGGTGCCGGTCGAGGGATGGATCACGCTCGACAAGGCGAAGGAATTGCTGCGCGACGCGGGGCAGAACTTCGATTCACTCAAGGCGGCGGCCGCCACGAAGCAATTCAAGCCGGTGCCGCTGAACGCCACGGCGACGTTCGACGTCAAGATCGACGTCCGCAAGATTCAGTCGCACAACGTCGTCGCCAAGCTCCCCGGCACCGACAAGAAAGACGAGTACGTCGTCTACTCGGCGCACTGGGACCACCTCGGCAAAGACACGACGCTCAAGGGCGACCAGATCTTCAACGGCGCGATGGACAACGCCAGCGGCAGCTCGGCGCTGATCGAGATCGCGAAGGCGTTCAAGAAGCTGCCGACGCCTCCGCGGCGATCGATCCTGTTCCTGTCGGTCACGGCGGAGGAAAAGGGACTCGTCGGATCGAAGTACTACGCGACGCACCCCCTGTATCCGCTCACCAACACGGCCGCGAACATCAACATCGATGGCGTGAACCAGTGGGGGAAGACGAAGGACCTCACGGTGATCGGACTCGGGAACTCGTCACTCGACGACGTGCTGGAGAACACCCTCAAGACCGAGGATCGGGTCGTTCGTCCGGACGCCGAGCCCGAGAAAGGATTCTACTATCGCTCGGACCACTTCGAGTTCGCGAAAGTCGGCGTGCCGGCGCTCGATACCGACGCCGGCATCGACTACATCGGAAAGCCGGCCGGTTACGGGATGCAAAAGCGCGACGAGTACACGAACCACGACTATCACGCCGTGTCGGATGAAGTGAAGCCCGACTGGGATTTGAGCGGCGCCGTGCAGGACATGGCGACGCTCTTCCGCGTCGGGTTCGGCGTGGCTCAGGTGACCGACATGCCCCAATGGAAGCCGGGCACCGAATTCAAAGCGCGGCGCGACTCGATGATGGCGGCACGCGGCGACGCCGCTAAGTCCGTCGAACTGAAGAAGCCGTAGCGGGCGTGCTCAGCACGGGTAGCGACGCCTCGATCTGCGCGCGGTGTTGCTCGAGCCATGGCGGGAGCACGAGCGTCTCGCCCAGGTGCTCGAGCGGCTCGTCGGCGGTGAAGCCCGGCCCTTCCGTCGCGAGCTCGAACAACACGCCGCCCGGCTCGAGGAAGTAGACGGACTTGAACCAGAACCGGTCGATCACTTCGGTCGGCCGGCGGTTCGCCTTCGCGATTCGCTCGCGGAGCTTGAGCTCGACCGACTCGTCGGCGACGCGCCACGCGACATGGTGCATCGTGCCGATGCCCCACGCGCCGCGCCGCTCGTTGGGCATCTCGCGAATCTCGATGTGCTCGCCCGATCCGCCGGAGCCGACGCCGAATCGATGCCAACCGTCGTCCTCGCCGAAGTTCTGGAAACCGAGAATCTGCGAGAGAAACGAAGCGGTCGCGTCCTTGTCGTGCTCCCAGACCCGCACCGCGTGGAGGCCGAGGATCTGCTTGTCGGCCGGCACCGGGCTTCGGTCCCACGCCGCGAAATCTCGGCGCTCTGGCGCCTCGACGAGGGCCAAGTGTTGCCCGTGCGGATCGGTCACCTTGAGCGCGCGATCGCCGCGGCGATCCTCGGTGCCCGTGACGTTCGCTCCGAGGTCGGCCAGGCGCTCTTTCCAGTACTCCTGGCTGCCCTTCGGAATCGCGAGACGCGATCTCAACCCCGAGCCCGACTCCCAGATGTCCCGGCGCCGAGAAGCGGAATGGAAAGAAGGTAAGGTCCGTCCCCGGATGGCCGTCGGCGTCGGCGTAGAACAGATGGTAGGTGCCGGGATCGTCCTGGTTGACGCTGCGCTTCACTAGCCGCATCCCGAACACGTTCGTATAGAAGTCGAGATTCTCCTGCGCGTCACCGGCGATGGCGGTGATGTGGTGGATTCCGGTGATCTCGGACATTTGCGTCGGCCTCGTCGGGTTGGCTTAAACTTATTGCCGTGTCGAACCTGCTCGCCGCTCGCGCGCAGATGGCCATCTCACTCGGCTTCCACATCATCTTCGCCGAGATCGGCATCGGCATGCCGGCAATGATGGTGCTCGCCGAATGGCGCTGGCGGAAGACGGGCGACGACGTGTGGCTCGAGCTCGCCAAGCGGTGGGCCAAAGGGACGGCGATTCTGTTCGCCATCGGCGCTGTGTCGGGCACGGTGCTGTCGTTCGAGCTCGGCCTGCTCTGGCCGCGCTTCATGGAATTCGCCGGGCCGATCATCGGCATGCCGTTTTCGCTCGAGGGGTTCGCGTTCTTCACGGAAGCGATCTTCCTCGGCGATCTACCTGTACGGATGGGAGCGAGTCTCGCCGAGGGCGCACCTGCTCTCGGGGATGGTCGTGGCGCTGAGCGGAATGGCGTCGGCCGTGTTCGTCGTCACGGTGAACGCGTGGATGAACACGCCGCGCGGGGTCTCGTTGGCGGCCGGGCGAATCGCCGCGGTGGACCCGATCGCCGGCATGCTCAACCCGTCGACGTTCCAGCAAGCGTTGCACATGGTGCTCGCGGCGTACGCATCGACGGGCATCGCCGTGGCGGGTGTGCACGCGATCGTGCTTCTTCGCGGCAGCACGCGACGCTTTCATCGAGCGGCGCTCGTCGCGTCGCTCGCGATCGGCGCGCCGGCGGCGGTGCTGCAGCCGATCTCCGGTGACCTGAGCGCGCGGACTGTCGCGATCACGCAGCCCGCGAAGCTCGCGGCGCTCGAGGGGCAGTTCGACACCGAGGTCGGCGCGCCGCTGCGCATCGGCGGCTGGCCCGACGTCGACGCGCGCCGCACGCGGTTCGCGATCGAGATTCCGCGCGGGCTGTCGCTGCTCGCGTTTCACGACCCTGGCGCGACGGTGAAAGGCTTGTCGGAGTTCGATCGCGATCTGTGGCCGCCTGTGCCTCCAGTCCACTTCGGCTTTCAGATCATGGTCGGCCTCGGCACGCTGATGGCGATCGTCGCCGCGTGGGCGCTCGTCGTGTTGGTGCGACGCCACGACATCTTGGCGAATCGCAGGCTCCTCCTCGCGCTCGCGATCGTGACGCCGTTCGGCTTCATCGCCACCGAGGCCGGATGGACGGTGACGGAAGTCGGCCGCCAGCCGTGGGTGGTGCAGGGTCTGCTCCGGACGGCCGACGCCGTCACGCCGATGCCCGGCGTCGCCGTGCCGATGACGCTGTTCACGATTCTCTACATCGGGCTCGCGGCGTATCGTCGTCGTGCTGATGCAGTCTCTGGTGGCCGAGTCGCGATGAGCGGCCTTGCGATCGGTCTGCCCGAGATCGTGGCCGGGGCGATCATGATGGCGCTCACCGGCTACGCGCTCACCGGCGGCGCGGACTACGGCGGCGGCGTGTGGGACCTGCTGGCGCGCGGGCCGCGCCGCGAGGAGCAGCGCCGGCTGATCGCCGAGTCGATCGGTCCGATCTGGGAGGCGAACCACGTCTGGCTGATCGTCGCGGTGGTCGTCCTGTTCACCGGCTTTCCCGTCGCGTTCGGCGTGTTGGGCACGGTGCTTCACGTTCCGATCACCATTCTTCTGATCGGCATCGTGCTGCGCGGGTCGGCGTTCGTGTTTCGCAGCTACGGCCGCGCCGAGCGCAGGATCGTCGAGCGGTGGGGGCTCGTGTTCTCGATCGCGAGCGTCGTGACGCCGCTGTGCTTCGGAGTGGTGATCGGCGCCATCTCGAGCGGCGCGGTCGGTCGGGCGGCGGCGCGGGCGGGCACGGGAGGAGGATCGTTCGCCGAGGTCTACGTCGAGCCGTGGCTTGCCGTGTACCCATTGGCCGTCGGGTTCTTCGCGCTGGCGTTGTTCGCGATGCTGGCCGCCGTGTATCTCGCGCATGCCGCGCGAGACGACGCGCTGCGCGAGGATTTTCGTCGTCGAGCGCTTGTCGCGGCGGTGGTCGTCGGAGTTGCGGCGGGAGTCTCGCTGCTCGTCTCGGCGTCGTCGGCGCCGCGCATCGCGCGCGGTGTCACCGCTTCACCGTGGGCGCTCTTGCTGCACACTGTCACCGCGATCGCAGCGCTCACGGCGATCGCCGCGCTCTGGTGGCGTCGCTATCGACTGGCGCGGGTCGCGGTCGCGCGCGCAGGTGACGTTGATTCTGTGGGGCTGGGCGCTCGCGCAGTATCCGTTCGTCATTCCGCCGACGCTCACCATTCGCCAGAGTGCGGCGCCTGACGTGACGCTGGAGCTGCTGCTCGTCGGACTCGCGGTGGGCGCGCTGATTCTGATTCCGTCGCTTCGCCTCTTGTTCAAGACCTTCTCTCCAGCGCGCGAAGCATCCGCTCGCGGCTAGAGGAAAAGCGACTCGGACCACGGGATGTGGCGGGCGCGAGCTCGGCGCGCGATGTCGCGCCGAACGCAGAAGGGGACGGAAGGGAGTCTTCGGTCCCGCTGATGGCGGATGTGGCGGCCGTGCGCCGCGCTTAGGCGGCGTGCACGCGGTGCGGAGGTGATTTCATGTGATCCGCAGCTGTCGCGATGCGGTCCGCTCGGGGCGGAGCGTGGGATGGCGCGACGTGCATGCGGGATGGAGCCAAGTAAATCTCAGGCGGAGCTGAGTGAATCTCAGGCGGAGCTGAGTGAATCTCGGGCGGAGCTGAGTGAATCTCAGGATGAAGCCGAGTGAATCTCGGATGGAGCCGAGTGAATCTCGGATGGAGCCGGGTGAATGTCGGGCGTAGTCGTTTTGATCTGCGACGCGACGAGTTGGGACTCGTCTCGCGTGGCGTTGAAACTGTCGCGCGGCGAGCGCTCAGCGTTCTGCGCCGACTTCACGCGCGACGCTACGCGCGAGCGTCGGTCGCAGGTGAGTTGCCCTCGGCTGTCCCGGACTTGAATCGTGCTTCGGCGTGTGCGCCGCCGGAGTGAGTGACTTCACGGCCGCCGCCGGCGAGTGAAGGGGCGCTTGGGCGAACCCGTTTCGGGATCCCGGATCGCAACGTCGTCTCTCGTGCCTCCTACTTAATAAGTGGGGGCCGATCGCGATTTACTACCAATTGTCCTCTGCGGGCGACGGCGTTCTTGGGGCGATTGACGATCGATTGACGCTCGCACCCTATTTTGCCCCGCAAATGAGCGTTTTCACTCGCTGCAACGTTTCGTTGCGGTAGTAAAATCGCGTCGGCTCCCACTTCTATTATAGGGGGCGAAGTCCGCCTCGGTCGGAAGGCGGCTCCGTCAGGCGTTGAAACGCTCCCACCGCTCGCGCACGGCCGCCATCAGCCGGTGAAAGCGCGGCTCTCCGCGAAGATTGGCGAGCGACGGGTCCACGCGCGTGAGGAACGGATGGTTGATGAAGCCGCGGTCGATGGCGACCTCGAGCCAGCGAATTGCGTTGTCGGTGTCGCCGGCTCGCGCGTAGGCGCCGGCGAGCAGTCGCGCGAACACGTCGCTCGCACCGGCTGCCGACTCCACTTGGGTTCCAAGTGTCGGCAAGCGCACGTCGCCGCCGCCCATCGAGGCAGCCAACAGGAGTGCGAGGCGCGCCGGGACGGTCTCGCGCACGTCCAATGGAAACGAGTCGATGATGGCAGGAATGGCGTCCAATCGCCCATTGATCAGTAGCACCCAGACGTAGAACAATCGCGACATCGGGTTGCCGGGATCCATCTCGAACATCTGCCGGTACGGCTCGATCGCCGCCGCCAGATCGCCCTCGAGAATCCCGGCCCACGCCGGCATGCAGCGCACCAAAGGCGTCAGCGGATCGATCGACCTGAGGCGGTCGAGGAGCGGACGCGCCGCCGCCACTCGGCCGGAAATGAGATAGCAGTTGCTCAGCAGGAGCAGCGTATCGGCGTTGTTCGGCTCGAGGTGGAGCGCGTCGGCGAGATCACCGACCGCCTCCTGAATTCGCGCGCGAGAGTAGTGAATCCAACCTCGCAACTGCAAACCTGCCGCGGATGCGGGATCGAGCTCGAAGACCTTGCTCGCGCAAGCCTCAGCGTCGGCGATCGGACCCTCGCCGAAATCGATGCCGGCCTCGCGGTACTGGAGATAGGCGACCCCGAGGGCGGCGTACAGGCGCGCGTTGTCGCCCACGATGGCCAACCCGTTGCGCAAAAGCTGGATGGCCTGGTCGATCGCGTCCTTGCGCCATCGCCAACCCTGCTGGCGTGCCCGCAGGTAGCACTCGTACGCGTGGACGTCGTCGATTCCGCGTTCGCCAAGCCGCCGGTCTTCGTCGGCGGTCAGCTGGAGCTGCAGCGCACCCACCACGACGCGCGCGATGCGCTCCTGAATCGCGAAGAGATCGTCGACGCCGCCGTCGAACTTTTCGGCCCAGAGGTGCGTGTCGGTGTGCGCGTCGATGAGCTGAGTGGTAATCCGAATCCGGTCGTCCGCTCGCCGAACGCTGCCTTCGAGGAGATATCGCGCACCGAGCTCGTGGGAAATCGATTTCGCGTCCTTCGCAGAACCCTTGAACGTCGCCGCCGACGTTCGCGAGATGACTCGCAGCGCGCGAATCCGGCAGAGGTCGGCGGTGATTTCGTCGGCGAGACCGTCCGCGAAGAACTCGTTGTCGGGGTCGGCGCTCAGGCTCGTGAACGACAGCACGGCGATCGACGGCGATCCCGTCGCGCCGCTGTCGGCGGCCGATTGACGACGGGCAGCGCGACCCTGCTCGCCCTGGCTCCGCTGCCAGGCGTCGATCTCCGATCGGAACGCGTAGACGCTGCCGAGCACGCGGTGGATTTGTCGGTGCACCGGCAAGCCTTCGTCGCGCTCCCAACGCCGCACGGTGCGAACGCCGCGCTTCAGGTACGCGGCGATCTGCTTCCACGAGTCGAGACGGTCCGCAGCCGATGCTGGTTCGAGCGTCACGCGCGGAATTCCCAAGCAGAAGGGGAGGGGACGGCGATAGTGGGCCAATGTGGGCCAACAGCGCCGTTGCCTGCTTTGTCGTCTTTGCCAACGGGCTCCGACCCGTACCTTCGCCGGAAACGTACACCTCGTTCGGTTTCTCTAGGAGGCCTTCATGATCTCGTGCCGTGGTCGGACAGCCGTCATGGCTTTCACGTTCGGGGGCGCCGCGGTCGCCGGCGCACAGGGTCGTGCCTTGCCCGCTTCAGTTCGGGCCGACACGCTGGCTGTCGCGGTCTCCGGCGGTGGGCTCGACCATCTCACGACCGCCGTCGTTCATTCAGTGAAAGGGAAACCCCACGGGACGATCCAACAAAGCACGGAAATCGTCGACCTCACGGGCGATCTCGTGGGGCGCGTTCTGTATCACGTGACGACTGTCGTTGATTCGCTGAACGGCACGCTCGTCAACACCGGCGACCAGGTGTTTTCGGGAACGATCGCCGGCTCGGCGCCGGTGCTGATCCACGACAATCGCTTTCGTTTCGACGTCAACCTGAAGACGGGACGCGAGACGGGGCGCGTCTACCTGCTCGACCACATCGCCGGCCCGCGAGTCCAATGCACGCTCGACGTCGTCGGGACCGGATTGAATCCGGACGGAAACCCGACGTTCACCTACACGGGTCGGTGCATTTTTCTCGACTCTCGCTGAGGTAGCGAGCAACCAGCCCGGAGGCGCCGGCCGGCGCGCCGAGTCATGCCGCCTCTTGGGCTTTCACCACCGCGGCCGGCAGCGCGATGTAGAACGTCGTCGCTTTGCCCGGCGCGCTGTCGGCCCAGATCCGGCCGCCGTGTGCCTCGACGATCCCCCTCGCGATGTAGAGTCCCAATCCCAATCCCGTCACGCCCGAGCCCCGCGACGTGCTCGATCGCATGAAGCGCTCGAAGAGCCGCGGCATCTCGTCGCTAGTGATTCCCGGTCCGTGGTTCGTCACCGCGATCTTGACCTCGGCATCCGTGCAATGCACCGACACGTCGACGGCGGTCTTTGGATCGCCGTATTTCACCGCATTCGAGATCAGGTTGCCCAGCACTTGGCCGATGCGCATCGGGTCGACGAAGCAAGACACCGGCTGGCCACTCTCGTGCACGTCGATGCGAGCGCCCGAGAGGTACGACATCTGCTTCGCGGTTTCGCGGACCATCGCGTCGAGACCGATCCATTTTCGGTCCAGTTTCAGCCGATGTGCTTCCAGCAACGACATGTCGAGGAGATCATCGACCATTCGCTCGATCGTCTGTGTCGCCGACTGAATCGACTGCAACGTTGTTCGCTCTTCCTGGCTCGTACCCTTGTGCAGCGTGGGAAGGAAGTCGGAGGCCATCGTGAGGACGCTGAGTGGTTGCCGCAAGTCGTGAGCGACGAGCGATGTCCACTCCTCGCGCAAACGCTCCAGTTCCTTGATGTGCGTGATGTCGTCGACCGTGCCGTTGATGCCGACGATCTGTCCGTGAGCGTCTCGAACCGGTTCACCGCGCGTAGCGCACCAGCGTACCGCTCCGTCGAGGCGAGTGAACTCGAGCTCAAGGTCGTAGGGCTCGCCTTCGAGACGCAGTCTCTCCATGGCGCCGCGGAGCCGAGCAAGACTCTCGGCGGTCAGCAGCCTGGCGCCGAGGTAAACGAGCGGAGACGGCGGCTGACTCGGGTTGATTCCGAAGATTTGATACAGCTCGTCGGACCACTTGGCCTGGTTCGTTCGGAAATCCCAGCGCCAGCTGCCGACGTGCGCGACGTGCTGTGCTATGCGCAGATCCCCCATCGCCTCTCGCAACGCCTCTTCGTCGCGCTTGCGCTCGGTAATGTCGGTCTGGATACTGCCGATTCCGAATACGGCGTTCGACTCGTCGAGCAGCGGGAACTTGCTCAACAGGAAGACGCGCCCCTCGACCGCGTTCGGCTCCTCGTAGTGCATCGGCACGCGCGTCTCTCGTACGACCTTTTCCTTGGCCGCCAAGTCCTCCGCGATCACGCGCGGGAAGACATCCTTGGCCGTGTGATGCAGCGCCGCCTCTGCCGTGATGCCGCTCAGGGCCTCGAACGCCTTGTTGACCAGGACGTAACGGCCCTCGAGGTCCTTGATGACGATCGCCTCCGGCGAGTGGTCCAGAATCGCCTGCAGCAACCGCTGGTTGCGTGAAAGCTCGAGGCCGCTGCGATGCACGCGACGCACAAGCGCGCTGATTGCGCTGCCGACGAGCACGAACGTCAGGGCCACGAAGTACTTGGAGCCGTCCGGTTTGACGAGATGGTGCTCCGGCGGAACGAAGAACCACCACATGACGGCGGCTGAGCCGATTGTGGCGGCGACGCCGCTCTCGAACCCGCCGAACCAGGCGCAGGCGAGCACGGCGGGGTAGAGGAGAAACCACCTACCCGACGCGCCCCAAAAAAAAGCCTCGAGCACGAAGACGACGAGGAGCGGCAGCAGGGTCGCGAGCAAGGCCCTGAGCGGAGACTTTTTTTCCGTCGGCGCTTTCATCCTGCTCGCGTCCTCCACGATTGGTGGTCGGGCTTCCTTTTCCGCATCCGTTCGCCGGCGTTCCGACCCGCTCAGAATGCGCCTCGCGGGCCGGGTGCGCGATGGGCCTTTGGGTCCTTGCGGAATTCAGATTGGAATCCCCGGCTACCTCCCGCGACTGCTTGCTAGCGGCGGCGCACTAGCGCACTCACCACCGCCAGCAGCGCCGACGGAAGCTGCGCTGGCCGCTGCACCATGCGATGCCCGGCCTGCCCGAAGATCCTCGGCAAATACTCGGACGCGTCCGCGTCGACCGTGAGGCAAAACGGAAAGATTCCTGACGCCCGCGCCTCGAGAATCGCCTGCCGCGCGTCTTCGACGCCGTACGTGCCCTGATAGCGATCGACGTCGTTCGGCCGCCCGTCGGATAGAATCAGTAGAAGCCGATGCCCGGCCGAGCGACGCGCGAGGTGCCGCGACGCGAAGCGCACCGCCGCGCCGAGTCGTGTGAAACCGCCGGGCTCGATGCCCGCGATCCGGCGACGAATGCGGTCGCCGTTGTGCTCCGTGAAATCCTTGATGCGCGAAACGCGCACGTCGGCGGCCGTCTTGCCGGCGAACGTGTGCACGGCGAACGAATCGCCGAGCGCGTCGAGCGCCTCGCTCGCCAAGAGCAGCGCGATCTTCTCGAGGTCGACGATGCGCGACCCGTCGCTCATGCGCGTCTCCGTCGAACCGCTCACGTCGACGAGGAGCGAGATCGCCAGCCCGCGCCGCGCCGGACGCGCGTCGCGATAGAGTCGATCGTCGGGCGCATCGCCGGTGTGCCGAGCGACGACGGCGTCGACCCACGCGGCGATGTCGAGCTCGTCGCCGGCGAGTTGACGGTTGAGCAGCATGCGTCGGGCGCGAAGCCGTTCGAAGTGATGCCGAATCGTGTGCACGAGCGCGCGGTGTCGCTGTATCACGTCGGCGGCCCAAGCGGCGTCGCCGTCGGGCGGATCCTGGAGCCGGACGAGCGCCGCACGCTTGACGTAGTGCGCGGCCTCGGCGTCCCACTCGTCTTCCGCCGCGACGACGGGCGGCAGCTCGACCAGCTCGTCCGCGTCGAGAGTCGGCAGCTGGTCGCGGGTTCGCTCGAACGCGTTCGTTCCTCGCAGCGCTCGGCGATCGGGATCGGGCCGGGCGCGCGGATCGACCGCGGACGCGTCGTCGCTCAACTCGTCGTCGGGCGGAGCCGCGGGATCGAACGCCTTTCCCTGCGACTCGTTCTCGTCGTTCGACTTTCGCTGCTCGGCATTGTCGATGGCGCCGGAGCGTCGATTGGGCGCCGCGTCCGATCCGGCGATCGGCAGATGTTGCGGCGCGCGGTCGAACGGGTTGTCCGACTCGCGAATGATCTCGGCGCCTTGCACCGTGCCCCAGTGCAGCGTCGGCGGCACGCCGTGATATCGGCCGCCCAATTGGCGAATGCGCGTCGCCGTCTCGCGCGCCCACGTCAAAGAGTCGCTCGGCGCGTGCGCCGTCTCGCCGTCGACCGTCGGTGAAGCGACCTGTAGGTCGCGGCGCAGCGCGTCGCGAAGGATGTGCTCGACGTTCTGCTCCTGCTTCGACAGCGTATTGAGCGAGGGCCGGCGATCGAGCGCGGCGGCGCGCTCCGCGTTCAGCGTGGTGGTGAGGCCGGGATGTCGTCGCATCAACTCGGCGTCGATGGCCATGCCTTCGCGAACCAAATAGAGGTCCCGTTCCAACGGATCCGTCGCCGGCACGTGTTTCGGCGTGCCGCGCGCGATTCGCTCGGCTTGCTCGATGGCGAGAATGCGATAGCGCGCGATCGCCGACTCCGCGCCGTCGGGGGCGTCGAGCACGTCGGGGAGTCGGATCGTCTCGCCTTCGACGGTCGGCGTCGTGCGGCGCGCGTCGGGTTGAACCCCGATCAGTGCTTCAATGCGTTGTCGCAGACCCTGCGGCCCGCGCTCCGTCGCCGTGAGCGTGATCGGCCGCCCGTACAACGCGGCGACCACCAGCTCGAGCCGTCGATGCACGGCTTCCAGCGTGACTGGCGGCTTGCGTTTGCGGAATCGTGTGCGCGCGCGATCGCGCACTTGGCGCGCCAGGTGCTCCGCTTTCCGCGCGAATCGTCTGGTGCGCGAGATGCCGCGCGTCACTACAAGAGCGCGGCGACGAGGTCCGTAATGGCGCTCACGAGATCCGGATCGTCGGTGAGCGGTCCGACGAACGCCGCCTGACACGCATCCTGCGGCGACACGCCGTCGGCGATGAGTTTCGCCGCGGAAACGAGCAAGCGCGTGCCCGGCCCTTCGGCCAAGCCTTGATCCTTGAGCCGTCGAACGCGCTGCGCCAGCTCGACGAGCGACTGGGCCGTGCCGCGCTTCACGCCGCTCTCGTGGGCGACGATCTCGGCCTCCGTCGCGGCGGGCGGAAAATCGAATTCGAGCGTGACGAACCGCTGCCGCGTGCTCGGCTTGAGATCCTTGATGGCGTGCTGATAACCCGGGTTGTACGAGATGACGAGCTGAAATCCCGCTGCCGCCTCGACGACGTCGCCGGTCTTCTCGATCGGCAGCAACCGCCGGTCGTCGGTGAGCGGGTGGATGACGACGACGGTGTCCTGCCGCGCTTCGACCACTTCGTCGAGATAGCAGATCGCGCCGAGCCGCGCCGCCGTCGTGAGCGGCCCGTCGATCCACACCGTCTCGTCGCCCTTGATGAGGAAGCGTCCGGTGAGGTCGCTGGCCGAGAGATCGTCGTGGCACGCGATCGTCACGAGCGGCCGTCCGAGCTTCCACGCCATGTGCTCGATGAATCTCGTCTTCCCGCAGCCGGTCGGCCCCTTGAGCATCACCGGAAGTCCGCGCGCGTGGCACTTGGCGAAGACCTCGATCTCGTCTCCCGACGCGAGGTAGTACGGCTCGCGCGCGACCCAACGCGCGCCGTGCTCCGCGGTCAGCTCGGGCATCGACGGTTGGCGACTCTGTTTCAGCATCGTGGGTTCAGGTTGGTCGTTCTCATCATCATGTGCGTACCCAGGCCAGTCCGGCCAGTTTCATGACGAATCTCGGACAAACGCCATCGGATCCACCGCCTTCTTCCCGCTACCGCCAGCGCTCGCCAACTTCCGCCTCCATGAACCGACGCGATTTCAACGCCATCGCGCTAGGCGGCGCGGCCACGGCGTTTCTCCGTCACGTGACTGACGGCCTTCCGGTCCACCGGTCCACCGGTCTACCGGTCCACCCGATTCAAACTGACCTCCACGTCAACGCCGAGCGCATCAACGCGCATCTCACCGCGCTCGAGCGAATTCGGCAAGAACCCCGAGGGCGGTGTGTCGCGCGTGGCGTACAGCGAGGCGGACAAGGCGGCGCGGGCGAAGGTGATGGAATGGATGCGGACATCGAAGCTCGAGCCGAGCATCGACTTCGCCGGGAACATCATCGGACGTCGGGCGGGCAGCGACGCGTCGCTCCACCCGCTGCTCTTCGGGTCGCACATCGATTCGGTCCCCGGCGGCGGCAACTACGACGGACAAGTCGGATCCACGTCGGCGATCGAGGTCGCGCAGACGCTGGCCGAGCACTCCATCGTCACGCGCCATCCGCTCGAGGTCGTGATCTGGCAGAACGAGGAAGGCGGGCTGTTCGGGAGCCGCGCGGTGAGCGGCCAGGTCACTGCGCCCGAGCTCAAGACCGTCTCGAACAGCGGCAAGACGGTCGAAGACGGGATTCGCTTCATCGGCGGCGATCCTGCGCGGCTCGCCGAGGTCAAGCGCGCGAAGGGCTCGATCGCCGGCTACTTCGAGCTGCACATCGAGCAGGGCGGCATCCTCGACGCGGCGAAGATCGACATCGGCGTGGTCGAGGGAATCGTCGGGATCAAGCAGTGGGAGGTCACGGTCACCGGATTCCAGAATCACGCCGGCACGACCGCGATGGACCAGCGGCACGACGCGCTGCTCTCCGCCGCGCGCTTCGTCGACATGGTGAATCGTGTCGTGCGCGGAATTTCCGGCCGCCAGGTCGGAACCGTCGGACGGATTCAGGCGTTCCCCGGCGCGCCGAACGTCATCCCTGGCAAAGTCGTCTGCACGCTCGAGCTGCGCGACCTCGACGACGCCAAGATCGACTCGATGTACGCGACGATCCGGAAGGAAGCCGACGCGATCGGCAAGCAGAACGGAACGTCATTCGCGTATTCCGAGCTGCACGTGAACGTCTCCGCGCCGACCGACCCGCGCATGCGCAAGATCATCACCGACGCGGCCGCGACACTCAAGCTTTCGACTCGACAGATGCCGAGCGGCGCCGGGCACGACGCTCAGGCGATGGCGGTGATCGGCCCGATCGGGATGATCTTCATTCCGAGCGTCGGCGGCATCAGCCACTCGCCGAAGGAATTCTCGCGCCCCGCGGACATCGCCAACGGCGCGAACGTCCTGCTGCGATCCGTGCTCGCCGCGGACAAAGCGCTCGCCTGATTTTTAGCGCTGTTGCCAGTCGGTGAACTTGAGCGGCGTCGGGTAGGGTGGACCGGCCTCGATCACGATGTCGGCATGCGCGACGAGCGGGATCTTCGCGGGATCGCCGGCATAGGGTTTCCCGTTGACCCACACCTTGAGTTTTGAGCCGCCTTTCTCGAACGCGCTCGCCGCGCGCGTCGCGCTCAACGGCTGCCCCCATATCGCGAAGAAGTCGCCGAGCGTGAACGTGCGGTTCGCCGGCGACTCGATGTGAATCACGCCGTCCGGCGTGTGCGTGTGCAGCCAGTACAAGCATTGATTGCCCGCCGGCCGGCCGACGTCATACGGGACTGGGACCGATTTTCCGTGATCGAGGATCAGCAGATGCTGATGGATGTGGATCCGCTGTCCTTCCATCGCATCGCAGGAGATGCCCGCGACCGGCTGCCCGCTCGGCGCCGTCTGCGCCCGCTGAGCGAAAGCCTGCGTTGCGCCTCCGACGATGGCGATCGCAGCGAACGTACCCGCCGCCGCGGCGGCGCGCGTCAACGACGACATGAAGTGTTCTCCGGACGACGAGTGCTGTGAACGATGAGTGAGCTCAAGCGGGCGCGATCGCGATCACGCGGAGCGGGCTCCCGCTGCCGTTCACGATCTTGAGCGGCGCGGCGATCACGATGGCACCAGTCGCTGGAAGCTGATCGAGGTTGCGCAGGCTCGCCAGTCCGAATTTCCCGGCGCCGTGCATCGTCGCGTGATTCGGGAATGGCGGATCGAACGTACCGGCCTGGCCGGCATCCGTTCCCACCGTCTCGACGCCCACGCCGAGCACACCGCGGTCCTTCGCCAACAGCTCCGACGTGCTCTTGTGAAATCCCGGGCTGTGCGGCCCGTCGGCCTTCACGTTGAGAAACGACTTCGGATCGGACCGCTTGCTCCAATCCGTACGGAGCAGGAACCAGGAGTCCCTCGGAATCTGCCCGTGCTCCTTCTCCCACGCCGTGACGTGGTCGGGCATGAGGATGAAGTCTTCGTTCTTGGCGACTTCCTTCGACACGTCCATCACGCACGCCGGGCCGACGAAGCGGCGCGCGGGAATCGTATCGCAGCGGTTGTCCGGCAGATCCTTGCCGCTGATCCAATGCACTGGCGCGTCGAAGTGCGTGCCGGTGTGCTCGCCGAGGTGCAGCACGTTCCAGTACCAGGCCGGCCCTTTGTCGTCGAAGTGCGAGATCACGTCCATCGTCAACCCCGGCGACTGGCCGAACATCGGCGGCAGGCCGATGACCGGAGTGTCGGGCCCGAGCGGCTGCGTGAGGTCGACGACCTTGAGTTTGCCCGCGTTGAGCTCGTCCACCAGTTGGCTGAGAACCGTCATCGTCATTGTGCTCATTGTCAGCTCGAACGTTGTGAAGTCTGAAGGCTGCGAAGGTGGCGCTGAAACTGATACCGGTTTTCCAGCAAGGCGAGATCGGTCACGTAGCCCGATGGTCCGACCGCCTCGACCTTGGCGACGATCGTCGTCAGGTCGCGCGCGGCGAGCGCTTCGGCGAACTCGCGTTTGAACTCGTCGATCGCCGTGACGGTCATCGTCCGCGGAATGCCCGCCGCCGCGGCGATCCCCGCGATGTCGCTCCCCGTGGACGTCGCGGTCGGGAAGCCGCCGACCGAGAGCAAGCTCTCGTTGTCGAACACGACGTGGATGAGATTCTTCGGGCGGTAGCGGGCGAGCGTGGTGAGACCGCCGAGATTCATGAGAACCGATCCGTCGCCGTCGAACACGACAACGGTCAGTTCGGGACGGCTCAACGCGATTCCCAACCCCATCGACGACGCGAGGCCCATCGCGTGCTGGAGATAGAAAAAGTTCGGCTTGTGTCCGATCGATTGAAGCTCGGCCGCCACCGCGCCCATGATCGTCACGACGACGCAGCGATCGAGATCGCCGTAAATGGCTTCCATCGCGTCGCGGCGCTTCATGCTTCCTCCCACATCAGGTCGCGCCCCAGCAACAGCGCGACGGGCCGGCTCGCCGAGTGGGCGAGCGTCTGCGCCTTGTTGATGCGGCGCGCCACGTGATCGGGCGAATCGAGCAGCGTGTGCGGAATGCGCAGCGCGTCGAGCACGTGCGTCGTCACGCCGCCGCCTTCCGTCTGCCACGGGTCGCGCTCGCCGAACTCACCGCGATGGCTGATGAACATGAGCAGCGGAATGCGATAGAGCTGTGCGCACGACACGATGCCGTTCACCGACGCGAGAAAGCCGTGATTCTGCATCAGCATCGCCGACTTCACGCCGGCGAGATGCGCGCCCGCCGAGATGCCGACGCCTTCCTCTTCTTTGGCGAGACGCACGAGCATCATCTCCGGATCATCTTCCGCCATCCGGATGAGATGCACGAGCCACGTTTCCGGCAGCGCGGAAACGATCCGCACGCCCGCGTCGCGCAGGCATTGATAGATCAGCTTCGAGCTCGAAACCGAAACGGGCATGGCTCCAAAACCTCACGAGAGTCCCCGCACCCCACGCTCCGCACCATCTCCGCACTCCGCCTCCGCACTCCGCCCCCCTACTCCTCACACCGGCCGAACAGTATTGAACACACTCGACAACAGCCACCAGACGCCGACGCCGCCGATCGCCGCCGGAATCCCGAACCGCACCCAGTAGTACAGCCATACAGGCACCGGCACCTCGCCTCGCTCGCCGAGTTGCTTCAGCGCGTCGCCGCGCTTCATGAACCAGCCGACGGAGAGCACCGCGACCAGCGACCCCAAGGTCTGCATCCCCGAGCCGAATGTGAGATCCCACGGCACGAAGATGCGCGTGTTGATCGCCGGCGGAATGGCCGCCACGACAATTGCCGCGGTCACCAGCGCCACCGCCCGTTCGCGCGACATCTTCGTGTTGTCGGTGAGCCCGGCGACGAGCACCTCGAACGCGCCGACGTCCGAGAGATAGCCCGCGCACGACAACCCGATGAAAAACACGGCGCCGAACAGCGCGCCGGCGGGCATGGCGGCGAAGACCTTGGGCAGCGTCGCGAAGATGAGACCCGGTCCCGAAGTCGGCTCGAGGTTGAACGCGAAGACTGCTGGGATCACCGCGAATCCGGCGAGAAGGGAGGAACCGGTGTCGCCGATCACCGTCCAGATCGCCGGGCGCGCCACGCTCTCGTCGTGCTTCATGTACGACCCGTACACGACCATGAACGTCCCGCCGAGCGAGAGCGAAAAGATCGCGTGGCCGATCGCCGCGATCATCACCGTCGGCGTGAGATCCGCCCATCGGAATTTCAGGATGTACCAGCGCACGCCGGCCATCGCGCCGGGCAGCGTGAGCGATCGGATCATCAGCAGCACCAGCGCGACGAGCAGCACCGGCATGACCCACGCGCTGGCGCGCTCGATCCCCGCTCTCAATCCCTTCGCCACGACGACGGCGCAGGCCAGCGCCACGATCGCCGTGAAGCACATCTGCAACGCGAACGAGGTGAAATCGAACCCGTGCTCCGGCGGCAGGATCGCCGACGCGTCGATGTGCAGCCCGACACCCGCGCCGATCTGCGCGACCGCGTGATACAACACCCAGCCGACGACCGCCGTGTAGTAGCCGGTCGCGGCGATCACGATGACGAAGAAGAACCAGCCGACCGCCGTTCCACCGGGGAGACCCGCCGCCTTGAACGCGCCGACCGGACCGCGACGCGCGAATCGCCCGAGCGCGAACTCGGCCATCAACGCCGGCACACCGATCGCCACCGCGACGAACACGTAGAAGAGAACGAACGCCGCGCCGCCGAACTTTCCGACGAGATACGGATACCGCCAGACGTTGCCGAGTCCGATCGCCACGCCGATGACCGTGACGAGCGTGCCGGCCCTCGAAGCAAATGTCTCGCGCGGTTTCGGGGCAGCTTCGCCGATGGCCATCAACGGTCTCGCCGCCAGCGTTCCAGTTCGGAGACGCGCATCTCGAGTGCTTCGACCCGATCGGGGGCGTGCGCCGCCGGCGTGACGCTCGGCGCCGGTTTCGCCTGCGGCTTCGCGACGACGCCGGAGACACCACTCGCCGAGCGCTGTCGTGCCAACCCGCGTCCGGCGAAGCGAACGAACGACCGGCCGATCGGACCGAGCCACACGAGGCGGAATAATCTTTCGCCCATCGGCATGCGGAATGGGCTCCGCAGCAGTAGCCCGAGCGAGACGCCGAACAAAGCGACTCCGCCGAAGACGAGCAGCATTCCGGCGATCGGAACCTGGTAAGTGTGCGGCCCGATCTGCTTCCGCATCCTGAGCGCCCACCACGCCATGCCGATACCCACGACCGGCGCGACGGCGAGAATGGCGACGCTTCGCCGTCGAGCGTGTCGCGCGGCGGGATCGGCGCGCAACGCGTCGCGCTGCGCCTTTCGCTCCGCCGAGCACGGCGACGAACCCTCGGTGCACCGCGTCGGCGCTGAAACCGCTCACCGCCAACCGGCGCGCTTCGCCGAACGTCTGTGCGATGCGCGTGAACAGGACGCCGGCCAGCAACAGAGACCGGGAGCAGCATGTCGACCGAACCGCCGTTCTCGGCACTGACCGCTTGCGCCATGAAGTAGGCGAGGATGGTGCCCAGCACCAGCACCAGTGACAGGGTGCCAGCCTCCTGCGCGAACAACCGAATCGGCACGGGCACTTCGGGCGCGGTGAGTTGCGCCGCGTCTAGCGCCTCGACCAACTCCTCGGCGCGCGCGAATCGCGCTGCCGGATCTTTCAGGAGGCAGCGATCGATCGCGTCGGCCAGCGCCGCGGGCAAATCGGGACGGACGCTCGCCATCGGCGCCAGCGTCTCGGTGATCTGCTTGACGAGCGCCTTGCCCGTTGACTCCGCGGCCATCGCCACGCGGCCGGTGAGCGCGTAGTAGGCCGTGAGCCCGAGCGAGTAGAGATCGCTGCGCCCGTCGACGCGGTCGCCGGTCGCCTGCTCGGGGCTCATGTACTCGGCGGTACCGACAACTTCGCCGACGCGCGTGAGTCCGGCGTTCGCGCCCCCCCCGTCGTCGGGCGCGGCGATCACGCGGGAGACGCCGAAGTCCATGACGAGCGCGCGACTCGTCGCCCGCTCGATCATGATGTTGTCCGGCTTGATGTCACGGTGCACGATGCCGCGGCCGTGCGCGTACGCCAGCGCGTAGCCAACGTCCTGCAACAGCCGTACGACCTCGCGAACACTTCAACGGACCGGCGCGTCGCACGCGCTCGGCGACGCTCTCGCCTTCGACGTAGCCCATCACGTAGGCGAGGAGGTCGTCGCTCTCCTCGACGGCGTAGACGGGGACGATGTTCGGGTGCGAGAAGCTCGCGGCCATCCTCGTCTCGCGCAGGAACCGGTCGCGGAGCGCGGTCGCCGTCGCGAATTCGGCCGGCAGCACCTTGAGCGCGACGGGACGACCGAGCTTGACGTCGCGCGCCAGATAGACCGCGCCCATGCCGCCGCGGCCGAGCTCGCGCTCGATCTCGTAGCGTCCGCCGAGTCGGCGCTGGAGGTCGGTCAGATCAGTCATCGCCGCGAGAATATACGGCTGCCCGGCTCGCTTGCCGTCACCGGGGTGTCACGACGGAGGCCAATGCGTCCAGCGCCGTGTCAACGTCGTCGAGCGTGTTATAGAAGTGCGGCGAGAGGCGAATCACCGGGCCGCGCGCCGAGGCGATCACGCCGCGCTCGCGCATCTTCTCCTCGACGACGTGCGACTCGTCGACGAGAAACGCCGTCGTCGCCGTCTTGTGCGCCATGTCGTCGGTGCCCAGCAACTCGAGACCGCGCGCGCGGCCGCCGTCGATCAACCGCTGGCCGAGCACCTCGAGCCACGAGCGGATCGCGCCGACGCCGATCTCGTTGATTATCTCCATCCCGGCGCGCGCCACGTAGGCGTTGACGATGGGCGGCGTCCCGGTGTCGAAACGGCTCGTTGTTGGAGACCAGTCCAGGTGCTTCACGTCGAAGGCGAAAGGGTTGGCGCGGCCGAACCATCCGGTGATTGTCGGCTCGAGGCGAGCCGCGAGGTCACGCCGCACGTACAGGAACGCGATTCCAGGAATCCCCATGAGGAACTTGAGATTCCCGGCGGCCAGAAAGTCGAGTCCGAGCGCCTTCACGTCGACCGGCACCGTGCCGAGCGTCTGATAGGCGTCGACGTAGAGCAGGGCGCCGCGCGCGTGGGCCGCGGTCACGAGGCGAGGGAGATCCTGCTTGAAGCCGTTGAGGAAATAGCCGTGGGTCGCCGACACGATCGTGGTCCGGTCGTCCACGAGGCGATCGTATTCGGTCGCGTCGATCCGGCCGTCGCACACGGGAATCCACTCGACGCGTGCGCCGCGCGACTCTTGCGCGAGCCACACGTGTCCGATCGTCGGGAACTCGGCCTCGGTCACGACGACCTTCGGACGCGCGCTCGTGAAATCGAGCGCGCTCGCCACGGCGCTCGTCGCCTCGGAGACCGAGCTGAAGACGGCGATCTCGTCGGCCGACGCGTTGATCAGCCGCGCGAACTCACGCTTCGCGGCATCTATCTCGGCGACCCAGGCATCCCAGTCCATGCCGCGCGCGTTCCACGAGTCGAGATACCGCTCGGCCGCGGCACGCGTCGCCGTCGTCTGCGGCGCCTGCGAGCAGTTGTTCATCGGGATCATCGTCGCGAGGATCGGGATGCGGCTGCGCAGCGCTGACAGTTCGTACGCGGGTGCGCGCTGGGTCCGGGCGAGCGCGGAGGCGTTCTCGGGGGGGGGCATTCCGTGATTCTAGGTCCGAGGATGCGCTTGGCAACCGCCCGGGAATATCTTGACTCGCTCCTAGCGACGACCTTCCACGGGCTTGACACCATGTCTTCGACGAATTCGCGAATTTGGCGCGGCCGACCGATGGTCGTCGCCGCCACGGCCGTGCTCTCCGCCACCGTGTTCGTTAGGCCGGTGCACGCCCAACGGGGCGGCGATCCGTCGCTCCTGACCGTCGAGCGCATCTACGATCCCCGCGAGTTTGCCGTCCGCCGCTTCGGACCCTCGCGCTGGCTCGACGACAGCACGTACACGACGATCGACCCCGCTCCGGGCGGGCCGCGGCAGCGACCTCGTTCGGGTCGACGCGGCGACCGGGTCGCGCGACCGTGATCGTACCGGCGACGCGGCTCGTCCCGTCAGGCGCGAGCGATCCGATCGAGATCGAGGACTACGACGTGGTCGCCCGACCACTCGAAGCTTCTCGTGTACACCAACACGGCGCGCGTGTGGCGGCAGAACACGCGCGGCGACTACTGGGTGCTCGACCTGTCGCAAACGAACGGCCGTCTACGAAAGCTCGGCGGTCCGGACGCCAAGCCGTCGACGCTCATGTTCGCCAAATTCTCGCCCGACGGCTGGCGAGTCGCGTACGTGCGCGAGCACAACCTCTACGTCGAATCGAGCGACGGACGAATCACGCCGCTCACGAACGACGGCTCGTCACGACGATCAACGGCACGTTCGACTGGGTCTACGAGGAAGAGCTCGACCTCCGCGACGGATTCCGCTGGAGTCCGGACGGCAAACACGTCGCCTACTGGCAGCTCGACGCCAGGGCGTGCGCGACTTCCTGCTCGATCGACAACACCGACTCGCTCTACTCGTTCGTCAAGCCGGTCCAGTATCCGAAGGCCGGCACGACCAATTCGGCCGCGCGCATCGGCGTCGTGAGCGCCGCCGGCGGACCGACGCGTGGCTCGAGATTCCGGGCGACCCGCGCAACAACTACCTCGCGCGCATGGAGTGGGAGCCGGGCACGAACGACGTGCTCGTGCAGCAGCTCAACCGCCGGCAGACGCAGAACACTTTCTCCGTCGCGAACGCCACAACGGGCGGCGTGAAGCCGCTGTTCGTCGACCGCGACAGCGCGTGGATCGACGTGTACGACGCGACAGGCCCGTCGGTCGACTGGCTCGCGACAATTCGGGATTCGTTTTCCTGTCCGAGCGCGACGGATGGCGCCACGCGTACCTGGTCTCCAAGACCGGCACGATGCGGCTCATCACGCCCGGCGAGTTCGACGTGATGAAGGTCGAGTACGTCGACACGAAGGGCGGTTGGCTCTACTACGACGCATCGCCGGCGAACGCGACGCAGATCTTTCTCTGGCGCGCGAGGCTCGACGGGTCCGGCCACCCCGAACGGTTGACGCCCGCGGCGGCGCGCGGTACGCACGCGTACGACATCGCCCCCGGCGCACGTTGGGCGATTCACACCTATTCGACGTTCGGCACGCCGCCGGTGACGGATCTGGTTCGCCTGCCAAGTCACGAGGTCGTCCGAACGTTGGAATCGAACGCGGACGCCGCGGCGCGCGTCGCGGCGCTGCGGCGCGGAGCGGTCGAGTTCTCGCAGATCGACATCGGCGGCGGGGTGAAGCTCGACTCGTGGATGATGAAGCCGCCGACTTCGATTCGACGAAGAAGTATCCGGTGCTGTTCTACGTCTACGGCGAGCCCGCGTCGCAAACGGTGCTCGATCCGTGGGAGGCAGCACGTACCTCTGGCACCTCATGCTCACGCAGCACGGCTACATCGTGGCGAGCGTCGACAATCGCGGCACGCCGGCGCCGCGCGGACGCGAATGGCGCAAGGTCGTGCGCAACCAGATCGGATCGCTCCGTGTGCGCGAGCAGCGGCTGCCGCGAGTCGTTGGCGGCTGCCCGTACGTCGACGCGACGCGGCTGGGGGTGTGGGGCTGGAGCGACGGCGGTTCGATGACGCTGCACCTCCTGTTCCGCTCGCCCGACGTCTATCGCGACGGCATGGCGGTCGCGCCGGTGGCCAACGTCCACAACTACGACACCATCTATCAGGAGCGCTACGTGGGCCTGCCGCAGGACCACGAGGCGGCCTACCACGCGCGTCGCCGATCAACTACGCCGAGGGTCTGCGCGGCAATCTGCTCGTCGTCCACGGCTCCGGCGACGACAACGTGCACTATCAGAGCACCGAGCAGCTGATCAACGCGCTCGTCGCGGCGAACAAGCCGTTCACGATGATGGAGTACCCGAACCGCACGCACGGCATCTTCGAGGGCCCGGGCACGCGCGTGCATTTGTTCAACCTGCTGACGCGGTTCCTGAACGAGCACATCCCGTCGGGTCCGCGATAACCCATTTGCACCGGTCCACCGGTCGACTCGCCTAGCGCGACGTTTCTATGACGTCACTGTACGTCATCAGCTTGCCCGCCTTGAACGCCGTGACCTGGGCGAGCATCGACGCGAGCATCTGGCGCGCGCGCATGTATCCGCCGAACGGCGGCGCGCCCCGATAGTAGACCGCGCCGTCGAACACCGACCGGATGAAAGTGCTGTTCGAGTCGAGTGGCAGCTCGCCGACGTTATCGAAGAAGTGGCGCCAGTCGTCGCCCTGCTGAAACAGGTATTGCTCGACGTTCGACAGATAGAACGCCGAGACCCCGGCGTGGTGGTCCCTGAGGTACGTGCCGACGGCGCGGATCGCCGTCGGACCGGCGAAGTCGCCGACGAGAGGTACGACGAGGTTGTCCGCCTCGAGCTGTTTGAGGACGCGAAAGTTCGCCTCGTTCGCCATGTAACTGCGGTGCAACCCGGCGCTGTCGGTCTCGATCTGTAGTTGCGCGTAACTCGGCATCCGCCCGAAGCCCGACCGGCCCTGGTTGGAGTTGTACGTGATGTCCGGCCCATACGCGACGAACGAGCGGTACACGTGAGCGATCGACGCCGTGTCATCGTCCGACAGCGCGAAGTGGTGCTTCTTCGACAGCTGGTCGAGAATGGACGCGACGTTCCGCCGGTACGCGGCGCTGTCCGGAGGCACGAGCTGATACGCGACGAAGAGCGACTCGGGCGCGCTCAGACTATCGAGGTGCGGCGGCCGCGGGCGTGAGAACAGCCGCGAAAGAAAGTCGGCGCGGTCCGTGGACTGTTCGAGCAGCGCCTTGTACATAAGGTGCGTCAGCATGTTCTGACGCCTGATATCGAAAATGAACGCGATCTTCGGCCGCAGCGCGACGAGGTACGTGAAATTCTGATCCGGCCCGACGCCGAGGTAGACGCCTCCCGGCTTGGTCGCTGCGAAGCAGCTCCGGGATCACCCACTGATAGCTCGTTTCGTTCGAGACGAAATTGTCGGAGCGGAAATAGCCCCCCGGCTCGGACGTGGTCGTGACGAGCCTCCAGAACACGCTGTCGCTGAGACGCGCCGGCAGGTTCTGCTCGGCGACGCGCGACTGCAATTCTTGCGCGGCGATTGGTGCCGGTAGTCTGGCCGCGACGATGCCGAGGGTCGCCGCGAGTCGCGCGACGCGTGGTGCCCGTTTCCACACCGAGAAACTTCCGCCAGCGATGTTCGTGACTGCCATGACGAGTCCGGTCGTCCGAAGATCGTTGAAGAATGCGTGCGACGGACAACCCGCGGTAGGGCGACCAAAGAAAACAGCGGCGTAGCGGAGAGTCCGCTACGCCGCCGTCGTTCTACGATCGCGAATCGCAACAGCGGCGCGATCTCGAACAAGAGAACTTCGTTACTGCCACATCAGGTCGAAGTCGTAGTAGCCGTAACCGCCCTGCGGGTCCCGAATCCGGATCACTGTCGTGTAGTTGTTCCACGACGAGGGCTGCTGCACCACGGTCACGCTGCCCCGTCCGGCGTTCTGCACCACCGTCACGTTCGCGTTGCCGCGCGGCATGTCCATGTTGCCCGCGTCGACGCGTTCGTTCATCAAGTTCTTACCGCTCAGCGTGCGCGAAACGACTCGGCCGTTCTGGATGCGGACCTCGACTTGATCGTCGACGTTGCCGCTCCAGTGAAGCATCGTGCGGTTGCCGTTCCGCCCGTTACCGCGGTCGCCGTAGCCGCCGTTGCCGCCATTGTTGTCCGGATAGTTCCGGTCGCGTCCGCGTCCTCGACCCGGCCAGCCGACGTACTCGCCGTTGGAGTAGCCCTCCCAGTAACCGACGAGACGATACGAGTCGGAGCCGCTGCCCGGGTCCTGAATGCGGACGACCGCCGTGAAGCCGTTCTGCGCGTTCGGCTGCTGAATCACGGCGACGTTGCCGCGACCCTGCATCACCTGCACGCGAACGACGCCATCCTGGCGAGGCAGGTCGCTCATCGCGCGGCCTTGCGCAAAGTTGGGTTCGGTCGCGCCGATTCGGCGCGTCGAAACCTGGTTGCCGCGCATGACGATCTGGACTTCGCGGTCCACTCGGCCGGTCCACTGGAAGAGTTGCTGACCCTGCGCCATGACCACTGGCGCCGTGCCGACGAGCGCGGCGGCTGCCAACGGAATCGAGCGCTGAATCCACGTGAGTTTTGTCATTGTTCTAGCTCCTTGTTGAGACCGGCCCGGGTGTATGGCCGGCCTGAGCCCATTGAACTAGCAGCGCCCATGCCGCACTGCTCTACGCGCACGGGAACTCGGGTTCGTTTCTCCTAAGTCGTTGTGGATGCTATCGTTAGACGATGATGTAGGCCCATGGTAACCGGGCATTTGTGACCGGCGACGCAGTGGTCATGATGCACTTCGTCCGCGTACTCGGACAGATTCGCGTCCGACCTTCGGGACAGCCGCGTCCGCCGAGCGCTACTGGCTACCTCAGCCGCCCACGCCCAGGTTTCCGCGCCCATGCTTTCGCGTTCCATAAACCAGCTCGACGCCACCGCGCTCGTCGTCGGCATCATCATCGGCGCGTCG
Organism: uncultured Gemmatimonadaceae bacterium; assembly: GCA_963789315.1. Classification (GTDB taxonomy): domain Bacteria; phylum Gemmatimonadota; class Gemmatimonadetes; order Gemmatimonadales; family Gemmatimonadaceae; genus JAQBQB01. Next base: position 110,889 of record CAWBKI010000016.1, on the reverse strand, counting down.
ATCTTCGTGCAGCCGTCCGTCATCACCGGCGCCGTCCCGACGGTGAGCGGCGTCTTCGGGGTTTGGTTCGCGTCCGGCATTCTCACGCTGTTCGGCGCGCTGATCGCTGCCGAGCTCGCATCGGCGTACCCGCACGCCGGCGGCGTATACGTCTTTCTGAAAGAGAGCTTTTCGCCGGCGGTCGGCGTTTCTGTGGGGCTGGGCGATGTTCTGGACGATGCACACCGGAATCATCGCCGTCATCGCGACAGTCTTCGCGCGCTACGCCACGTTCTTTTTTCCCACAGGCGACGTCGGTGCGCGAGCCATCGCCGTCGCGGCCGTCGTGGTGCTCACCGCGGTCAACTACCTCGGCGTGAAGCAGGGAAGCGTCGTGCAGACGACGTTCACCATTCTCAAGGTCGCGGCCATCGTTCTGATCATCGTGGTCGCGTTCGCGCTCGGCCCGCGCGTTCCGGTCGTCCTCCGGCCCGGCCGCGGCAGCGGGGGCGGCGGCGCTCACATTCTCGAGCTTTCCCCCGGCGATCGTCGCCGGCCTCTTCGCGTTCGGCGGCTGGCACATGGTGACCTACGCCGCCGAGGAGACGCGCGCGCCCGAACGCACCATCCCGCGCGCGCTCGTCGTGGGTGTCTTGCTCGTGACGGCGTGCTACATCGCGCTCAACGCCGCGTATTTTCACGTGCTGAGCCCCGATCGCATCGCCGGGTCGTCGCGTGTTGCGGCCGACGCCGCCGATTCCGTGCTCGGTCGCGGCGGCGCGGCGCTGATGTCAGCGATCGTCGCCGTCTCCACCTTCGGCGCGTTGAACGGCGTGATCCTCTCCGGCCCGCGCGCGTACCTGGCGATGGCTCGCGACGGGCTCCTCGTGTCGTGGGCGGCGGCCATCCATCCGCGTTTTCACACGCCGCACCGGGCGATCCTTCTTCAAGGCATCTGGGCCGTGATCCTCGTGTCGACCGGCACCTATCGCGCCCTGTTCACGCGCGTCGTCTACACCGAGTGGATCTTCTTCGCGCTGATGGCGGCCGGGCTGTTTCGGCTGCGCGCGCGTGGCAGCTACCAGCCGGCGTACCGCGTGTGGGGCTTCCCCGCGGTGCCGATCGTTTTCATCCTGGCGTCTGTGTTCATCGTCGCCCACCAACTGGTGACCGACGCCGCCAACGCGTGGACCGGCCTCCTCTTCGTTGCTGCCGGGTTGCCCGTCTACTTTGTCTTCTTCCGCAAGTCTTCCCTCTCGCGAACTCCACAAAATGCTGATTGACGTCCACAACCACTTCTATCCGCCGGAATACCTCGACGCGCTCAAGGCCGGCGACAGCGCCGTCAAGCTCACGATCGACGCCGAGGGCAATCCGTGTCTCCACTATCCGGGCGACTACAACGTCGCCGTGCGCGGGCATCGCGACATCGCGTATCGCCAGGACGTATTGATCAAGGAGGGCGTCGACACGCAGGTCATCACGTTCACGACGCCCGGCACGCACGTCGAGCCGCCCGACCGCGCAATCCGATTCGCGCGCCTCGTCAACGACGCCTTCGCGACCGTCGTGCGCGAGCGCTCGCCGCGCTTCGCCGCTCTCGCGACGCTTCCGCTCTGCGACCCCGCGGCGTCGGTCGCCGAGCTCACGCGCGCCATGACGCAGCTCGGCATGCCGGGCGCGATGCTGTTCAGCAACGTGAACGGCGTCGCGCTGGCCGACAAACGCTTCGAGCCGCTCTATGCCGAAGCCAACCGGCTGGGCGCGATCCTGCACATCCATCCGACCGATCCGGTCGGCGTCGAGGCGATGACGGACTACTGGCTCATGCCGCTCGTCGGATTCCTCATGGACACGACGCTCGCCGCCGCGAAGCTGGTCTTCGCCGGCGTGCCCGAGCGGTACCCGAACATCAAATGGGTTCTCGGCCACCTCGGCGGAGCGATTCCATATCTCGTGGAGCGTCTCGATCGCGGCTGGGAGGCGTTTCCTGATTGCCGCGCCGACATCTCGATCAAACCGAGCGAGTACCTGCGCAACTTCTACTATGACGGTGTGAACTTCGACCCGCGCGCTGTTCGTCTATGTGTGGACTTTGCCGGCGCGGGCCAGGTGCTGGCGGCGAGCGACTACCCGCACCAGATCGGCAGCATTCCGAAAATGAAGTCCAGTCTCGCCGCGCTGAACGTGTCCGACGCCGAGCGAAAGAAGATCATGGGCGAGAACGCCAAGGCACTCTACAAGCTCTGAGCGATAGGCACGCGTTGCGCGCGAAGTGTCTGTGTGGGTGTGTCAGTCCGCGCGCAACGCGATGAGCGGATCGCTTCTCGAGGCTCGCAGCGCCGGAATGAAGCACGACGCGACCGCGATCGCACCGAGCAACGCCGACAGCGACACGAACACGATCGGGTCGGTCGGACTGACGTCGTAGAGCAACGACGCCATCCATCGCGTCGCGACGAGCGCGCCGACCACGCCGACACCGACGCCGATCGCCGCCACCACCGCGCCCTCGCGTAGCACGAGTCGGACGAGCGCGCCCGGCTCCGCCCCGACGGCAAGCCTGACGCCGAATTCCCGCCGGCGGTTGGCGACCGAGAGCGACATGACGCCGTAGATGCCGACGGCGGCCAGCAGCACGGCCACCGCCGCGAAGGCCGCGAGCAGAATCTCGGTGAGCCGCTTCGTCGCCAGCGAATCCCCGACGACCGACTCCAACGTTCGCACGCCGTCGAGCGGAATCGACGAATCGAGCCTCGACACCGCCGACCGCGCCGAGCGAACGGCCGCGGCGGGATCGGACCCCGTGCGGATGGCCAACGACACGCGCTGCGCGCCGTTCTGGGCGAGACTCACGTAGAGATGCGGCGCCGGCAGCCGCGTCGCGTCGTCGTCGTGAACCGCGCCGACGACGCCGACGATCGTCAGCCACGTCGTGTCGCCCGTGACGCGAATGCGCTTCCCGATCGCGTCGGTCGCCCTTCCAGTATCGCTTGGCGATCGACTCGTCGATCAACGCGACCGGAACGCCCGTGGTATCGTCAGCCGCCGACACGTCGCGTCCGAAGAGGAGCGGAATCCCCATCGTCGCGAAATAGCCCGGGCTCACGCCAACCTGATACGTCTGTCCTTCGGCGCCCGATGCAGGCGCCGGGCGATCTCCGACGAGGAACCCGTCGAAGTTCGCCTCGCTCTCGAACGGCAGTCCCCATGCGAGCGCCGCCGACTTGATTCCGGGCACCGCCCGCACCTGCTCGAGCACTGTCGCATAAAACGGATTCGCCGTCGACGCGCTGTTGTACTTGGGTGGAAGCGGAAGCGCGATCGACGTGATGCCCTGCGGACGAAATCCGAGATCGAGCGCCGTGAGTCGCTGGAAGCTTTCCAGCATCAAGCCGGCCGCGATCAGCAACACAACGGAGAGCGCGAGCTGCGCGACGACGAGCCCGCTGTTCAATCGCCGAACCGACCGTTGCGCGGTATCGCGCGTCGTGAGCTCGCCCGTCGCGCGCGCGCGCACGCTGTGCAGCGCCGGAAGAAGCCCGAACAAGATTCCGCTCATCACCGACAGCGCGAGCGTCACCGACAGGACTCGGCCGTCGACGTGGACCTCGTGCATGCGCGGAAGGGCGACGATGCGCGAGCTGGTGAAGACCCGCACGGCGCCGAACGCCAGGGCGATGCCGGCCGCCGCGCCGAGCAGCGCGAGCGCGACGCTCTCCGTGAGCAACTGGCGCATCACCCGGCTGCTCGTCGCGCCGAGCGCCGCGCGCAGACCGATCTCGCGCTGCCGAATCGCCGCGCGGCTGGACAGCAGCGTCGCGACGTTCGCGATCGCGATCAATAGAATGAGTCCGACGGCGGCGAGCAGCACGATGAGCGGGCGAGCGGTCCGCTTCGTCATCGCCTCCTGAAGCGGCGCGACGATCGTCGCCATGTGCGTGCGCTCCGGCGGGACCGACTTCCCTCCGGCCAGGTTCGGCTGGCGGCGCGCCCAGTCCCACATGATCGCCGTCGTCTGGTTGTGCGCGTGCTCCACGGACACGCCGGGTTTCAATCGGGCGATGCCGCTGTTGACCCACCCGAACCGCCGCGACGGGTCGAGGCCCATCGGCAGCCAGACTTGCGTCTCGGCGCGCGGGAACCCGAACCCGGACGGCATCACGCCGATGACGCGAACCGGTCGTCCGTCGAGGTCGATCGTCGAACCGATCGCGCCGGCGCGACCGCCGAATCGCGAGCGCCAGAACGCGTCGCTGAGGATGGCGACGTCGTTGTTGCCCTTCGTGTCTTCGGCGCGCGTGAACGGGCGGCCGCGGGCCGGGTCGACGCCGAGCACGTGAAAGAAGTCGGCGGTGACCCACGCCGCGTCGACGCGGTCGGCTCTCGCGTCGCCGGTGAGCGTGAGACCGGCCGATCGATATCCGGCGAACGACTCGAAGTCCGTCGCGCGATCGCGGTACATCGCGATGTTCTCTTGCGTGATGCCCCACGTATCGAGTCCGATCTCCGGATACGACTGAATGAGCCGGACGATTCGATTGGCGTCAGGGTAGGGCAGCGGCCGCAGCAGGATTTCGTCGACGAGCGTGAACATCGCCGTCGTCGCGCCGATCCCGAGCGCCAGCGTGAGCGTGGCGACGAGAGTGAACGCCGGCATGCGGCGCAGCGTGCGGAACGCGTACCGCACGTCGGACCAGACGGATTCGATCCACTCCATGACACGCACCTCTCGCTCGTAGCGTTTGTCGATCGTGACGCACTCGTCGCGAACTTGCTCCGGGTTGCCGAATCGGGTGCGAGCCTCGGACTGTGCGTCGCCGGGCGACGCTCCCAGGCGACGCAGCTTCTCCTCGCGCATGGCGAGGTGAAACGCGATCTCGTCGTCCACGTCGCGGCGAGCGGAATGCTCGTCGTGCGGCGAGAGTCGGAACAGCCGGCGCCAACCCGGACCCACGCTCACGACGGCTCCGGCGTCTTGCGTCCGAGCGCGGCGACGATCGCCTTCGCGTGCTTGTGCCAGATCGGCGATTCGGCGCGGAAGCGCGCACGTCCGGCGGTCGTGAGCTTGTAGAACTTCGCCCGACGATTGTTGTCCGACACGCCCCACTCGGCCGCGATCCATCCGCGCCGTTCGAGACGGTGCAGGGCGGGGTAGAGCGTCCCTTCCTCGAGCAAGAGGACGGATTCGCTGGCCCCCTCGATCCATTCACTGATCGAGTAGCCGTGCATCGGTCCCCACGACAGGGCCTTCAGCACGAGAAGATCGAGGCTGCTGCGAAGGAGATCGGATTGGGCGTCGGCCATTGGGGGGCGCTCCCGGTTACCCTATGTGACACCAGGGAGGCTACAATCGTTGCCTGGGTGTCGCTAGGGGTGTCGCCCGCGCTTCGTCCATGCCCCGAGGAACCGGCCGGCGGCAACGCCGGCGAGCGCGCCGGCCCACTCGGCGGGCGGAGACTGGCGAAGCCCGACGACCGCCGGCGCCGCGGCGCAGACCGCCACCGCGACTATCAACGCCATCCATGTGCTCTCGAACCAGAAGGCCGCCGGCAGCAACAATGCGCCAATCCAGATGGCATCGAGGATCGCCGCGTGTCGTCGCACCGCGTCCACGCGAACGAGGAATTGCCAGCCCGTTCCGGGCGTGAGACCGAGACCGCAGCGCACATCCGGCCGCCGACCCAGACACGCGCCGCGGCCGGCGAGGCGAGCCTCGAGCACGAGCGTGTCTCCGGGGCGCGCCGCGCGCAATGCGTTCGGAAACCGAATCGCGGGCTCGACGAACCGCCAGCCGGTCGCGCGTCTCGCGAGAACGAGGCTCATGTCCGGCCCGTCGACCTCGAGTCGCAGCATGAACCTCTCGTATTCGTCCGCGATGCTGAAGACCGTCGACACGCCGGCGGTCGGAGGGCTTGCCGTCGCCGTCACGACGATCGTGTCGCCGCGGATCAAGCTGGCGCGAATGACGTCCGAATTCTTGAGGGCGGTCGACGGTACGAATTGGCCGCCGATGCGGGCGTCGAGGACGCGGCCGTCGTAGTACGCCGTCCCCCCGAACTGGGGCGTCCATTGGCCGAACCATCTTGTTCGAGGGAAAACCGGCGTCGCGACGAACCCTGTGAGAAGCACGACGCCTATGGCCGCCGCGGCGGCGGCGATCGCCGCGCGGGCGCGCCACTGCACCGCGAGTCCTGCGCTCAGCCACGACGCGCGTCGAGTGATGAACCAGCCGCCGGCGAAGGCGCCGAGCGGTGTTGAAGACGATGTCCCCGAGCGCGCCGTCGCGGCCTTGAATGGCCAGCGTTTGGGTAATCTCGATCGCGCTCGAGAGGAGCAGGGCGGCGAGCACGGTCGTCCAGAGGCGTCGTGTGAGCGCTCCGAAGGCGAGGCCGAATGGGAGAAACAACATGACGTTGCTCACGGCATCGGCCCCACCCTGCCCGCCGCACAGGATGCACATCGAGAACGGCTGGTCGGGCCCACTCGTGGGGACCAGCGTGGCCGCGAGAACGAAAGCGATGGAAGCGGCGGCCAGCCATCTGCGGCGTTCGAGGAACGGAGTCATTGCGGTGACCAGTCTAGCGACCGCCGGGCGTTGCGTACCCACTAGCCCCGCGACACCTGTGCGTGCATCATCGGCGCAACTCTCACCAAGCCCGCCCCGCCATGCGACGATTCATAGGCATCGTGTTCGCAGTCTCCGCACTTTCGACCGCGTGCGCTCACCCCGGCGCGCTCGAGGTGGAATGGACGCCATCACCGCGCGCCGCTGCGCCGTTCTCCGAAGTGGTCCGCGTCGGCGACATCCTCTATCTGTCCGGCCAGATCGGCGCCGACAGCGCGGGCCGGCTCGTGCCTGGCGGCCTCCAAACCGAAGCTCGGCAGGCGCTCAACAACATCAAGGCGACGCTCGAGAAGCACGGCTCCGGGCTCGACCGTGTCGTGAAGTGCACGGTGTTCTTGGCCGACATTCGCGACTACAATGATTTCAACGAGATCTACCTCACGTATTTCCGCGCGCGGAGACCCGCGCGGAGTGCGATGGCGGCGTCGGGGCTGGCGCTGAACGCGCGTGTCGAGATCGAGTGCATGGCCGTGGCGTAGACGCCACCAACCAGGGCTGCGGGTGCCTCTGGGACCGCGAGACATAGCTCGCGGTTCGCGCCGTTCCCCCAAGACCTAACTCGAGTAATACGCCGCGTTCTCGTCGACGTACCCCTGAGTGAGATCGCACCCGTACGCCGTCGCCGACGCGTCGCCCACGCCGAGCGACACCTCGAGATCGATCTCTTCGGCGGCGAGCGTCGCACGGACCACTGCGTCATCGAAGTCGAGCCGCCGTCCCCCGCGCACGACCTGATACCCGTTGATCGACGCGTCCGTGGCGCTCGGATCGAGCTGCACGTCGAAGCACTTGCCGACCGCCATCAGGAGTCGGCCGACATTCGGGTCCGCGCCCGCCACCATCGTCTTCACGAGCGGCGAGTTGACGAGCGACTTCGCGACCCGCCGCGCGTCCTCCTCGTTCGCCGCGCCGCGCACCGTCGCGCGGATGAGATGCTCGGCCCCCTCGCCGTCGCGCGCCAGCATCTCCGTCATCCGGATGCAGCCGGCCGTGAGCGTCTCGGTGAATGCGCGCAGGTCCACCGCGCCGGCGAGGCCGTTGGCGAGAATCGCGCACGTGTCCGACGTGCTCGTGTCCGTGTCGACCGAGAGCATGTTGAACGACACGTGCACCGCGTCGCGCAATGCGCGGTCGAGCGAGGCCGCGTCGACCGTCGGCGTCGGTGAAGACGTAGGCGAGCATCGTCGCCATGTTCGGCTCGATCATCCCCGAGCCTTTCGCGACCCAGGTGATCGTCGCCCCCGTCCCGGGCACGGTCGCCGACAACGCCTTGGCGTACGTGTCCGTCGTCATGATCCCTTCGGCGCCGACGAGCGGGTCGGCGACGAGATCCTGCGACATGCCGACAAGCCCGGCTTCGATCGTCTCGATCGGGAAGGCGGACGCCGATGACGCCCGTCGAGCTCACCAGAACGCGCGACGCCGCGGTCCCGACCTCTTTTGCCGCGGCGGCCGCCATCCGCCGAGCCGCCTCCACACCTTCGGGCCCCGTGGCGACGTTGCTGTACTTGCTGTTCGCGACGATCGCCCGAAGTACGCCGCCGCGGATCGTCTCTCTTCCCAGCAGGACCGGCGCGCCCGGAAACTGGTTTCGCGTGAAGACCGCGGCCGCCGTGGCATCGACCTCGCTCACGAAGAGCGCGAGGTCCTTCGCCGCCGGCTTGAGACCGCAGTTCCGGCTCGCGCACCGGAACCCGCGCGGAAAAACGGCTTTCGCGTGAAAATCCATACGTGCAGCGGGTGTGGACGGGGAACGGGAAGCGCATAAGATACACGTACCATGTACATCACGGATTTCACCGAGGAGTATCGCCGCTGGCGCCTCGCCGCCGAAAAAGCGATCGCGCAGGTCGGCGGCGACGACGACCTCAATCGGATCTTCGCGAAGGACGGCAACTCGATCGCGATGCTGATGCGGCACGTCGGCGGCAACCTCACGTCGCGCTTCACCGATTTTCTCACGTCAGATGGCGAGAAGCCCTGGCGCGATCGCGACGGCGAATTCGACGAAGGCCCCTTTACGCGAACCGACGCCCAGGCACTCTGGGATGCCGGTTGGGCGACGCTGGAAGGTGCTCTCGCTCCTCTCACCGACGACGACCTCGGTAAGGCGGTCTACATTCGCGGGCAGGCGGCGAGCGTGCACGCGCAGCTGACCCGGTCGATCTCGCACATCGCCAACCACTGCGGCCAGATCATCATCCTCGCACGCATCCTCTCGAGCGATTGGCAATGGATCACCATTCCGAAGGGCAAATCCCGGGAATACAACGAGAATCCGATTTTCGAGCGACCAGCCTCGCGGTGACTGTGCTCGTCGAGGGCTGCGTCGACAGCGTCGAGTCGGCGGTGGCCGCCGAGAAGGGCGGAGCGGGGCGGCTGGAGTTGTGCGCGCAGCTCGACGTCGGCGGCACGACGCCGAGCCCCGAGCTCATCGCCGCCGTGAAGAAGGCGGTTCACATCCCGGTCTTCGTCATGATTCGCCCGCGCGGCGGCTCGTTCGTGTACACCCCCGCCGAAGCCGATCAGATGCGCAAGTCGATCGACGCCGCGCTCAACCTCGGCGCCGACGGCATTGTGATCGGCGCCTTGAACGAGATGGGCGACGTGAACCGGGCGCTGACCCGCGAGCTGGTCGAGCGCGCGGCGTTCCACCCGGTGACCTTCCATCGCGCGTTCGATGAGGCGCGCAGCCAGGCCACCGCGCTCGAGGCGATCGTGGAAGCGGGAGTCGATCGCGTGCTGACGGGCGGCGGTCCCGGAACAGCCGTCGAGGGCGTCGACATGCTTCGCGATCTCGTCTACGAGGCGCTCGGTCGGATCACGATCATGGCCGGCGGAAAGGTTCGCGCCGACAACGCGCGTTCACTCGTCGACCAGACCGGCGTCGCCGAGCTCCACGCGCGCTGCGAGCTCGATCCATCACGGATCAACGGCATCGTCAGCGCAATTCGCAGCTAGCTGTCGAGCCGTCCCGCTGTCGAGCCGTCCAGCCGTCTAGCTACTTTCTCGGCCACCCGTTGTTCGTTCGGTCGACATCCGGCAGTGCGTTTCGCGGATCGATGACCACACGCTGAACCGTCTTGCCACCCGGCACGCGATAGGCGAAACGGTCGCTGAGGTTCCACATCTCGATCGGCAGCGTGACGTCCTGCGTCGTACCGTCGGAAAACGTGATGGCCAACTTGGCCGGCATGACCATCGTGCCGCGATTGGAGAGGTAGACGCTCGTCTGTCCGTCGGACGCGCGGCTGACCGAGTCGACGGCCTGGTCGAGTCGCGCCGTCGTGAAGATCCAGTCGCGCCAGAACCAGTCGAGCTCCATCCCCGACTCGTCGCGCATCATTCGGAAAAAGTCGGACGGCGTGGGATGCTTGAACGCCCACGTGCGAATGTAGTCGCGGAACGCGGCGTCGAATCGATCCTTGCCGAGCACCTCGTAGCGGAGCATCTGCATCATGAGCGCGGGCTTCTGGTAGCCGCCCCAGAAGAGATCGCGCACCTCGACGGGCTTCTCGATCAGCGGCTGCTCGTTCCCCGGCACCGCGTGCTCGGCGTAGAGGTGCAGCGGATGCACCTCGATCGTGTCGCCGTACGGCGTGCCCGTGAAATACTTCGCGGCGTTCCCGAGGTCGATGAACGTGTTGAAGCCCTCGTCCATCCATGGATAGAGCCGCTCGTTCGACCCGACGATCATCGGGAACCACTCGTGGCCGAACTCGTGCGCGATCACCCATTGCTGGTCTTCGCGCGTCGGACTGTTCGGCGTGAAGGTGAGCATCGGGTACTCCATTCCCTCGACGGGACCCTCGACGGTCGTCGCGTGCGAGTAGGGATACGGAAACCACTGCTCGGTGTAGTACTTGATCGCCTCGCGTCCGATGCGGTTCACTTCGGGCCACTTGTCGGCCTTGGGGCGATAGAGATCTTCGATCAGAATCCCGTTGTAGCCGCTGGCGTCCCAACGAAGGCCTGGGCCGGCGGCGAACGCGAAGTCGCGCACGTTGTGCGCCGTGTAGTGCCAGGTGCGCGTCGCCGGCTGCGCGCCGCCGGGTCCGGCCGGTCTCGTCTTCGCCAAGTCGGCGGCTTCCGATGCCGCGATGATCGCGACCGCTGTGTCGGAGTGCCTCGCCGCGTCGAGTCGCTGCCGCTGCGTCGTCGTGAGAACCTGGGCGGCGTTCTGCAGTTCGCCCGTCGCGGCGACGATGTCTTCGTTCGGCACCGTGAGCGTGACGTCGAAATCGCCGTACTCGAGATAGAACTCGCCGGCGCCGATGTACGGCTCGTGATTCCATCCCTTCACGTCGTCGTAGACGGCGAGCCGCGGATACCACTGCGCGATCTCGTAGAGCGGCCCGTCGTGCCCCATCCGGCCGCCGCCCTGCGCCGGCACGTTGAAGTGCCACTTGGCCGAGATGTCGACCGACGCTCCCGGCGCGAGCGCCGAGTCCAGGTCGACGCGGAGCGTCGTGCCGTATCGCGTGCGCTTCACCTCGTGGCCGCGAATCGTCATCGACTCGAGCCTCGGCGCGCTGTTGAATCCCTGACACGAGAAGTCGAAGCTCGTGCCGAGGAAGACGAGCGGCGGCTGGTTGAGCTGGTTCGTGATGCTGGTCGGCTCGCAGAGATTCTGCTCGACGAAAAGCCACAGGTACGGGAGCGTCATCGGAGAGCGGTTCACGTAGTGAATCGTCTCGACTCCCCGGAGTTCGTTGCGGGACTGATCGAGGGTCGCTTCGATGCGATAGTCGACTTTTTGCTGCCAGTACTTCGGTCCCGGCCGGCCGTCGGACGCGCGATACTCGTTCGGTGTCGGCAGCGTGAGGGCGCGGAAGTGGGATGAGTCGACGACCGACGGGCGCGACTGCGCGCCGATCGACGGCGTCGCCAGCACGAGTAGTGTGAACGGCAAAGCCCCGCGTCCGACGACGTTCATTTCGGAACCCTCCATACAGGGTGCTGTAGCTTACGCGACATGGCTCGCGCTCGCTTCCGCCTCGTTCGAATCTACGGCACCACGACGCGCGTGCTCGCCAGCTACCTCCTGCTTCGGGCCCGACGCCCGTTCGTCGATCCGGCGCGGTACGTCGAATTGCTCGAGGCGAAGCACCGCGCCAACGCGCGCCGGATTCGCGACGCGATCGTCCGCGCGGGCGGGTTGTTCATCAAGGTCGGGCAGCTGATCAGCGTCCTCGCCAACGTGCTCCCGGCTGATTTTCGCGCGGAGCTCGAGGGGCTCCAGGACAGGCTTCCTCCGCGTCCGTTCGACGATATCGCCGCGCGCATCCGCGCCGAGTTCGGTGCCGAGCCGGACGCCGTGTTCGCGTCGTTCGAGCGCGAGCCGCTCGCCACGGCGTCGCTCGCGCAGGTGCACGAGGCGCGGTTGGCGGACGGCCGCCGCGTCGCGGTGAAAGTTCAACACGCCGACATCGAGCGCATCGCCGCCGAGGATCTCGAGACGATCCGGCGCATTCTGACCATCGTCCAATTCTTCACGCGCGTGCGCGGGATGGAGGCGTATCATCCCGAGATCAGCCAGATGATCGGCGAGGAGCTCGACTTTCGGCGCGAGGCCGAGAACGTCGCGCGCATCGCGAGCAGCTTCGCCGGGAATCGGCTCGTCCGCATGCCGCGCGTCGTGCCCGACCGATCCACCGGCACGGTATTGACGACCGAGTTCGTGGACGGCGCCAAGGTCATCGACTTCGCGGCGATCGAATCGATGGGGCTCGACCGGCGCACGGTGGCCGAGCGTGTGGTGAGCGCGTACTGCCGGATGATCTTCGTCGATGGCGTGTACCACGCCGATCCGCACCCCGGAAACCTGTTCGTCGCGGCGGACGGCGCCATCGTCTTCGTCGACTTCGGCGCCGTCGGCGAAATGTCGGACGACATGCGCCGCGGCATTCGCGAGTTCTTCGACGGCGTGATCCGCCGCGACGCCGTGCAGATCACGAACGGCGTGCGCACGATGGGGTTCATCGCGCGCGACCCCGCGTCGACCGACGTGGCGCAACGGGTGATCGACTACTTTCAGCGCACGGTCTTCGAGCAGCTCACGACCGAGTCGTGGGGGTTGGGCCAGCTTCAGCTCGACATGCGCGCCAAGCTGGACACGATGGCCGATCTGCGCCGCCTCGACGTCTCGTTCCGCAAGCTGGCCGCGACGTTTCAGGTGCCGAAAAACTGGGTGCTGCTCGAGCGAACGCTGCTGCTCCTGATCGGCCTGTGCATCGAGCTTGCTCCCTCGTGGAATCCGATGACGGTGATCCGTCCCTACCTGGAGGGCGTCGTGGCCGGACCTGATCGCAGCTGGAGCGACCTGATCGTCACCGCGATCAAGGAGATGGCCAAGAGCGCGACAGTCCTTCCCGAGGACGTTCGCCAAACGCTCGGGCGCGCCAATCGTGGCGAGCTGGAGATCCGAGTGCCCGAGATCAACGCCGCGGCGCGGCTCATCTACGCCGGCGCCCGACAACTCATCTACGCGGTGATCGGCACCGCCGCCGGCGTGCTCGCCTATCAGGCGTTCGACCGCGGACAGAAATACATCGCGGGACCGCTGTTCGTTGTCGCCGTCGTTTTCTTCGGCGGTCTCGCCTGGTCGATGATGGTCGCCTCTCGCCGCCGCTGACGGCTACTTCAACCCATAGACCGCGGCGGCGTTGTCGTGCAGCACCATCCGCGCGAGCGATTCGGCGCGGTCGCGCGTGACGTCGCCGTCGCGCATCATGCCGCTGAGCGAGATGGCCAGTCCACGCCGCGCCGTCGTCGACGCGACCCACGCGATCTGCTCCCAGCCTTGCTCGGCGCCGCCGTCGAAGGCGTCGGTGCCGAACAAGACTTTGTCCGGCCATTCGCCGAGCCATTGGCGGAGCACTCCCGCGAGCACGGTGGGCGACAGAATGTTGTCCATCATCGAGATGTCGGCGTAGACGTTCGGCTTGCTGAGCAGCGCCTGCGTCTCGCCGACGAGCGGCCAGCCGCCGTGCACGATGACGAACTTCGTTCCGCGCAGCGTCGAGTCGTTGAACGCCGGCTCGAGCAGGTGCGGCGCGCTGCCGTGCGTCGCATAGAATCCGCCGAACGTCTCGAGCACGTGAATCTGGACCGGCAGCTTCTGCGCGCCGGCCTCGCGCGCGATGGCGCGGAAGAGATAGTCCTCGACCGTCTTGTACTCGGCGTGCGTCGGGACGCCGCCGCGGGCGTACTTCGCGTAGATCTTCGCCGCCGCGGCTGAATCGGGGTCGTCGAAGTCGAGCGGACGAAGATATGCCGCCTCGAACTTGATTCCGACGGCGCCATTCGCGCGCTCGCGCGCGAGCGTCGGCGCGACGACAGTGCGGACGTAGTCGGCGAGCGTGGCCGGCAGCGCCGCGACGTTCACCTCGCGCATGTATCGCTGAAGCAGCTTGGCCTCGCGCGGATACAGCGACCGCGTGTCCGGCGTCCGCGCAGCTTCGCCGCTCACGTCGAGCGGCAGCATCAGTGGATCGGCGAACGCCAGCCAGCGAAACCGAGGCGGCGTGAGTCCGGGGCCGACCGAGATGCGATTCGCGATCATGACGTCGATGTTCGCCTGGTCGAGCGCCCAGTCTGGAAAGCGGAGGCCGTTCGTCCGCTGCGCGGCGGCGACGTCGTTCTTGAGCGTGGAATGATATGTCGGCCCGCTCATCGTGAGCGGAATGTGATAGAGCGCGTTCTGCGCCTGCCGCCAGACCGGATCGTCGGGCTTGAGACGCGACGGCAAGTCGAAGGGCGGGATGCCGTCGAGCGGCAGCGCGTCGAAATCGGTGTCGGCGGGCGCGCCCTGGAGCACGGGGCGCATCGGGTGGGCGTGATCGTCGATCGCGTGAATCGAGTTGATGTACCGCGCGAGCGCCGGATCGACGCCCGACTGGGACGGCGGATTGGCACACGCGGTGGCCGCCGCGAGGGCGAAGCAAGACGAAACGATGCGCGTGAACGACGTTCGACCCACGGATCCTCCGATTCAAAGGGGCGACGTCCGCGATATACTTTGCGGCGGTACTCGGCGTCAACGCCCAGCGCCGAGGCGACTGTCGGCGTAAGAACTCGAGAAGGTCTCTTCTTCCCCGGACCGATCCGAATGTCTTCTCTCCATTCTCGACTGCTCGCTGGCGGAACCCTGCTGGCCTTCGCCGCGAGTGCTCCGTCGCTGCGCGCCCAGGAGAACTACGAGATTCAGGTCTACGGAGCCGAGACGGTCCCTCGGGGCGTCACGATGTTCGAGCTCCACTCGAACTTCACGATCGACGGCAGCAGGCTCGGATCGAGCGGCGGCCTGAGTCCAACCAACCACGCGATCCACGAGACCGTCGAAATCACGCACGGCTTCAACGACTGGTCGGAACTTGGGTTCTACTGGTTCACGTCGGTGCCGTCGGGGCAGTCGCTGCAATGGGTCGGGACTCACCTGCGTCCGCGGGTGCGAGTCCCCGACAGTTGGGGATGGCCGGTCGGCGTGAGCATCTCGCAGGAGATCGGCTACTCGAAGGCGTCGTTCACCGGCGACACGTGGACGTACGAGCTCCGCCCGATCATCGACAAACAGATGGGGCCGTGGTACGCGTCGATCAACCCCACGCTCGAGAAGTCTCTGCGAGGCCCGACGGCCAACGTTCCTTTCGTTTTTTCGCCGAACGTCGACGTCGGGTACGACGTCACGAAGAGAGTCAACCTGTCCGTGGAGTACTACGGCGCGACGGGACCGATCAACCGGCTGGACCCGATCAGGGACCAGGAGCACCAGATCTTCCTCGCGACGAACCTCGACTTCGGCCCGCAGTGGGAGTTCAACTTCGGGTACGGGACGACGCTCACAGCCGAAGGGGATAAGAAGATCGTCAAGATGATCCTGGGCAGGCGCGTCGGAAAGTAAAGCTTGAACGCGGATGCACATCTCGTTCGATCCGCGTTCATTGCCGTTGATCCGCGAGCATCCGCGTTAGGCTGTTTCGATCCTCGCCGGAGCACCGCAGCCTACGGAAAGAAGAACGGCCCGCTCATCGCGGGCCGTTCTATTTTCGGACATCGGGCGAGCCAACCGTGCTATTTGCCCGCGTCGAGATCGTTCCAGTTCATGATCGCGTTGAAGCCGATCGCGAACGTGCCCTGCGTCTGCCAGCGCCAGTACGGACGGAAGGCGAACATCACGACGTGACCCTGGCCGACCTTTTCGTCGACCAGGTTCGCGCGGTTCGAGAGCAGCTCGCCATTCTCCAGCGTACCGGAGAGCAGCATGTCCTCGGCCTTCGCCGGGAACTGCATCACGACGCGCGTCGACGAGCTCGGATCGGCCGTGAGGCCGGGCACCGAAGCCGGTCCACCGCCGCCGCCGAAGCCACCAAATCCGCCGCCGCCACCGCCGCCGCCACCGCCACGTCCACCGCGGCCGCCGGCCGGCTGACCGGCCTGCGCGACGTTGAAGTCGTTGCCGATGCTCGTCGCGAGACCGTACGCGACGCCCGTGTGATCCGGATCCCACGCCGACAGCTTGAGCGGCGTCGCCATCGGCGTCGTGTTCTGCGTCAGCGTGCCGCGGTTGCCGCCACGACCGCCGGCGTCCGGTGCAGCCGCGGAAGTCGCAGGGCGGTCGACGCGACCGTCGCAGCGCCCGCGTTCGAGCACCGGTGCCGAGCTGAAGTAGACCGGCACTTCCGTCCGATTGTAGCCGTACACGAGCGGGCTCTTCGCATCCGTGATCTCGGCGCGGAGAATCGTTCCACGCGCGAAAAGGCCCTGCGCGGACTCGTACTTCACGCCCGGCGTGAGTCCCATCTCCGGGAGGATCTGCGACGTGCTGCCTTCGGTGATCAGCGTGCCGCCATGCTGCACGAACGCGTACAGCGCCTTCATGCCATCCTCGCCCAGCGCGCCGCGGATGTCGTCCGTCGAATCCGGATAGCCGAGGGCGGGGAACTCCTTCGTGCTCTTGTACGGAACCGGCAGGTCTTGCCCCGCGCCGCCACGGCCACCGCGTCCGCCGCCGACGCCGCTGCCGCCGTGCGGATAGACGATCACGTCGAACTGCGAGCGGAGGTCGCCCATCTTCGCGACCGCGTTCTCGCCGAAGTACTTGTAGGGCACGCCGTACGTGTCGAGCGCGGCGCGAACCCAGCCCTCGTCCTGCGTGCGCGTCCAGCTGTGGATGTAGCCGATGCGCGGAATGTCGAGATCGTGCGACTTGACCGTCGGGGCCGACGCCATCGCGTACGCGGTGAGGCCGAGCGCCTTGAGCGACGGATCGAGCTGCGCGCGGTTGGCGTTGGCGACGATCACCGCGCCCGCCGCGAAGTGGTGGCCGTCGGCGTTGAACGACTCCTCGGCCGCCGACATCTTGATGCCCGGGTTCTTGAAGCGGAACGAGACGAGCGTGTTGTCGCTGTTGTTCTCGACGACCACCGTGCTGCCCGTGCCGGTGATGCCGCCCGGCGCTGTCACGAGGCCCTTCACCGCCGTCATCGGCTGCTTGAGAACGCTCGCATCAGTGATCTCAGTGACCGTGATGTTCCGCATCAGCGGGAACGTCCAGCCCGTGTCGTCGTACGGCGACGGATTGCCCGGCGCGAAATTCTGGAGCGAGAAGTACATGTCGGCGATCGTGCGGTACGGCTGGTCGCCGCGGATGATGTAGTCGCCCGCGTTGACCTGGACCTTGCCGGCCGTGAACGACGACGTGGCGCGCTGGAACTCGAGTCCCTGCGTCGCGAGCTCGTTCACCGCTTCGGCCGCGTTCTCACGCGCGTGCTGGTTGGCCGGAATCACCCAGGCGTAGACCGGACCTTTCTTGCCGCGGTCGACGGCGTGCTTGTTCTTGATCCAGTAGTTCTCGAGGAACATCTCCTTGTCCTTCGCGACGCGGTTGAGCGCGAAGAGAATCGCCGACTCCTGGATGTTCGTGTTGGCGCGCGGGCTCCACATGATCGAGTCGAGCGGCGGATTCGGACGGAACCACTCCTTGCTCGTCGTCGTCGCGCCGGGCTTCACGACGTAGTTCTCGCAGCAGTAGCTCTGCACTTCGTAGAAGCGGCCGATCGCGTTGTGCGTGTGCGCGATGAAGAACATGTAGTTCGGCACCCAGCCGTCGTAGAACCCGTAGGTCCACACGCCCGGCACGCCGCGCTTCGTCATCTCCATCACGTCGTTCTTCGCCATGTACCACCACTCGTCGACCGTGATCGGGTCGAGCGCGTCGTTGTACGGGCCGGTGCCGGTCGACGCGTAGAGGTACGTCTGCGCTTCGTGCAGGTCGTGCAGGAACGTCGGCGTCCAGTCGAGGAAGGTCTTCGTCGTGACCTTGGTCAGGTCGAGGAACTGTCCCATGCCGTCGCGGTTGTTGTCGTGCTGCACGTACTTGCCCCAGTACATGAGCGGCAGAGGTCCGCCGCCGCCCCGCCCGCCGGCCGCGCCGCGGCCGCTCGTGTCGGGGTGATCCTTCGCCCATTTCTCGTTGAAGTAGTGGTTGTCGACGAACGTGTCGCGGCCGTCGACTTCGATCACCGGCGTGATGAGCGTGATGACGTTGTTGCGCACGTTCTGCATCAGCGGCGTCTCTTCCACGACGAGACGGTACGCGAGCTCCATCAGCATCTCGGGGCCGCCCGACTCCGGCGAGTGCATGCCGCTCATGATCCAGTAGATCGGCTTCGCCGTGTGGATGAGCTGCTGCGCGCGCGCCTGCGTCGTCTTGCGCGGATCGGTCAGCTCGTGGAGATAGCCCTTGTACTGGTCGAGGTTCGCGATCGTCTTCGTCGGCGATCGCCATCAGGACGATGTCGCGGCCTTCTTCCGTCTTGCCGATCGTCCAGAACTTCGCGCGCGTTCGACGCCTTCGTCACCGCTTCCAGGTAGCGATGGATGTCCTCGGCGTGATCGAGCACGCCCGGCGCGCCGACGATGTGGCCGAGAAACTTGAGCGGCGTCGGCACCGTGCTCGACGCCGGCAAGTGATCGACCAGCTCGGTCGAGATGCGCGGATCGGACAAATCCTTCTTGATCTGCGCGGTGTATTCCTGATCGATCTTCTGCGCCGATTGCGCGAGCGCGCCGGCGACGGGCAGTGACAACCCGGCGGCGACGATCGTGCTCCATCGGCGGATCGATCGAATCGAACGCGACATCCGATCTCCTTGTACTGAAAGTGGGCGGGTCCTTACAGGTGATTCGAGCCGTTGGCTCGATTGATCTACGCGCGAGTGCCCGAAACCGCGCGAAGTCCGGTGGGCCCATGTTCGTATCCGAACACCGCGTCCCACAGCCGAGCGTCGGAACATCGCCCGCGGAATTCTAAGCGTCAATGGCTCAACGGCTTGGCGCGCCAGACCCCGGGAACGGTGCATGCTACGACCGACGACGTTCGTCGGCCCTGTCGCTCCCTCCGCCCCCCGCCCTCGTGTTCACCAAAGACCTCGGCTTCGCCGTCCGATCCCTCCGCAATCACCCGGCGTTCACCCTGACCGCCGTCATCACGATCGCGCTGGGCACCGGCGCGACGACGGCGATTTTCAGCGTCGTGAATGCGGTGCTGCTGCGGCCGCTTCCGTATGCGCAGCCAAACCGGCTGGCGCTAATCAAGTCGGACATGCGTACGCGGAAGGTGGTCGACTTCCCGATCATGCCCGGGGACTGGCCCGACCTCCGCGACCGAGCGACGGCGTTCCAGTCGATCGCGGGGATCTTCACGTTTCCTGGTCCGTTCGTCGGCGACGACGCCAAGCCGGAACAGATCGCCGTCGCGGGGGTGACGCCAAATTTCTTTACGTTGCTCGGCACTCGCATCGCCTTCGGGCGCAACTTCGTGGAGGCGGATGCCGCGCCACCGCCGCCACCGCCGAAGGGTCCCGACGGCAAGCCACTTCCATTTGATCCGGCCAGGCTTCCGCCGCAGATCACGATCTTGAGCCACGGGTTTTGGCAGCGAAAATTCGGCGGCGACTCGTCAGTCATCGGCAAGACGGTGCAGATCTTCGGACTGCGCTCGACGATCGTCGGCGTCGCAGATCCGAGCCTCACGATGGTGTTCAATTCCGGCCTCGGTGGAACTGCGGACGAACCCGATGCCTACCAGGCCAACCGAATCGACTATAGCACCGCTTCGCGGATCAACCCCGTGTACCGCGCCGTCGGACGACTCAAGCCCGGCGCGACGCTGAGCACGGCGAACGCGCAGCTCGCGGACCTCACAGCCGATCTCCAGTCTCGCTTTCCCATCAAGAAGACGTCGAACACGGTGTGGTACGCCGAGCCCATGTCGGAAGGCATCGTGAAGAGCGTGCGGCCGGCGATTCTGGCGCTCATGGGCGCGGTCATGTTCGTGCTGCTCATCGCGTGCGCCAACGTCGCCAACCTGCTGCTTGTCCGCGCCTCGTCGCGCGAGCGCGAGCTGGCGGTCCGTTCGGCGCTCGGCGGCTCGCGACGCGCGTTGATCGTGCAGATGCTGGCCGAGAGTCTGGTGCTCGCCGGGTGCGGCGCCATCGTCGGGCTCGGCCTGGCGAAACTGGGAATCAACCTCCTGCTCGACATCGCTCCGCCCAACCTGCCGCGCATTTCCGATGTCTCGATCGACCCGATGGTACTCGCCTTCACAGCGGCGATCGCGGCTGTCGCGGCGCTGGTATTCGGCATTCTACCGGCGCTCCGCGCGTCGCGCCCCAACCTCGCGCAGACGCTGCGCGCATCGGGGCGGTCTGGCGGACTACAGTCCGGCAAATACGTCCGGCAAACGCGTCGTTGTTGCCGAGGTCGCGCTTTCGTTCGTGCTGCTCGTCGGGTCTGGACTCATGCTGCGGAGCTTCATGGCCCTTTCGCGGGTCGATCCTGGCTACGACGCGAACGGGGTCCTGACGTTCACCGCGCCGCCGAGCGCGCTCCGCACGCCCGAGCAGCGACAAGCGTTCACCAGCACCTTGAAGCAGCGGCTGGAGGGGATTCCGGGGGTCACGGCCGTGACGGCCGCGACGCCACTGCCCCTCGACGGACAGGACTTCTCGATGCGGTGGGGCCTTCCCAGCGCCGCCGAAGATGCGTCGCGCTTCCGCCAAGCGACCGTGTACTTCGTGCTTCCGGGCTACTTCGCCGCGATGCACGCGCGCATGCTCGCGGGGCACGCATTTACTGAAGCCGACAACACCAACGGCGCGACTGGGATCATCATCGACGAGCTGCTGGCGGCGAAAGCGTTCCCCGGAATGCCGCTGTCGCAAGTCGTCGGCAAGCAACTCCTGTGTCGCATCGTGACGACAGAGCCGCAGATGTACCAGGTCATCGGCGTCGCCGGCCATGAACGACACCTCTCGCTCGCCGAGCCGGGGCGCGAAGGAGTCTTTGTCGTCGACGGCACCGCTGGATTCGGCGGCGCGGGCCGATGGGCCGTTCGAACGACCGGTGACCCCGCTCGACTCGAGCCGCAGATTCGCCGCGTCGTCGCCGACTTGGATCGCCTGGTTCCGATCGGCGACCTCAAGCCGATGTCGGACTACGTCGACCGCGCGATGGCGCCGACTCGATTCTCGCTCGTGCTGATCGCCGTCTTCGCGATCGTCGCCGCGGTGCTGGCCGGCGTCGGGCTCTACGGCGTACTGTCGACGGCGGTTCGCCAACGGACGGCGGAAATTGGCGTTCGCATGGCGTTCGGCGCGACCGCGCAAAGCATCTTCCGTCTGATGATCGGGCAGGGGATGCTGCTCAGCGGCATCGGCATCGCGGGCGGTCTCGTCGCCGCCTTGGCGCTGACGGGTGTCATGCAGCGCGCGGACATGCTGGTCTCGATCAAGCCGACCGACCCGCTCACCTACGCGGCCATCGCGTTCCTCTTCGCCGCCATCGCCGCCCTCGCCTGCTGGATCCCATCGCGCCGCGCGGCGTCACTCGATCCGAACGTGGCGCTCCGCGAGGAGTGAGCGAAACGACCGCCGTTGCCGTAACAAAGCAGTTCAATCCGTTTGTTTCAGTTTGTTTTACCGTTTGTGTCTGTGTCACAATTGTTATGGCTGGTCTGTGGCGCTTGGGACCTGCCCGCCACGACCGGCCGCTTCCTCAACCCCGTAGCGCGTCCATGAGTCGGCGGCCGCGTTCCGATGCGGGTCCCGGTGATTTGGGTGCGGGGGTTCCGGGCTGCGTATCCACGTGAAGCGTGACGAACGTCGGCCCAGGGGCGGCGAGAACGTCCCGCGCGGCCGACTGCCAGACCGATAGATCAGAGAACTCGAACGTCGAGCAGAAGCCCCGCCGCTTTCGCAATCGCCACGAAGTCGACGGCGCCGGCGCCGGGAATAGGCTCTTCGCCCGTCACCTCGTAGACGCCGTTCTCGAACATCGCCACGACCAAGTTGGTCGCCTTGGCGTCGGCGATCGAGACGAGCGAGCCGAGGTTCATGAGCATCGAGCCGTCGCCGTTGCACACGATCACTCGGCGCGTCCGGCTGCGCCAGCGCCAAGCCGAGTCCGATCGACGTCGCGTGTCCCATCGCCGACGGCACCATCACGACGTCGAGCGCGTGCTGCGGAAGCGTCATCCAGTCGCGCGCCGGCGTCATCGTCGTGACGACGACGTCGCGCTCGCCGCGCGCGCCGTGGATCGCCGCCAGCGCGTCGCGTGGCCGGCATCCGCTCGCGTCACGCCTTGCCCTCGGCGATGAGGATCGCGCCCGGCGCGCCGGCGACGCTCGCCGCCGGTAGTGCTCCGCGATCTCGGCGCATTTGATCGCGGCGCGTGATCAGCCGATAGTCGGAATCTTCCACGCGTCGAGCATCGGCTCGGTGAAGACGAGGCACGTGTCGCCGGGCAGCGTGTCCTGATTGAGATAGCTGCGATATCCGATGATGCTGAAGATCGGCAGCTTCCAGTCGTGCAGCGCGTTGCGGATCGCGTCGCCCGACTCGAACAGCCCCGTGCACTGGATCAGCACGAGCGGTATCGCGCCGCCGAGGTGCAGCCCGGCGGCGACCTGCCACGCTTCGCCCTCGCGGCAGACGCGCACGACGCGCGTCGTGCCGCGCCGCTCGAGCGTCCGACTGCCACTGTCCGATCGTGCTGTCCGGCACCGTCACGACGTGCGTGACGCCGAGTCGCTCGAGCAGCGCGGCGATTTCCTCGCCAGAGCATGAGACAGTTCACGCTAGTGTCACGCTTTTGGGCCCGGCGGGATTGATCACGAGGTTCTCGATGAAGAACTCCATCATCCGCTGCGGATTGAGCCCCGAGTGCCCCTGGTCCGGCCCGACCTGCACCTCGAAGCTCTTGCCGGCGCGCTGCAGCGCCTGGATCGAGCTGCATCATGTTCGACGGATGCACGTTGTTGTCGGCCGTGCCGAAGTAGAGCATCAGCCGCCCGTGCAGGTTGTTCGCGTACGTCATCGCCGAGCCCTTGTCGTAGCCGGCCGTGTTCTCCTGCGGAATCCACATGTAGCGCTCGGTGTAGATCGTGTCGTAGTTGCGCCAGTCGGTCGGCGGCGACGACGCCGACGCGGCCGCGAAGACGTCGGGATGGCGCAGCAACTCCATCACCGACGTGTAGCCGCCGTACGACGTGCCGAAGATGCCGACGCGATTCTTGTCGATGTACGGCCGAGTCCACAGCGCCTTCACGCCGTCCGCCATGTCGTCGATCTCGACTTGGCCGAGCTTGAGGTAGACGGCGTCGAGATACTTGCGGCCCATGCCCGGATTCGTGCGCGCGTCGACGTTCAGCACGATGAAGCCGAACTCGGTGAGCGCGACTCGGCACGGTGAAGCGCTCGCTCGTCGCTGTTGCCGACGCCGGGACCGCCGTAGACGCTCACGAGCACCGGATACTTCTTGCTCGGATCGAAGTTCGACGGGAAGCTGAATCATCCCGTGCAGCGTCGCCTGGCCGTCGGACGTCTTGTACGCGTACATCTCGACCTTCTTGAGGCCGAGCTGCGTTGAACTTCGTGAGGTCGCTCTTCGCGAGCTCGGCGACGACCTTGCCGTTCGCGTCGACGCAGGCGCGTCACCGGCGCCTGATCGTGCGTCTCCGCGACGTCGATGAAGTGCTTCCCGTCCGGCGCGAGCTGAGACCGTGTGGTTGAACGCCGGATCGGTGAGCCGCACGTCGTTCGTGCCGTCGAGCTTCACGCGGTGGAGCTGGAACTTCATGTAGTTGTCGCCGTCGCGCGCCGATGTAGTAGAGCGTGTTCGACGGCTCGTCGACGCGCACGATGCTCGACGACCTCGGCGCTCGAGCTGCGTGATCGGGTTGAGCAGCTTGCCGGCCTTGAAGTCGTACAGATAGTAGTTCTTGAAGCCCGAGCGGTCCGACTCCCAGATGAAGCGATTGCCGTCGCTCGAGCCATGGCAGCGTCCGGCGCGGGATCGTCGTCGATCCAGCCGGTCGGCCACTCCTCGTGAATCACGACGCGGCACGTCGCCGCTGTCGGGCGAGCACGCCGCGATCTCGAGCATGTTCTGGCGGCGGTTCGTGCGCAGGAACGTCAGCTCCGTCGCCGTCCGGCGACCAATCGACGCGGTAGACGTAGTAGCCGAGCACGTCGTTCTCGAACGGCTTGCCGTCGCGCACGTCGACCTTCGTCGTCTGTCTTCGTGTCGACGTCGTAGACGAACAGATCGACGATCGGATTCGGCACGCCCGGCTTGGGATACGCCTCGACGTCGAGCGTGTCCTGGATCGTCGTCAGGTTCGGCGTGAGGTAGAAGTCGGGGACCTTGCTCTCGTCGAAGCGGTAGTACGCGAGCTTCTTGCCGTCCGGCGACCACCACATCGCCGTGCGCTGCGCTCAGCTCCTCGCCGTACACCCAGCTCGCCGTGCCGTACTTGATGCGCGTCTTGTCGCTGCCGTCGGTCGTGATCTGCACCGCGTTCGCGCCCGTCGAGTCGCCGATCCACACGTTGCGATCTCTGTAGATCGCGCGATGATTGCCCGCCGGCGCGACCGTCGACGTCGAACTGGCGGCCGCGTTCGGGTGCGCCGCCGCCGACCCCGCCGCGCCCGCGTCCCACCGGCGGCTCTGCTGCTGCGGCGGCGCGGCACGGTCGACAGTCTTGCGGGCCGCGACGTCGTAACGTCCGCGCTTCGCCGCCGCTCTGATACATCGACCGTACTTGCCGTCGGGCGTCCACGACGACCGCCGCCGCCGCCTGCGGTGAACGCCCGACTCGCACGGCCGCGGAGACCTGCGCGATCTGCGGCGCCATGCGCTGGTACTGATCGTATCCCGGCATCGACTTGAGCCGGTCTTGCGCGGACGCGGCGTGCGACGCCGCGGCAGCGAGATGCGCGATCACGCGAGCCGCGATCCTTGCGAAGCACCGCAGCGCCGTGAACGCTGTCGATGCATGACGAATGACCTCTAGAAGTGTGCGAATCTCACCTTGAATAAGTTCGGTGCGGCCGCAGTCGAAAGTCGATGGCGCGTCCCGCTATGTTCCCGCAAGTCCGGTCGCACCGAAGCAGACGTCAGACAAATGGCGAACAAGACGATCGTCATCACCGGCGCGAGCGCCGGCATCGGCGCCGGTGTCGGCGCGTCGTCTCGCCGCGCGACGGTCATACCCTCGTCCTTGCCGCTCGGCGCCAAACTGAGCTCGAGCGCGTCGCCGACGACTTGAACGCCAACGGCTCGCCAGCGCGCTCGCCGTCGTGGCCGACGTCACCAGCCGCGCCGACCTGCGAACGCGTCGCCGACGACGGCGATCGACAGGTTTGGCGGGTTCGACGTCTGGATCAACAACGCCGGCCGCGGCATGACTCGCACGGTCCTCGAGCTGACCGACGATCGACGTCGACGAAATGATGTCGGTCAACGTCAAGTCGGCGCTCTACGGCATGCAGATCGCCGCCGGCTACTTCATCGTCCAAGGGGGCGGACGCCACGGGCCAGATCATCAACGTGTCGTCGTTCCTCGTCGCGGGTGCCGCTGGCGCACGCATCGCTCGGCGTACAACGCCGCGAAGGCGGCGCTGAACGCGCTCACGGCGAATCTCCGCATGGATCTCCGCAAGACGCACCCGAACATTCACGTCACGCTCGTCATGCCGGGCATGGTCGCGACGGAATTCGGAAAGAATGCGGTCTACTCGCCGCCGGGCACGCCGGTCTACTCCGGACCGTACGTGCAATCAGTCGAAGACGTCGCCGACGTCGTCGCCGCGTGTGATCGAGAACCCGGTCGCCGAGGTGTACACGAATCCGCGCTCGAGCGACATGGCGCGCGACTACTTCGCCGACGTCGACGCGTTCGAGGCTCGCGGGATCGGCTGGGGTTCCGCTCCTGCGGCCGCTGAGGTCGCGCGGGAGCGCGATGAGCTGCCGCCGCGTGCGTCGCGCGCGGCGCGATCTCGCGTTCGCCGCGCTCATCGCGGCGGGCGCACGCTCGGCGCGCAGGACGCGAGCGATCCGCACGCCGTGCAGCCCGAGCGTCCGACCGTCGCGACGCACGCGGGCACCGTCGCGCCGGGCTGGCTCGAGATCGAGACGGGGGTCGAGCACGACCGTTTCGACCCCGGTGTCTCGACGGCGTTCACGCCGACGGTTCTGAAGTTCGGGCTCGCGAGCCACGCGCAGCTCAGCGTCTTCGGCTCCGCGGTCCACGACCCGGCGACAACGGGCTTCGGCGACGTGGGCGTCGGCGTCAAATGGCGACTTGCTCGACGACGCGCCCGCTCCTCGGCGACTTCGCCGTGCTTCCCGCGGTGAAGTTCCCGACTGGTGACGCGACCAAGGGCACCGGCACCGGCACGACCGACGCGTCGTTCTTGCTGATCTCGAGTCACTCCTTCGGCCCGGTGTCGATGGACATCAACGCCGGGTACACGCGCCGGAGCGGCGACGGATCCAACGCGCCGAAGAACGCGACGCTGTGGACCGTTTCGTTCGGCGGCCCGGCGGCCGGGCAGCTCGGCTGGACGGCCGAGTGCTACGGCTATCCCGGAACGGGCGGGCCCGGCTGGCCAAGCGCCGATCGTCGCCGTTCTCGCCGGTCCAACATTTCTTTTTCGAAAGTGGCTGGCCGTCGACGCCGGTTTGATCGTGCCCCTCGCGGGGCCGCAACCGCACGCGCTCTACGCGGGTGCCGTCTATAACGTTGGGCGAATGTAGTCCGCGCTGAGTGCTCGCCAGACGGCGTTTCGCGCGACATGTTCACAGCGCGCAAAACCCCACTTGGAGGCACCGTCATGCGTGCGCGCTACAGTTCTCTCCTCCCGATCGCCGCGTCGCTCATCGCGACGCAGATCCCCGCGCAGGGCCGCGGGGCGCGCGATCGTGAGGCACCCTTCAACACTTCGACGAACCCGCTGCTGTCGAGCTTCACGTTTCGCTCGATCGGTCCGGCGAGCATGGGCGGACGTCTCGACGACATCGAGGTCTCGCTCAGCGATCCGAACGTCATCTACATCGGCTACGCGGTCGGCGGCGTCTTCAAGTCCGAAGACAACGGCGTGTCGTTCAAGCCGGTCTTCCAGACGTACGGCTCGGCGTCGATCGGCGACATCGCGATTCATCCGACGAACCCCGACATCGTGTACGTCGGCACGGGTGAGCCGAACAACCGCCAGACGTCGTCGTTCGGCGACGGCATCTACAAGTCGACCGACGGCGGAAAGACGTTCACGAACATCGGCCTGAAGGAGACGCAGACGATCGGGCGCATCGTGATCGACCCGAGCAACCCCGAAGTCGTGTACGTCGCGTCGCCGGGCCACCTCTTCGGACCGAATCCGGAGCGCGGCATCTACAAGACGACGGACGGCGGCAAGACGTGGAACAAGATCAAGTACATCGACGAGAACACCGGCTTCACCGACATCGCGATCGATCCGTCGAACAGCAACGTCCTCTACGCGGCGAGCTATCAGCGCCGGCGCACGAGCTGCTGCTTCAACGGCGGCGGCCCGGGCAGCGCGATCTGGAAGACGGACGACGCGGGAAAGACGTGGACCAAGCTGACGAACGGACTTCCGCCGGGCACGTACGGACGCATCGCGCTGAGCGTCGCCGCGTCGAACCCGAACATCGTGTACGCGCAGGTCGAAGCCGGCGAGAGCGGCGGCGAGCTGCGCGGCCGAGGCGGCGCCGCTGCGACTGAGGCGGCGACTCCGGCCGGCGGCGCCGGCGGCGGTGGTGGGGGCCGCGGCGTCGATCCGAGCCTGGTACTGCAACAACGGCGCGCCGAGCGCGCGACCGGCGGACGCGGCCGCGGAAGAGGCGCCGCGGCGGATTCGACTCCTGCGCTCCCGCCGCTCGACCCGAAGCTCGGCGGCGTTTTCCGCTCCGACAACCGCGGACGCTCGTTCACCCTCGTGAGCAACTGCAATTCGCGGCCGATGTACTTCAGCCAGCTGCGCGTCGATCCGCAAAACCCGAACACGATCTACGTCGCGGGGCTGCCGGTCGCGAAGTCGCTCGACGGCGGCAAGACCTTCGCCACGCTCGACGACGCGGGCGGCAACGAATCGCCGGCGCACGTCGACCAGCACGCGATCTGGGTCGATCCGCGCAACTCCAAGCACCTGATGATCGGCAACGACGGCGGCCTGGACATCAGCTACGACCAGGGTACGCACGTGGGATTTCGTGGCGACGATGGCGACTGGTCTCGCGTACATCGTGACCGCCGACATGAGCATCCGTACAACGTCTACACCGGCTTGCAGGACAACAACAGCTGGGGCGGCCCGAGCTCGAAGCGCGGCCGCGGCGGCATCACCAACATGGATTGGTTCGGCATCTGCGGCGGTGACGGGTTCTATACCGGCGTCAACGTCAACGATCCGAACTTCATCTTCTGCGAGTCGCAGGACGGCAACACGTCGCGCTACGACCTGAACGCGGGACAGACGATGAGCATCAAGCCAAACGCCGGTCCGCGCGTGCAGCTCGCGAGCGCCGCGTCCGCCGGTACTCCCGCCGGCGAAGCCGCGTGCGTCGACGGCCGCGCGCCAGGCGGCGGCCGGGGCGGCGGCGGTGGCGGAGGCCGCGGCGGCGCGGGCGGGCGCAAGAACGTGATCAACGCGATGGCGGCGAGACGTATCGCTTCAACTGGAACACGCCCGTACGATGCTCTCGCCGCACAACCCGAACATCATCTATCTCGGCGGCAACCGGCTGTTCAAGTCGTACGACCGCGGTACGTCGTGGGTCGCGAGCGCCGACCTCACCAAGCAGGTCGACCGCTGCAAGGTCACGGTGATGGGCGTCGCCGGCGACAAGTCGCAGCTCTCCAAGAACGACGGCCTGTCGGCGTACAGCACGATCATCGCGGTCTCCGAGTCGCCGGTGATGCCGGGCGTCGTCTGGGCCGGCACCGACGACGGCAACCTGCAGGTCAGCCGCGACGGCGGCACTCACGTTCACCGAAGTCGGCAAGAACATCCAGGGCCTGCCGCAGGGCGCGCTCACCAGCGACGATCCGTTCTGGATCTCGCGCATCGACGCGTCGCACTTCGACGCCGGCACGGCGTACGTCGCGATCGACGGGCACCGCAGCGACGACCTGCACCCGTACGTGTTCGTCACGCGCGACTACGGCAAGACGTTCCAGAGCGTCGCGAACGACCTGCCCGCGTACGGCAACGTGCAGGTCGTTCGCGAAGATCCGAAGAACAAGGACCTGCTGTTCGTCGGCACCGAATTCGGGCTCTTCACCTCGCTCGACGGCGGCAAGCAGTGGGAGAAGTTCATGAACGACTATCCGACCGTGCGCACGGACGACATTCTCATCCACCCGCGCGACGGCGACGTCATCGTCGCGACGCACGGCCGCAGCATCTGGATCGCCGACGACATCACGCCGCTCGAGCAGATGACCTCGACCGTGATGAACGAAGACGTGCACCTCTTCAATCCGCGGCCGGCGATCGACTACATCACGGATCTCACCAACAATCCGCACATCGGCGGACAGAAGAACTTCCTCGGTGAGAACGCGCCGCGCGGTACGGCGATCAGCTACTACCTCAAGTCCAGCGCGACCGACGTGAAGGTGTCGGTGGTCGACGCGACCGGACGGACGTTGTGCACGACGGACGCTCCGAAAACGGCCGGCATCCACAAGGTGCAGTGGGCGCTCATCGCGCCCGCTCTCGGTGGCGGCGGCTGGCGGTTCGGTGGCCGCGGCGGTGGTGGCGGCGGCGCCGAACCGGGATGCAGCGGTGGTGGCGGGGGTGGCGGTGGTGGCGGCGGCGGCGGCGGACGTGGCGGCGGCGGCGCGGCGATTCAGCCGGGCACCTACACAGCCAAAGTCGTCGTGAACGGCACGACCTACACAAAGCCGTTTGAGGTGCTCGAAGACAAGTGGTTCAAGGCGCGCTGACCGAGTGACGTAGCGGCCTGTGCACGTGCGCACCCGTCGACGATACACTGTCGGCGGGTGCGCACTTTTTGTTAGTAGTTTCTGAACTGCTTCACCGCAGAGGCGCGGAGGCGCAGAGGAACGGCCGCAGAGGTAAAGTCCGTCGCGCAACGAGGCGGGACGTTGGTTGAAAGCCGCTCGGGGAGCCTCACAGTCGCCACGCTGTCATCACGCTACGAGTAGCCACCTGAGCGGCAGTCACAAAAACTCCCGGCTCGTTGCGCGACGACGCTCGTCCTCCGCGGCAGTCTGCCCTTGCGCCTCTGCGCCTCTGCGCCTCTGCGGTAAAGCAGTTGCGGTCGTCGCGGCGGTTGCGGTCGTGATCGCACGCGCCTGTGCACTTATCTTCTGACCGTGGACCTCCCACGACGAAAACCGGAAGACGATCCGGAGATCAGGGCGCGACAGGACGCGGCCGGCCGAACCGGGTTCATCCTCGGCTTGCTGGCCGCGGTCGCCGCCGTCGTCGTCAACCTCGCCCGCACCGAGCGACCCTATGACTTCCTGTCGCTCCTCATCGCCGTTCTGATGGCCGCGCTCAACGTTCCGTTCGGCATCATGCTCGCGCTGTTCGCCGAGAAGTGGACGCGGCCCAAGACGGGGAAGGGCCCGAAAGCCGGCGGGAAGTGAGTCGCGGCCGCTCGGCCGTCAATCGAGCCCCGTGTTGAAGACGAGGCTCATGCAAGTCACGCCGCCCTCGGCCTTCGCGAACTCGCTCACCGAAACCGGAATCACCTCCCAGCCGCGCGACCGGAGCAGGGAGATCGTCGCGGGGAATGCGTCGGACGCGATGATCCGCTCGCCGATCACGAGGACGTCGCCGGCGAGCGGTTCGGCGATCGGAACGCGAGCGAACTCGCGGCCTCGAATTGGTGAGACGTCGATCAGGTTCGGGTTCACCAGCAAGGTGCCGTCGGGGAGCGCGCTGCACGCCGACTTGAGGTGCAGACATCCGAGGACCGGAACCGCCGTCACCGAGTAGCCGAAGGGTGTGAGGATGCTGCGCAGCGCGTCGACGCCGGCCGTATTCGTCCGCTGCGACAGCCCCACGAAGACGTCGCGGCCGCCGCGCACGACGTCGCCGCCGTCGATCCGTGCCGGCAGCGTCACGTGCGCGATCGTGCGGAACTCGCGAAGAGCCGCCTCGATCGTGGGCACTTCGTCGCGGCGCGAGGGCGCACCCATCGACATCATCACCGCGATCTCGTCGGCCACGATCGCCGTGTCCTCGACGAACACGCAGTCGGCCAGGTCCCGGCATGCCGGGAGCGAGACGACGCGGGCGCCGCAGCGGCGCAGCGCGTCCTGATACTGCTGATGCTGGCGCAGCGCCAGCGCTCCGTCGATCGGCGCGTCGTCGGCGTACGTACGCTCGCCAAGCTCCATTCGCGGTGAAGGCGCGCGCGTGATGGCGACGAGGGCGGCTTCGCTCACGGCTCCTCGCGCGGAGCCTCGATCAGCGTCCGCAACTGCTCTCGCCCGGGGCCGCCGCCGACGAAGAGGTCGTCCGGGAATTTTCGATAGCGAAGCATCTGCGAGTAGATGGCGGAGCTCTGGTACATGTTGAGCCCGAAACCCGCGAGATACTGCAACCGCAGGTTCGAGTCGCGGTTCATCTGCGCCCCGGCGAGCCACGGCGCCAGATCGCGCGCCTCGCCCGCGTAGGTCGAGAGCAGCGCGAGCCCCGACGAGAACCCGACGTCGGCGAGCGATCGCGCGGCGCGCGCGTACTCGGGGCGCGAAAGTTTCGCGTTGACGGAGTCGACGTCGATCGGCTGCGGCGCCGCGTGACCGGCGAGGACCACGTCGTAGCCGCTGCCGTTGATGTCGTTCCCCCAGATCGTCCCGTCGGGGAACGCGCCGAAGAACGTCGCCAGTTCGCTCTTCACCACATCGGGCGAGCTCTCGTAGAGCGGAACCCACTGCGTCACCACCCCGCCCGGGTTCAGGTGCTCCTTCACCAGATCGAAATACTCCGTGGTGTAGAGCGTCGCGGCGCCCTTGACCCACGGGTGAATCGGGTCGGACGTGATGACGTCGAACTTTTCCTTGGTCGTCAGGATGTAGTGCCGCGCGTCGTCATAGACGATCTCCACGCGCGGATCCTTCGTGACATCGTAGTTCTGCTGCGTGAAGTACGTCGACACGACGCGCGGGATCAGTGGCTCGATCTCGCAGATCACGATCCGCTCCACCCCCGGCTGAGTCACGAACGACCCGGCCGTCACCCCAGCGCCGAATCCGACGACGAGCACGGTGCGCGGCGTCTTCGTCAACATCGCCGACAGGTGTCCGAGCATTCGCTGAAGCCGCATGTCCTGCGGCAGGCTCGACGCCTCGACCTTGCCCGCGACGTGGAAGTTGCGCACGCCGCTCGGCTCTTCCGAAACGGCGATCGACGAAGTGATCCCCTCGCCGACGTAAAGGTACTTCGGTTGGTTCGTGTAGGTCGGAAGAAAACGCCCATACGCCACGAGGCCATCGGGAACGTTGGGCACCGTGATCACGCACGCGATCGCGGCGGCTGCGCCGGCGACGGCGAGAAGGGTCGCCGCCGGGCGCGGCGCCCAACCGCTCGCGCGCTGCGCGTCGCGTTCGTTCGCTGCTTCGACCGCTCGCGCACGGCGAACCGCGGCGAACACGACGATCGCCGACGCCAAACTGATCGCGATAAGGAGTTGCTCGCCGTGTCGCGTTCCCCAATGCGGAACGACGACGACGCTGAACAGCGCCGAGCCGAAGATCGCTCCCACCGTGTTGGCCGCGTACACGCGCCCCACGAGGCGCCCCGCGTCGTCGCTCGGGCCGACGACAGCGGCCAACGCGAGCGGGAAGCTGGCGCCCCACAGAACGGCGGCGGGAAACACGGCGACCGCCACGCGCACGACGTCGAGCTGGAAAGTGATCCACGGACTCGGCGACAGCGACGGGTTGATCGGCCAGAATGGTAGCGAGCGCGCGATCATGAACGCCGCCCAGGCCACGCCGAGCGTCAACGCCAGTTGACTCCACGCGAGAGCGGTGCGCGGTCTCGACGCGCGCGCGATGTACGCGCCGGCGCTGCTTCCCGCGCCGAGCGCGACGAGAAAGACGGCGAGGATGATCGAAAACGTGTAGACCGACGCGCCCAACATCAGCGACAGCAGGCGCGTCCACACAACTTCGGCGCCGAGCGCGGAGAGTCCCGACAAGCCGATCGCGACGTAGATGGCGTTGATGCCGGCCGGGCTTCGCTCGGCCTCGACGGCGGGGCGGGGAATCGCCGGTCGATGCGGCGCGCGACGCGACAACGCGAGTCCGACCCCCGCGACGCCGAAATTCACGGCGGCGGCGACGACCGTCGCGACAGTCATGTCGAAGACGCGCAGCAGGTAGAATCCCGCCAGGACGCAGCCGAACACGGCGCCGGCGATGTTGCTCCCGTAAAAGAACCCGAGCCACGACACGCCCGTCGGCGTCGCCTCGACCCATCGCGCGATCGCCGGCAGCGTGGCGCCCATCAAGAGCGTCGGAGGAAGCAGGCAGACGGCGCAGAGTACGCCGCGCCATAGAATGCCGGCGAGGCCCTGGACCGGCGTCGCCGTGTAGATGCTTCCCATCAGCGGGACGACGACGAGCACGATCAGGCCAAGAGCGCCGATCGCCGCCTCGAGCGCCGCGTACACGCGCAGCGGGTGCTGCTCCGGAGAAACGAACCGCGGCAGCAGCAGACTTCCCAGACACATGCCGCCCATGAACGTCCCGAGCAGCACGCCGAGCGAAATGGCCGACGAGCCGATGACCAGCTCGATGAGCTGAAACCAGACGATCTCGTAGATCAGCGCCGCGCAGCCGCTGCCGACGAAAAGCAGCAGCAAAACGGGAAGGAACCGCTGCGTTGGAGGAAGCGCGAGCGGCTGGTTGCCGGATTGCGAGCGCAAGGAGAGTCTGGCCATCAATCCCCGCAATGTCGGGGGTGCGCTCGCGTGCGTCGATTGACCATACGCCTGATACGAAGCAGGCGCGCCGATAGTTGGCGCGCCTGCCGACAACGGTCTGGAGCGGACGACGCCTGCCCGGGCGGTTAACCGCGGACCACCGACACTCGGTACTGGGTGACGAGCGGGCCGTCCTGGCCGGGTCGCGTGATCGGGAAGAGCGTGAACGTCCATCCGGGCGCGGCTGGGATGCGCATCCCGCGCGTCGGGAGTTCGTTGATCAGATCACCCTGGCGCACGAGTCCACCCTCGGGAATACGCGCCAGCGCCGAGTCCGCGACCGGGCCGTACAGCGCCGGCAGAGTGGACCGAACGAGCCGCTCGAACTTCCACGGGTTGCGCGTGCGAATCATCGTCCGGTCGAACGAGACGGTGATGACACTGTCCGCGCGGGTTGCGAGCAGGCTGTCGGGGAGGCTCGATCGCCCTTGAGGAACGACCGGGCTCACGGGTGAAGGCGTCGCGGATGTGGAGGCTACCGGGGTTGGAGCCGGGGCTGGAGCCGGCGCCGCTGACACCGTCGCGCCCTGTTGCGCCGTGCTCGGCGCCGGGGTCATCGCCTTTGCTGCATCGCCCCCGGCATCGCTCGTCACCGTTGCCGTCGCGACGCGAAGCGGCGGGGATGACAAACGTTTCTCGAAGGCGACTCGCCCCACCAGCCCCATCACGGCCAGCGTGGACAGAAGCGCGAGTCCCGAGCTCCCTTTCATGAGAAGGCGACGGCGACGCCTTCGCGTGGCGCTTCGCGCCTCCCAGCGACAGTGTAAACACACAGTCGTGCCGGGGCGCAGCTCGTGGGGGCAGGGATTTGTCGCCAGTTGCATCGCGTGTGACACTTCCATCTCCTCGTCCTCTTACCAAGAGTCGGGACGAGTTCATGCGCTTTGCCGCAACGCCCTCGCGTTTCGCCAGTCTCCACGCTGGGCGAAATCGGTCATTCTGGCTTTGACAGCGTCTTTGGCCAGGCTGTCGCGTTCGGCGCAGGCCTCGTTATCGTGCTTTGGGTCACCCATGAAAGAGGCCGTCGAGAGCTCAACCACCGAACGCCGCCCGCCGGTCCGAGTCCGTCGGGCGCTTCCGCGAGACGCTCACGCGCTCGCCGAGCTCCGATACGCGTTTCGTATCGAGCGGCGCCCGCCGACGGAATCGCCGGAGGCATACGCGGCGCGGTGCTCCAACTGGATGCGCCCGCGCTTGCGAGGCGACTCGCCGTGGGCGGCGTGGTTGGCCGAGCGCGACGACCGCATCGTCGGCAACATCTGGGTGCAGATCGTCGAAAAAATTCCCAACCCGGGCCCGGAAGCCGAGTTGCACGCGTACATCTCGAACTTCTTCATCGTTCCCGCCGAGCGAAACAGCGGCGTGGGCACGAAGCTCTTGAGCGCCGCCGTCGCCCACTGTCGTGCGCATCACGTCGACACGGTGTTTCTCTGGCCGACAGAACGCAGCATGCCGCTCTACCAGCGCACCGGCTTCAAGATTCCCGGCGACCTTCTCGTCCTGGAGCTGCGCGAGGCAAAACTTCCATGAATGATCGTGTGGTCGAGCGGCGGCGCGGCGATCTGCTGCTGTCGACCGATCGGGCGCGCATCGACCAGCCCGCGGTGCTCGCGATGCTGCACGATTCCCATTGGGGCGGCGCCGTCACCGCGGACGTCCTCGCGCGATCGATCGACAACTCGCTGTGCATCGGCGTATACGACGGCGAGACACAGGTCGCGTTCGCGCGCGCTGTTACCGACCTCGCCACGTACGCCTATCTGACCGACGTCATCGTCGCCGGCGGCGCGCGCCGCCGCGGAATCGGCTCGTGGATGGTCGAAGAGATCCTCGCGCATCCGGATCTGCAGGGGCTTCGCCGGATCGCCCTGCTCACGCGCGATGCGCAGGCACTGTACGAGCGATTCGGGTTCTCCACCCGAATGGCGACCTCTACATATATGGAACGGCGTCGCCCGACGCCCTGAACCCGAGGGTGCTACTTTCTGTTACTCGATTCGCGCGGCACCCGGTGCCCGAACCATAGCGGAGGAAGGATGACTGCGAAGCTCGACAAAACGATCAAACGGGAGTTGGAGCTGGACGGAAAGGTCTACACGATCGCGATCGGTCCCGAGGGGATCAAGCTCACCGAGAAGGGCCGTCGCAACGGTCCCGAGGTCTCGTGGCGCTCGATCATCGGCGGCGAGCAGGCGCTCGCCGAAGGACTCAAGGCGTCGATCGACGCGGGATCGTCGGAGTCGTAGCTCCGCGGCGTCAGTCGTCCCGTTCCGACTCGGCGGGATCGTGTGCCGCGGCGGAGCGCGTGCGCCGGCGCGCCGCGCCGCCGGCTCGCGGATCGAGTCGAAGCTCCATCTGAGCCGCGAGCAGTCGCTCGCCGCCTTCCGCGAGTTGCGCCATGCGGTGTCCGAAGCGATAGAACTGCACGGGCGCGCGATGACTGTCGCGCGGCGCGCGCGATAGCACCATCAACTCCTCGCGCACTTCGCGCGGGAGGTGCGCGGCCATGCGCCGGCGCAGCAGCGCGGTGACGCGCAGCGAGTTGCGCGCGAGAAACGCGCTTTCGAGCTCGCCGAGATAGACCACCAACTTCGCCATCAGCG
The DNA here is from genome assembly GCA_963789315.1 of uncultured Gemmatimonadaceae bacterium. GTDB lineage: Bacteria > Gemmatimonadota > Gemmatimonadetes > Gemmatimonadales > Gemmatimonadaceae > JAQBQB01. The sequence goes on along the minus strand of CAWBKI010000016.1, from coordinate 74,348 downwards.
TGTCGGTGGATCGTCGCTCGAGATTCGTTCTCGTCATCCGAGTGGTGTAGGTCGTGCGCGCGGCCGACGTTCGAGATTCGGCAATATCGGCGCGTCGCCGTGTTGCGCCAGGGTAGCTCGGCAACGTTGATGCTATCAACAGCGTGTCCACATTCGCGTGTGGACAGGTTTCGGGTTCTCTACACGAACGCGACCGCCGAGACCACGCAAACTGGTTACGCGTCGGTGAGTATCGGCGCGCCGATTTTCCGCCGCGAAACTCGAGAAAACGCACGGTTTTTCCCGCCGAAGTTTGCGGGTCTCCGCACACCGCCTCCGTTCTCCGCTCCAGGATTTCGTACACATCTGTCCACAGTCTTTTTCAACAGGTCGAGGCCGCGTGTTAACCGCGCGTGCGAACGGAGTTACCGAATTGTCGACAACTGTCCACATCGGCTATCCACAGCAATGACAAGGAGTTATGGAAAACTTTACTATTGCGCTTTGAATCAGTGTTTTCTAGGTTCCCGCTCCCTTCGATTTGCAACATCGGCGTCACGACGGCCTCTCCCCCACCGACAGCGCGTCTACCAATGCGACTCGTCAGTTGTGCTACGCCACCCGAACCGCTCGAGGAAGCGCCGCGTACGGCGCTGCTCGCCGATCTTACCGAAGGCGAGCGTTGGGACGGCTTCTGGTCGGCCGACGCGTACTACGTTCGCTGCACGAAAGACGCGGGCGACGTGGCCTGGTTCCGTCTCGCCGATGACGTCGCGCCTCCGAGCTCAACGCAGTCCGGCGCGCGAGTGCTGGCCCTCAGGCCCGCCGTCCGTCCGGGAACGAGAGTGTCGGTGGTGGTGGCGCGATCGCCGAACGGCCATCGCATGCTGGTCGGCAGTACCCGACGATCCCAGCGATGATCAAAGAACGCTCAACGAGATCCTTCGGGCAGGAGCTCGAGCTGCGCGGTGCGCAACTCGACCACGCGCCGAGCGGCCTCGTAGAGCCAATCGAAGCTGGCATCGAGGCGCGGGTCGCCGCCGGCGGCGTCGCGGGCGAGGGTGAAATGGCTGTAGAGCCGCGCGTCGACGCGCGACGGCTCGCCGTGCAGGCGGAAGAGCAGCAGCTCGGTGGCCGCCTCGGTGAGATGGAACAGCGTGAAGAGGTAGAAACGCGTTCGGGTCTCGTCGGCGGTATCGATGGTCGCGAGTTGCGCGGCCTCGCGAATGGGCCGCTCCTCGCGAATCGACGCGATGATCTCCATCGCGTGGCCCAGGCCCGACGGTCCGGCGCCGCGGAGCACGTGAGTCCAGAGCTCGACAACGCGCCGCAGCAGCACGATGTCCCATCGCTCGCCGCGCCCCTCGGGCGGGAAGAGCATGGGCGCGTAGGCGCGAAGCCAGTGGCGAAACTCCGTCTGCTTGTTGCCGAGCTGGGCGAGTCCGGCCAGGAGCAGAGTGCGGTAGAGGGCGGCGACTTGCTCGTGGGGCTCGACGGGGAGCGCCGCCGTGAGGATGAACGCTCGATCGGCGCCCACCTCGACGTGCGCCGTGCGTTGAGCCTCTTGTTCGGCGGAGAGCAGGGCGCTGGGCGAAGCGGAACCCTCGAAGTCCAGCCATTCACTGGCCGCGATGACGTACGCGCCAGCCAATGGCACGACGAACTCGGGCAGCGCCGCCTCAACCGCCGGGGTCTCGCCGGCGCCGAGCCGCGTGAGCACACCCATTGCGAACTGGATCGACGACGCCCGGTCCTCGGGCGTGACGATCTTCACGGCCCAGTGGCGGTCGAGCGTCTCGAGCGCGTTGGGCGAGAGAGCAGGCGGCGGGATCGACGGCGTAGTCATGTCGGCGGATCTGCGAGACGCGAGGATGCGGGCGTCGACGCCCCATCCTCGCTCACTCCTCTGACAGGCATTTCAAAGCACAGTAACAGCTTGCGATCAATTTCGCGGCGAGTCCAGTCATGAGCATCGAACCCAACGCCCGCCGCCGCCTTCACCTGGTCTACGCCACGACGCGTGATCCCGACCTGGCGAAGGAGCTACGACAAGTTCTCGAGGAAGACCCGATGTCATTCGTTCCGAGTGCGGACCTGCTGCGCGCGATCGCTCTGTGTTCGGCGTGCGCCCAGGACGCACCACGCGATAGCAGGACCGGTTTGTGCGAGCAGCACCGTAATAGCTGGAATCTGGAACTCTGCATGAACGACGCATCAGACGCCGCCGAGCAGAGCACGTTGCAGGCGCTCGTACACGGAGTGTTCGCGACCCCCGACGGCGGGGCGCAGCTCCTCTCGGCGCTCGACCGCCAGCGGCGGGCGCTCACTCTGGTGCTCGAAGCGCACGCGCGCGGCGCGGTGCGTCTGCCGGAAAGCATCGCGCGCACCGTCGAGCGCGCGTGCGAGAGTGGTCCCCGGTTTCTCACCGGTGGTGCCAGGTCCGCCGTTCAACAGGCGAGCTGACGACCGCCGGAGGATGAACGAATGATTCAGGTCACGTGTGAAGGCGGCGAATGCAACGGGCTCACCGTTCGGGTCGAGCCCCAGCCGACGTACTACGAGGTCATCGATCCCCGCGATCCGAAGCGGCGCGACTACTACATCCTCGAGGTCAGTCATTGGGGCGCGCGGCTCGTCCCCGAAGCGACCGCGGAGTGGCGCGCGCGCGTCTGACGTTCGGCGGGAGCGGTCGCGCGTCTCGTCACGAGCTCGACTCGTAGTCTTCGATCGCCCATTCGAGCACGTCGGCCTCGAGCCAGCCGCCGTCGCTCTGAATCGCGCCTGATTGCTCGAGCATCTGCAACAGCGAGCGCGCATGGCGCAGCACGCCGGAGAGCGACATGCGCTCCGCACGCAGAGTTTTGACGATCTCGCGGACGAGTACGCGGAATTTTTCCCGCGCGACGTTGGCCTCTTGAATGTGCTTGCGGGCCTCGATCACCGTCTGGCGAATCTCCGGCGTCCAGTCGGCGAGCAGGTTATGTCGCGCCATCAGCGCGAGATGCCCCTTTTCGATCTCGCGCAGTCGCTGATACTGTCCCGCGGCGTCAGCAACGCCTGGCGGAAGCGCGGGGAACGTGCCTGCGGGTGATCCTGCGCGTTGCGGGAGACCCATCGAAGTTCCTCTCGGCCGGATGTCGCGTGCGCAAGTTCGCGCGTGACAGCGACATAATCGGCGGGGAAGGCAAGAGTCCGCAAGGGCTTGGGGCCAAAGATTGGACGAAGGTCCGATGCCGGGACACACGAATCAACCCGCAGTCGGGGGCATTGCATGCGCGCGGAGAAGGGCAGGCAGGCATTGAGCGGAGCCGAGTCGGAGGCGGTGGACGCACCCGTCTCGAAGAACCGGGAGGGGGCGCCAACCGCCGTGCTGGCGTTGGGGCCGCTGCGCCTGACCGGACGCTCCGCCCAGGCGGCAGTGCTCGGGCTCCTGCCGCCGGTATCGTCGCGCTGGTCGTTCACTATCGCGCCCGCATTCGCGCCACGCCGTTCACGATCTCCGCGCTGCTCTGGATCGCGTGGAACGTCTACTGGAGTGTCGCCGCGAAGAAGACGGCGTCGTCGGTTCGCAGCGAGTCGGCGCGATCGCGTGCTTTTCATCAGTATCTGCTGCTGCTGGCGTTCTTTCTACTTTTCGCGCCGCTCCCTTTGCTGGATCGCCGCCTCCTGCCGCCCGGCGCCATTTGGGTCGTCCTCGGGCTCGCTTTACAAGTGGGATTTTTCGGCCTTGCGATCAGCGCTCGGCGCACGCTCGGCCGCAATTGGAGCGGTGCCATAACTGAGAAGGTGGACCACGAACTCATCCGCTCAGGTCCATATCGCTTCGTGCGGCATCCGATCTATACGGCGATAATCGGGATGTTTCTCGGTGCGGCGCTCGTGTCGGGCGACGCGCACGCGTTTCTTGCCGTTGCCGTCATCGTCGTGGCCTACCGAGAAAGATTCGCCTCGAAGAGCGCAACCTCTCGGAAGTCTTTGGTCGCTGCTACGACGAGTACCGTCGCGAAACGCGCGGCGCTGATTCCCTGGGTGCTCTGAAGGGCGCCGACGATAACGAGACAGTACCCGCCATCCCTCCAATTCAGCAATCGCGCTCCTCTCTACTTGGGTCTTATGGCCGACCCCCGAAATGGTGTCAATCGCGGTCGTCCGAAACGGGCCCGAAAATGTCACGCGAGCGTCATTCGAGCTGCTGGAGTCGCCAGAATTCGACCGCAATCTCCCTAGCCGCGCAGCCGGACCCTCTCTCGCGTGCTTGAGTTCCGCTCTTGTCGCCGACGCTCGCGCTCCTACTAGGGTCTTATCCGCCGACCGCGCTTTGGCCAATGTGTCAAAAGATGACGGTTTTTTGAAGAGCGAATCCAGAAGGTTTATTGTCACGCGAGCGTCATGAATGACGCTCGCGTGACATTTTCGGGTGTTTTCCGAAGGGTGCGGCTGACGCCAAAGTGGGGGTCGGCGCTATTACCCAAGTAGAGAGGCTCGATGTCGTGTCGAGTTCTCACCGAGTCCTCGAGACGCGGGGCCCGAAACATCCGGTCCAAGTCTCTAGCACAGCCTTCCGCCGCACCGAAACATCAGCTCAACGCCGACAAGCTATGGTCTGAGGCGTTGACGCAGCCGTCAAACTCGGCGACGTGACGTTCAAAATCGGCGGCGCCCGCGTCAAAGTCGTTGACGTCCGCGGTCCACACCGATGGAGCCGCCGTAAGAGTCGACCGTGTCGCGGAAGACGGCGGAAGGATGCGCGCGGAATCAGTTGAGGCTGCCATCGCAATCTGTAGCGTTCCGCGTCAGAAACGTGACGTCACCGTTCAATTGATGAATGCGACGGGAAAGTACAACTACGTAACCGGCCATCGGGGCAGTGTAACGGGGAGCAATCGGAGGGCGTCAGCGTTCCAAGCCGAAAACGCGAGCGGAACCATCGATCACGTCATCTCAGCAACGCCGAATGGAATGGGAACGGACGGATGTGTCGCGTTCGGGTCCAGGAGTCGAAGCGGAGCAGTCGTGGATGAGAGCAGGTCGACGGCGGGTGAACGCGTGTCGGGCGCGAATGGAAGCGTCGCGAGCGCGAATAAAACTGCCCCGATGGCCAATGGCCGATTCTGATCGCGGAGTCTTGCCGCAACATCCGGCAACGCCCGCTGTGCGGCGTCGAACGATCCGGGCAAATCGAAAGTGTGCGGTCGACGACCGCGTCACGCCAACTGACGGGCGTGGTTGAGGAATGAAAAACGGCGAATGGTCCGTCGTCGTCGGGGGAAGGTGGGGCATGGACGTCGAATCTTCCGTGACGATCGCGGTGGCACCCTTCCGCGCGAGGACGGGGAATCTATTGTCAGGCCGCGTATTGATTTGCGGCCACTCAGTACACCATCGCCCCTAAACGGAACGGAGAGCTGCGTATGTCTTCCCCGCGCGTTTTCGCTGCTGCTTGTGCTCGCCCTCACTTGACGGCGTGTCACCGCCAACCGCCGATGGACGAGCACACGGCGCACATGGCCGCCGGCGATCTCGCGCTTCCCGCCATCCCCGCGTCGATCAGCAAGGTGACACGTGCGCTGCCGCGAGCGCATCCACTCCGCCGGCCCGACTCGCGGCGAGTCCGCGGCACGGCGAGTGGGTAAAGGTGGCATGGGAGCCAGGCTCGAAGGACTCGCTTGATGGCCTACATCGTGTACCCGTCGACGAACAATCGCCAAATCACCGGTGGTTGTCGTCGTGCACGAGATCTTCGGTCTGTCAGACCTGGGTTCGAGCTGTCGCCGATCAAGCGGCCGCCGACGGATTCATCGCGATAGCGCCGGATCTCACATCTCGCGATGCGCGGCGGCCCGAGCATGGACGAGCTGACCGGCGGACTCGGCGCGAAGCTCACGCGACCGCTGCTCGCGGCCGAGCGCAACAAGGGAATCGACGCAGTGGCCCGTTACGCGATGTCGCAGCCGTCAGCGGCTCCTCGGTATGGAGTGATCGGCTTCTGCTGGGGCGGCGGAACGGTATGGATGCACGTCATCAACGGCGGAATCCCTGGATTCTCAGGCGGCGTCGCGTTCTACGGACTGCCGTACATGAACGGCGCCGTTCCGAACGGCGATTCGCTGGCGAAAATCAACAAGCCGGTGATGATGTACAACGGCGCCAAGGACACCCGCATCGGCGCGCCGATGCCGGCCGTCGACTCGGCGATGAAGGCGCTCGGCAAATCGTACTACGGCAAGAACTTCGCTGGCGCCATCACGGATTCGCTCGCGCACAGGACGATCCGCGACAGCCGCGAGCCCAGAACGGAGGCCGATGTGCAAGCCGAGGAAAAGGCGAATCTCGCTGCGACCAAAGAGGCTTGGCCGCAGACGGTCGACTTCCTCAAGAAGAATCTGGGGATGGGAATGAAGTAGCGACGGGCGGCTACGGCTTCGAGGGGACCGTCACCAGCTTTTCGGGTGACATCCCCTCCGCCTCCGCCTGGAAGTTCACGACGACGCGGTGCGTGAGCACTGGAACCGCCATCGCGTTCACGTCCTCGAGATCCGGAACCGCGCGGCCGTCCATCGCGGCGCGTGCTTTGGCGCCGAGGATGAGGTACTGCGAGGCGCGTGGTCCGGCACCCCAGCTCACGTACTTCTTCACCAGCGGCGTCGCCTCTTCGGCGGCGGGGCGCGTCGAGCGCGCGAGCTTGACCGCGTAACTGATCACCGAAGGCGGCGCCGGCAGGCGCCGCACGAGGTGTTGGAGCTGGAGCAGCTGCGCGGCGTCGAGCACAGGGCGGATCTCGACGTCGAGATCGCCTGTCGTCGCGGCGACGATCCTCTCTTCCTCGTCGCGGCTCGGATAACCGATCGTGAGCTGCATCATGAAGCGATCGAGCTGCGCTTCGGGCAGCGGGTATGTGCCTTCCTGCTCGATCGGGTTTTGAGTAGCGAGAACGAAAAACGGTTCCGGTAACCGGTGAGTCTGGCCGGCCGCGGTAACGGCGTGCTCCTGCATCGCCTGGAGGAGCGCGGCCTGCGTTTTCGGCGGCGCGCGGTTGATCTCGTCGGCGAGCACGACGTTTCCGAAGATCGGCCCTTTGGCGAACTTGAAGAACCGCCGCGAGCCGCCGGACGTGTGATCTTCCTCGAGCAGCTCGGTGCCGGTGATGTCGCTCGGCATGAGGTCCGGCGTGAACTGCACCCGCGAGAAGGTCAGGTCGAGCGCCTGCGCGACCGTCTGGACGAGAAGCGTCTTCGCGAGGCCGGGGACGCCGACGAGGAGCACGTGACCGCCTGCCAGGAGCGCCGCGACGAGATCGTCGACGATCTTCTGCTGCCCGATGATGCGGCGGCCGATCTGTGCGATCAACTGCGCGCGCGCGTGCGCGAGCTGCTCGAGCATCGCGACGTCGCGCGAATCGTCCACCACTACTTGTCGCGTGGCCACGCGGGATCGCTCCTGTCGCGATTTGAGGTGTCCGGGACAACCTAACCGGTGCGGCGCGACGGTCCAGGGCCGACGGATTCGGCGGCGAGGGATCGGGCACACCGACTGAAAAACGACGGGCCGCCCATCTGGGCGGCCCGATCCGTCGTCCGGCAAGTTCGGCGTTTTAAAGTCTTCTCATGGCACGACGAAGTCGGCGCGCTCCTCGGCGGGGAAGTTCGTGCTGTTGAGCGTGGCGATCGCCGTGTAGCGGCCGGGCGGCGGCGCTGTCCAGGCTTCGCGCGCGTTCATCGAGTCACCGGTGCTCAGCTGCTTGTTCTGGACGCCTTGCGTGAACATTCGGCCGGCCGACCACCGCCACACCTCGCGTCCGACCGAGTCGACGACGACGAAATCGTACGACTGTCCGCTGCGGAAGGTGAGCTCGACGTGTTTCTTGCCGACGTTCTTCACGCCGAGCGCGAACTGAATCGCGCTGGGTTGAACGGTGACGACGAGGTGCGAATCGAGTTTCGGTGCGACCTTCGTCGTCGATGACGACGAACGCGCACGCGTTCGTTCCGATCGCTCCGGTCTTTCGACGATTTCGCCGGTTGCGCTCGACTTGAGCAGCAACGCGCTCGCGAGCGGCGCGGCCGGCTGAGAGTTCTGTGGGGTGGAGCGCGAGCGCGGGCTACAGGCGAACGCGAGTGCGCCTGCGAAAGCCAACGCGATGGCGAAACGAATGTTCATGAATCCCGGTGGCGGCGAGGGTTGGCCCCCGGTGAACCGTGAACGGCGGGATGCGCTCACAGAACGGGCGTGCGCCAACCTATTAACGCGTGGACGAATAGTCAACATGAGGCGCAACGGGGAAGCAGCGGTCATACATCGACTTAAGGGGACTGCTCAGGCGTTTGGCAATTGGCGTTGCAGACTGCCAGGTTTGCTTGCGAAAAATTTCACAAGCTCCTAAATTCTGCATCGAAATGGACGACAAGCGGGACGCGCCAAAGGGCTCGGAAGGACGCGGACTCGGGGCACGCCGAGGCGCCGCCGGAGCCGTGTCCGGGATGGAATTCGCCGGGATAGGCATCCAGTTCGCCGCCACGATCCTGGTCTTCGCATTCGCCGGCGTCTGGCTCGATGGCAGGTTAGGCACGTCCCCTTGGCTCCTTCTCGTCTTGGTTTTCGTCGGCGCGGCTGGCGGCTTTTACTCGATGTATCGGCGCGTTACAGCGGCACAGCGGAAGTCCAAGGACGTCGTCGCCCAGGGGCAATCTGGCGGCGGGACCGGGCGGGGTAGGTGACCAAAGCACTTGCGCGGTACGGGTTGCTCGTTGTGGGCGTCGCGGGTTTGGGGGGAGCGATTTTGAGCCTCGCATTTCGAGGGCCCGGTGAGCGTCCCGCGGTCTGGATCAGCGCGGGGTTCGCCGTCGTCGTTCAGCTCGCCGCCTTTCTTGTCGCGCGGGTCGCCGGAAAAGCGGGACTCACGGCGCGAATGGGCGCCGGAATGTTGGTGAGATTTGTCGGCCTCGTGGGCTACGCGCTTGTCGTCGCGCTCGCGCTGAAGCTGCCGCCGGTTGCTGCGCTACTCAGCCTGGCGGTCTTACTCTTCGCATCGTCATTGCTCGAACCACTGCTGATTCGAACATGAGACTGACTCGGCGATTTCTCGGATGGATCTTCGCGGCCACGCTGCTCGCGCCGGCCTCCATGCCCGCGCAGGAGCCCGGCGGCCCGCTCGCCAAGCAGCTCGGGCCTGCGGACATCATCATGCCGCACATCACGGACTCGAAGACGATCGAGTTCCCGTGCTTCAAGAGCGTCGAGGAGTGGGCGTGTGAGTACACGTTCGCAACGCACAACGTGACGGTCGCCGGGCACACGTTCGACATGGGGCTGACGAAGCACATCTTCTTCATGATCCTGGCGGCCGTGCTCCTGTGCATCGTCCTGATCTGGACGGCGCGGTCGCACGCGCGAAGCACGGCCCAGGTCGGCCGGCCGAAGGGATTCGCTGCCGGGCTCGAGGCGGTCATCCTCTACCTGCGGAACGAGATCTACATCCCGGTGCTCGGCGGTCACGGCGGCGAGCGCTACGTGCCGTTCGTCCTCACGCTGTTCTTCTTCATTCTCGTTCTGCAACCTGTTCGGGCTGATTCCATATGGATCGACGCCGACGGGGAACATCGCGGTCACGGCGACGCTCGCCATCATCACGTTCATCGTGATCGAGGCGGCCGGGATCAAGGCGCTCGGCGCCGGATACATCGGCACGATCATCTATTGGCCCGAGGGTCATCCGGCGATGAAGCTGATGACGCATCATCATGACGCCCGTCGAGATCGTCGGGAAATTCACCAAGCCGTTCGCGCTGACGATCCGTCTGTTCGCGAACATGATCGCGGGGCACGTGATCATCCTCGCGCTCATTGGACTGATCTTCATGATGGCCGGGTGGCTCGTCTTCGCGCTTGCGCCACTCGCGATCGTCATGGCGCTTTTCATCATGCTCCTGGAGATCCTCGTCGCGTTCATCCAGGCCTTCATCTTTTCGCTGCTCGCGGCGGTGTTCATCGGGCAGATTCGGACGGCGCATCACTAGAGAGGCGTAAGCACGCTGGGCAGCTCAAGCTGTGAAGCGTGTTTGGTACGCGGGGCGAACTGCTTCAACCCCCGCAGAAGTAGCCGGGCGAATGCTTGGCGATGCTCGTTGAGCCCCGGGGCTCGTTGACGGGCGGCGCTGTCGGCGGGATCACTCGCCGGTCGGTGCGAAGCAACGGATGTGAACCGCTGTTTCGAGTGGAGAACTGACATGGCAATCCTTTCCCTACTGCAGGCTGCCGCCGGGAACTTCAATCCGGAGTACACCGGTGCGTGGGCGATGCTGGGCGCCGGCATCGGCGCGGGTCTCGCCGCGATCGGCGCGGGCATCGGCATCGGGCGTATCGGTGCGGGCGCGACCGAAGGCATGGCGCGTCAGCCCGAGATCGCCGGCACAATTCAGACGGGCGCGCTTGTTCTCGCGGCGTTCGTCGAAGGCGTCGCGTTGTTCAGCGTCGTCGTGTGCTTGTTGATCGTGCTCAAGACCTACTTCTAGACAGTTGGCACGGCCGGCGCCCCGGGGCGCCGGCCGCGCTACATCAAATCGATTCGAGACAATCTCATGCGAATGCGCTTGTGGTCGGTCGTCCCTGTTCGTCGCGAAGGCTGTCGCGGCGTCGGTCGCGGTTGCTCAGGAAGCTGCCGCTCCGGCCCATTCCCGCACGAGCTTGGTGGCGCTCCAGGCCAACTTGATGTTCTGGACGCTCGCTCATCTTCGTGATCCTCTTCTTCATCCTCCGAAGGTTCGCGTTCGGTCCGATCACGGCGGCCGTCGAAGCGCGCGAGAAGGCGCTCGAGGAAGCGATCGACGGGGCCAAGCGCGACCGCGAGGCCGCCGCCAAGCTGCTCGCCGAGCATCAGGCGCAGATCGACGCGGCGCGCGGCGAAGCGCAGAAGCTGATCGCCGACGGCCGTGCGCGTCGCCGAGAAGATGCGCGCGCGATCATGCTCGAGCAGACGCGGCAGCGAGCAGCAGGACATGCTCGAGCGCGCGCGCCGTGAGATCGAGAGCGAGAAGGACCGCGCCATCGCCGAGCTGCGCCGCGAAGCGGTCGACCTCGCGCTCGCCGGCGCGAGCAAGGTGATCGAGCAGAATCTGGAGTCGGCCAAGAACCGGCAGCTCGTCGAGTCGTATCTGGCGTCGCATCGGCAACGTCAAGGTCAGCTGTAATGCGCGAATCGACGATCGCTCGAAACTACGCCGAGGCGCTGCTCGAGCTGGCGCAGACGCGCGGGAGACCTGCGCGGCTGGGGCGAGATGATCGACAGCGTCGCCGAACGCAGTGGAGTCGGACCGTCGGCTTCGGGTCTTCCTCGAGTCGCCGCGAGTGAGCGCGCAGCGGAAGAACGAGATCATCCAGAAGGCGTACGGCGGAGCGCTCCCGCGGACCTTCGTCCGGTTCCTGCAGGCGCTGGTGAGCAACCGCCGTCAGATGCTGATCCCGCTGATCGCCCAGGAGTACAACGACCTCGTCGACCAGGTCGAAGGCCGCGTGCACGCGTCGGTGACCGTCGCGCGCGAAGCCGATGACCGCGACCGCGAGCTCGTCGACCACCCAGCTGTCCCGCGCGCTTGGGCAAGAACGTCGTCCCGCACTTCCACGTGAATCCGGCGATCTCTCGGCGGGGTCGTCGTGCGCGTCGGGGACACGGTTCTGGACGGGTCGGTCACGGCGGCGGTTGGCGACGCTGCGGGCGAAGATGTTGGGGCACGGTAGGCGTGAGCGGCTGGACTAGGCTGGACGGCTCAGAGGGGCCGGAGGGAGCGCGGCGCCAGCGCTGGCACCTGGTGCCGGCGCCTTCCGTATAACGGGCGCGTGATGCGGATATCGTATACTCTCGTAAGCCCGATCCCCCCGTAGCCCACTTGCGTGGAGTCCGCAATGACCCGCCTTTCGTCCCCCGTTGGGCGTGCTTCGTTGCGCGCCGCGATCGGCCTCGCCGGCCTTGTCCCTCGCCGCGCCGGCTCGGCGCAGAACGTCGACCAGCAAGGCTGGAATCCGAAAGAAGTCCTGGCGAAGGAGACGTACGTCAAGCCGCCGGAGATCGTCGAGCGGATCGTGACGGCGCCGCGCAACAACGTGGCGTTCACGAATCCGAGCCCGGACGAGCAAGTACTTCCTCAAGACCGAGAGCGAAGGGCTTCCATCGATCGACGCTGTTCGGCAAGCCGCACTATCGGCTCGGCGGCGTCGAGATCGACTACAAGGCGAATCGCGCGCGCGCGCTGACGACGCGCGGCAGCGTCGGCCTCACGCTGCTCGATCCGACCACCGGCGCGACGCGCACGATCGAGACGCCGAAGGGCGCGCTCGTGAACGGCGCGACTGGTCGCCGGACGGCAAGATCGATCGGCTACATCGCGTCGTTCGACGCGCGCGACGCACATCTACGTCGCCGACGTCGCGACGGGCAAGTCGATGCAGATCACGCCAAGACGCCGCTGCTCGCCGACGCGCGTGACGACGCTTCGACTGGACGGCGGACGGCAAGAGCATCGTCGCGGTGCTGCTGCCGGACGATCGCCCGCGCCGAGCCGAAGCGGCCGCCGGTCGAGACGGGACCGCTCGTCCGCACGAGCGAAGCGGGCAAGGTCCTGCAGAACCGCAACTACGCGAGCCTGCTGCGCGATCCGTACGAGAAGGATCTGCTCGACTACTACACGATCGGTCAGCTCGCGGTGATCGACGTGAAGACGAAGGCCGTCGAAGAAGATCGGCGCGCCGGCGCTGATCACGAATGTCGATGCGTCGCCCGACGGTCAGTACTTCCGCGTCACGCTGCAGACGAAGCCGTACTCGTACCTCGTGCCGGTCGTCGAACTTCGGAACGGTCGAGCAGCTGTGGGACGCGAACGGCAAGGTCGCTCGCCGAGATCTCGAAGACGGTGCTGCGCGAAGGAACCGGCGGTGCGAACGACACGACGGCGTTCGCCGGCGGCGCCGGGTTCGGCGGCCGCGGCGGCGCGCGGCGGACACGGGCAAGCGCAACATCCAGTGGAATCCGGTCGGCGCCGGGTCTCGTGTACCTGCAGAGCGAAGCCGGCGCCGGCCGGGCAGAACGGGGGCGCGCGGCGGTGGCCGCGCGCGGTGGCGCTGGTCGCGGCGGCAGGCGGCGGCGCGCGGCGGCGGCGGTGCGGCGAATCGGAAGGATCGCGTCTTCGTCGTGGTCGCCGCCGTTCGGCGCGAGCGACGCGAAGCAGATCTTCGAGGCGAACAGCCGCATGACGTCGGCCGAGTTCAGCGCGGACGGCAAGACGCTGTTCGTGAACGAAGGCAGTGACCTGTACGCCGTGCGCCTCGCCGATCCGACCAAGCACTACGAGATCGCGAAGGGCGCGACGATCGCGGCCGGCGGCCGTGGTGGTCGTGGCGGCGGTGGCGGCGGCGGCGGTGGCCGCGGCGGCGCGCAGAGCGACTCGGCGTTCTTCGCCAACCCCGGCGCGCTGCAGATGAAGCGCGGTCCGAACGGCGCAGCCGGTCGTCCTCGTCTCGACGCGACGGCAAGAGCGTCTTCCTCGAGGGCACGAAGTACTTCCCGGATTGGACGAAGCAGGCGCCGCACAACTTCGTCGACAAGGTCGACATCGAGACCGGCGCAGAAGACGCGCGCTGTTCGAGGGCAAGGGCGACATCGCGGAAGACGTCGTCGCGCCGCTCGACGACGACTACTCGAAGGTCATCGTGGCCAAGCAGTCGCCGACGATGGTTCCGGACTCGTACCTGCGCGACATGAAGACGGGCACCGAGACGAAGCTGACGAAGAACGTCGACTTCGCGCCGGAAGTGTCGCAGGCGATTCGCAAGCGCATTGCTCGTCGAGCGTCCGCGCGACGGCTACAAGTTCTACATCGACGTCACGCTGCCGAAGGACTACCGCGAAGGCACGCGGCTGCCGGGCATCATCTGGTTCTACCCGACGCGAGTTCTCGACGCAGCACGGAGTACGATCAGCGCCGTCGCACGACGAACATCAATCAGTTCGCCAACGTCGCGCGCGCGCAGCCCGGAGATCTGGGTGACGCAGGGCTACGTCGTGATTCAGCCGGTCGACATCCCGATCGTCGGACCGACGGGCCGCATGAACGACCACTACATCGACGAGCTCCGCGAGGATCTCGATCTCACGATCGACGCGGTCGACAAGGCGGGCTATCTCGATCGCGACCGCCTCGGCATCGGCGGCCACAGCTACGGCGCGTTCAGCACGATGAACGCGATGACGCACACGCCGTACTTCAAGGCGGGCATCGCGGGCGACGGCATGTACAACCGCACGCTGACGCCGTACGGCTTCCAGAACGAGCGTCGCACGATCTGGGAAGCGAAGGACACGTATCTCGACATGTCGCCGTTCCTCGTACGCCGACCGGTTGAGCGGCGCGCTGCTGATGTACCACTCGCTCGAGGATCAGAACGTCGGCACCGATCCGATCAGCTCGATCCGCATGATGCAGGCGCTGCAGGGGCTCGGGCAAGCAGGCGGCGCTGTTCATGTATCCGTACGAGGATCACGGTCCGGCGACGCGCGAGTCGGATCTCGATCAGTGGGCGCGGTGGATCGCGTGGTTCGACATGTACGTGAAGAACCCGCAGAAGAAGGACGAAGCCGGCGGCGGTCGTTCCCTGAGCGCGTCGCGTGACGGCTATGACTCGACGCCCGCCGGCGATTTCGCCGGCGGGCGTCGTGCTTCTTGCATGGCAGCGCTCGATGACTTCTCGCGACTACGGCCAATGGACGCCGACGCGGCCTCGCACGCTCGTCGTGGCGTGCTCGGACGGTCGGCTGCAAGAGGCGACCGACGCGTTTCTCGCACGCGGAGCTCGGACTCGACGGAGTTCGACCGGCTGCTACGTGCCGGGCGGCGGCGGCGCGCTGTCGGCGAGCGATCGCGACGTGTTCCGCGCGCAGCAGCTACGCGGCGAGTGCAAGTATCTCGTCGAGCTGCACCAGGTGAAGCAGATCGTTCTGCTCTTTCACGGCCCGGCGCGCGACGGGCCGGACGAGGCGGTCTGCGCCGACTATCGCCGAAAGCTTCCCTGGGCGACGCCGGAGGTGCTCTCGCAGCGTCAGGCGCGCGACGCGCATCGAGCTCGGTGCAGCTGCGCGCGGAATGGGCCGCCGACGCGTCGGTCACGATGTTTCGCTGCGAGGTCGGCAAGGCGAACGTCATCGCGTTCCGCCCGCTCGACGCCGGCGGCGGAGCTGCGACGCGAACAGCATGGGGAGACGCTCGTCAGCGACTCCGCGGCGTCACTCGTAGAGCTTGGGCGGCGTGAGGTCGTCGTCGCAGATGGCGGCGATCTGCTCGGCGTCGCGCCACGCGGATTCGAGCACGGCCAGCTCGCCCTCGAGCGCGCGACGCTCGGTCTCCTCGTGCACGGACATCTCGAGCGCGAGGCGCTCGATCGGCGAGAGATGCATCGCGCCGAGCTGACGGTACTGGTTCACGAGCGACATGATGCGTCCGCCGCGCCACGAATTGCGCGCGACGCGGCGGACAGGAAATCCGCGGCGTCGCCCGGCGTGCTCGATCTGGCGCACGGCGTCCTGAACGCGCGCGCGGTCGGCGCCGTATCGATTGGCGCCGGAGATGAGCACGCCGGTCGCGTGAATCGCCGCCGCTTCCGTGAACTCGGTCCAGCCGGTGTCGTGGTGGACGACAAGTGAGGCGTGGCCGTCGCTCGCGCCGTCGACGTCGAGCTCGACGTTGCCGAGGTGCTTCGCGCGAACCGTGACGACTGCGCTTGTCCTGCGCGAGGCGCGCGACGACGCGATCGTGCTGGATGTAGTCGCGCGCGGCGAGCATCCCGACCATGGGAAACACGCCCATCACCGTCGTGAGGCCGGGAACGGCGACGATGGAGATGGCGCCGAGTCCGAGGGCCGGCGCGAGCGTCGGACCGAGCGCGACGGCGGCGACTGCGGCCGCGGCAACACCGGCGCCGGCGATCACTGCGGCTGCGACGCCGTCTCGTCCCGAAATGACGGCCGTATCGCCACGCGGCGAATTCGGGACGCAGCGGCTTGCCGATTCGGATCAGCTCGAGTCCGTCGGCGAGGCGCGCGAGGCCGATGTTGTCGGTGGAGACGCGGACGAGCGTGCCGCGGAAGAGCCGCTCGCACTCTTCGATCGCTTCCCAGCGCTCCTCGAGAGGCGAGAGATTCCAGCGGCCGCAATCGGTGGCACACCGACCCACAGCCGGCCCTTCGCGCCGTCGAACGCGAGACGTTCGCCGACCGGAAAGTGCTCGACCCGCCTATTCGCGCCGAGCGAACTGGTTGCAGAACAGGCACGTCGAGTACATTGAGCGCTGAACGTGTCGTGTGGAGCACACCCCTGCAAGTAGCCTAACACGAATCGATCACAGATGCTCGCATGTGTCGTCGCCGCGTCGCTCGCGGCCGCCCAAATTTCCCCCGCTTCGCCCCTCCAACAGCCCGCCCCTGGCCGCCCGTTTCAGGGCGCCACGACCCCGCCGTCCGGCGACACGACCGGATACTGGCAGCAGCGCGTTCACTACAGGTCGTCGCCACGCTCGACGAGGCGCAGACGCGGCTCGCAGTCGGAGGCGGTGCTCATCTACACAAACAACTCGCCGGACACGCTCCGCGAGATGTTCGTGCATCAGTATCTCAACGCGTTCCGGCCAGACTCGAAGTGGAGCGCGCGCGACGCGCAGCGAGAACCGCGTGCGGTTTCAGAACCTCGCCGAGCCCGACTTCGGGTACGAGCGATTCACGCAGGCGCCGACGGTGGACGGAACGCCGGTCGTCGTCGACTATCCGGGGGCGCCCGACAGCACCGTCGCGCACTTTCAGCTGCCGCGGCCGCTGGCGCCGCACGACTCGATTCGCATCCATTTCGCATGGGACGCGCGCCCGTCGACGGTGGCGCGACGACAGGGGCGGCGTGGACGGACGTACGACTTCGCGCAGTGGTATCCGAAGGTCGCGGTCTATGATCGCGGCGGCTGGGAGCCGAATCGCGCTTCATGCCCGCGGGCGAGCTGTACGGCGAGTACGGGACCTACGACGTCACGATGATCGTGCGCGACGACCAGGTCCTCGCGTCGACCGGCGTTCCCGTGAGCGGCGATCCGGGATGGACGCGCGTTTCGAAAACGGGTCCGGCGCGGCTCGGCGAACACGCATACGCCGAGCTCCCCAAACGGACGCTCGCGGCGGCGGCGCCGGCGGGATTTCGCGCTCGTGCGGTTCGTCGCGAACGACGTCCATCACTTCGCATGGAGCGCGTCGCCGGACTATCGGTACGAGGGCGGCATCGTACGTTCGGCAGACGCCGGCGCACGCGCACTTCCCGACGTGGGACACCGTATCGGTGAACGTGTTGTACAAACCGGGCGACGACACGTCGTGGGCCGACCGCCGCGCGTTGGACCGAACGTGTTCGCGCTCCAGTGGCTCGAGTCCATCTATGGGCCGTACGCCTATCCGCAGATCACCAACGTGCACCGGCTCGACCGGGCGGCACCGAGTTCCCGATGATGATCATGGACGGCGACGCCGTCGCAGAGCCTGATCCTGCACGAGGCCGGCCACATCTTCACGTACGGCATCCTCGGCAACAACGAGTGGCGCTCGGGCTGGATGGACGAGGGCCTGACCAGCTATCAAACCGACTGGGCGCTCGGCAAGACGCCGCAGGAACAGATCGACCGCCCGCAGGTGCCGCCGCTCATTCCGCGAGGGATATCGAATCCAGGCGGCGACGATTCCCGCGAAGGACAGCGCCGGACTTGTCGTCGTTGCGTCTCGAGCTTCTTGGTCGCGCGCAACCGATCGGAACGCAACGCCGGCGACTTCTCGGAGTTCGAGATCTACAACGAGATGATCTACACGCGGGCGAAGGTCATGTACGGGCAGCTGCGCGACGTGCTCGGCGATATCGACGTTCCGCGCGTTCCTGCACGACTACTACGACGACTGGGCGCTCAAGCACGTCGACGAGCGCGCCATGCGCAGCGCGGCGGAGCGCGTCTCCGGGCGCGACCTCGGCTGGTTCTTCGACCAGTGGGTGCACGCCACGGGTCTCATGGACTACGCGCGTCGACTCGTACGGCGTGACCCAGGACGCGAGCGGTTGGCACACGGCCGTCGGCGTCGATGCGGCGCGGAGATCTGCGGCATCCGATGTCCGTCGGCGTGCGCACGTCGAGCGGTTGGACGATGGCGCACGTGGATGCGACGGGCGATGCCCGGCAAGTCGTGACACGTGACAACGAGCCAGCGGCCGGAAGAGGTGCGGCTCGATCCGTATCACGTCACGTGGGATTGGGACCGCCGCAACGACGCTCCGGAGGACATGCTGATCACGCTTCCGCGATCCGCGGCTCACGTTCAACTGGCCATACCTCGACCAGACCGATCGGGCGAAGACGCTTGTCGAGCTCGCGCCCGCGGGTTGGTACTCCAATCCGCAGGGCATCGTGCTCGGCCTGCGCGCCAAGACGAACTACATGTCGCTGGTCGACATCCACGACGGCGGCTTCGCGTTCACGTCGCGCAATCCGCGCGACCCGTTCACCGGAAAGACGTCGAACGTGCTCGCGCGGGCGAACGTGTGGGCGCGGCTCGAGAACCCATATCTCCCCGGGTTCGACCGGCCGTTGATGGGCTACGGCGCCGACGTGAACTATCTCGACGGGCTATTCAAGGCGGACGCGTACAAGGACTGGGATTTGAGTCCGTTCATTTCCACGCCAGGGCCGCAGATCAAGGCGCGCGCGTACGCGACAGTGGCCGTGCCGAGCGACTCGCTTCTGCTTCCCGAGCAGTGGTCACCGGCGACCGTTGTCGAGGCCGGCGGAACGGCGTCGTACCGGTCGGCGGTGACGGCGGACAGCGACTACGTCACGATGCGCGGATCGCTCGCGTCGGGGATCGCCACGAGCGTCTTCGCGACGCGGCAGGAGCACACGCGCGGGTACCTGCGTGCCGACGCGTCGATGGGCGGGACGTGGTCGATCAACGGGAGCGCGTCGCAGTTGCACATCCGTTTCTACGGTGGTGTCGCGCACAACGCCCCGCGGCAGCGGTCGATCTTCGCGTCGAGCGACGATCCGTTCGACACGTTCCGCAACGACCTCTTCCGCGGGCGCGGCGCGCTGTTCAAGCAGACCGGTATCAACTACCTCCCGCTGGGCGGCGCGGCGTTGCGCGGTTTCCGGACCGATGTGGCGTTGGATGCGGTCGGCGCGGTGAATGGCGAATTCGTGCAGCGTCTCGGCGAGGCGACCGGTGCGTGGGGGCACGGCTCGATTTCGCTCAGTCTGTTCGGCGACGCCGGGCGGGCGACCGCGACCTACGTCGCGCTGGCGAACCAGACGCTCGCCGATGCGGGCGCCGGTTTGGTGGCGCGGGGGCGCCTCTACGACCGCGACGTGTACGTCCGACTCGACGCTCCCGTATTCGCGAACCAGAGCGGGCTGGCGGGCGGGTCGGGGTTGGGTGGGCGCGGATCGATCGCGCGCCGGTGGACGATCACGGTGGGAGACCTCTGGTAGACCCGCTACCGCGCCCTTTTCCTACCATCTTTATTTCGGTCCGATGACCGGACCCGCCCGCGCTTCCACCCTCGCCCCGACAACCCGATGAGCGGTCGCTCGGCCATCACGCGCGTTCCGAAGCCTTGGGGACACGAAACGATCTGGGCCAAGACCGACGCGTACGTCGGGAAGATCCTGCACATCAAAGCCGGCGAAGCGCTGTCGGTCCAGTATCACAAGGTCAAAGATGAAACGGTCTACCTGATGTCCGGGCAGCTCATGTATCGAGTGTGGGAGGGCGACACGCCGGTGGACGTCAAACTCGAGATCGGCGACGCGTTCCGCGTCACGCCGGGGACGGTGCATCAGATGGAAGCGGTCACCGACTGCGACATTCTCGAGGTCTCGACGCCGCACCTGGACGACGTGGTGCGGCTGAAAGACCGGTACGGCCGAGAAGGGACGAGCGCGCCGTGAAGGTCATCATCCCGCTGGCGGGGAAGGGCACGCGGCTCCGGCCGCACACGCACATCACGCCGAAGCCGATGCTCAAGATCGCCGGCAAGCCGGTGATCGACTACGTGATGGAGGATCTGGCGCGGCTGGGCGACGTCGAGCAGGTCATCTACATCACGGGCCACCTCAAGGAAAAGGTCGAGGCGTACGCGCGCGCGAAGTATTCGTTCGACGCGGTGTTCATCGAGCAGAAGGTGCAGGACGGCACGGCGGGCGCGGTGGCGCTGGCGCGCCAGTACGTCGACCAGCCGGTGTTCATCATCTTCGTCGACACGATCTTCGACGCGGATCTGTCGGTCGTGAAACACACCGACGCCGACGGCATCATCTGGGTGAAGACGGTCGACGACTACCAGCGCTTCGGCGTCGTGGTGAGCGACGCGTCGGGCAACATGACGAAGATCGTCGAGAAGCCGACGACGCCGATGTCCAAGCGGGCCAACATCGGTCTCTACTATATTCGTAACTGGAAGCTATTATACGAAGGCATCGATTGGACGCTGAAGCAGCCGAAGAACAAGGGCGAGTACTATCTCACCGACGCCTTCCAGTACATGATCGACCACGGCGCGAAGATCAAGGTGATCGACGTCGAAGGGTGGTACGACGCGGGCGAGCAGGGCACGCTCCTCGAGACGAATCGCGCGATGCTCGAGAAGGGGCGGGCGCGACGACCGGCCGCGCTTCCTCCGGGCGTCGACGCTGATCGATCCCGTGTACATCGAGGACGGCGTCGACGCTCGTCGCGTCGACGATCGGCCCGAACGTGTCGATCGGCGCGGGGAGCCGCATCGAGCGCTCCCGGGTTCGCGACACGATCGTCGGCGAGGGAGCGTCCGTTCTCGACTCGTCGCTGGCCGGCTCGCTGATCGGCGACGCGGCGGTCGTCGAAGGGCGCGCAGGGACAGGTGAACGTGAGCGACCACTCCGTGGTGAAGGTGCGCTCGTAAGAGCGCCCGTCGAGACAACGCGAGCCCACCCACCTCAATGATCTCGGTTCGCGCGCTGGCCAAACTCTACGGCGACTTCGCCGCTGTGCGCGACGTGAGCTTCGACGTCGGCGCGGGCGAGATCCTCGGGCTCGTCGGCCCGAACGGCGCCGGCAAGACGACGACGCTTCGCTGCCTCGCGGGCATCATCGCGCCGTCGAGCGGCACCGTCGACAATCGCCGGGCACGACATCCAGCGCGACCCGCTCCCCGCCAAGCGCGCGCTCGCGTTCATCCCCGACGAACCGCATCTCTTCGACTATCTCATCGGTCGAGGAGCACCTGCGCTTCATCGCGCGGCTGTACGGCGTGGCCGACGTCGAGTCGCGCATCGGGCCGCTGCTCGACGAGCTCGAGCTCGGCGACAAGCGCCGATCGCTGCCGGGAGAGCTGTCGCGCGGCATGCGGCAGAAGCTCGCCATCGCGTGCGGACTGCTGCACGACCCGTCGGTCCTCATACTCGACGAGCCGCTCACCGGACTCGATCCGGCCGGCATGCGCCGGATGCGCGAGACGATGACTCAGCGCGCGGCGCAAGGCACCGCGGTGATCCTCAGCTCGCACCTGCT
This sequence comes from uncultured Gemmatimonadaceae bacterium, assembly GCA_963789315.1. Classification (GTDB taxonomy): domain Bacteria; phylum Gemmatimonadota; class Gemmatimonadetes; order Gemmatimonadales; family Gemmatimonadaceae; genus JAQBQB01. The sequence goes on along the minus strand of CAWBKI010000016.1, from coordinate 52,774 downwards.
CAACCTCGTCGAAGAGCTGTGCACCAAGCTGCTGGTGCTCCGGCGAGGCGAGCGCGTGGCGTACGGCACGATCGACGAGATCATCGAGGCGCACCCGTCGCTCGTGTCGAAGTCGCTCGAGGACGTGTTCCTCGCGCTCACCGCCGACGGATTTGTCGGCCGGATGAACGCGTTCGTTGTATCTGAGTCTGGAACAGCGCGCGCAACCGATTCCTTTCGGCGTTCCGGCGCGTGCGCAGCCCGCGCTACGCGGTCGCGCTCGTCGTCGGCGCGCTCTACTCTGGGGGTTCCTCTGGCGGCCGGTGAACTACCCGGGCGCGACGAGTTTCCTTCTCAGCCAGCCGAGCGAGATGCTCATCACGCTGCTCGCGGTGCTGACGTTGGCGGGACCGTGGGTGTTCGGGTCCGACACCCTCGCGCTGGCGTTCACGCAGGCGGAGGTGTCGATGCTGTTCCCGGCGCCGATCAGCCGGCGCGGGCTGATCGGCCACAAGTTGTTTCGCGCGCAGGTCGCGGTGTTGATCAACGCGGCGATCTGGGTGTTCGTGCTGCGGCGCGGCGGCAACTTCCTGCCGTCCCCGCTGCGCGCCGTCGGCGTGTGGGTGCTCTTCTCGACGCTGAACCTTCACCGGCTCGGCGCGGCGCTCGTCCAGTCGTCGCTCAAGGAGCACGGCCGGGCGGCGGCGAGGCGCAATTGGTGGTCGATCGCGCTCTTCGGGTTCGTCGGCGCGGCGCTCGTCAGCGGCTTTGTCGTGAATCGCCGGGAGTTGCTCGACACGACGGGCATCGGCGAGTTCTTCATCGCCGTCGCGCACGTGCTGGCGCAACCGCCGGCATCCATCGGGCTCTGGCCGTTCCATCTCGTCGTCGCTCCGACGTTCGCGCGATCGATCGCGCAATGGCGGTATGCGATCATCCCGGCGATCGCCGTCATGGGCCTTCACGTGTTCTGGGTGCTGCGCAACGACGCGGCGTTCGAGGACGCGGCGCTCGAGGCGTCGGAGGCGCGTGCCCGGCGCATGGACGCGATTCGCTCGCGACGCTCGATGGTCGTGCCCAAGTCCACCAAGGCCGCGCAGACGACGATGCGCCTCAGAGCGGTCGGTCATCCGGCGACCGCGATCTTGTGGAAGAACATCCTGTGTCTTCGGCGCACGGGGCAGCTCCGCCTGCTGATCGGCCCGGCGGGAATGGCCATCGCGTTCGGCGCGGCGCTGTCGAGCGGCGCGCGCGACTTCTCGCTGTGGGCGGCCGCGACGGCGACGACGTTCGCGGGTCTGCTGATCGTGTTCGGCGGGCGCCTCGTACGAAACGATCTGCGGCACGACATGCTGCATCTGCCGTTGCTGAAGTCCGTTCCGGTCCGCTCGAGCGATATCGTGCTGGCCGAAGTCGCGTCGGCGACATTGCCGATCGTCGCGCTGCAGCTCGCCGTCATCGTGATCGCCTGCGTCGCCAGCTTCGGGACGGACCGGATCACGCTCTCGGCGACGACGCGGTTCGCAATCCTGGCCGGAGCGCCATTCCTCATGCTCGCCGTCAACGGCGCGCTCATCACGATTCAGAACGGAATGGCGATTCTCTTTCCGGCGTGGATTCGGCTCGGCAGCGCGGTGAGCACGGGCGTCGAGACGCTCGGGCAAAACGTGCTCGCGATGGTGGCGAACCTGTTCACGCTGCTCGTCGCGCTGCTCCCGCCGACGGTTCTCGCCGCGCTCACGTTTCAGCTCCTGGGCGGCATGCACGAGCGGACGCTGCTCGCGATCTGGGTGCCGATGGTCGTGGCGGCCGTGATCCTCGCCATGGAGACGTACGCCGCCATTCTATGGCTCGGCCGAGCGCTGACGCGCGCCGAGCCACTTCAAACGACGTGACGTTGCCGTCAGGCGAAAGGCCGAGCCTTGCCTAGGCGACGAGCCGAGCCGCCGCGGTAACGATGGTCAGGGCTCGCGCGACGCCGAGCGTGCCGCGGAGATTGTCGAACCACTCCGAGTGCGTGTGCGCGTCGCCGCCGCGGCCGCCGGCGCCGATCGCGATCGCCGGGATGCCCTGGCTGATCGGCACGTTGGCGTCGGTCGACGCGAGCGCGAGGTCCGGCTGGCGTCCGATGAGCATCGTCGCCTCGATCGCCTGTTGCACGAGGTCGTCCTCGACCGGCGTCTCGCCGCACGGGCGCTCGCCGATCGACTCGATGCGGACGGTGAGCGGCGCGGCGCCCAGCGTACGGCGCGCGTTCTCTTCGTCCGCGGCGGCGTGCGCTGCGCGACGCACCGTGCGCTCGAGGTCGTCGAGTTGTGTGCCCGACGTGGAACGCGCGTCGATCTCGAGCCAGGCTGACGCGGGAATCGAGTTCACCGAAAGCCCGCCGCCGATGCGTCCGACCGACAGCGTCGTACGCGGCGCTGTCGGAAGATGTATCGACGCCAAGCGGGAAGCCGCGCCCGCGGCGGCGTGCACGGCATTCGGCGCGCCGAACGCGGCCCACGAGTGGCCGCCAGGTCCGTGGAACGACACGCGAAAGCGCCGCGATCCGAGTGCGCGATGAATGACGCGCTCGTCGCCGGCGCCGTCGAGCGCGACAACGGCGTGCGCCTTCGCGCCGCGTTCCGCGAAATAGTGCTTGGCCCCTCGTAGATCGCCGATGCCTTCCTCACCGGTCGTCGCGACGAACTCGACGGGGCGCTGGGTACGCACGCGAGTCCCGTCGATCTCGGTGGCGAGGGCGAGCATGACTGCCAGGCCACGGCCGTTGTCGTTGATGCCGGGCCCGACGAGCCGATCGCCGTCGCGGCGGATCGAGAGATCGGTGCTGCGAGGAAAGACTGTGTCGAGGTGCGCGCAGATCACGACGGGCGAAAGACGCGTCGTTCCAGCGCGACGGCCGACGACGTTGCCGGCCGCGTCCGTGTGGACATCCGACAGACCGCAGTCGTTGAACCGGCGCGTGACCCAACTCGCGCGCTCGTGCTCCTCCCCGGTCGGCGCGGCGATCTGCGCCACGGCGATTTGCGATCGCACGATCGCGTCGTCGCGCGCGGCGAGGCGCGCGTGCGCCGCGGCGAGCGCACGGTGTGTCGTGGCGGTTTCGGAGGTTCCTCCCGTGCCCTGCGGTCTCATTGTGTTCAAGGAGTATTGCTTACGCGTGGGGCGCAAGGCCCGGGCCGACCGCGCTCAGCAGCAGCGGGTTCCCGGGCGGCTGTAACGCTCCACCATCCGCTGCCGCGCGAACTCGTCGTACGTCATCGGCCGCGCGCCGGGATGGTGGTCGCGCAGGTGCGCCACGTACCGATCGTAGTCCGGTGCGCCGATGATCCGGCGCACGATCGCCCCCGCGTTCGCAACGCGAAGGCGTGCCGCTCGTACAATCTCACGCGACGTCATCGGACGCTCCGCGCTGAAGGGCTCCGGTTGGCATCAGTCGCCGGCGACGGGGATGGCCTCGAACGGCGCCTCCGACGATACCACCGCCTTGTGTCCGCGCAGCACGGACATCCACTCGCGGGTGCTGTCGGCGATGATGACGACCACTGAGACCATGAAGAATATGGTCACGACCGCGTCCAGATAGTCGTTGAAGATCATGCGTCGAGCGTCGGCGATCGACTTGATCGCGGCGGGAAGCGCCCCGCTCGCCACCTGCGCCTCCAGCCCGTGCGCGTGGGAAAGGAACCCGAGCTTTACGTCGGGGGCGAACAGCTTCTGCCAGCCGGCGGTCATCGTCACCGCGAAGAGCCAGGCCATGGGCATGAGCGTGATCCAGGCGAAGCGCGCCTTGCCCATCTTGATGAAGATCGTCGTGGCGACGCAGAGCGCGACTGTGGCCAGCAATTGATTCGAGATTCCGAAGAGCGGCCAGAGGGAGTTGATGCCGCCGAGGGGATCGAGGACGCCCTGATAGAGGAAATGGCCCCACAGCGCGACGATGAGCGCGCTGGATATCACGACGGCCGGATACCACGACACACGTCCGAGCGGAGCCCAAAGGTGCTTGCCGAGGTCCTGCACCATGAACCGGCCGACTCGCGTGCCGGCGTCGAGGGTCGTCAGAATGAACAGCGCCTCGAACATGATCGCGAAGTGGTACCACAGCGCCAGCGCGCCACTGCCGCCCAGCACGTTGGCGAACAACTGCGCCATGCCTAGGGCGAGGCTCGGCGCGCCGCCGGTGCGCGACAGCAGCGTCTTCTCGCCGACCTGCCTGGCCAGCGTCTCCATCTGCGTCGGGTCGAGCGTGAAGCCCCAATGCCGAACCGCCTCGGCCGCGCTGGCGGCCGTCAGGCCGATTGCGCCGGCCGGAGCGTTGACGGCGAAGTACACGCCCGGCGTCAGCGCGCAGGCGGCGATGAGCGCCATCACGGCGACGAGCGATTCCATGAGCATCGCGCCGTAGCCGATCATGCGCGCGTCGGGCTCGCGCTGGAGCATCTTGGGCGTCGTGCCGGACGCGACGAGCGCGTGGAAGCCGGAGATCGCTCCGCACGCGATCGTTATGAACGCGAAGGGGAACACCTTGCCCGCGAACACCGGCCCGCTGCCGTCGGTGAACTGGGTGAGCGCCGGCATGTGAAGCGGCGGGAGCGAGATGATGATTCCGCCGGCCAGTGCCAGCACCACGCCGATCTTCACGAAGGCCGACAGGTAGTCGCGCGGAGCGAGCAACAGCCAGACCGGAAGCACCGAGGCGACGAACGCGTACGCCATGACGGCGAGTGCGACGGCCGTGCCGCTCAGTGTGAAAGTCGCGGCGAGCGTGGGCTGATTCGAGGCCCACTGGCCGGCGAAGAGGGCGAAGACGATCAACACGATGCCTATCGCGCTCGCCTCGAGCACGCGCCCGGGACGCAACCAACGCAGGTAGACGCCCATCAGCATCGCGACCGGTATCGTCAGGCCGATCGTGACGAGCCCCCAGGGGCTCGACTTGAGCGCGTTGACGACGATGAGCGCGAGCACGGCGAGCAACACGATCATGATGCCCAGCACAGCAACCAATGCCGTGCCGCCGGCAACGGGTCCGATCTCCTCGCGAGCCATCTGGCCGAGCGATTTGCCGTTTCGTCGAACCGACGAAGCCAGGATGACGAAGTCCTGCACCGCGCCGCCCAACGCGACTCCCACGATGATCCAGATGACGCCCGGCAGGTAGCCGAACTGCGCGGCGAGCGTCGGTCCGACGAGGGGTCCGGGACCGGCTATAGCGGCGAAATGGCTGCCGAAGACGATCCATCGATTCGTCGGCACGTAGTCTCGGCCGTCCTCGAGACGGACCGCCGGCGTCGCCCGGTTCGCGTCGAGCGCGAAAACCTTGGCCGCGATCAGCTTGCTGTAGAAACGGTATGCGATGGCGTAGCTGCACAAGGCTGCGGTGAGCAGCCACGCGGCGTTGATCGTCTCACCGCGTACGAGTGCGATCCGGCCGAACGCCACCGCGGCCAGAGCCGCAACGAGAACCCAGATTCCGAAGCGAAGCGCCTTCGGCATTTGTCGAGTGCTCCTGATTTTGAGGGACGACCCGAGCCAAATTGCGCTGCGAAAGAAGGGACAACAAGGGTCGAGCCGTTTAAGTTCCCCGGCATGTCGTCCCAGCGGATTGTCCTGGCAGGCTTACTCTTTTCCGCCGCGCCCTTCTTAGGGGCGTGCAGGACCTCGTCGCCCGCGGCGGCCCCCCCGCAGCCTGCCGAGCATGCGCTGTCGGGACTCGCGGCGCAGCACGTCGTGATCCTCCCCACGTACGTCGTACGCGTTGCCCCCGGACTCGGTTGGACGGTACCTCGGTTGACCGAGGTCGCGAAAACTCAGGACGCCGACATCGCCGACGCGTTCCGCGATCGAGGGATAAAGACTTGGATCCTGCCCAGTGGTCTGGACAGCGCGTTTCGCCGCAATCCAACCTACGCCACGGACCCGCACACGCTCGCCGAGGAGCCCCTGCGATCGCCGTCGCTCAACGGCGACGACCGGCTTCCGGAGCCGATCGCGTCGCAACTGCGCACGATCGTGGCGCTGCACGACGACACGCGTCTCGTGCTCGCGCCGATCGAGCTTCGGCTGGAAGCGGCAAAGGGGGAAGCGGGGGCCGGACGAGGCGTGTTGCGACTCGTGCTGGTGGACGCGCGCGTGTCGTCCGTGCGGTGGATCGGCGAAGTGTCCAGCGATCCCGCGTCGGCGTTCGGGCCGCAGATCACCGCGAGCATCGCCTCCAAGCTCAGCGCCATCATCGCGCCGTGACCAGGCAAGTCACACTGATCCCGGGAGACGGGATCGGGCCGTCGATCAGCAGCGCGACCGTCAAGATTCTCGCAGCGGCCGGCGCCGACATCGAATGGGATTCGCAAGTCGCGGGAATGGCCGGGGTCGCGCTCTACGGCGATCCGATTCCCGATTCGACGCTTGATTCGATCAAGCGGACGAAGCTCGCGCTCAAAGGTCCGCTCGAGACGCCGGTCGGCGAAGGCTTTCGCTCGATCAACGTCGCGCTGCGAAAAACATTCGATCTGTACGCGAACGTGCGTCCCGCGCATAGCATCGCGCCCGGCGGACGCTATGGAAATCTCGATCTCGTGCTGATCCGCGAGAACACCGAAGGGCTGTACGTCGGTGTGGAGCACTACATCAAGATCGGCGACGATCCGCGCGCGGCGGCCGAGTCGGTGGCGATCATCACGCGCATCGGATCGGAGCGGATCGTGCGTTACGCGTTCGACTACGCGGTGCGCTACGGACGCAAGAAGGTCACGCTCGTCCACAAGGCGAACATCCTCAAGTTCTCGCAGGGATTGTTTCTCGACACCGGGCGAATGGTGGCGCGCGACTACGCCGGCCGCATCGAGTTCGACGAGCGCATCGTCGACGCAATGGCGATGAACCTCGTGCTCCATCCCGAACGGTTCGACGTGATCTGCACGACGAACCTCTTCGGCGACATTCTGTCGGACGAGATCTCGGGGCTCGTCGGCGGCCTCGGCCTCACGCCCGGCGCGAACATCGGCGCCAACGGCGCGATCTTCGAGGCCGTTCATGGGACGGCCCCCGACATCGCGGGCAAGGGAATCGCGAATCCCTCGGCGCTGATTCTGGCCGCGTGCATGCTGCTCGAGCACATCGGCGACGACAGCCGGGCGGCGCGCATTCGGCAAGCGCTGGAAACGACGATCCGAGAAGGAGAGACGGTGACGCGCGACCTCGGCGGCAGCGCGTCCACCGACCAGTTCACCGAGGCCGTGATCGCCAAGCTGTGAGCGCGCTGACCGTCCTCCACTGCTCCGATTTGCACTTCGGCCATCCGGCGGTGCCGGATCAATACGAAGCGATCGAAGAGCTCATCGCGGAGCGGCGCTACGACGTCGTCGCCATCTCCGGCGACGTCTCGCAGCGGGCCCGGGCCGGAGAATTTCAGCGCGCGCGCGAGTTCATCCGGCAGGCCCAGCGCGTGAGCCAGACGATCGTGGTGCCGGGCAATCACGACGTCGCGTGGTGGTTCGCGCCGCTTGGGCTGGGCGACTCGAGCCAGCTCTATCTCAAGTACCGCATGTACGTCGACGCCAACCTGGAGCCGGTGCTCCGCGTGCCCGGCGCGACCTTCGTCGGGCTCAACACGTCGCACGGCATCACGCTCGAGACGCTGACGTGGAACATGCGCGACCTCTCGATCATCGGGCACCTGCACACGTCGCAGGTCGCGCACGCGCGCGACGAGTTCGACCAGTCGCCGGCGAACGACGCGCGGATCGTCGTGATGCACCACAACCCCGTGAAGGGCCAGCTCTCGCAGCGCTACGGGTTGAAGAACACGCAACGCTTGCTCGGCGCATTCTCCGAGATGCACGTGAACCTCGTGCTGTGCGGCCACGACCATCAGGAGGCGGTGCACTACGTCGAGCACACGCAGCGCGGCACCGTGATCTCGATTTCGGGCACGATCAGCGACCGTTCGCGCGGCGGACGGCCGTCGTCGGTGAACAGCATTCGCATCACCGACAACGAGATCGAGGTGTCGACGCTGGTCTGGTCGAGTGACACGCGCGCGTTCTCCCCGGGGCCGGATCAATGCTTCGCGCGCTGAAGTCGCTGCTCTGGCGACGCGACCCGGCGCAGCTCGTGCTCGAGCTCGATGCCGGGCAACTGCGCACGTCCGACGACCTGCTCGCGCGGCTCCGGTCGCTGGGTCTCAAGCGCATCGAGACGTGCCGGCTGACGCGCAACGCGAACGTGATGGTCAGTTGGCGCGGCGCCGAGCTTCGCGTGCACGAAGGGTATCTCTCGGCGCCGCCTGAGATTCACGAGGCGATAGTCGCTTTCGTCGAGAGCCGGTCGCGTGGCGAGCGGCGAGCGGCGACCAAGAGAATCGTCGCGTTCGCCGGCTCGACCTGGCGCGACAGCGGCCGCCGCGAGCGGACGCGTCCCGAGGACGAGCCGCTCGCACAAAAGCTCGAGGAGTGGCACGCCAGGCTCAACGCGGAGTACTTCGGCGGAGCGCTGAGAGCGGTGCCGATTCGCGTCTCGCGACGAATGAAGAGCAGGTTGGGGCACTATACAGCTGGACGGCTGGGCGGCGGGACGGCTGGACCGCAACGGCATACAGCGAAGGCGTTGGGGGAGATCGCGATCAGTTGGCGTCACGTGCGTCGCCACCGGTGGGAGGAGGTCGTCCACACCCTCATCCACGAGATGGTGCATCAGTGGCAGGATGAGACCGGGCTGCCGATCGACCACGGGCCGCGGTTCCGGGCAAAAGCGCGCGACGTCGGCATCGACGCGGCCGCAAAGCGGGCCGTAGCGCACCGATCGTCGTAAATTCCAGAGATGCTCGATTTCTTCAACATCGATTCGCTCCTCTCCGAGGAGGAGCGCGCAGTGCGGGACAGCGTCCGCGCGTTCGTCGACGAGCACGTGCTCCCTATCATCGGGCAGTGCTACGTCGACGGCCGCTTCCCGCGCGAGATCGTTCCGACGATGGCGGAGCTGGGCGTGTTCGGCGCGAATCTGCCCGAGGAGTACGGATGCGCCGGGCTGAACAACGTCGCGTACGGCCTCATCATGCAGGAGCTCGAGCGCGGCGACTCAGGCGTGCGCTCGTTCGCCTCCGTGCAGGGCGCGCTGGCGATGTATCCGATCTACGCGTTCGGCAGCGAGGAGCAGCGGCAGAAGTATCTGCCGGAGATGGCGTCGGGTGAGATCATCGGCTGCTTCGGACTGACCGAGCCGGATTTCGGCTCGAACCCATCGGGCATGATCACGATGGCGCGCGAGCAGAAGGACGGCACGTGGCTGCTGAACGGCGCCAAGATGTGGATCACGAACGGCTCGACGGCGCAGATCGCGGTCGTGTGGGCGAAGACGAACGGCGACGCGAGCGATTCGTCGATCCGCGGCTTCGTCGTCCCGACGGACGCCAAGGGTTTCAAGGCGAAGGACCAGAAGGGCAAGCTCTCGCTGCGCGCGAGCGACACGAGCGAGCTCGTGTTTCAGGACGTCTCGCTTCCGGCCGACGCGCTGCTGCCGAAGTCCGGTGGGCTCAAGAGTCCGCTCATGTGTCTCACGCAGGCGCGCTACGGCATCTCGTGGGGCGCCGTCGGCGCGGCGATGGCGTGCTTCGAGGAGGCGCTGTCGTACTCGAAGAAGCGCGTGATGTTCGACCGGCCGATCGGCGGTTTCCAGATTCAGCAGGAACGGCTGGCCGACATGCTGACGGAGATCGTGAAGGCGCAGCTCGTGTCGCTGCACCTCGGCCGCCTGAAGGACGCGGGCACGTTCACGCCGCAGCAGGTGTCGCTGGCCAAGCGGAACAACGTGATCATCGCGACCGACATCGCGCGCGAGGCGCGCCGGCTGCTCGGCGCGAACGGGATTCTCGCCGAGTACTCGGCGATGCGGCACATGGAGAACCTGGAGAGCGTGTACACGTACGAGGGCACGCACGACGTGCACTCGCTGGTCCTCGGGCAGGCGGTCACGGGGCTGAACGCGTTCAAGTGAACGGCGCGACGGCAATACCTAAACAGCGAGGATGACGGTGAAAATCGCCGTCTGCATCAAGAGAACTCCGGATTCCGAGTCGCGATTCAGAATCGCGTCGTCGGGAACAGCGATCGACGAGTCCGGGCTCAAGTTCGACATCGACGACTTCGCCAGCTACGCGGTCGAAGTCGCGCTGCAGCTCAACGAGAAGCAGGGGCCCGGCGAGACGGTCGTCTACGCGATCGGGCCGGACTCCGTGCAGGAGACGCTGCGCAAGGCGATGAGCATGGGCGCCGACCGCGCGGTGCAGCTCAAGACGGACGCCGTCCCGTACGACGGCCTCGCCGTGGCGAAAGCGCTCGCGGCGGAGCTGAAGGGCGGAGGCTTCGATCTCGTGCTGTTCGGCAAGCATGCCTTCGACACGTCCGGCGGCATCGTCGGCACGGCGACGGCGCAGCTGCTCGGCATTCCGTGCGTGACCGCGGCGTCGAAGCTCGACATCGCGAACGGCCGCGGCACGGCGCGTCGCGAGCTCGAAGGCGCAGGGGAGATCGTCGAATTCGCGCTGCCGGCGGCGGTGACGATCGACGAAGGCATCGCCCGTCCGCGCTATCCGTCGCTCAAGGGCATCATGGCGGCGAAGAAGAAGCCGCTCGAGACAAAGCCGGCGCAGCTCGGACCGGCGCGCGTGCGCGTGAAGTCGATGGAAATGCCGCCGGATCGCCCGCCGGGCGCATCATCGGCGAAGGCGTCGCCGCGGTGCCGGAGCTCGTCCGGCTGCTTCACACCGAAGCGAAGGTGCTCTGAGCCATGGCGAACATTCTCGTATTCGCCGAAAGCCGCGGTGACGGCGCTGCGCAAGGTTGCGCTCGAGGCGACGACCGTCGCGCGCGCGCTTGCCGACTCGACAGGCGGCGGCGAAGTGCACGCGCTGCTCGCCGGGCCGCCCGGCGTCGGTGCGCTCGCCGAGCAACTCGGGCGCTTCGGTGCCGACGTCGTGCTGGTGTCGGAAGACGCCCGGCTCGCCGAAGTGGACTGCGAGGTGGTCGCGGCGACGATCGCGGCGCGCGCCAAGTCGTCGAGCTACCGCGCGATCGTGCTCGGATTCTCGGCGCAGGGCCGCGACATCGGACCGCGAGTCGCCGCGCTGCTCGATGCGCCGATCGCGAGCGACGTGACGAGCGTCAACGCCGCCGGCGACGCGCTCGTCGTGAAGCATCCGATCTACGCGAACAAAGTGATCGCGACGCTGGAGGTTTCCGGCCCGCTCGCGATCGTCTCCATGCGGCCGAGCGCGATCACCGCGGCGGAAGCACCACGCACGGCACGCTCGGAGTCGATCGCGCTTGGCGCCGACCCGGCTGCATCGAAGCTGAAGGTCAAAGAGATCGCCGAAGGCGCGACGGGCAAGATCGACCTCGGCGACGCGCCGATCATCATCTCGGGCGGACGAGGCCTCAAGTCGGCGGAGAACTTCAAGCTCGTCGAGGAGCTTGCCGCGGCGTTCGGCAACGCGGCCGTCGGCGCGACGCGCGCCGTGACCGACGATGGGTGGCGTCCGCACAGCGACCAGATCGGCCAGACCGGGCGGCAAGTGAGCCCGCAGCTGTACGTCGCGGTGGGCATCTCCGGCGCGATCCAGCATCTCGCCGGCATGCGCACGTCGAAGACGATCGTCGCGATCAACAAGGACCACGAGGCGCCGATCTTCAAGGTCGCGGACTACGGCATCGTCGGCGACGTGCTCGAGGTGGTTCCCGCGCTCACGAAGGCCGTGCGCGAGGCGAAAGCGGCACACTGATGTCCGCGTCGATCGCGATCTTCCTGGCCGTGTTCACGGCGAGCGCGGGACTTCTTCGCGCTCAACGTGCAGCGTCTCGCGCGCTACGCGCGGCTCGGCCTCCCCGAGGATCGCACGAATGATCCGCGCACGCGGATCAAGAATCTGCTGTCGATCGGCATCGCCCAGAGGAAGATCTTCCGCGAGGAGCCCGCCGGGCTCATGCACGCGACGATCTTCTGGGGCTTCACCGTGCTCACGGCGGGCACCGTCGAGATCATGATCCAGGGCGTGTTCCGCGGCTTCTCGTTCGATTTGTTTCTTCCCAAGCCGCTCTACCTCCTCTACTCGTTGTCGCAGGACGTGTTCGCGGCGCCTCGTCATCGCCGCCGTGGCGTTCGCGCTCTACCGCCGGCTCGTGATCCATCCGGCGCGCCTCGAGGGTGACGAGCTCGAGCACACGGACGCGCTGATCATCCTGAGCTTGATCGGCGGGCTGATGGTCACGCTGTTGCTCGCGAACGCGTGCGCGTATCTCGGCGCCACGGGCGACATCGGAGCGGAGAAGATCGTGTCGCGCGCCGTCGCTCGCGTCATCGCGCCGTCGGTGACCAACGCGCCGCGCGTTCGCGACCGGTTTCTGGTGGTCGCACGCGCTGCTGGTCCTCGATCTTCCTGAACTACCTGCCGTACTCGAAGCACCTGCACGTCGTGACGTCGCTGTTCAACGTGTACCTCTCGAACACGAGCGGTCCCGGGCACGCGCGGCGCGATGCGCCCGATGGATCTCGAGGCCGAGGTCGCAGCAGTTCGGCGCGGCGGACGTCGAGCAGCTCTCGTGGAAGAATCTCCTCGACGGCTATTCGTGCACCGAGTGCGGACGCTGCACGGCGGTGTGCCCGGCGAACATCACCGGCAAGCCGCTCAGCCCGCGCAAGATCGTCATCAACACGCGCCAGCGACTGATGGAGAAAGGTCCGGCCGTGACGGGCGACTGGATGGCGTTCAGGGACCGGCGCTGGCCCACGAGACCGCGGCGGTCGCGTCGACCGAGCCGGAGAATCGGGCGGCCATCGCCTCCTCGACAACTACATCACCGAAGAAGAGCTCTGGGCGTGCACGAGCTGCCGCGCGTGCGTGCAGGAGTGCCCGGTGTCGATCGACCAGCTCGAGCATCATCAACGAGCTGCGCCGCAACCTCGTGCTCGTCGGAGTCGCGTTTCCCGGAGGAGATTCAGCCGGTGTTCGAATCGCTCGAGCGCAACGGCTCGCCGTGGGCGTTCAACCCCGCCGACCGCGCCGAGTGGGCGCGTGGGACTGGACATCCGCACGATGGCCGAGATGGCGGAGCACGGCGAGCGGCCCGACGTGCTCTTCTGGGTCGGCTGCATGGGATCGTTCGACGACCGCGCCAAGAAGATCACCGTCGCGTTCGCGAGAATCCTCAAGGCGTGCAACGTCAGCTTCGCGATCCTCGGCCAGGAGGAGCACTGCCACGGCGACCCGGCGCGCCGCATGGGCAACGAGTACCTCTATCAGATGCTGGCCAAGGACACGATCGAGACGCTCGACCGATATCGAGTGCAGACCGATCGTGACGAGCTGCCCGCACTGCTTCCACCAGATCGGCAACGAGTTCCCGCAGCTCGGCGGCAACTACGAGGTGATCCACCACTCGACGTACATCGAGCGGCTGCTGTCGGAAGATCGCGTACCGCTGCGAGACCGAGAACGGCAAACGGCTCACCGTCGCGTACCACGATTCCTGCTACCTCGGCCGCTACAACGACGTCTACGACGCGCCGCGTGAGACGCTTCGCCGCGCGCTGCCGGTCGTCGAGCTGCTCGAGCCGAAGCGCACGCGCGACCGCGGGCTGTGCTGCGGCGCCGGCGGCGGACGCATGTTCATGGAAGAGCGCACCGGCAAGCGCATCAACGTCGAGCGCACCGAGGAGCTGCTCGCGACTGGCGCCGGACCGCATCGCCGTGGCGTGCCCGTTCTGCATGACGATGATGAGCGACGGCGTGAAGGCGGCCCATTCGAACGTGCCCGTCGTCGACATCGCGGAGGTCGTGGCCGAGCGGCTGGCGACGACCTGACCGCCGTGGTCGACTACGACCGGACGAGCATCCCCGAAGGGTACGACCGCGGGCGCGACCACGGTCCCGAAGCGCTCGCGCTGTGGATGTCGGCGATCGAGACGCGCGTGCGCGGGCGATCCATCGAACGAATTCTCGATCTTGGCTGCGGCACGGGGCGATTCTCGCAGGCGCTCGCCACTCGCTTCGACGCGGACGTCGTCGGCGTCGATCCGTCGCAGAAGATGCTGGCGATCGCGCGCGGCAAGCCGCACGAGCCGCGGGTCCGCTACGTGGAAGGTCGCGCCGAGGCGATTCCGCTCGAGGCGGAGTCGGTGGACATCGTCTTCACGTCGATGACGTTCCACCATTTTTCGGATCGCTCGCTGGCGGCGAGCGAATGTCGGCGCGTGTTGCGGCCGGGCGGTGTGCTGCTCGTGAGGACGGCGACCCGGGAGCGGATCGACTCATATGCGTACGTGCCGTTCATCCCGGTCACTCGAGCTCTCCACGAGGAGGTGTTGCCGACGCTCGCTGAAATTCGCGCGGTGTTCGAGAGCGCCGGGTTCCGCCACGTTTCGTCGGAGCTCATCACCCAGACGATCGCGCCGACATGGCGCGCGTACGCGGAGAAGTTGGCCACGGGCGCCGACTCGGTCCTGGCGCGTGTCAGCGCAGCGGAACTCGAAGCGGGATTGGAGCGAGTCCGAGAGCACGCGCGACGCGTGGATCCGCAAGCGGTCACCGAACCGATTGATCTGCTGGTCTTTGAATTGGCGTAGGAGACGAATTGCCTCAGTGACGCCGGTTAGGGTCTGATGAGGCTGCCGATTCGCGGGAATCGACGGCGGTCGGAGGGTCACTGCGGCGCCGGCAGACCGACCGAAAAGAATACAGAATCTGTCAGGTTCGTCCCGCCGACCGGAAGCGCGACGACCACAAACGCGACCCCGCCGGCGACCAGTGTGACTATTCCGCTACTATCGACCGTGAGCACAGACGGATTGCGACTGGTGAAAACGTACGGTCCATTCGGAGTGATTTGCTCGCCCGAGGCATTCAGCGCGACGACTTGAAGGGGGATCCGCGCTCCAACGGTGCCCAGTCTCGGCATCCAGTCCATCGTGTGGGTCTATTCCATGCGGGCCGGTCGCCACGATAGAATGAGGAATCGTTGACGAATCGACCACAGAGCCGGCGCAAGCGCCCACCGACACGGTGCTTAGGCCGAGAGAGAGGGCGGAAACACGGAAGAAAAGGGCGGCCGCGAGGCCAGCGCCGCACCCTGACGCGCGCTACGAGCACCGTGAGCACTGCAGCAGCGCGCCGCGCCACTAGGAATGTCGATCCCTGCATCGCGAACATTGTTGAGTCTCCCCGAGGTTCCGGAGCTGAAGTTATAGACGTCAAGAGGCCAGCGTGGTCGCTCCGCCCGCGATCCTCACGTCCCGGTTCACGCGGTGCGATGGATTCGGCAACGGTGGACTGTCACCCTGACGTAGCGTCGATCGACGCTCGGTCCGCGTCGCGACCAATCATTCGCTCGATGCGAATTATCGCGATCGTCTGTCGAATCTCGCCCTCCTCGTACGGAACGTCGACACGCCCCGTGACCGCGAGGCCGAGCGGCCCGAGCGAATTCAGGAAATCGTCTCGGCTGATGCGGCCGGGATCGGCCATCAGCGCGAATCCATCGGGTGCCAGGAGGCGGTCGAACACGCTCGCGACGAGCGCTCCATACGTCTTCTCGTAAAGAACGTCCGACGCGACGACGCAGTCGAACCGTCCGACGTCGTGCGCGATGTCCCGCCAGTCGAGCAACCTCGTCCCGATGTCTCGCCCGGCGTTCCGATTGGCGTTCAGCCGCGCGAAGAGCATCGCGTCCTCGTAGTAGTCCGTCGCGACGACGTCGAACCCCACGCTCGCCGCCGCCGCCGAGACGAGACCCGAGCCGCATCCCAACTCGACGAGCGATCGCCCCGCGCCATTCTCCTCGAGAAGTCGCGCCGCAAGCACGCGCGACGACGGCCAGATGTCGGCCCAATAGGGCAGGCGGTCGTCGCGGACGAAATCCTCCTCGCTGATCAGGTCATCCGAGTTCGCCGGATGCCGAATGACGAACGTCCGCGTCGGCAGGTCGACGCGCGTCTCAGTCACGCGAAAGCGGCGGTCCAGCGACGCCTGGAGCTCATCCACCTCGTGCGACAGCTCGGCCACTCGATTTCTCAAAGTGCGAGTGACACCGACGAGAGCGCGCGATCGCCGAGCAAGATCGCGCGCGCCGTCTCGCCGGCCCGGATGAGCGGCCGGTCGGGCGGCACGATGAGCAACGCGTTGGCGAGCGACATCGACGTCAGCAAGCCGGAGCCCTGCGGTCCAGTGAGACGCGCCCACGCGACGCCGTCCTCCCATGTGACGATCGCACGCATGAAGTGCGTGAGCGGCGCGCCGATCGACACGTCGTCGCGCACGCGCACCGCGATCGGGTGAGGGAAGACGTCGCGCTCGCCGCGGAGCCGGCGGATCACCGGGCGCGCGAAGATCTCGAACGTCACCATCGCCGAAACCGGATTGCCGGGGAGTCCGAGCCACGGAACGCCGCGAAGAGTGCCGAACCCCAGCGGCGCGCCGGGGCGCATCAACACGCGCCACAAGTGGAGATCGGCGCCGAGCGAGCGAACCACGTCCTTGGTGAAGTCGAACGCGCCGACGGACACGCCTCCGGTCGTGATCACCAAGTCCGAGTCGAGCGCGCGCGAGAGTCGCTCGGCGTACACCGCGGGATCGTCGGGGACGATGCCAAGATCGGCGATCTCGGCCCCCGCGACCTTCGCCGCGGCCGTCGTCGTGTATCCGTTGGACGACACGATCCGGTCGCCGCGGCGCACGAGGTCGAATTGGTCGACGTCGACCAGCTCGTCGCCCGACGTGAGAATCGCCACGCGCGGGCGCCGATGCACCGTCGACCGTTCCGCAGCCGATCGACGCGAGCACGCCGAGCTGCGCCGGGCCGATCACCGTGCCGCCGACGACGGCGACGTCGCCGACGCGAAGGTCCTCGCCGCGCGGACGCACGTTGCGACCCGCGTCGCGCGCGTCGCGGATCTCGACACGCGTCTCGCCGCCGTCGGTGTCCTCGACGCGAATCACCGTGTCGGTGCCGTCGGGAACCGGTGCGCCGGTCATCACGCGAACCGCGGTTCCGCCTCGAGCGGCGCCGAGGGCCGCTGCCCGGCGCGCACCGTCTCGGCGACCGGCAACACGACTGGCGACGACGCGGTTGCCGCCGCGACGTCGGCCGCGCGAACCGCGTAGCCGTCCATCGACGAGTTGTCCCACGGCGGGTGCTCGATCGGCGATCGCGCGTCGCTCGCCAACACGCGGCCGAGCGCGTCGCGCAGCGGAACGCTCTCCGTGCCGAGCGGGCGAATCGCGGCGAGAATGCGCTCGCTCGCCTCCTGAACGCTGAACGCCACGATCGCTAGCGCAGCCGCATGCCGGCGAGGCGCGCGGCGATCGAGTCCTGGACCATCTCGACGGAGCGCACCGGCACCGTCCAGTTGTTGGACAAGAAACTGAAGATGAGCATGTGCTGATCGGCCGTGGTCACGTATCCGGAGAGCGACCGCGACTGCGCCACCGAGCCGGTCTTCGCGTGAACGTTGTCTCTCGGCCGGCGTTCCTTTCATGCGATTTCGAATCGTGCCGTCCACGCCGCCGATCGGCAGCGCGTCGTAGAACACCTGGAATGTCGGCGCTTTGCGCATCGCGTCGAGAATTCTCACGACGGTGCGCGGCGAGATGTAGTCGTAGCGCGCGAGGCCGCTGCCGTCGCGCACGATGGCCTCGGATGGAACGGCGACGCCCCACGACGCGATCTGCCGTCCGACGACCGCCCTCGCGCTGTCGGCCGGCTTGGTGATCGCGACGGTGCGAAACAGCATCTCGGCGATCTGGTTCTGCGACGGCTTCATGAGCGCCTTGAGGATCTCGCTGAGCGGCGGCGACGTGAGCGTCGCGAGCGTGTCGACGCGCGCCGTCGTGTCCGCCCAACCCTGATCGATCGTGATCCCCTTCTCGGCGAGCGCCTCGCCAACCGCCGCGACGTACGCCGCGTCCGGATCGTGGTGCGTGACTTCGATCGTCGCCGAGTCGTGAACGGCGATCTGTCCCTCGAGGATGACGTCCCACGTCGTGCTGTCCTTCACAGCGCGTAGCGTGCGCGCCCGGCCGCGCGCGCGAGTGGTGTCGCGCTCGACGGCGCGACGGTCACGGCCGTATTTCGCACGCGCGGCACAGACCGCGCCGGCCTGACCTCGACGCGGACGGGCGCGCCGGGCGCGTCGCCGCCGCGCACGTGCAGCTCGCTGAACCCTTCATTGAAGAGGAGCTCGTCGATCGGCGCCGAGTAGGAGTCCTCGAAATCGTCGTACGTCCAGCCGTAGCCGAGCACCTCGCCGGGAAACGCGTCGCCGTAGGGGATGACGCGGCCGGTGATGTGACGGATGCCTCGCGAAGCGATCGAATCGGCGATGGCGCGCAGCGGGAGCATCGCGTCGTGCATCATGTGGTCGCTGACGGACGGGTCGCCGCGGCCGATGACGAGCAGGTCGCCGTTGAGCGTGCCGTCAACGATCGTTCCGCGCGCGAGAAACGAGGTGCGGTAGCGATAGTCCGGACCGAGCTGCGTCAGCGCCGTCGAGCTGGTGAGAATCTTCATGTTCGACGCGGGCATGAAGAGCTTGCCGGCGTTGCGCGAGTAGAGCGTGTCGCCCGTCGACGGATCGACGATCAGGATTCCCCAATGCGCGTTCGAGAACTCGGGCGCGTCGGTGAGCGAGTCGATATAGTGGCGAAGCCCGGGGTCTCGGCCGAAGCTGATCGACGCCGGCGAAACGCCGGTCGCCGGGCGACAGGCGAGGGTCGCGCCGAGGAGCAGTGTCGCGGCCCGCAGGCCGGCGGGAAAGGACGTCAAGCGGGAGCTCCGTCGCGGGAGGGGGAGTGCGTGAACAATAGCGCGACACGCGCTCGCGAGGCGCCGGCATGTGGCGCGTGTCATGCGACCGCCATCCGCTCGGCCTTTTCGAGATCGGCGGGCGAATTCACGTTGAAGAAGAGGCGCGCCGGGTCGCCGAAGCTCCGCAGTTCGGCGTCGGCGACGCGCGCCGCGTTGGGCAGCGCGCTGACGATGCTCGACATGCGAAAATCGCCGCGGGCGACCGCGCGCTCGATGTCGGCGAGACACGCGGCGCTGTACGCGGCGCAGAACGACTCGGGCCCCGACGGACTCTCGGGTATCGCCGCCGACGCGCCCTCGCCCACGCGGCGCACGAGGAGCGAGAGCAGCCCCGCGCTGACGAACGGCATGTCCCACGCGACGACGAGCGCAATGTCCCCGGCGGGAATTGACGCGAGCGCCGTGTGAAGGCCGACGACGCTGCCGCGCTCGGACCGAATGTCGCGGTGAACGGGAACGCCGGCGAGCCACTCGCCGGCGTCCGGCGCGTTGGCGACGAGGACGATCTCCGGCGTCACGGCGCGAATCGCCGACGCCACCCGATCGATGATGCGAACGCCGCCGACCTGTCGCAGTCCCTTCGGCTCGCCGCCGAACCGCTGGTTCGCTCCGCCGGCGACGATGGCGCCCGTCACGCCGCGATGCGCGTCTCCGGACACGCTAGTCCGGCCGGTAGCTCGCGCGCAGCGTCCGGTCTTCGGCGATCGACACTTCTACCACGCGCACCGAATCGAGCGCGGATTGCACGCGGTCGTGAATGAACCGGGCCAGCTCCTCGCCGGTGGGAATTCGCTTTCCGTCGGCGAACTCGGGCACGTCGAGGTTCACGTTGCGGTGGTCGAAGCGTGAGCGCACTTCGGCGTCGAGCACGCGGTCGAGCACCGCGAGATCCACGAGCATTCCCGTCCGCGGATCGACGTCGCCGGTCACGGTCACCTCGCAGACGTAGCTGTGCCCGTGATAGTTCTCGCGCGCGCAGAGGCCGAACACGCGCGCGTTTTCCTCCTCCGACCATTCGGGCCGCCGATACCGGTGCGCGGCGGCGAAGGTGACGCGTCGAGTGAGGAAAGTCGGCACGCGTGAAGGTGCGCGGATCAGAACAGGTACGACAGGCCCAGCGTGAACGCCGGGTTATTCAGCCAGTACGATTTTTCCAGATGCGTCGTCACGACCGCCGTTCCACCGGTCGGCGCGGTGAAGTACGTCTGCGGATACGAGATCGTGTAGACCCGATCCTTCACGTCGAAGCGAATCTGAAACTTGCCGCCGGGCACGTAGCGGATTCCGGCGCTTCCGTTGAACGTGAACCGCGTCCCGAACAAGAAGCCGCCGGAGTCGGGCTGCGAGCGTAAATCCGAGATCAGGCCGACCCCCCCGCCGAGTTCCGGAACGAGGTGATGCCAGCTCTTCTCACCGGTGAGGCTGATGCCGAGTCCGACGTCCGCCGCGTAGAGCGGTCGCGAGGTCTGTCCGAGCTCGCGCAGCTCTCCCGACTTGAGCGGATTGATGAGCCGCCGGTCCGACGAGATGTACGCGACTTCGCCGGTGATGTGCGCCGGGCCGCCCGCGCGCCACTCGTAGTGGACGCCGCTGATCGGACCGCTCTGCGGGCCGACGTCGGCGATGTCGCGGTGCGCGTGATACATCCCGCCGATGAACGTGAACTCCTGAGAAAACGGCAGATCGACGTACGGGCTGCTCGCCGGTGGATAACCGACGCGCGTTCCTTGCGCGGCAAGCCGGCTGCCGGCCGACAGCGACGCTACCGCCGCGATCGCACCGATCGACGCTCGCAATCTTGTCATTGGGCGCGTGCTCCCTGGCGAAGGTCGATACCGGTCATCTCGGACGGCTGCTCGAGTCCGAGCAATGAGAGCAGCGTGGGGCCGACGTCGCAAAGCGCGCCCCCCGACCGCATCGGCGGTTTGGCTTCGTGATCGACGATGATGAATGGCACTGGGTTGGTGGTGTGGGCCGTGTGCGGCCCGCCGGTTTCGGGATCGATCATGAGCTCACAGTTACCGTGATCCGCCGTGACGAGCAATCGCGTGCCGCTCGACTCGGCCGCCTTCAGCACACGCGCGAGACACGCGTCGACCGTTTCGACGGCCTTGATGGTCGCCGGGAGCGAACCCGTGTGTCCCACCATGTCGCCGTTGGCATAGTTGCAAAGAATGAACTCGTGCTCGCGCTCCTCGATCGCATTGCAGAGCACGTCCGTCACCCCCGGCGCGCTCATCTCGGGCATCAGGTCGTACGTCGCGACCTTCTGACTCGGAACGAGCAGGCGATCCTCGCATGGAAAGGGGGTCTCCACGCCGCCGTTGAAGAAGTAGGTCACGTGCGCGTACTTCTCCGTTTCGGCGGTGCGGAGCATTCGCATGCCGGCTTTGGACACCACTTCGCCAACGATGTTCGCCATCGACTGGGGTGGAAAAGCTACCGGCACGCCGAACGTCCTGTCGTACGACGTCATCGTCGCGACGTGGAGCGATGGGCGTCCGCTCACGTCGAACCCGTCGAACGACGGATCGGTCAGCGCGCGCACGATCTGACGCATTCGATCCGCGCGGAAGTTGAAACAGATGACGGAATCGCCGTCGCGCATCGTCGCGACCGGCTGGCCTTCGTGGACGATCACCGTCGGCGCGATGAACTCGTCCGTTTCGCTCCGCTCGTACGCCTCGCTTATCACACGCAGTGGATCGGTGCCCGTCGGTCCGACGCCCTGAACCGCCGCGCGATACCACTTCTCGATGCGATCCCACCGCTTGTCGCGGTCCATGCCGAAGTACCGGCCGCCGAGGCTGGCGACGGACGCTCGTCCGCCGACTTTGCCGAGCAGCTCGCGCATGTAGCCGAGTGAGGACCGCGGCATCGTGTCGCGGCCGTCGAGCAGGGCGTGAATGGCGACGCGCGGCACGCGACGCCGCGCGCAGAGCTCGACGAGAGCGACGAGATGCGCGTCGAGCGCGTGGACGCCCCCGCTGCCGATCAGGCCCACCAGGTGGACCGTCCCGCCGGTGCGAACCGCGTTGTCGCACGCGCCGACGAATGCGCGGTTCTCGAAGAACGAGCCGTCGCGGATCGATTCGCCGATTCGAACGAGATCCTGCGACACGACGCGGCCTGCTCCGAGGTTCAAGTGGCCGACCTCGCTATTCCCCATCTGTCCCTCGGGGAGTCCGACCGCCCGGCCCGACGCCGACAGCAGCGTCCACGGGTATCGGTCGATGAGCCCATCCCAAGTGGGCGTGTCGGCGAGCGCGATGGCATTGCCATCGCGCTCGCGGCGATATCCCCAACCGTCGAGCACAATCAGAGCAACGGGGGCGGGAGCGTTACTGCTGGGCACGGTTCACGGGAACGAGTGTGACAACGACGAGCCCGAAATCTATTGCGGCGTGTCGACGTGGCGGAACGAAATGATTCCAAATGGGTTGACTAGGATGCCCCACCTGTTGCATTTGTTCCGCGCAGCTTATGATGGCTCGGGCCGTCAAGCGCTGCGGTGAGTTTCCTACCGGTTCGGGTCAGCCAAAATTCGCCGATGTCAAATCGAATTCGCTCTGCCGCGACGTTCATCGCGCTGGGCGCCATGCTGAGCATTTCCTTCGCTGCAGCGGGCCCCCGGCGAGTCGACGCGCGTCCCGCACCTGCCCAAGACTCCGACCCTCGCCTCGGCGCGGCGGCGGCTTTCGCGCGCGGCGACTCCACGCAGCCCGCCGCCTCGACCTTTTCACGTTTCGCCGACGCTCTCCGCGGACTGAGCGGCAGCCTGTTCGCCCGCTTCGTTTCGCCCGGCGCAAAGACCCCGGCCGTGCCCGCGTTCGCCGCGATGTTCGGCGATTCGAGCCTGTCGCGCCCCGGCATGTATCCCGTCGCACCTCTCGCGCGTCCCTTTGCGTTCATCACGATGCATCCGTTCGCGGAGAAGCACGGCATGACGCTGGGTTCGTACCGTCTTGGCTTCTGGCCCGCCGAAAGGCACGCGGTCAGGTCGCCCGCGTACGCCAACCCCAAGGGGTTCATCGAAGTCACGCAAGCGAACATGAACACCCAGGTCTCGGAGCACTTCAAGCTTTGCGACTTCCTCACGCACGATCAGGCCGACGTCTGGCCGAAGTATCTGGTGCTCAACGACAAGCTGATCGACAAGCTCGAGCTGGTGTGGCAGGAGCTGCAGCGAGAAGGCGTCCCGGTGAAGCACATGTCGATCATGAGCGGCTTCCGGACGCCGTGGTACAACGCGAACGGCGGGTCCACCGGCGGCCGGGCCGAACAGAGCCGGCACATGTACGGCGACGCGTCGGACGTGTTCGTCGACAACGACGGCCGGGGCCGGATGTCGGATCTGAACCGCGACGGCAGGATCGACTGGCGCGACTCGAGGGTGATCGCCAACGCGGCCGAGCGTGTGGGTAGGGAGCATCCGGAGCTCGTCGGAGGCGAGGGCGTGTACTCCGGCAACTCGTCCCACGGACCGTTCACGCACATCGACGTGCGAGGCTCCTCGGCCCACTGGGGCCTGGGGGCGGGGGCCGGCGAATGATACTCAGCCGCGGCGCGCAGCTCGCCACGAGGATCGATCGCGCGCGCGTGAGCGCATTTACGGCGATCGTCGTGTCCGGGTTTGGCGTCGCGGCGTTTTACAGCCCCCCTCCAGCGCCGACCGCGCCCTTCGCGGCGATCGCCGGAGAAGGGGTCGCCGCTGGCGCATCGCTCAACGCGTTCGGCGCGAGCCACGAGGTTCGCGTGCGCGTCGCCCTGCCCGAGCAGCGCGTCGAATTTCCGGTTCAGGTTGGCGGCGACATCGAATCGCTCGCGTACGAGTGGATTCGGGAGGGCGACTCGGTCGGCGTCGAGTTGCCGCAGCCGCTCGACGGGGCGGGATTCGCCGCGCCGCGGCGTCCCGGTTTCTACCATTTGGCGATCGAGCGCGGCGCATCGCGACAGATCCTTCCCGAGCCGACGCTCGTCGTTCTCGTGCCGTTCTCGCGCAAGGTCGGCAGCATGCTCAACGGCTATCGCATCGGGACGTACGTCGCCGAGCGATTCGCCCAGCACGACCATCCTCCGGGCTTCGTCGAGGTGGGCCAAGCCGACGTCGACCTCAGGGTCAGCGAGCATCTGCGCCTCGGCGACTTCATCACACACGACCAGCAGGACGACGTCTGGCCGAAGTACGTCGCGCTGAATCCGCGCTTGCTCGACAAGCTCGAGCTGGTGCTCGCCAAGCTCGGTTCGCACGCGCGCATGGCGAGCGCGAATACGGACGGCTCGACGGAGGACCCGGCGGACGAGGTCGCGTTCGACGTGCATAGCGGCTACCGCACGCCCGCGCACAACGACGGCGTCTGGCGCGCCGCGACCGACAGCCGCCACGAGTACGGCGATGCCGCGGATCTTGCAATCGACGCGGACGGCGACGGACGCGTTACGTTGCGCGACGAATTCCTCGTCGCGCGCGCCGTGGACGAGGTCGAAGCCGAACATCCCGACCTGGTGGGCGGCCTCGGCCTGTACGTCAGCGGACGGTACAACACGCCGTACGTCCACATCGACGCGCGCGGTACTCGCAGTCGCTGGCGCGGCTGACGGGGTTGACGTAGGTCTCGCGCGGCTCCCGATTTGAGAGACGATGAACGAGCACCTGCGCGACCGAATCCTCAGAAAACTGGAAACGCTGCCGGACGAGCGCGGCTATCAGGTGCTCGATTTCGTCGAGTTTCTGGAATCGAAGTACGCGGAGCGCTCGTCGCCTACCGCCAGCACGTTCACGCGATTCACGGAAGCGATCGAGGATCAGCTTCGCGCCGGGCGCGTGTCGGCGAGCGCGATCGCCGAAACCGTCGGCTTCATGAATCGCGCGGCGAACGTGCTGAACAACGCGCTGGAGACGGGCAAGTCGATGGCGAGTGAGCTGGTCAGCTCATCGCGGTCCGCTCCGCCTTCGACCACGCCTTCGACCACGCCGTCTACCGCGCCGCCGCCGCCCGCGACGGGCGACTCGGCGTCGTCGCCGGCGCGCGACATCCAGGAGCCGGGCGGGTCGGGAGAGAAACTATGAGAGCGCGACAAGGATCGGCCGCGCGCGCCCAGCGCGCGGTACGCGAGGAGGAAGAGCGAGAGGTTCACGCGCCGCGCACGGGCGCCAAGCGCACCGTGATGTACTACGTGCGCCAGCTGCCCGCGTACGTTCGCCTGCTCGGCGGGCTCCTCGTCGACAAGCGCGTCGCGATTTTCGACAAGCTGCTCGTCGCGGGTGCCGTCGTCTACATCGTGTCGCCGATCGATCTCATACCGGATTTCATTCCGTTCTTCGGCGAGATCGACGACCTGTTCCTTCTCGTGCTCGCGCTGCAGCACCTGATCAACAACGCGGGCCGAAAGGTGGTGCTCGACCACTGGACCGGCGACCCCAGGGATCTCGCGGACCTCAACCTGAAGAGCGCGTTGGCCGCGGCGGCGTTCTTTCTTCCCAAGCGAATTCGCCGGCGGCTACGCGTGATCGGACGGCTTTAGGCCCTCGCGCGGTTGCCCGCGCGGCCTACCATCCATTTGGAGCCGCGCCTATTTTTCACCATGGCAACCAGAACTCGACCACCAGTGCGGCCCGCGACCTCGGATAATTCGGGGAGCGGGCTTTCGCGTCTTCAGCACCAGGGCCGCGGGGCTGCGCGCGTGCGCGACGAGTACGCGCTCACGTTCGACGACGTGCTGCTCGTCCCGCGCCATTCGCTCACCCACCCCAAAGACGTCTCGGTGACCTCGCGCTTCACGCGCGGCATCGAGCTGCGCGTTCCGCTCGTCTCCGCGGCGATGGACACCGTCACCGAGTCCGACATGGCGATCGCGATGGCGCGCGCCGGCGGCATCGGCGTGCTCCACAAGAACATGTCGATCGACCGGCAGGCGGCCGAGGTCGATCGCGTGAAGCGGTCCGAGAGCGGCATGATCCTCAAGCCGATCACGCTCCGACCGAGCGACACGGTGCGCGAGGCGACTGCCCTCATGCACCGTTTTCGCATCTCGGGCGTGCCGATCGTCGACGAGGACGAGAAGCTCGTCGGCATCATCACCAACCGCGACCTGCAGTTCGAGCGCAACCTCGACCGGCCGCTGCGCGAGGCGATGACCAGCGAAGGGCTGGTCACGGCGCGCGATGGGCACGACGCTCGACGAGGCCGAGCAGATCCTCGGCCGCAACACCGGATCGAGAAGCTGCCGGTCGTCGACGCGAACGGCGTGCTGAAAGGCCTGATCACGATCAAGGACATCCACAAGCGCCGGCAGTATCCCGACGCCAACAAGGACCAGCACGGCCGGCTGCGCGTCGCGGCGGCGATCGGCGCGGCGGGCGATTTCCTCTCGCGCGCGCGCGCCCTCATCGACGCCGGCGTCGACGCGATCGTCGTCGACACGGCCCACGGCCACGCCGACGCCGTGCTTCAGGCGACGGCGCGCGTGCGTGAAGCGTTCCCGGACGTGCAGCTCATCGCCGGCAACATCGCGACGCGCGAGGCCGCGGAAGCGCTCGTCGAGCGCGGCGTCGACGCGGTGAAGGTGGGCGTGGGTCCGGGTTCGATCTGCACGACGCGCGTCGTGACCGGCGTCGGCGTGCCGCAGCTCACCGCGGTGCTCGACGCTGTCGAAGGGCGCTGGCGACGTCCCCGTGATCGCCGACGGCGGCATCAAGTACTCCGGCGATGTCGTGAAGGCGCTCGCCGCCGGCGCGTCGTGCGTGATGATGGGCTCGATGCTCGCCGGCACGGAAGAAAGTCCGGGCGAGTCGTTCCTGCTCGAAGGCCGCCGCTTCAAGATGATGCGCGGCATGGGCAGCCTCTCGGCCGATGCAGGACGGGAGCGCCGACCGCTACTTCCAGGAAGGCGAGCTGTCGCCGAAGAAGATGGTGCCGGAGGGCATCGAGGGACGCGTGCCGTACCGCGGCCCCGTCGGCGACGTGCTTTTCCAGATGGTCGGCGGCCTGCGCAGCGGCATGGGCTACGTCGGATGCGCGACGATCGACGAGCTGCGGACGGAAACCGAGTTCGTGCGCATCACGTCGGCGGGTCTCCGAGAATCGCATCCGCACGACGTGCACGATCACGCGCGAGGCGCCGAACTACTCGGTCTGACGAACGGGTTCTTCCGTCGAAGCGTTAGTACTGTGCGCGCAGGTCAGAGGCGTGTCAGGATCGCGCTCGATTGCTTGACAACGCTTTTAATGTGGCGCAAGTTGCGCGCAGCCAAGTGTATACAGTAGTTCGTCGGCGCCACTTTTTAGCTCGGCGCTGAGCAGGCTCGACGGACATTCGATCGCCGGCGGCGCGACTCTTCGGTGCCGCCTCTTTTATGTCAGATCCGTAGGTCAGACCCGGGAGACCTTCAATGGGCTTGTGGTCCACGAAGAGCATCAGCGTGCTGCAGGGCGAGGCTGCTGCCGAAGGGCAGGAGGTCACGCTCAAGCGCGCGCTTGGCGCTCTCAACCTCACGATGCTCGGCATCGGCGCGATCATCGGCGCCGGCATCTTCGTGCTCACCGGCACGGCCGCCGCGCAAACGGCTGGTCCCGCGATCGTGCTTTCGTTCGTCGTCGCCGGACTCGGATGCCTGTTCGCAGGCCTCTGCTACGCCGAGTTCGCGTCGATGATTCCGATCGCCGGCAGCGCGTACACCTACGGCTACGCGACGCTCGGCGAGTTCGTCGCGTGGATCATCGGCTGGGATCTGATCCTCGAGTATCTGTTCGGCGCGGCGACGGTGGCGGTCGGATGGTCCGGCTACTTCGTCGCGTTCTTGCGTGACAACCTCGGCGTTCACCTCTCCGCGGCGTGGACGCAAGCGCCGCTCGGCGTAGTCGGCACGCACACGCTCGTCAGAAACCTGATGTGCATCGACGCGTCCGGCGCGGCGACGGCGGCCGTGAACGGCGCGTGTCAGGCCGGAGCCGTCCTGCAACCCGGCATCATCAATCTGCCGGCGATCCTGCTCGTCGGGCTGATGTCGACGCTGCTGGTCGTTGGCATCAAGGAGTCGGCGAATTTCAACAACGTGATCGTGTTCATCAAGGTCGCGATCGTCGTCCTCGTGATCTGCTTCGGGTTCATGTACGTGAACTCGGCCAACTGGCATCCGTTCATTCCGGCGAACACCGGCGAGTTCGGCCACTTCGGTTTCAGCGGCATCATCCGTGGCGCGGCGGTCGTGTTCTTCGCGTACATAGGATTCGACGCCGTGTCGACGGCGGCACAGGAGGCGAAGAATCCGCAGAAGGACATGCCGATCGGCATTCTCTCCTCGCTCGCGATCTGCACCGTGCTGTACATCCTGATGGCGCTCGTCATGACGGGGCTCACGAGCTACAAGAACCTGAACGTCCCGCAACCGGTCTATGTGGCGATCGCCGCCGCCGGTCCGGCGCTCAAGTGGCTGACCTACTTCATCAACATCGGCGCGATCCTCGGCCTCGCGTCGGTCGTGCTCGTGATGCTCATGGGACAGCCGCGCATCTTCTTCTCGATGAGCCGCGACGGGCTGCTGCCCGCGGTGTTCGGCAAGGTCCACCCCAGGTTCCAAACGCCGTACGTCACGACGATCGTGACGGGCGTCGTGGCGGCGCTGGTCGCCGGTTTCTTCCCGATCGATCTGCTCGGCCAGCTCGTTTCGATCGGCACGCTGCTCGCCTTCGTGATCGTGTGCTTCGGGATCATGGTCCTGCGCTACAAGCGGCCCAACATCCCGCGTCCCTTCCGTACACCGCTCGTGCCTGTCGTGCCGATCCTGGGCATTTTGATCTGCGCGTACATGATGTACAGCCTGCCCGGCGACACCTGGCTCCGCCTCGTGGTTTGGATGGCCATCGGTCTTGTCATCTACTTCCTCTACAGCATGAGCCATTCGCACGTCGGGAATCAGCCTATGGAAGCCGCCGGCGACTGACGGCGGGGGGAAGTCGCGTTAGCTTTGGAGACGGCGCCCGAGTCCGGGCGCCGTTTCAATTTCTTGGGAGAGCAATCGGCACGACGTGTCGCACACGGCCCATGAGTATCTGAAAATTCCGGAGTCGCGACGCGCGGCGATCGAAGCCTTGCGGCGCGAGCTCGTGCCCGGTCGGCGCGTCGCGCTGTCGACGCACATGAACGCCGACGGCGACGGATGCGGCTCGGAGGTCGCGCTGGCGCGGCTGCTCACCCAACTCGGCCTCGACGTGCGCATCGTGAACCCCACGCCATGGCCGGAGCTCTTCTCGTTCCTGCTCGACGACGACGTTCGTGACATGACGCCCCGCGGCGCCGCCGCGCTCGAGGGGATCGACCTGCTCGTCGTGCTCGACATCAGCGACGTCAAGCGGCTGGGCGGGCTCGCCGACGCCGTCCGCAAGCTGCGCGTGCCCAAGCTCGTGATCGATCACCACATCGCGTCGGACGATCCCGCCGGCGACATCGTGTTCACCGACGTGGCCGCGTGCGCGACCGGCGAGCTGGTGTACGATCTGGCGCGCGGACTCGATCTGGAGATCGACCCCGACATCGCGCAGGCGCTCTACACGGCGATCCTCACCGACACCGGCGGCTTCCGCTTCAGCAACACGACACCTCGTTGCCACGCCATCGCCGCCGACATGCTGCACGCGGGGGTCGAGCCCGAGGAGATGTACCTCCGCATCTACGCGTCGGCGCCCGCCGGTCGAGTACGTCTGCTCGGCGAGGTGCTCGACAGCCTCGGCGTCGACGAAGAGCACGGAATCGCCTGGCTGTCGATGCGCGGCGGAGCGCTGGAGAAGCACGGCGTTCGACAGGAGGATCTCGACGGCATCGTCGAACACGCGCGTTCGATCGCCGGTACGCGGATGGCGCTCTTCTTCCGCGACCTCGGCTACGGCAAGGTGAAGGTGTCGTTCCGCAGCACGGGCGAGGTCGACGTCAACGCGTTCGCGCGACAATTCGGCGGCGGCGGACACGCCAAGGCGGCCGGCGCGTTGATCTCCGGATCGCTCGACGACGTACGAGAGCGCGTCCTCGCCGCCGCGCAACGATACTTGCCGCCGTTCTCACCCGACCGGCCCCAGTCCGCGCGCGCGGCAACGTGAAGCGCCCTACCTTCTAGACATGGCAGCGACGCTACAGCACGAATCGCCGAGGCGCTCGGCCGCGTTCGGCATCCGCGCACCGGGCGCGACGTGATGGAGAGCGGCGCGGTGCGCGACATCGCGACGACTACGACTGGCAGAGTACGCCTCACGCTGCAGCTTGCCCCCGGCGACGACCCCGCGCTGGCTCGCATGATTCGTCAGGCCGTAGAGCAAGTGGATGGTGTTTCGGACGTGACGGTGGATGTCGCGGCGGCGAAGCAGGCGGCTCCCCCGCCGCCCGCGCCGAGGCCCGCCGGTCGAGCGCTGCCGGTGATGGACGACCGTCCAGCGCAGCCCCGCGTCCCCGCGCCGACGCCGGTCGCCTACCCGAACCTCGGCAAGATCATCGCGATCTCGAGCGGCAAGGGCGGCGTCGGGAAGTCCACCGTCGCGGTGAACCTCGCCGTCGCGCTCGCGCAGCAAGGTGCGCGCGTCGGGCTCATGGACGCCGACATCTACGGGCCGAACATCCCGCTGATGATGGGCGTCAACGAGCCGCCGATGGTGATCCAGGAGCGCATCATCCCGCTCGAGGCGCACGGCGTGAAGGTCATGAGCATCGGGTTTCTCATCGATCGCGACCAGCCGGCCATTTGGCGCGGCCCGATCATCATGAAAATCATCACGCAGTTCCTGCGCGACGTCGCGTGGGGGACGCTCGACTACTTCATCGTCGATCTTCCGCCGGGCACGGGCGACGCGCAGCTCACGCTCGTGCAAGCGACCCAGGTCACCGGCGCGATCATCGTCACGACGCCGCAGGAAGTTTCCGTCGGCGACGCGCTGCGCGGCGTCAAGATGTTCGAGCGCGTGACGGTACCCGTGCTCGGCATCGTCGAGAACATGAGTTGGTTCGAGTGTCCGCACTGCGGCAAGCCGTCGCCACTGTTCGGCAGCGGCGGAGGCGAGCGGCTGGCGAAGGAGCTCGATCTGCCGCTCCTGGGACAGATCCCGCTCTATCAGCGCGTGATGGAAGGCGGCGATCACGGCGCGCCGATCGTCGCCGCGGAACCCGCGTCATCCGCGGCCCGCGCGCTCGTCTCGATCGCCGGGCGCGTCGCGGAGCGGGTGAACGACACAGTAGCAGCCGCGACGAACTGATCGCGCAAGGAGTTTCGACGATGAATCGCATCGTCACACTCACCACCGATTTCGGTACCGCCGACGGCTACGTCGGCGAGATGAAGGCGGTCCTGCTCACGCACGCGCCCGCCGCGACGATCGTCGACATCACGCACGACATTCCCCGCCACGACGTGGATTGCGCGCGGCTCGCCGTCGCGCGCTTCTGGCAGCGGTTCCCCACGGGGACGGTGCATCTCGTCGTGGTGGATCCCGGCGTCGGCTCGCCGCGGGCGGCGCTGGCCGTGACGTGCGAGGGCCGCCACCTCGTGGGGCCCGACAACGGCGTGCTGTCGCCGGCGCTAGTGGACTCCACCGCAATGGTGGTAGCGCTTCGCGTTCCGGA
Organism: uncultured Gemmatimonadaceae bacterium; assembly: GCA_963789315.1. GTDB lineage: Bacteria > Gemmatimonadota > Gemmatimonadetes > Gemmatimonadales > Gemmatimonadaceae > JAQBQB01. Next base: position 21,338 of record CAWBKI010000016.1, on the reverse strand, counting down.
CGACGCGTCGGCGACGTTCCACGGCCGCGACGTCTTCGCTCCAGCGGCCGCGGCGCTCGCGCGAGGTGAACCGATCACCACTCTCGGTTCGCCGCCCGCCGATTCCCCGATCGTGCACCGTACGCCGGAGCCCGTTCGACGTCCCGGCGGAATGGTCGAAGGTGAAGTCGTCGCGATCGATCGATTCGGCAACGCGATCACGAACCTCACGGCCGACGGAGTCGCGGCGGTCGTCGTGGGACACAGGACCATCCCGCTTCGCCGCGCTTACGCGGACGTCGAGATCGGCGAAGCGCTCGCTGTCGTCGGCTCGGGCGGCGCGATCGAGATCTCGGTCCGAAACGACAGCGCCGCGAGAGCGTTGCATCTCTCTCGCGGCGACAAGGTCATTCTTCGGGCCGAGTCCTAGTCGACTCGACGCGCGTCAGGGAGCGGTCGACGACACTGGTCGGCGCGACGATGCGGCGACGCCCGTAACCGGAGTCGGAGTCTGCCACGCCAGCTCGTCGCCGGCGTATTTGGACGCGGGCGCCATTGGCGCGGTGCGTTCCCGCGCGCGACGAGATCGTCGCGCCAAGTCCGGTGGTAGCGGCCACCCACGTGATCGCGACGGCCAGCACACGTAGGACGGTGCCGACCCCCGGCGTGTGGGAGAACAGCGCGGTCGCGATCCAGAGGGCGAGATACACGAGCAGACCGAGGAACAGCGCGCGAAGATGGACGCCACGCGGCGACGCGGTGCCGTCGTCCGACGCAAATCCGCCGCCGAGAAGACGCGCGGCGGCGAGGAATCCGAGCGTGAGCAGTCCCGCTGCTGCCACGATGTACGCCACGATCGCGAACGGGACGAGCAGCAGCCCCAGCACGGTGATCGCCAGTCCAACGACGACGATGAGCAGTCCGGGGAGCGCCAGCAATTGACCCGCGAGCCCGATCCAGAATGCGCGCGCCACGCCCCGTTCCAGTTCAGTGACGACGCCGTCGAGATTCGCATCGGCAAACAGCATCACGCCGATCCCGATGATCGCCAGCACGGCAAACCATCCGACAGCGAGCTTGAGCGCCTGCCAAACCGTAAGCGGCGCGCGAGCCACGCGCGCGCCCGTGTATTTCGGCACGGCGACGGCGCGCCGCTCGCCTTCTACGACCCCGCCGTCGATCGCCACGGTGCCGCCGACCGCCCACGCGTCGCCCGTGACGCGTCCGCCGTTGTGAACGCGAATGTTGCCGGCCAGGGTGACAGCGTCGCCGTCGATCGTGCCGAACACGTCGAGGTTGCCGCGCGCGACGGCGATCGTGCCGTGAATGGTCGAGTCAGCCGCGATCGTGCGATCTCCGACGGTGAAGCTGCTCGCGTCCGGAAGCCTGTCGTCTCCCTGCGCGCGACGCTGCGCGATCTCGTTCGCGAGAGTCGAGTCCGCGGGAACGGCCGACTTTCGGGCGGTGTCCGTCTTCGTTTGACCGGCCTGCGCCGACGCCTGCATGCTGCCAAGCGCCAGAGCGGCGATCGCGATCAGGGGGCGCATCGCTACGCCCGACGTCGGCTCGAAGCGAGCGCTAGCGCCCGAAATCCGGCGACCGACCCCGCGGTCGCCAGAACGAGTATCCCCAACGCGGCCGCCATTCCCAGTGGACCGGCGCCCTGGACCAAGCGGAGCGCCTGCTCGCCGAAGATGGCCGCGAGGGCACGTTGGCCGGCGTCCATCGCCACGCTTCGCAGTTCCCCGCCCGCGGCGCCGGTAGCCAGCACCAGCGCGTCGGTCTGGGTCGCCACCCACAGGATCGCGAGGGTGACGAGCGACGCGACCGACGTGGCTAGTCCCGCCACGATGTATCGGGTGCGTCGCGCCTGCGGCAGCCACCGTTCGGCGGAATCTCGGGCGGCGACGTGCCAGGGAACGAAAACAGGCACGCCGGCCATCACGCGATCGGCGAACAGGTGGGACGGTGCGAAGTGGGGAACTGCCTCCAGGGCGTCTACGGCGACGCGTGCTTCATCGACCAGCGCGCGGCATCGCGCGCATTCGCGGATATGGGCTCGCAGGGGGGTCACCCCGAAGCCCACCTCGTCATCGAGGAGGAGGTCGATCTCGTCTGGAAGGAGGTGCCGGTGGTTCATGGAGTCTCCGGAGGATCAGTACGGAGGGTTGACGGTGCTTGTTTCACGGTTTGGTCCAGGTCGGGTGAGCCCCGACATCGGGGCTGGGTGAGTCGAATCACCCGCTCTCGCGCAAATGATCGAGCGACCGGCGGAGCTCGTGCCGGGCGCGGTGGATGTAGGTCTTCACGGTCCCGAGCGGTAGGTCGAGCGTCGCCGCGATCTCTTCGTACGAGCGGCCCTCGACATGTCTCAGCATGATGCAGGACCGGTATTCAGGTCTGAGCCCGGCGATGGCGCGCTCGATGGACGACCCCAGCTCTCTGGCCTCGAGCTCGTCGAGGGCGGATTCCTGGTCCCCGACGATGTCGAACGAGGTCGCTTCGATGGCGTCCTGCGTCATCGCGTGCGGCGAGCCGTCGATGCTCACCGTCTCCAACTGTCGCCGCCGCAGGTGATCGATCGCGACGTTGTTGGCGATCTTGAACAGCCAGCTCGACAGCTTGAATTCCGGCCGATAGCGGTCGAGGTGGTTCAGGACCTTGATGAAGGTGTCCTGAGCGAGGTCCTCGGACAGCTCACGGTCGCGGACCATCCGATAAATGAGCGAGAAGACCGGTCGCTCATATCTGCGGATTAACTCGCGAAACGCGCCGTCCCGTCCATTCTGGGCCAGCGCGACGACGTCGGCGTCCGGGAGATTTTGAAGGTCGAGGGCTGGTGGCATTCGCCTCGTGGCGCGCGCCCATGACGAAGCGGCGCCGTCGGTTGACCAAAGCTATGCTTGCCGGTATCCATCGACCAGCCACTTCGGCCGGCCGGTATCCATCGACAGCCGCTTCCGCTTGCCCAGCCATCCGGGCACGGGCAACTTTCGCCGCATGACGGTGAGCGAGCTGGAGACGGAAGAAGCGCGTGCCGCCGCCGCCGGCGGGGACGTCAAGCGAGACTACGTCCGCCGAACTTTCGGTCAGATCGCGCCGACCTACGACCGGCTCAACCATCTCCTCAGCCTGAACGTCGATCGCGCCTGGCGTCGCAAGGCGATCGCGGCGCTGGAGTGGACCCGCGTCCCCACGGGCACCTACGTCGATCTGTGCGCGGGCACCCTCGACGTCGCCGCCGAGCTGTCGCGGACGCCTGGATTCGGAGGGCGCGTCGTGGGGGCCGACTTTGCCGAGCCCATGCTGCGGGCTGGTTTGGGTAAGGCGTCCGCATCCACGGTATGGCCGGTCGTCGCCGACGCCCTGGACCTGCCGCTCCGCGACCGTGAGGCTTCCGGCGCCATCGTCGCGTTCGGAATCCGCAACGTGACGGATCTCGATGCGTCGCTGCGCGAAGTCCACCGCGTGCTGGCGCCGGGCGCGCGATTCGTCATCCTCGAGTTCACGACCCCACGATTGGCCGTCGTGCGCTCGCTCTATCACTTCTACTTCCATCAAGTGTTGCCTCGCGTTGGGGCGCTTGTCAGCGGGCACCGGAGCGCGTACGCCTACCTGCCGCGATCGGTGGCGAATTTTCCGCCGGAACAGGAGCTCGCCGACCGAATGCGCCGCGCGGGTTTCTCGGAGGTCGGTTGGGCGTCGCTCAGTTTCGGCATCGCCGCCATCCACTCAGGGCGCAAGGCGTAACGCTTGTCCACCGTCGACACGCTCTCCCAATTCGTCGCGCAGCTCGAGCAAGCCGGTGAGCTCGTTCGTGTTCGGCAGCCGGTCTCGCTCAACCTGGAGTTGTGCGAGATCGCCGATCGGGTGATGAAGCAGGAGGGCGGAGGCAAAGCGCTTCTCTTCGAGCAGCCGGTCCTGATGAACGGCCAGCGCTCGGCCTTTCCCGTCGGCATCAATCTGTTCGGATCGATGCGGCGGATGAGCATGTCGCTCGGCGTCGAGTCGCTCGACGAGATCGGCGTCCGGATCGACGAGATGCTCGCGATGAAGGTGCCCGAAGGGATCATCGCCAAGCTGGCGCTGCTGCCGCGCCTGATGGAGATGGCAAAGTTCCCGCCGCGCACGAAAAAGGGCGGTGCGGCGTCCAAGAAGTCGTCTGGCGCGATGCCGAAGTCGATCTCGACCAGCTCCCGCTCATGAAGTGCTGGCCCGAAGACGGCGGCGCGTACATCACGCTTCCCGATGGTCATCACGCGCGACCCGAAGCGCGGTATTCGCAACGTCGGGATGTATCGCATCATGCAGACCGGCAAGACGACGCTGGCGATGCACTGGCAGCGCCACAAGGTCGGCGCGGCGCACTGGCGCGAGATGGCCGAGCGAGGCGAGAAGATGCCGGTGTGCATCGCCCTCGGCGCCGATCCCGCCGTCGATGTACTCGGCGAGCGCGCCGCTCCCGCCGACGGTCGACGAATTCTCTGTTCGCCGGATTCCTCCGGCGCGCGCCCGTGTCGCTCGCCAAGGCCGTCACGTGCGACCTCGAGGTTCCAGCCGAGGCGGACTTCGTGATCGAGGGCTACATCGATCCCGCCGAATCGCTCGTCACGGAAGGGCCGTTCGGCGATCACACCGGCTTCTATTCGCTCGCCGATCTCTACCCGCAGGTGCACGTCACGGCGATCACGATGCGCAAGTCGCCCATCTTCCCGGCGACGATCGTCGGCCGCCCGCCGATGGAGGACTTCTACCTGGGCCACGCGACCGAGCGAATCTTCCTCCCGCTGCTCGAAGCTGACGATTCCGGAGATCCTCGACTATCACATGCCGGCCGAGGGGATCTTTCACAACCTCGTCTTCGTATCGATCAAGAAGGAGTATCCCGGCCAGGCGTACAAGGTGATGAACGCGCTCTGGGGCCAGGGCCTCATGTCCCTCGCCAAGGTGCTCGTGATCGTCGACGATTGGGTGAACGTGCGCGATCCGCAGGAGGCGTGGTGGGTGGCGCTCAATAACATCGACCCGCAGCGCGACGCGCGCTTCTCCATGGGCCCGGTCGACGTGCTCGATCACTCGAGTCGCACCTTCACGTACGGATCCAAGATGGGCATCGACGCGACGAAAAAACTTCCCGAGGAAGGGTTCGCGCGTGAGTGGCCCGGGTTGATCCTCATGGACGACGCGACGAAGCGCCGCGTCGACGACCTCTGGCCGACGCTCGGCCTCGGACCGGGAGACAAGCGATGACCGCCGCTCCTGGCGCGGAACAGGCGCGCGAAGGACAGACGTTCGCGCACCGCGGATCGCGGCTCCTCGCGTACGTGAACTTCGTCAAGCTGCCGCACACGTTGTTCGCACTGCCGTTCGCGCTCGTCGGAGTCGTGCTCGCCTCGTACCGCGCGCCGGTCACGTGGCGCTCGCTCGGCTGGGTCGTGCTCGCGTTCACCTGCGCGCGCTTCGCGGCGATGGGGTTCAATCGCATCGTCGACCGCGAGATTGACGGGCGCAACCCGCGCACGCGCCAGCGCGAGCTGCCGAGCGGCGCGCTCCGCGTCGCCGAGGCGGTCGTCGCCGTGGCGATCGCGTCGTCGGTGTTCGTCTGGGCGGCGTGGCAACTGAATTCGCTCTGCGGCGAGCTCTCGCCGCTCGCGCTGGCCTGGGTGTTCTTCTACAGCTACACCAAGCGGTTCACTCGCTGGTGTCACCTCGTGCTCGGCGTCGGGATGTCGATCGCTCCGGTGGGCGGGTACCTCGCGGTGACCGGCCGATGGAGCACGCCGTGGTGGATGCTCGTCGCGCTGGCGCTCGGCGTGGCGACGTGGGGCGGCGGATTCGACGTGCTGTACGCGCTCCAGGACATCGACTTCGATCGTGAGCACCGACTTCATTCGCTGCCGGCGGCGTTCGGCGGTGCGCGGGCGCTGAGCATAGCGCGCGGTCTGCACATCGGAACGGTGCTGTGCCTCGCAGCAGTGGGTGCCGCGACGTTCGGAAGCGGGTCGGGCGGTTCGTTCTATGCGCTTGGCGTAGCGGTGGCCGCGGGCCTGCTCGTGTACGAGCACTCGCTCGTCAAGTCCAATGACTTCTCGCGCCTGGACGCCGCGTTCTTCACGATGAACGGGGTGATCAGCATCGTCTTTTTCACGTGCGTGCTGATCGAGCGGTTGGTGCACACGAGTCCGATCGCTCTCGCTCTTCGCGCAGTCGGGGCATGACGAAGACGCCGATCGTCGTCGCCATCACCGGCGCATCCGGCGCGCCGTACGCGGTTCGACTCCTGTCGTCCGCTCGCCGAGGCGAAGGAATCGGTGCAGCTCATCGTGTCGTCGCACGGCCTTCGGTTGTTGAACACGGAGATGGGCATCGACTCGATCGGCGCGTTGCGCGACAGCGTGGGCCGCGCCGCGTGGGATTCGTGCATCACGACGTTCGACGACGCCGACCGCGGCGCATCGCCGGCGTCCGGCTCGGCGCGCAACGCCGGGATGGTCGTCTGCCCCTGCTCGATGGGAACGCTCTCGGCGATCGCCGCGGGCTCGTCGCGATCGCTCGTCGAGCGTGCCGCCGACGTCGCGCTCAAGGAGCGCCGCAAGCTGATTCTCGTGCCGCGCGAGACGCCGCTCAGCGCGATCCATCTCGAAAACATGCTCCGCGTCACGCGGGCCGGCGCTGATCGTGCTGCCGGCCGCGCCGGGGTTCTATCACAAGCCGGCGTCGATCGACGATCTCGTGAACTTCGTCGTCGCCCGCGTGCTCGATCACTTGGGCGTCTCACACTCGCTCGTGCCTCGCTGGAGCGAACACGGCACGGAGTGACGGGTATGTCGGGGAAGGCGGAACCGCGCGTCATCGGACTGATCTCGGACACGCATGGCCTCGTACGGCCGGACGTTCACACCGCGCTGGCCGGGCGTCGAGCTGATCCTGCATGCGGGTGACGTCGGCGGCGCTGACGTGCTCATGGAGCTCGCGCTGATCGCGCCGGTACGCGCCGTCCGCGGCAACACGGACCCGCCCGACGATCCACCCTTGCCGAAGGAGATCGAGTTGAGCGTCGGCAGCGTGCGCATCCACGTGAGCCACGGTCACGAACTCGGCAGCCCAAATCCGCAGCGTCTGCTCGAACGCTACGACGCCGACGTGATCGTGTACGGGCACACGCACAAGCAACTCGTGACTCACGCCCGCGACCGATGGGTCGTGAATCCAGGCTCGGCCGGCCCTCGGCGGTTCGATCTGCTACCGAGTGTGGCCAAGCTCACAATTGCCGGCGGAACCGTCGAGGTAGAGACCCTCGACCTCGCGCCGTAGGGTGATCGGCGGGCCTACAGCAGGGTGAAGTGCGACACCGGGTAGAGAAAATCCTCGCCCGAGTCGTCGATGATTCTATAAAACGATCCGGTGCCCTCGAGGCCGAGCATCTCGTAGATCTTGCCCAGCGTGAGGTCGTGGCACCCGCCGGGCTCATCGCATCCGGGGTACACGAGCCACGGGCGAATGCTCACACACTTCACAAGCGTTGTCGGCTGCCAGGACGTCGTCGCCATCGCTCTCGTTTTTGGGCGGTTGCGGGTGACGCGCACGGGACGAGCGGTGCGCTCACTGTTGCTGTGCAGAACGCGCGCCAACCCTGCTCCAGGCCGCTGCGCAGTCGCCGTGTGACCGGGGTCTCTTACGAAGCCGCGGCCACAGCCGCCGGCGACGCGCTCGTACGGTACAGCTCCTCGGGGAAACGTCGAAACCACGAGGACAACAGCAGCAGCTCGTCGATCTCATGCGTCGGGATCTCGGTCGTCCGCCGCTCGGCCGGCGAAAAGACGCCGTCGATGAGGTGCATGAGCGACGCCGCCTCGTCCGTCGTTTTCGGCACCGCCGACTCGGCCCGCACGAGCCCGCGACGAATCAGATAGACCCGGTCGGCTCCGTCGTAGCCCGGAACGGTGTAGACGAACGACAAGTTCTCGACGGCGAAACGCAGATGGGCGAACTGCCCGCGCAACGCCTCGAGACGACGCATCTTGTCGCGCAGCGCCGCCGCGCGCTCGTACTCGAGGCGTTCGCTCGCCGCTTCCATGTCCTCGCGCAGACGCTCGATCGGGCCGTCGTCGACGCCGTCGAGAAACGCGCGCGCGAGAAACAATCGTTCGTCGTACTGCTGCACGGTGCATCCGCCGACGCACGGCCCCAGACACTTCCTCACCTCGAATCGGATACACCCCGGCGTGCGCGGGAATGCGTCGAACAATTCGGGCTGGTCGGCGAAGTGCATCCGCTGGTCGGCGGCGCAATCGCGCAGGCCGAGGACGTCGTTCAACTCGCGCAGCGCCTCGCCGACGCCCATCGCGCCCATGAACGGTCCGTAGTACACCGCGTTGTCGTCGCTGCCCGGGCCGCGGACGACGACGAGCTTGGGCGCCGGACCCTTGGTGAGTTTGATGAAGCAGTAGTTCCGCCCGTCGTTTTTCATCGCGACGTTGAATCGCGGGCGGAATCGCTTGATGAGACGCAATTCGGTGAGCAGCGCGCTGAACTCGCTCGGCACGTACTCCCACTCGATCCGTTCGGCTTCGCGCAGAACGCGCGCTCCCTTGTCGTCGGGAAACGCCGCGCGGAAGTAGCTCAGCAGTCGCGACCGGAGCTGCTTCGACTTTCCGACGTAGACGATTTCCCCGTCGGCCGCAATCATCTGGTAGACGGCGGGCCGGTCGAGCGCGTTCTCGCGAACGTGCGTGCGCATCACGCGCAGTTGCGCGTCGGAGGTCGGCGGCCGAAGCAGCTTTACTTTTGGCATCGCGCGCACAGCACGGTCGTCCGGCCGTCGATCGCGTGTGTTTCGACCAGTCGCGCGCCGCAGCGGGCGCACGGTTCGCCCGCGCGCCCGTACACGGCGAGCTGCTCGACGAAGCCGCCGCGCTCGCCGCGCGCGTCGCGATAGTCCCTGAAGCTCGTGCCGCGCGCCGCGATCGACTCACGCAGCACGCCGACGATCCCCGTCCGCAACGCATCCGCCTCGCCGTTCGCGATCGACCCCGCGGCGCGCGACGGATCGATCCCCGCCCGCCACAGGGCTTCGTTGGCGTAGATGTTTCCGATACCGGCGACGACGCGCTGATCCATCAACGTTTTCTTGATCGATTGGCGGCGGCCCTCGAGGAGGGCCGATAGATGCTTGGCGGTGAAGGCGCGGTCAAGTGGCTCGATGCCGAGCGAAGTCGTGTACTCCTCGAATCGGCTCGGCGACATCACGGTCACCGTACCCAGACGGCGGATGTCGCGGTAGTGCAGCGACCGGCCGTCGTCGAGCGTGAGCTCCATCGTCGAGTAGCGGCGCTCTTCCGGGGCGAGAGTTCCGTCGTCGATCAGCAGGGCGCCTGTGAACCGCGGCTGCACGACGATCTGCTCGCCTGAGGACAGCGAGATGACGACGAGCTTGGCGCGCCGCCAACAGCGTTCGATCGTCGCGCCGGTGACTCTGCGGATGAACCGCGCCGGCGAGCTTTCGCGTAACACGTCCGCCCGCCGCACGACGGCTTTCTCGATCCGCCGGCCCGCGACCTCTTGATCGAGGTCGCGCGCTATCGTTTCAGTCTCGGGAAGCTCGGGCACGGCGCGAAAGTTCGCGCCACGCGATGTCCGAACGGAACTGCTTGCCGGCGAATTCCACGTCGCGGGCGAATCCCTGGCTCCGCGCGCGTGCGCCCTCGAGCGTCGCGGCGACCCCCGTCACTGCGAAGACGCGTCCGCCGGAGGTCTCGAGGCCTCCTCCCGCGCCTCGCCTGGTCCCCGCGTGAAAGACGAACACGTCTTCTTCGGAGGGCGGCAGGCGAATCGCGTCGCCGGTGCGCGGCTGCTCCGGATAGCCGGCGGCGGCGATCACCGTCGTAACGGCCGCGCGGTCTGCGACGATGCCTTGTTCCGAGAGGCGTCCGCCGCGAGCCACCGTAGCCATCGCCTCGAAGACGTTCGCGTCCGCAGCGAGTGCAGGCAGGACCGCCTCCGTCTCCGGGTCGCCGAAGCGGCAATTGAACTCCACGACCTTCGGCCCGTCCGTGGTGACCATGAGCCCCACGTACAACAACCCCGTGAACGGCGTGCCGCGCGCATTCATCGCCGCCAGCGTCGGCCGCACGATTCGATCGACGACGTCCTCGGTGAATCCAGGAGCGTCGGCGAGAGACACGGGGCAGTACGCGCCCATGCCGCCCGTGTTCGGGCCGCGGTCGCCGTCGTTCAAACGCTTGTGATCCTGCGACGCCGGAAGCGTGACGACGCGCTCGCCGTCGGTGAGTGCGAAGAGCGACAGCTCTTCGCCATTCATGAATTCCTCGACCAGCACCGTGTCGCCGGCCTCGCCGAACGCGCGGTCGCTCAGCATCGACGCGGCGGCGCGTCGCGCTTCGTCGATGCTCGTCGCGACGACGACGCCTTTTCCCGCCGCGAGCCCCGACGCCTTGATCACCACGCGCTTCTCGTCGTCGGCCAATTCGTCGATCGCTCGTTTGGCTTCGGCGAGCGAGCCGCAGGTGCGGGCGCGCGCCGTCGGTACTCCCGCTTCGGCCATGATCTCCTTGGCGAATGCCTTCGACGACTCGATCGCCGCGGCAGCTCGCGTGGGTCCGAAGATCGGCATCGACTCGGCGCGAAACGCGTCGGCGAGTCCGGCGGCCAGCGGCGCCTCGGGGCCGACAAGCGTCCATTCGATCCGCTCCTGCCGGGCGAGCGAAACAAGGGCGGCGACGTCTGTTGCTCGGACGTCGACGCACGTCGCGATCTCGCCGATGCCCGGATTGCCGGGCGCGGCGAGAATGCGACACGACGGATTTTCTTGGCGCAGGCGCCAGGCGAGCGCGTGTTCGCGCCCGCCTCCGCCCACGAGAAGGATGGTCAGCGGTTCCGCCACGCCGAGCTCACCGCGTCTTTCGCGCGGCTGAGCCCATCCTTGAACTGATTGACCGTCTCGCGGGTCTTCTGGCCGTAGTAGCCGGCGGCGTCGGCGTAGTCCTCACCCAGCGGGTGGTCCTTGTCGCCGCTGCCGCGCCGGATGTAATCGCCGGCCATGATCTTGTCGAAGCCGCCCGCGCGCTGCCACCGAAGTAGTTCCGCCGCGCGAACCGTGTGCATCGGGTGCGTACGCATGACGGTGTTGAGGATCTTCAAAACGGTGTCCCACGCGTCGCCGCCGGTCTCGTACTGCTCCGCCTGGCGAATGAACTCGTCGACGCGAAGCTGGTCGCCGTACGGCTTGCCGCCGGCGAGCTTCATTTCCGCGCCCATCACCGTGTTCAAGTCCTGCACGGCGAGCAGGCCGGCGCGGTCCGACGAGAACTCGCTCTTGCGGCTCCACTCGAGCAGCGCGAGCTGGAAGGGCAGCAGCGCCGCCGCGGCGAGGAAGGGAAGATTGCTCACCCCGAAGTACATGAGAATGACGGCGATCGTCGTGTACGTCGGGTGGCCGCTCATGATGTGACCAAGCTCGTGACCGAGAATCGAGCGAAGCTCGTCCTCGTCGAGTATCTCGAGCAGCCCGGAGTGAATCACGACGAACGGCTTGTCGAAGCCGACGGCCATCGCGTTCGCGACCGGTGTCTGGCTCACGTACAGCTCGGGTCGCTCGGGCCAGTCGAGGGTCTCGAGCACCTCGGTCCACATCGCGTTGAGCTGCGGACGCTGTCCGGCGGTGACCTGCACGGCGTCGCCGAGGAACAGTTGGCGAATCCCACGCTCGCCAAAGAAGCCGGCGACCTTTCTCACTACCTCATCGAAGCCGGGAATGGCGCGAAGCGTATTGAGCGCGGCGCGATCGGCGGGGTGTTCCCAGGCGCGGGACGAGATCTGGACGAGCTGGACGCGGTTTGCCATGGCGAAGTCTGGATGAGGGTCGCTGTCTCTGGCGGGAAGTGCCTCGGTCCTTACGGTGCGCCGCTGCCGATTGTGTCGCGAGCCCTCGAACCTCTTGATTCTCGCCCGGCCCGTTCCGGAATCCCCTCGAAGGCCTGTTCGAGGTCGGCCAGCAGGTCGCCAACGTCCTCCACCCCGCAGGAGAGCCTGACCAGGCCGTCGCTCAGCCCCAGGGCGGCACGCCGCTCTGGCGGAACCGACGCGTGCGTCATTCCCGCCGGCTGGCTGATGAGCGACTCGACGCCGCCGAGCGACTCGGCGAGCGCGAACACGCGTACCCGTCCGAGGACATGCGCCGCTCGCTCCTTAGTCCCCAACTCGACGCTGATCATCCCGCCGAAACCGGACATTTGCCGCTTGGCCAACTCGTGCTGCGGGTGGGAGGGGAGCCCGATGTAGTACACGTTCTCGGCCCCGACCCGCTCGACGAGCCACTTGGCGATCTCGCGGCCGTTCGCGTCGTGCTGGCGCATGCGGAGGTGCAGCGTCTTCGTCCCGCGCAGCGCGAGCCATGAGTCAAACGGGCCCGCGACGGCTCCGGCCGCGTTGTGAATGAACTGCAGCCGCGCGCCGATGTCGTCGTCCCGCGTGATGGCGCAACCGCCGATCATGTCGCTGTGGCCGTTGAGGTACTTCGTGGTCGAGTGGTAGACGATGTCCGCGCCCAGCTCGAGCGGCCGCTGGAAAAACGGCGAGGCAAACGTGTTGTCGACGACGAGCAGCGCCTGCGCTTTGTGCGCGATCTCCGCCACGGCCGCGATGTCGGTGAGCCGCATGAGCGGATTGCTCGGCGTCTCCACGAGCACGAGCCGCGTTTCCGGGCGAATCGCATCGGCGACGAGCTGCGGATCGCGGGTGTCGATGTATGTGAAGGTCAGCCCGAAGTTCTGGAGGAGCTTGTCGAACAGGCGGAACGTGCCGCCGTAGACATTTTCCGCGCACACCACGTGGTCGCCGGCGCGGAACAACTTCATGATCGAATCGAGGCAGCCCATGCCGCTCGCGAACGCGAAGCCGTGCCGCCCGTTCTCGAGCGCGGCGACGTTCCGCTCGAACGCCTCGCGCGTGGGATTCTTTCCCCGCGCGTACTCGTACCCCTTGTTCTGACCCAGCCCCTCCTGCACGTAGGTCGAGGTCAGATACACGGGCGTCATGATGGCGCCGGCGAGGGGTTCGGGGCGTTGGCCGGCGTGGATCGCACGAGTGCCAAATCCCGAGGCGAGATCGTCATCAAAGACTCGAGTCATGCCGATACTCTATCCTGTGCCATGCGTAGAAGTTAACGCCTGAAGGCGACCTGACGAAACCGAACCCCACGCGATGATCGCCCGGCCGCACGAATCAGTCTCACCCTGCTGTCTGATCGTCGACGACGAGCCGCGCCTTCGCCAGGCCATGGTCCACCTGATGCGCGCCGAAGGATTTCAGTGCATCGAGGCGGCCAATGGCGTCGAGGCGCTCGAACAGCTCGGGCGCCACTCGGTCTCGCTCATGTTGAGCGACCTGCGCATGCCCAAGATGGGCGGGCTCGAGCTGTTGCGCGAATCGCGCACGCTGTACCCGGACCTCGCGGTCGTGATGATCACCGCCGTCGCCGACGTCGAAGTGGCGGTGAGCTGCCTCGCCGGCGGCGCGGCTGACTACGTCGTCAAGCCGTACCAGCTCGAGGACGTTCGCGCGCGCGTGGCGCAGGCGCTCGACAAGCGCCGCCTGCTGCTCGAGAATCGTGCGTACCGCGAGAGCCTCGAGGACCGCGTCAGAGAGCAGGCGCGCGAGAACGAAGAGCTGTTCCTCGCCAGCATTCAGTCGCTCGCCGAGGCGCTCGAGCTCAAGGACCCGTACACTCGCGGACACTCGATTCGGGTGAGCAAGTATTCGAGCACGATCGCCGGCGCGATGGGGCTCCATGGCGAGATGCTGCGCCAGATCGAGCTCGGCGGACACGTGCACGACATCGGCAAGATCGGCGTGCGTGAAGCGGTGCTCAACAAGGCCGAGCGCCTGACCGCCGAGGAATACGAGCACATCATGACTCATCCGGTGCTCGGCTGGCGCATTCTCGCGCCGCTGCTCGCCGATCGACCCTCGGCGCTCAACATCGTTCGCTCGCACCACGAGCGGTATGACGGGCTCGGCATTCCGGACGGACTGCACGGCACCGCGATTCCACTCGAGGCGCGCATCGTCGCCGTCGCCGATGCGCTCGACGCCATGACGAGCGATCGGCCGTACCGCCCCTGCGAGATGACGCTGCGCGAGGCGCTCGACGAGATCCGCCGCAACGCGCTGACGCAGTTCGACCCTCAGGTCGTCGAAGCGCTGACGCGCGCGGTGGCGTTGGGCGACCTCCGTCTCCTTCCGAAATCGTCGCAATCCGGCCCGTTGATGCCGGCGCATTGATGCACGCATCGGGGCGCGCCCCTTCTACGCGGCGAAGCAGGAGGCTCCCCGACGGCAACGCCTTTCCTCCGACGACTAGTTTTCGCCCGATGTCGACTGACGGATTGATGGTCAGCGTGTCGGGGATTCGCGGGCGCGTCGGCGACGCGCTCACCCCGGACGTCGTCGAGCGCTACGCCGCGGCGTTCGGCGCGTGGTCGGCCGAGCGCGCGCGATCCGCGTCGCCCGGCCGGGCGAAGATCGTCGTCGGCCGCGACAGCCGCGTGTCCGGCCCGATGTTCCATCGGGTTGTCCTCGCCGCGCTCCAATCGGTCGGCTGCGACGTCATCGACATCGGACTCACGACAACCCCCACCTGCCAGCTCGCCGTCGAGCATCATCACGCGGCGGGAGGGCTGATGATCTCGGCGAGCCACAACCCGATCGAGTGGAACGCCCTCAAGTTCATCGGTCCGACTGGCCTCTTCCTCGAGGCGTCCGAGGGGAACGAGATGCGCGCTCTGGTCGAAGGTGGAATCCCGCGCGCCACGTGGGACCGGCTCGGTGAGATCGAGCTGGATGAGCGTGCGATTGCGCGACACATCGAACGTGTCCTTGCGATACCGTATCTCGACGTCGACGGCATTCGTCGGAGAGCCTTCTCGGTCGCACTCGATTGCGTGCGTGGAGCAGGGGCCGTGATCATGCCCGAGTTGCTCGAGCGACTGGGCTGCCGCGTGACGACGATCAATGCGGAAACCGACGGCAGGTTTCCGCGCGCGCCCGAACCGGTCGCCGAGAATCTCGGTGACCTGGAACGACTCGTGCTTAAGACGCGGGCCGCGATCGGATTCGCCGTGGACCCCGACGTGGATCGACTCGCGCTTGTCTCGAACGAGGGAAGAGCGATCGGCGAAGACTTTACGCTCGCACTGGCCGCGCGGGTGGTGCTCCGGCACCGACGCGGCGTGCTTGTAACGAATCTTTCCACCAGCCGGATCGTCGAGGACGTGGCGGTCGCGGCGGGCGTGCCCGTCGTGAGAGCGCCGGTTGGCGAGGTGAACGTCGCGGTGCGCATGCGCGACGAAAGGGCCCCGATTGGTGGCGAAGGCAACGGTGGCGTGATTCTATCCGAAGTGCATCTTGGACGGGACGCGCCGATTGGCGCGGCGCTCGTTCTACAACTGCTGCACGAGGAGAATCGCACGCTGTCAGACATCGTCGCCGAGCTGCCGAAGTACGTCATCGTGAAGGACAAGCTCGACCGTCCGTCCGCTCCACTCGGAGCGGTGTATGATGCATTGCGCGCGGCGTTCCCCGACGCCGCCGCCGACGCGCAGGATGGCCTCAGGCTCGCGTGGGACGACCGGTGGGTTCACGTGCGTCCGTCCGGGACCGAGCCCATCGTGCGGGTGATCGCCGAGGCTCCCACCGACGCGGCCGCTCGAGAACTGGTGCGCAGGTCGCGCGAGCCGCTCGACGCGCTCGCCGCTCAACATTGAAAAGGATTCGCCATTCATGTGCGGAATAGTCGGATACGTCGGCTCGCGTAGCGCCGGGGCGATGCTCATCGAGGGGCTCAAGCGCCTCGAGTACCGTGGATACGACTCGGCGGGCATCGCGATGAGCAACGGCAACGGCCTCGAGATGCGGAAAGCGAAGGGCAAGATCTCGATGCTCGAGTCGCTGGTCGGCACGAATCCGATTCATGGCACCGTCGGCATCGCGCACACGCGTTGGGCCACGCACGGCGCGCCGAGCGAATTGAACGCGCATCCGCAAACCGACTGCTCCAACACGATCGCCGTCGTCCACAACGGCATCATCGAGAACTACAGCGCCCTGCGGAAGATGCTCCAGATGCAGGGGCACACTTTCAAGTCGGACACCGACACCGAGGTGCTCGCGCACCTGATCGAGGCCGCCCTTCCCGACGAGCCGCTCGAGGACGCGGTGATCGACGCGCTGAATCTCGTGCAGGGCACCTACGGCATCGCGGTTCTATCGAGCAAGGAGCCCGGTAAGATCGTCTGCGCCCGGCAGGGAAGCCCGCTCCTCATCGGCCTCGGCGACGGGGAGAACTTCGTGGCGAGCGACGTCGCCGCGATTCTCAAGCACACGCGCCAAGTCGTCTATCTCGACGACGGCGAGATGGGCGTGCTGACGAAGGACGGCTACGAGGTCCTCGACCTGAACGCGCGCCGCGTGTCGAAGGGCGTGAGCCGGATCGACTGGTCGCTCGACGAGATCGAGAAGGGCGGCTTCGAGCACTTCATGCTCAAGGAGATCTTCGAGCAGCCGCAGACGATCCAAAACACGATGCGCGGCCGGCTCGTCGTCGAAGAAGGCTTCTCCAAGCTCGGCGGGCTGAATCTCACTCGGGAAGATCTGCAATCGATCAACCACGTCATCATCACCGCGTGCGGCACGAGCTGGCACTCCGGGCTGATCGGAGGGATGTACATCGAGGAATGCGCTCGCCTGCACGCGGAGGTCGAATACGCTTCGGAGTTCCGCTACCGCAACCCGATCGTCGACGACAAGACGTTGTGCGTCGTGATCTCGCAATCGGGCGAGACCGCGGACACGCTCGCCGCGATGCGCGAAGCGAAGCGCCGCGGGGCGAAGACGCTCGGACTCGTGAACGTCGTCGGCTCGACGATCGCGCGAGAAGACGACGGCGGCATCTATCTGCACGCCGGTCCCGAGATCGGCGTCGCGTCCACCAAGGCGTTCACGAGCCAGGTCATCGCGCTCGCTCTGCTGACGCTGAAGTTGGCGCGCCTGCGCAACATGTCGGTCGTGGCGGGCAAGAACATGGCGCAGGCGATGCTCGCGCTCCCCGACCAGATTCAAACGATTCTCGACACAGCGCCGGAGATCGAGAAGCTCGCCGACCGCTTCAAGAACGCGACGAACTTCTTGTATCTCGGGCGCGGCTACAACTTCCCGGTGGCCCTCGAAGGGGCACTGAAACTCAAGGAAATCAGCTACATCCACGCCGAGGGGTACCCGGCGGCGGAGATGAAGCACGGACCGATCGCGCTGATCGACTCGGAGATGCCGGTCGTGTTCGTTGCCCCGCACGACGCGGTGTTCGAGAAGGTCGTCTCGAACATCCAGGAAGTGAAAGCGCGCGGCGGAAGGGTCATCTGCATCACCAGCCAGCCGGAACCGGTCCTGGAGGGGATGATCGACTACGAGATTCGAATCCCGCAGACGATCGACATGCTGTACCCGGTGCTGACGGTCATCCCGCTGCAGTTGCTGGCGTACTACATCGCCGTCAAGCGCGGGCTGAACGTCGACCAGCCGCGGAACCTCGCGAAGTCAGTGACGGTGGAGTGATCTTTGGTCACTTGACTTGTGCGTTCACCGCCTGTACTATTCATGCGTGAACGACACTATCGCAGGCCCGCAGCTCAAGCATCTCGACACCATTCTCCAGACGGCACACGCCCTCGAAGCGCGCCTCGAAGCGGCGCTTGGTGAGGCGGGGCTTTCCGGAGCCAAGTTCTCTGTCCTGAGCGAGTTGGTGCGCTCCGGCGACGCGCTGGCGCTGAGTGAGTTGGCGTCCAGGCTGGCCTGCGTTCGATCGAACATGACTCAGCTGGTCGACCGCTTGGAGGCTGACGGTTTGGTTCGCCGCGTGGCAGATCCGACCGACCGCCGCTCGGTCAAGGCGCAGATCACCGACGAGGGCCAGAGGCGACAGGCCGACGGCGCCCGAAGGGTCGACGCGCTGGAGCAAGATCTAGCGACCCTGGTTTCGGACGCCGATGGAGCGGCGCTTCATCGCATGCTGCTTGCGTTACGCTGAGCTCGCGGTGTCCGGACTGAGTTTTTTTGCTCGTGAAGTACAGGTATGCACTTTCGATGTACGAATCATACAGAGATGACCGATGCTGGCCATTCTCACCAAACCTTCAGGGAGTACCACAGGGGAATAACAATGAACGACACTGCCTCAACCACCTTTTGGACCGTCGATCCCGCCCACGCCGAGTTGGCGTTCTCCGTTCGACATTTGATGATCAGCAACGTTCGCGGACGTTTCGGCAAGGTTGAAGGGACCGTCGTCGTCGACGACGCGGAGCCGAACAAGTCCAAGATCGACGTGACCATCGACGTCAATTCGATCGACACGCGCCAGGAAATGCGCGACAACCATCTCCGCTCTGCCGACTTCTTCGACGCCGCCAATCATCCGACGATGCATTTCGTCAGCAAACGAATCGTCGGCGACGTGCAGAAGGAATTTCAGATCGTCGGCGACCTGACGATCCGCGGCACCACCCACGAGGTCGAGCTCAAGGCACATCTTGAAGGGCGCGGAAAGGATCCGTGGGGGAACGAGCGCGCCGGCTTTAGTCTCACCGGGTCGATCAATCGGCACGACTACGGCTTGAACTGGAACCAGGCGCTCGAAGCCGGTGGCGTCGCGGTCAGTGCCGAGGTGAAGATCACGATCGACGTCGAGATCATCCAGAAGGCCGAGTCGCTCAGCGCCGCGGCTTGATCGGCCGCCGACCAGCGGCGCGGGCACGTCGCCGCTAGCTTCTTGCGTCGACATGCCCGCGCAATCGTGCGAGTTCTCGTTCAGCGCGTGACGCGCGCCAGCGTGCGCGTGGGCGATCGTGTCGCCGGCACGATCGAGCGAGGACTCGCCGTGCTCGTCGGCTTCACGCACACGGACGCCCTCGACCACGTCGAATGGATGGCCGAGAAGCTCGTCGGCCTGCGCGTCTTCGCCGACGACGAGGACAAGATGAATCGCTCGATCGTCGACGTCGGCGGCGCGATGCTCGTCGTGTCGCAGTTCACGCTCTACGGCGACGCGGTGAAGGGCCGTCGCCCGAGCTTCGTCGACGCGGCGCGTCCGGAGCACGCGCAGCCCTTGTACGACAGGTTCGTCGAGGGGCTGCGCCAGCGCGGCGTCCGCGTCGAGACGGGCGAGTTCGGCGCGACCATGGAGGTCGAGATCGTCAACGACGGTCCCGTCACGCTCTGGATCGAGCGGTGAACCCGCCGGTCGTCCTCGCGTCGGCGTCGCCGCGTCGCCGCGAGCTGCTGCGCCTCGTCGGCATCGAGCACATGGTGATTCCAACCGACATCGACGAGACGCATCGGCCCGGCGAAGCGCCGGCCGTCTACGCCGAGCGACTCGCGCGGGAGAAAGCCGGCGCGATCCAACGCGACGATGCAGTCGTCATCGGCGGCGACACGATCGTCGTCGTCGACGGCGACGTGCTCGGGAAGCCGCGAGACCGCGAGCAGGCCGCGGTGATGCTGCGCCGCTTGAGCGGCCGCGCGCACGTCGTGATGACCGCGGTCGCGGTCTCTTGGCGCGACCGGATGTCCTCCGGGGTCGAGGAAGTCGGTGTCACGTTCCGTGCGCTGAGCGACGACGAGATCAGGCGTTACGTCGAAACTGGCGAGCCGATGGACAAGGCCGGGGCCTATGGCATCCAGGGATTCGGCGCGACGATCGTCGACCGTGTGGACGGCGACTACTTCGCCGTGATGGGTTTGCCGCTCAACCGCCTCGTGCGGCTCTGCCGCGCGCTCGGACTCGGCTACGACTTCGGATCGCTCACCGCCGGCGCATAGGACCCGCGCCACCGATCGACGAACGTGAGCACGTCCCGCACGCCGATCCGTTGCATTCGGTCGAGGCGGTTCTCCATGCTGATCGGATAGCTCTCACCGGGGTCACCGTAGGCGTCGACGACCAGGTCGTGGAAGCGCCGGTACGGGCCCGTGCGCTTCGGATTCGTGTAGCCCACGAGCGAGATCACGGGCCGGTCGAGCGCGACCGCCATATGCAGCGGCCCTGTGTCCGGCGACAACACCAGGGCCGACCCGTCGAGAATGCCGACGAGATTGCGAAGGCCGCTGCCGAGCGCCGACACGAGCGGCGCGCGGGCGCGAGCGCGAATGATCTGTTCAGCCGCGAGCTCGCGCGGCGAGCGTCCGCCGACGAGCACCGGTTGCAGGCCGAAATCGTAATAGAGCGCGTCCGCCGTCTCCGCCCAACGTTCCGGAATCCAGTCCTTCTGCGGCTTGCTCGTCGCCACGACGATCGACGCCGCCGGCCGGTCGATCGGCGCGAAGAACGCTCGCTGCGCGGCCCGTTCGTCGTCCCACGGTCCGAGATTCCACGTGACATCGCCGACGGGCACACCGAGCTCGGTGAGAAACTCGAAGTACTGATCCTGCACGTGCTGCGGCTCGTGAGGTGGAATTTGCCGCGTCGTGAACAGCCAGTTCATGTCGCGCGCCCGGGCGTGGTCGAAGCCGAGCTTGACGGGCGCGCGCGTGAACGACGTGACGATCCCCGCCTTGAAGTAGACTTGAAGGTCGATGACCACGTCGAACTCGCGCGTCGCCAGCTCGCGGCGCACGTCGAGGAACGCTCGCACGCCTCGCGCGCGGTCGAAGACGACGATGTCGTCCACGGCGGGGTGACCCCGCACGAGGCTCATCGGCCCCGGTTGCAGAACCCACGTCACGCGGGCGTCCGGCGCGTGTCGCTTGAGCGCGTTCAGCACGGGGAGGACGTGTACCGCGTCCCCGACCGCGCTCATCATCACGATGCAGACGCGGTCGAGGCGGGGGCGCGCGTCGATCATCGTCCCGGCAAGACCTCGAGCTCTTCGATCTCGCGGACGATCATCGACGCCGTGACTTCCGTGGGTGCTTTCCGGTGCAGCATTCGCCACACGCCGGCGCCCTGAGGGAACGTGCGCTCCGGTTGTCCGGGCGCGAATACTCCGACGACCGGCACGCCAAACGCGGCGGCCAGATGCAGCGGGCCCGAGTCGTGCCCGACCATGCACGTCGCGCGCGACAGCGCGGCCGCGGTGCTCGCGAGCGACCCGTCGCCGAGCGTATCGGCGTACAGGCCTCGGGCTTCAGGATGCGCCTCACGAAGCTCGCCGAGCTCCTCGGGTGTGCCGATCCACACGGTCGGCATGCCGAGCGCTTCGAGATCCGAGGCGACCCGCGCCCACTCGGCGAGCGACACGCAGCGGGCACGGTCGCCGGCGAACGGATGGAGCGCCGCAAACCGCGGCGGC